>NZ_JAIVFS010000276.1 GCF_020829645.1 Nostoc mirabile CHAB5784 | reverse complement strand
GCAGACTTGTCGTCGTCAAGGCAAGTCTATTATTGATTTTTTTGTACAAGCACTACTGGTTGATTCTAATAATTATCTGTCTCCCCCATCTCTACTTCCTAAATATTAGACCTGAATCCTTACCTTTATAAATTGCTATCCTACGAGAACAGAATTCAATAATTTGTTCTTGCGTAACTGCGTGACCAGGCTTAAGTACGATGTTTGCCTTGACTATCTCACCTTTGAGCGCATCTGGAACTCCGTATACTGCACATTCAGCTACTGCTGGATATTGATAAATAACATTTTCTACTTCAGTTGGATACACCTTAAATCCAGAAACATTAACCATATCTTTTAAGCGGTCAACGATATAGAAAAAGCCGTCTGAATCCATCCGACCAATGTCGCCAGTATAGAACCAACCATTTTTAATGACTTGGGCAGTTTCAAATGGGCGATTCCAATAACCAAGCATGACGTTTGGCCCCTTGATAACTATTTCTCCCAACTCCTCTGGTTTTACCTGATGACCATCGCCATCAACAATCTTCATTTCTACATTTTCAATTGGCATCCCAATTGAACCGAATTTATATTTAAGATCGTGGTTATAACAAGAACATGGTGATGTTTCAGTTAAACCATACCCTTCATGAATGACGAGTCCATATTTCTCCTGCCAAATCTTTGCAACTTCAACGGGCATAGGAGCCGCAGCCGAAAAGTAATAGCGGATGCTTTGGAGGTGCGAAAAAGAAGTGTTTAGTAGATTTAAGTAGATTGTAGGTACCCCAAAGAACATGGTGACTTTTTGGGTAGCAATGGTGTCCAGGACTTGCTCAAGCTTAAATCGGCGTTGCAGGATAATGGTGGCACAAACATTGAGTCCAGCATTGAGAATCGCGTTTTGGCCAAAGCAATGAAATAGCGGCAAGTACAGCAGCAATCGGTCATCCGGTCGCATTCCACAACAACGGTTGTGGGAATACATATTGGAAATTACATTGCCGTGAGAAAGGGTGGCTCCTTTGGGGAAACCTGTTGTGCCTGATGTGTAAACGATGCAAGCTGGAGCGTAGCGATCCATTTCGGCAGCACATCCTTCCCCCGAAGCGTTTTCTATTAGTTGCGTTAAACTAATTCCCTTGCTAGCTGTACCTTCTACAATCAAAATATGTTGCAGTTCGGGTAAGTCTGCCTCTAGCACCTGCTCACTTTGAGTTTCTGTTGTAATTACTACCTTGGCAGCACAATCGTTGAGAATATAGCTGACTTCAGTACTTTTGAGCATTACATTGACTGAGACAACAATAGCACCAATTTTAAGAATGCCAAGATAAGAAATAATGAACTCTGGAATATTCGGCAAAAACAAGGCTATGCGATCGCCTTTTTTAATTCCCAATCCCCGTAAACCATTAGCCACGCGATTTGCTAACAGGTTAAGCTGTTTGTAGGTTAAAGATTTATCCTCAAAAATCAGGGCGATTTTGTCAGGGAATAACACATGACCGCGCTCTACATGATGTGTGATGTTCATAACGAAAAAGACTCACTTTAAGCTACCTATGACAGCAAACTAAGTTAAAACGTCTTCTGAATCTCAGGTTGGGAGACATCACCAAGACTGATTTGTGGTTCCAATGTCATGAGGATGCCGTGGCGGGGACGCAATGTGAACATCGGCTCTTCTTCAACCGGATGTCCAGGTACTAGGTGCAGCCGATATTTTTGAGCTACCATCGCAACTATCAACTGCATTTCAGTCATTGCAAATATCTCACCGATGCATTGGCGTGGCCCGCCGCCGAAGGGGTAGTAAGCATAGCGTGGACGCGCAGCAGCTTGTTCTTTTGTGAAGCGCTCAGGGTCGAAGTCTTCGGGATTCTCCCAAAAAGCTGGTAGGCGGTGGGTGACATAAGGGCTAATCATGATCACAGAGTTAGCTGGTATGTGATAGCCTCCAACCTCGTCAGCCTGTAAGTTAGTGCGGGTATAGACCCACGCACCAGGATAAAGCCGCATCGATTCTTCGAGTACCATCCTGGTATATTTCAGGTTTGGTAAATCTTCAAGAGTCGGGGTACGTTCATTTAAAACACTCTTGAGTTCATCTTGGAGCCGACTTTCGACCTTAGGGTGAAGAGAAAGCAAGTACCAAGTCCATGCAAGTACAGCTGCTGAGGTTTCAAATCCACCGGTAAAGATGGTCATAATCTCATCGCGCAGTTGCTCATCACTCATTCCCTGACCAGACTCTTCATCGTAAGCATCCATCAGCATAGAGAGCAGGTCGTCAGGACTATTATTGCTTTCTCGACGGGAGCGAATGATCCGATAGACGATTCTATCTAGTGTTCCCATCGCTTGCACAAATGCGCGGTTTTTTAGGGTGGGTACCCATAGAGGTAGCTTGAAAACTGCCCACAGTTGACTACTAAGATACTCATAAGCAGTATCCCATGCTTGATTCATCTCGCTAATATTAAACTCAACGAGGTTGTCACCAACCCCGTTGGTCTTCAAAACCGTGCATGAAGGTTTCCCTTCACACGGCTCCTCAATGACTTGGTGCTTGTCACGCATACCTCATTACCCATTTATCCGCGA
>NZ_JAIVFS010000275.1 GCF_020829645.1 Nostoc mirabile CHAB5784 | reverse complement strand
CCAGTTCTTCTTTGGGCAACTGGCTCAAACTTTCTCGGTCTAATTCTTCAGGCTGGCTTTGGTTCATATTTGTGATACTCACCCTCAAGTGTCCTCCTTGTCAATACTCTGCCACCTGAATCCTTACCATTAAAGAGTGAATCTCAATTGCGCTCGTTGCCATTAGGAGCCGACAGTTGAATCATCTCGGAAAAACGTGAATACTTAACTGCATCGGTAGGAGGATAATCCGCCGATACTGCAATTAACCCAATTTTTATATCCTCGAAATAAATCACACCCCCAATACGTCCTTCAACTTGAAAAGCCCCATGAAATAAATTATACGGAGCTATGTAGATCAGCAAAAAGTCAGTAATCTTTATTGCCCTGCCAAACAATGCTCTGCAAGTGATGCGAAACCTTTTTTATAAGCCGACGCATATCCATAGTTATCATCAGGTAAATACAGGGCAGGATCTCTGAGGATAGCAAATTAGGACTCAATTCGACTGCTGTGTATGAGTTCCATTTTGACGCTGGTTAATATTACCTTCGCTTCAAAGTCATTGCTTCTCTACGGTCAGCATCAATGGCAAGAGACAATCGCTTTTAGTGAAGATGAATTGCTCGAAATTTACACCCCGTGCGATCGCATGAAGGCGGGCGAAGCAGCGCCATCGCGCCTCAAGAATGATTTCGAGTCAACTGTAGCAAGATAGCCTCAAGGCTTTGTAGTGCTGCGTTTGTAGTGCGTTGATTTTCGTCAAAATTTCGTTGATGTTCTTCAAAGTTACGTTGATGTATTTCGTGGCTATCGCGTAACTCAAGTAGTACATCATCTAAAATTGCACTTCTGGCTAATACACGATTTACATTTTCGGTAAGTGAGTCTAATTGCTGTTGAGTATTGGATTGTCTCTCAGCAAGCCCCAATACTATTTGTTCAAGTCGGTCTAGTCTGCTAGGGAAATACTCAGGCGTGTCGGTCATATTACTTTCGTTAGTCCTCTACTAGGGATTATATAAAGTTGTGACATACAATTGCACGTTATTTTAGCAACAGTCTCCAGTCTGAACAGCCTTTTACTATTAGACTACTAGTTTTGCTCAGGGCAAAAAGCATAAGATGACATCTATAAGTTGTGCTTCTCTCAATTGCGATCATTGGCATTAGGAGCAGACAGTTGAATCACCTCAGTAAAACGTGAATACTTAACTGCATCGGTAGGGGGATAATCTGCCGACACTGCAATTAACCCAATTTTTATATCCTCGAAATAAATCACACCCCCAATACGTCCTTGAATTTGGAAAGCTCCATGAAATAAATGATACGGAGCTATGTAGATCAACAAAAAGTCACTAATCTTTATTGCACTGCCAAACATCTGCTGACAAGTTTTTTGGAGGACAGCATCTAGATATTCATTATAGGCAGGCTCACCCAGGTCAGTGAATTCCGGCAGATCCGCAAAATGATCCATATAAAATAGCCAGATATCGGACAAGTCTGCGTCATTCGTCAGTTTTTGCTTAAGTGACTGCAATCGGTCGATATTCATATTGTGGATATTGAGGAGATGGGGTAAACAGACAGTACTGTTAAAAAGTTATCAATTATTTTTGCGTTAATCGGGGATTAAGAATTGCTACCAAAGCATTGTACTAAATGGTGGGGGATTTAGATCGCGGGATAAATAATTTTTTTATCTTCCGAACCATCTATTTGTTCGGGTTTAAATGTGTGTAAATAAGAGATAGTTTTCTGAACGCGGTCAATAAGTTCGGGCAATGTAGTTTCATTGTCCTCAAACTTGGGTGCTTCTGCCCCTGCTAATTGTGCAGCACCTCTGTTTGCTATGTCAGAGGCAATTTGTACTTGTCTTGACAATGGAAACATATCTGGGAATAGACGACTATTGGGCAACACATACTGATCTATTTTTTTGGTTTGTGTGTATGTATCAGCTTTTTCAAGAATACTTACAAGATTATTAAGTGTGTGAATAAACACTGGTACTGAAGCTTGATACATTGAAATGGTCACTGATATTTCTCCTGAAAAAGTTTAAACTTCGTCGAGATGGTAATATTTCCACGCCTGTAGCTAATCATTCCGGCTCGGCTGAGTCTAGTTGCTACCTCCGTAACCCCAGTGCGACGACAGCCCAGTATCTTAGCAATATATTCCTGAGTTAGTACTAATGTATCTGTTCGTGCGATTGCATTTAGTAATTGCTCCCCATAGACTCGCTCTAACAGACTGACCAGTAGAGGCCCGATTCGTTAGTCCCAAGGTGGGGAGATGTACCAGCACTGCTCCAAGTTTAGTCCATCGGTTAGTCATACTTTTGCTCCTTTCAAAATACTTTGTGCCGACATGAATAATTGAGTTGCAAAAGAAGGAGGTACGGAATAGCCGATAATTGACCCCGCCGTAGCAGTTTCGTTTGGAAACTCGTACCAACCGGGAAACCCTTGCAAGATAGCAGCCCCCTCAATAGACAGGGATTTGACAGTACCATCAGGCAACCAGATATCAGCGAACTTACTACGGTTGCAACCGAATGGCACTAAGAAAAGCTCTAAGCTATACGGAATAAGGGCTACAGCTTTGAAAGTTATTGAACAGTCGAGGAGGGGTCAGGCGGTCGTCCTTGATGCAGTGTCATGGAAGCGATCGCCACA
>NZ_JAIVFS010000274.1 GCF_020829645.1 Nostoc mirabile CHAB5784 | reverse complement strand
AGCTTAATACAGGCAAATGTACGGCTGGTATAGATGGGATGAGAAACCTCAACTGCTATCAACGCTTGACACTTGCTACACAACTAAATATCAACCATTGGCAGCACGCCAAGCTCAGAAGAGTATGGATACCAAAAACAAATCAAATCCTCTCTAAAGGACTCAAATTATACACTTGAGCAACGCATAGCGAGGGTATCCAGCATCATCAGAGGTTGGAGAAAATACCATCAATACTGCGATATGAGCCAACACGCGCTGTGGCATATAAGTTACTGGGCATGGAAATTCATCCGCAAACAGGGGCGGTTTAACCGATGGCAAACCAATGGAATTATGAAAGAAGTAGCTCCAACGGTTCCCTGGTCAGCAGCAAAATTTGTCAAAGTCAAGGGAAATAAAAGCCCATATGACGGAGACTTGCTCTACTGGTCAAAACGTAACTCCGTATTATATGACGGAGCTACAGCTAAAACACTCGCCAAGCAGCAGTTTAAGTGCCAACACTGCAACCTGTCTTTTTTGCCTGATGACCTAATAGAGTTACATCACGTTGATGGCAACCATAATCATTGGAAGTCAAGCAATTTGGTGGCTCTACATCGTCACTGTCATCAGCACCAGACAATACACTCGTTAAAACAAGGTAAATCTGGGAGATAGTCGAGAGACTTATGAAACTTAAAGCCGTGTGCGGCGAAAGCTTCATGCACGGTTTGGCAGGAGAGGTGTCTGGTGGCAACATCAGCATCGACTCTAACAATCAGACGACCGTTGCGGGTTGACACTGGCGTTAACAGGGAGCTTCCACGGTGAAACAGGTTCCCCGAACAAGGATAGCATCAAATTTCATAATCTAATCAATAGCTTGGATCACAACATCACCAGTAGTGCCAGCGGCCGTATTAAAAGGTAAGTTTGCGGAAATTGTAGCGCTTGCTGTTTCTAAATCAAAGATGATTTGCACGTTATTTGGTTGGTTTTCAGCCGGGGTAACGGCTTTTTCAGCCGCCGCTAAAACGCTAGCAACTTCTAGTAGTGCTTCTGGTAAAGTATCAGAGCTTAAATCACCACCACCATTGGTAAATGCTGAATAAGTAGTCCCTAAATAATCGCTCACAGCTACACCAACAGATCCCCCTACTTGAATACCTGTTGAAATTGGTAATGTAGCAGCAATCGCAATTGTTCCAGTATCGAAACTGACAGTAGTGGAAAGATTTCGGCGTGGTGGTAAGCCGGGATTAGCACCGTTTCTGAGATTTTCCGCCGCATCTAAAGCGCGGGCAACTTCAAATAATGCCTGGGGTATTTGAGTTGATTTTAAAGTTCCTGCTGTTCCTGGATCAAAAATACTCATTTTGTTCTGGTCGTAATGGATGTAGTAGCCGTATTTGTAAAAGGTCTTTATTGCAGTAGTTACGAGCCTACCGTTAACAACTGAAACAGCAGCAGCTTGAGCTGCTGAATAAGCAGCTTGTCCTAAAATAGCTACCGAGTTGTCAGTTATGTTGTGCAGCCATCCACGAAATTGTCCACACAAAAAACCTGGTACAGCCGCATGTACAAGATATATGCCAGCTTGTAAGGTAATTTGATTATTAAAAAGAGATAGCCAGGATGCGCTATCAATAATTGTGTTTAATACCCTTGTAATATCTGTGTTAGCTGTTGCTGCCCCCGACTGAGTATCATAGGCTTTCACGTCTCCAACACGAGCATATGTAATAGTATTCCCGCTCGAAATACCCTGTTGAGCATATGTTTTCAAAGTGGAAGCTTTGACTTTTCTAGTAGTGCTAGTCTCAGCGTCCCAACTTAGTACTAAATCGTTGTCTGTTAGAATTGGAAGTTCCGGCTTGTCAACTATTTTCATAATTGCGTGTAAATGTTGACGATAATTTGATGGTTGATGTATCGCTGATTATCAAGCGTGCTAAAAAAAGCCTTCCAAGAAATCATTTGTAGGAATTCAAAAGCTTCCGAGTTGTCGTAAGTAATCGGCTGGTTGTTCTCGTCGGTTATCGGCTCGCTGTCCTCGTCTGTGATTACTCCTTGAAAATTATTTAATGCAGTAATCAAGATTCCAACTAGCAAACTTTCAGCAGTATTATTGGCAGCAAGTGTCAATCTCAGCAAATCAGTTTTTTGAATAATCAAAACACTTGTATCTTGAAAAGCCCCCTCGCCAAATAGTTGAGCAAGGGAAAGGGATTGCATATATGTTCGTTGAGCGCTGGGGACATTTGACAATTGGCTCAACTTCTGAGTCATCATACCAATAATGAGCGCTGTTTTGAGTTGCAAGGTATGCTTTGTCTAATACATCCTGAATATGATAATTTTCTGGCACATCTTTTAGGTGGTGCAACTTTGCAACTAATTTCAATTGCTCAAATGGAATATAAGAAATTCCTGACAAGTACAAAGAGGCTGTGTAGCCTGATTCTAAGAACAATTTCGTATTCAGGTAAACCGCAATAATCAATTTTGACCTCCGCGCTGCTGACGGATTAACTTTTCAATTTCCACCGGGGTTACACCATCCCCGATCGCAATCTCAACTTCCTCCTTCCTACTTTGGGCTAACTGCGATGGCACATTCCCCCCGCTGATGTGCCGATGCCTAATCTTCCCCCCAGTCTTCCAGCAGTAGCGGTAATAATGATTATCTTTG
>NZ_JAIVFS010000273.1 GCF_020829645.1 Nostoc mirabile CHAB5784 | reverse complement strand
AGCCGTCGTCACCCCACCCCGCTTTTGTCTAACGACAAAATCTCCCCTCCCCGTTCACGGGGAGGGGATTAAGGGGTGGGGTAAAATGACTGTGGAATGAGCTTTCTGACTTAAGTTGACACCAATGCAACATGTTGTGCCCCTACGATATCTGTACCTCACGCCTGTTGCAATCTGCTTTATATTCCGAGCTTCTTGCGCCATTTGAAATGATATGTTTATCTTTGCGCCCGATGTAGTAGGTAGTTATAGAATAAGCTTGACATGATTCCAGGAATATGTTAATAATTATAGTTTGTGGAAACTTTACTTCTTAATTTAAGCTCTTGGCTAACGTCATTGTCATAGGTGCCCAATGGGGCGATGAAGGAAAAGGTAAAATAACTGACTTACTCAGCCGTTCCGCAGATGTTGTGGTTCGTTATCAAGGGGGTGTCAATGCTGGACACACGATTGTAGTTAAAGGTCAGACCTTTAAGCTGCACTTGATTCCTTCTGGTATTTTGTATCCAAATACCGATTGCATTATCGGCTGTGGAACAGTCATCGATCCACAGATTTTGATTGCAGAACTCGACCAATTAAAAGAACTAAATATTTCCACTGACCACCTGCTGATATCTGAGACAGCCCACGTAACAATGCCTTATCATCGGTTGATTGACCAGGCATCGGAAGAACGACGGGGAAGCCATAAGATCGGCACAACAGGTCGGGGCATTGGGCCGACTTATGCTGACAAATCTGAGCGTATAGGCATTCGGGTTTTAGACTTGATGAACCCGGATGGACTACGTGAGCAGTTGGAGTGGACGATTAATTATAAAAACGTCATTTTAGAAAAGCTTTACAACTTGCCGCCTCTAGATGCACAAGAGGTGATTGAACAGTATTTGGGATATGCAGAACGGTTGCGCCCTTACGTTATTGATACATCGTTAAAAATATCCGATGCAATTGGGCGACGGCGGAATATTTTGTTTGAAGGCGCACAAGGTACGCTCCTTGACTTAGATCATGGAACTTATCCTTATGTCACCTCCTCTAATCCTGTGGCCGGGGGGGCTTGCGTTGGTACAGGGGTAGGGCCGACAATGATAGACCGGGTAATTGGAGTGTCGAAAGCCTATACGACACGGGTGGGAGAAGGGCCATTTCCCACCGAATTGGATGGAGAGTTGGGAGAAATGTTGTGCGATCGCGGTGCCGAATTTGGCACAACTACTGGACGCAAACGGCGTTGTGGCTGGTTTGATGCCGTCATCGGTCGCTATGCCGTGCGGATAAACGGCATGGATTGTATGGCGCTCACTAAACTAGATGTCCTCGATGAATTAGAGGAAATCCAAGTTTGTGTCGCTTATGACATAGATGGTCAACGCAGTGAACACTTCCCCACAAGTTCTCGTCAATTTGCTAGATGTCGCCCCATCTACAAAACCTTACCAGGATGGAAAGTGTCAACAACCGACTGCCGCACCCTGGAAGACTTGCCACCGCAAGCACTGGACTATCTAAAATTCCTCGCTGAATTAATGGAAGTCCCGATCGCGATCGTCTCACTAGGAGCAAGCCGCGATCAAACCATAATCGTAGAAGACCCCATCCACGGGCCCAAACGTGCTTTATTGCAGGCCGACGGCACACCTGCTACCCTGCTCAGTGCGTAAATTGGTCATTAGTCATTAGCAAAGGACAAATGACTAATGACCAATGACAAATGACTAATGACTAATGACTAATGACAAAGGACAACTTCTATGGCTATTACAGTCGAATCTCAAAAACGTCCAGAAGGGAGCAAGCCAAGAGCTTTGCGCCGTGCTGGACTGATACCTGCCAATTTGTATGGTCATAAGGGTACAGAATCCATTTCTTTGACCATTGAAGCCAAAACTGTTGAGCGTTTGCTCAAAAGAGCTTCCGTCAATAACACCTTGATTGAGTTGAATATTGCTGATGTACCTTGGCGCGGCAAAACCCTCCTGCGGGAACTTCAAATCCATCCAGCCAAAGGTACGCCTTACCACCTCAGCTTTTTCGCAGTTGCAGGCCACGGCGACACTACTGTAGAAGTTCGGTTGCGTTTTGTGGGAACTGCTGTTGGTGTTAAACAAGAAGGTGGTGTGTTAGACACCGTAGTCACCGAATTGCAAGTGACTTGTGCGCCAGAAAACATCCCAGATGTCATCGAAATCGATGTCTCTAATCTGCAAATTGGAGACAGCTTGAGTATTAGTGATATACCCTTTCCTGAAGGTGTAACACCTCTAGCTGAATCAGAGCGACTTGTTGTCAGCGTTTTGCCACCACAAATTAGCGCTGAAGATGCTGGGACAGAAACTGAAGCAGCTTCTTAAGCTAGGTAAACTGTGTAATAATTTTTGATGATACCAGGGGGGAACTCCTGGTTTTTTTGTATTTATAGCGGTTCTCGAATGGAAGCAATACACTTTGACCTCACTTCCATTCCTCTCTCCTAAAAGGAGAGAGGCTTTGAATCTTGCTCCCCAACGCTAGCTCTTAAGGGGCTGGGGGTTAGGTCTGTATTGGACTCAAGCGAGAAGCGCTATAGAAAACAGTAGGTTGGGTTCTGGAGTTTAGACTAAGCTATACAAAATGACCCAGCAGGGCTGAGTTAATCAGAGACTTAGCAAAAGTATGAATAATCTAAGGTATTAAACAGCAACAGATGCTTCTTTACGTGGTGGAGTTAC
>NZ_JAIVFS010000272.1 GCF_020829645.1 Nostoc mirabile CHAB5784 | reverse complement strand
AGTAACTCCACCACGTAAAGAAGCATCTGTTGCTGTTTAATACCTTAGATTATTCATACTTTTGCTAAGTCTCTGATTAACTCAGCCCTGCTGGGTCATTTTGTATAGCTTAGTCTAAACTCCAGTCTTTCATCATCCCGTAACCGCAACCGTTCCAAAGTAAATTCCGCCTTTTGACGTTGTTGCGGAGGAACTTTATCTGTTAATACTAATTGTAGGGAAGGAAGTAAAATTTCAAACCAATCTTCTCCCAAATCCAAAGGGTCAAGTACCTGGTCATCAAGCGTACCTTTACTACTGTTTATCCAAGCAGAAGCAAAGCGTAAATTGCTCCATTCATAAGCTAAATTGCGATAATTTTCACGGCTGCGATAATGATCTACTGTACCAACTGGTTCATACATTACGCTATAGCCACACAGATTACTAAATCCATCAGCTAAATAACTTTTGAAAGGCGACCAATAATCTCTGGTTCCTTTTTTGGAATCTGGGTTTTTTGCCAACCAAGCATTTCCTGGTTGTCGCACTTTTTTATCAAAATCAGGCGGTTCTGGAGGAGGGTTAAATGGCATCATCTGTGTTATACCTCTGATAACCCAAAATTTCTTTTCTCCGTTGTAACTATCCAACGGGGCCAAAATGGGTCATGTCCTGGTAAAACTCTTTGAAGTTCCTGATGAATTTGTGTTGGTATTCTCAGATTTTCTGGAAACGTATTCATATCATCATCACGCATCCAAGCCTCTGCTGCTTCAATTGCAATTTCTGCTTCTTTGGAACGGGCTTGTTTGAGTCCAAAAATGTCTGAGGTTAACCATCCAACTATGTCCCCTTGTTTTGACCAAGGTACTTCGTCAAGGCTAACCTCTCTATCTTGTAATTTAAATAAAAATAGTTGATCTTCTTGCTCATGAAAATTTGGCTCTAAGGAAGCAAGAACAAGTGGAGAATGAGTAGTTACTAAAGCCTGTATCTTCATCCTGGGTTGTAATTCTGTCACCACAGATAAAATAGCTGGTAAAATCACCCTCTGCCAACGAGGATGCAAATGAGATTCAATTTCATCAATTAGTAAAACTATCTGATTTACTGGCTTTTGTTGTCGCAGTTCGGAAGCTTTTTTATGTTCGTACCAAGTCCACACTAGTAAATAAGCTAGTCCCAAAATACGCTTCATTCCGGCTGATGTTTGAGTGACAGGAACATTCCCGTAAGGTAGGTTAACTGTAGGAATATCGCGCACGTCTTCAATAGAAACTCGCGTTGTTTCTCCCACTTCTATCCATTCGGAAGGGTGAGGTGCAAGTTTTTTAATGACATTAGAAAAGAGTTCAAATGGATATTTATTGGGTTGATTCTGCCATGTAACCCAATCTTGAATTAGACCATTACAAATAACTTTATCTTTTGACTTTAATCCATTCCAAAGTGTATTTGGATTAAAATTATAAGCAATATCGCGTTGGCGAGCAGGGTCAAAAACAGAAAAACTACCATCAACCCGCACATAAATAACTACCTCTTTTAATAAAGGAGGCATTTGTAAATTACGCCATTGCTGTTCAGAAAAATCAAACTGGCTCTGATACTCTCTTATATTTTTTTTATTGCTAACTACGGCTGTAATTTGCGGATTTTCACCTCTGACTCGCTGTGGGTACGCTGGTTGCTCCGCCCAATTTGTAGTCATCACCCACCAAGCAATATCGAGTAAAAAACTTTTACCTAAACCATTATCACCAGTAAATATATTGAGCCTATCGGCAAATGCGACATCAAAATGGGCAGCTGGACCAACTTGTTGGAGGTGAAGTTCTTTTAACATTTGGCTCTCATACACAAATTTATATTGATCAACTTACTTCTTATAAATTAAAAGCTATATCTCTGGATGTTTGCAGTTTGCTGTAGCGAACTCACAGTCTTTGCTCAAGCTATTCGTAATCGTTCAATGTCCTTCATAGGAGGCGCACCAAACATCCGAGAATATTCGCGACTAAACTGTGAAGGACTTTCATACCCCACCTGATAGGCAGTATGGGTCGCATCGGCATTCTCGGCAAGCATCAGGTGACGCGCTTTCAATAGTCTTAATTGCTTTTGATATTGCAGCGGACTCATGGAGGTGACTTCTTTGAAATGGCGATGGAACGAGGAAGGAGACATATTGGCTTGAAGAGCTAGATCCTCAACCCGCAGTGGCTTTGTAAAATCAGCCTTGATAAGTTTTATCACTTCAGCAATGCGCTGCATATTGCTGCCCGATGTGGCAATTTGGCGAACTGCTTCACCTTGTTCACCAATTAGCAAACGGTAGTAGATTTCGCGGACGATCATTGGTGCTAGGAATGGAATATCCTGCGGTGTGTCCAAAAGCCGTGTCAGCCTGATAGCACAATCAATCAACGATGGATCGGCATCGCTGATGAACCAGCCTCTAACCGAGTTTTCTTTCTTACTCATGCCTGGGTTAGTTTGAGCAATGATGTCACAGAGTTGAACGGGGTCTAAATCTAGCTTAAATCCTAGATACGGCTTCGCAGGTGTCGCCTCGATCGCACATCCACAGAGTGGCAAATCCACCGACACCACTAGCGCTCTTTTATGTCTCTGGTGAGAGAAAAATGCTCTGATTTGCTGAGATTTTTGAAATTCCTTGAAGACTGTGAACAATACAGGCGCTGCTATGTCGGAAATATTGAGAAGTAATCAAATAT
>NZ_JAIVFS010000271.1 GCF_020829645.1 Nostoc mirabile CHAB5784 | reverse complement strand
TAAAAGTAGAGATTACCTGACAATTTACCCCAAGTCACTCATCCCCTAGTAATGCTTCCAGCTTGTTTAAAAGGTTTACTAGCTGCTTTTGCTTTCTAGGTTCTTTCCAAAGCTGACGCTTTTTAATACGCTGGGTGATATTTTGGAGGCGGTCTGGTATTTGGTTAGTTGCTTTAGAAGAGGATGTTTGTTCATCATCAGTCCAAGCTGTGATTTTTTCTTTGATTTGGCTTAAAGACCAATAGTTAGCTATCGCTTCGGACAAAAGTTTTTTTCGGATTTCATTATTTCTTACCCGCGCCAAGACTTGTGCTTTGGTGTATTCCAGTTGACCAGAACGCAGTGCCATTAAAATTTCTTCGGGCAGATTGAGCAAAGGTAAGCGTGTGGTGGTGAACGATAGCCAGTTCATGAGTCCCAGGCTCTCAAACACCTGTTGTACGGTGTTTGATTGTTCTTCATCTAGGTTAGGAGAAACGTTTCTCCTAGATTCATTTTTCTCGACTAACTGGTCAGAAATGTTGTCCTCAGATTGCGGTTTATCTAGGTTAGGAGAAACGTTTTTCCTAGATTCATTTTTCTCTGATAACTGGTCAGAAATGTTGTCCTCAGATTGTGGATTATCTGGGTTAGGAGAAACGTTTTTCCTAGATTCATTTTTCTCTGATAACTGGTCAGAAATGTTGTCCTCAGATTGTGGATTATCTGGGTTAGGAGAAACGTTTCTCCTAGATTCATTTAATGAGGATTTTGACGGCTGTTCCCCCTTGCTGTGAGCGTTTTTCATTCGGTACAGCAAGGATTTTACGGCTTCTACATCGCAATGGAACCGGATTGCCAACAGGTGCAATATCCCTTCCGTTTCTTCAACAGGGTTAAGGTCTTCTCGTTGCAGGTTTTCAATCAAAGCCAACTGAAACGCTTGGTCATCTGATAGCTCACGCACAACCACAGGCACAACTTCAAGTTCTGCTTCAAGTCCTGCCCTATAGCGTCGTTCTCCTGCTACTAATTCGTATTTCCCAGAGCAAAGTGGACGCACCAACAAAGGTTGGAGGATGCCATGCTGCTTGACTGACGAGACTAATTCTTTTAATGCTTGTGGGTCAAAGTATCGTCGGGGCTGGTGTTGGGGCAGAACTATATCTGAGAGCTTGATAGTAGTTTCAGTAGCGGCTGGCAACTCGCCATCTGGTGAGGATAACCAAGGTGCAGGGGGTGGAGTTGTAATTTGACCCCCAAAGGGTTTGTCTGTTTGTTTGCGTCGGTTCATAAAGCCTCCAAAGCCTTGGCGATTTCTTCAAGAATAGCGACTACAGGATGTTTCGGGTCAAATACTGCTAGAGGTGCACGTTCTTCTGACGCATCGACAAAAGCGGTGGCTCTGGGGATGGGTGGAAAAATACGACCCCAAGCGGAAAGTTGTTCAATGATTGCTGCTAATGCGCGTTTATCGGCTGAATTCTGTTGAGCATAACGAGTGGGAACAAACCCTGCTATTTGGATTTTACGGTTGGCTTTATTTTTTACATGGGTAATAGTTTGTAAAAGCTCGTCAGTTCCCTCGAAGGCTTTTATATGGGTTTCAACGGGAACGAGTACGTGTGTGGCCGCGACTAAGGCGATATAGGAAAGCAATCCTAAGCTGGGGGGACAATCTATAAGAATGAAGTCGTATTCATTTAGAACAGATTCAATGGCTTCCTTAAGGCGCAACTCGCGCATCGCAGCACTGACTAACTGCATTTCTGCTCCACTTAAGACTCGGCTTGCTGGAACCAAGTCCATGCCGTGAATGCCCTCATGAATTGGTAAGGGCTGCTCATCGATAATGGCATCAGCAACGGTTTTTTGTAACTGAGATGGCACTAACCCCATGAATTTGGTCAAGGACGCTTGGGGGTCTACGTCGATGAGGAGAACGCGATGTTTTCGTCGTGCTAGGTGGTATCCCAAATTTTGGGTTAGTGTTGATTTTGCGACACCACCGGCTTGGTTAAACAGGGCAATAATGCGGCAAAGAGGGTCAGAAGTTGACACTGGCTTTCGTTCCTAGAAGATACGTTGACATTTGGTCAACCGGCTCGGTTTTAGTTTCCAGTTTATTGAAGTGTATCAGAAGAAGAGAAGTTCTAGCTAAGACGGTAATTTCAGCAGTAGACTTTATAGAATCAAGCAACATTAAGTCATTCCTATGACAACCAAACAAGCAATTTTTGAAGCGATTGAACAACTGCCAGAGCAGCACCAAGAAGACGTGTTGCGGTATGTTCAACAGCTTGCACGTACTCAGAAATCACCAACCACAAACTCATCCACTGGCAGTAACGACCCCCTGGCAAACTTCATTGGTGCAGTATCTCATGGCTCCTTGGCTGCCAACTTAGACTCGGAACTCTATGGCGACTAAGTGCTGAACTGGTCAAAAGTACGTGCGCGGTGTGGTAAAAAGTAGCTATTTACGGGTGCATCATGGAGACAAACTATACATTTAAATTCAATTCTTCCACTGCCTTAGAAGCCCTGAAAGTTGGTAAATACGACCCGCTCAACTTCTACGAGGCGCGTTTAAACCTGTTCAACCTCTCCGTAATGGCAGACTATGATCAGCTAATTTGCCTGCCCACACTAACTGCTATTGACAAATACTGGTATCAGATTGAAACAGCCCGAAAAGTACTTAGACAACTGGGTGGACGCGCATTACTAGCCGATGAAGTCGGATTGGGCAAAACCATTGAGGCGGGACTAATCAT
>NZ_JAIVFS010000270.1 GCF_020829645.1 Nostoc mirabile CHAB5784 | reverse complement strand
ATTGAGCGATGCTGGTCTTGGCTCAAAAGTCGCATTCGCAAGCAACTTGACCAATATGAGTGTCTACGGGATGCAATGGAGTATATCTTACATCTAGCGTCCTAACCGATGTGGCGGTTGCTATAATTCAGAACTTATATCAAGCCGGGTATGCAGCAGGCGCTCGTTAAGCATGAAAGAAAGCACTTCCCCCTGCTTTAAGAGCCTCCCTCTGCGGTCTTAATGATAAGTCTTTCACCGAACATAATATTACAGGGGAATTACAGGAGTGCCTCGCTCCGCAAGGAGCTTTGCTAACAATACTGTGTCAAAATTTAATGCAATCCTGGTGTTTGATAAACTCGCCTAGTAAAATTGTCCAAAACATCAGTTTCACTGCTATTAGACTCCTGTGCAGGTGCTACATCTTCCTCTGGTAATGGCAACATCCGCGCTGCTGACTCAATCCGTTCATGTAATGCTTGTGTTAGCGTTTTAATATCAGGAATTGTCACCTGACTTGACAAAGCAGGTTTAACTTGTGTGTCCCAAAGAGCCTCACTATCATGCGCCCGTTTTTCATCGGCTTTGGACACTGGAATAATTAAAGGATAAGGAATAGAAGCTTGTCCCTCTGAACTGTAACCAGGACTGGTAATTACGCACTTGCCTTGAGGAAATTTCAAAATTTCGTCAGCACTGATTACAGGCATTTTTTGCAAATTCTCACTCCAGCTAATTGAACGGCTCATTTGTCCGCCAAGCGATCACCCTGTGGTACGATTTTTAATCAGCACTTCCTTCTCACCGTAGCGTTTGGAGTAATCCTCAGCCGTTTTGTAGTTACCAGGATTGAACAAAACATGGGTACTGCAAGCAGAAGCGATCGCACTCCCCATCTTATCCCCATAAATATCGTAAAGTTGCTCTAAACTTTGGATACCCAGAATAAAGCAGGCACCATTGGAACGATATTCATTAATCCACTGTGGTAATCTGTCTAGCTTAATTGATGGTAATTCATCCAAAGAAATAATCAACGGGTCTTTGCGGGGACGGCTCAAATTACCGACAATCATCAAGTGCATTGCAGCCGCCAGCAGAGGCCCAACCACACTGCGGCGTTCATCATCTAGCTTGAACACCACCATTTCTCTACCTTCAAGCTTAGTGGGAATGTCCGATTTCCCTATAAATGCCCTCAGCAAATCAGCTTGGATGAAAGATGAGAAAGTACCTGCTGCTGTGGTCAAAATCCCCGAAATAGTCTTCTCTGCATCCTTGGCACTCAAAAATTGAATAAACGAAGTCGCCACCCATTCATCCAACCTTTTGGACTGTACCGCATGGTCAAGACGTTGTACAAGTTTTGGCAACCGCAGCACCGCATAAAGCATCGCCATATCTGGGTAAGGTGAACCCTTAACTAACTGTAAAAGTGCTTTAGCTAACAAGTCCCCGGCTTTAGCAAAGAACTCATCACTTTTACCACCACTGGAAGCATTACGGTTAATCAC
Organism: Nostoc mirabile CHAB5784; assembly: GCF_020829645.1. Lineage (GTDB taxonomy): Bacteria > Cyanobacteriota > Cyanobacteriia > Cyanobacteriales > Nostocaceae > Nostoc > Nostoc mirabile. The sequence continues at coordinate 1,300 of NZ_JAIVFS010000270.1, read as the reverse complement.
TTGTCCAATTTCTCCTGCCATTACCCCATCGCGTGCATCACGCATATAATCCAAAGGATTAATAACACCGCTAAAGGGTTCACCGGGGGCAAATACTCGTACTTTGTAACCATAACGGGCTGCTAAGGGTGCATGGAGTCGTAGTTGGTCGCCCTTCTTGTCATAGAGTAAAATCGGGAAACCCTGCTGCATCGCACTTTCTAACATCCGGTCTATGGTAGAGTAGGTTTTACCAGACCCAGGCGCACCTATTACCAGTGTTCCCCTTTCGGCATTGGGAAACCAAACTGTAGGTGCAGCACCAAGCATAGTTTGTATGTTAGCCAGCAACCCCCGCCACTTGCCTTTTACCCAATAGCGAGGAGTTCCAGACCACAGTGTAACTTTATTGTGTTTATGCTCCTTGATTTGCTTGAGTGCTAGGTTAGTTGCTGCTAGTTTCTCGCTAATACTGGAGACTTTACCAGTGGTGATTTTTCCCTTACCAGTACCACTGATTTGCAACAACAGTAAAATGAAGAGCATTCCACCTACCATCATCCAACCTTGGGGATTGTTATACTGTTGAAACAACTTGCCAAAGTCAATGCTAGCCAGAGGTGCTTGAAAGGATGAGACTTCAATTAATGTTGAGTTAGCAGTGATCTGGTTGTCTGGTAGATTTTTCTGGTAAATGTTCATAGCAGTTAAGTAGGCATTTAGCAGAAATTTTAACTACCAAGTGAAAGCTAGAGAATTGACCTTTTGGACATTTTTTAGAGGTGTTAGAAACTCTATTTCATATCCGAAATAGGCTAGACTGTGCCGAAACGGGAAATTTGTACGCTTGTATATTAAAAGAGTGTAGTAGACCGAATGAAATTTTTTGTATTTAAGACCAATGAGCGTTAAAAAATTCCAAGACAGTTGAACGCCAAAAATCTTTAATGGCAAGGCTTTTGGCGATTGATCTGATTTCTTAGCGTACAAAACTCCCAATTTGGCACAGTCTAGCCTAAAAGAGCGCTAATGCATAGCATGACGGTTCAAGTTTCGTCTTGCATACCACTGAGCTTGGCGTAATAACCATCAAGGGCAATTAGTTCCTCATGACTGCCAGTCTCCACGATACGCCCTTGCTCAAGTACGTAGATCCTGTCTACATAACGTGCCGCCAACATCCGGTGAGAAACCAGTGTGCTTTTACCCCCTGGATGACCAAATTGTGAATCATACCCTGACCAAAAATTAACGACATTTCAAGGGTTATAGCCTAAACATCACATAAAAGTTTGCATAAAATTATGGCCGCGTGTCCTGA
>NZ_JAIVFS010000269.1 GCF_020829645.1 Nostoc mirabile CHAB5784 | reverse complement strand
ATTACGCTCTCAACTGAAAAAACACCATAAAGCCAGAATTGAACAATATCGATTTCGCAGAGATCCCAAGGGTTACTTGGCTAATTTAGAGAGTCGTCTTCTCTAGTAAGTTTTACCACACTAGGTTTTTGCTGATGCTCTATAAGCAGATGAGAGTTAGGGAAGCTACTTACCAAGAATTGCTCAAACATCAGTGGGAACAAGATTGTGACCCAATTTTGGGCTAAAACAAACCTTGCGAGGTTACTTTAAGCGACTCAGAAGATAACGAACACACAATTGTCTTTTTCATGCAAATCCCTCAAAGCGTGGGCGCTTAGAGGGATTTTGGGTATTGGTATTTGGTATCAGGGCGAACGCATCTTGTCAACAAGAGTAGTTCATTATCAATAAACTTTTAAATAATCGCATTAAGCATAGCTTATTGACTTAGTACTAAGTTTTGATTATTACTGCTTTCTACTGAGATGAGAAAGAAGCGATCGCTATAAATCTAATTCTTTGATTGGCTACATGGGTTCAGCTTTTTGTCAATATATTTTTGTAAAATTTAGATGCGTTCGCCCTGTATTTGGTATTGGGTTTTTTGACTGCTAATACCAATTTTATATGAAGCTGCATATAATGGAGAAAAGAAACTCGATAAATTAAAATAACCATGAGCCGCCCTTTTAAGATTGAAATCGCAGAGAGCGAAGAAGAACTTAAAAAACGTCTACAAACAGCTAACTTGGGAAACCAGAAAGAAAAACTACAGATGCTGTGGTGGATAAAAAGCGGACAGGTTAAGGAGCAGCAAGAAATTGGAAAACGCTTGGGCGTTACGATACCTCAACTGTGACAAGGTGGTTGCAAAAGTATAGAGCAGGTGGGCTATATGAATTATTGGAAATGAAAAAAGCTCCAGGAGCAAAACGCAAAATTCATGACGCAGCGATCGCAGCACTGGAGGAAGAGTTAAAAACAGGAAAAGGCTTTAGTAGCTATGGTGCAATAGTTGAGTGGTTGGTAACCGTTCAGGGGGGAGCGCCTTGGAACAGACCCATTGCTTAATTAGTCGGTGAATGCCAGATATTAAATGAAAATGAACCCACGTCGTAGATTGAGAAATATTAACCGGAGCGATCGTTGACCAATATGAACCCATGTAGATTGAGGAATATAGTCAACACCCCAGGACTGCTTATCCTTACCAAGGAAGTTACTTTACAGAGCAAGATTTTTGAAATCTTGCTGTTGGTCACAACAGATGACTTCTGGAAGTAAAGTAGGAGCATCTTTCCCAATGCGTGCAGAGGCAACAGCTTGTGTCATAAACACTAAAACATTACGATGCTGAGACTTGAGGGTAGTAACCACGGTGATCATTCGCGCAAAAAAAGTACTACCAGCCTGTGTTTGGGAACCAAAACTGGTACGTCGCCAGATCACTGCCGGACGAATTGCTCTCTCGGCAGCATTATTGGTCGGTTCCACACCCTCTGTCGTTATAAACAGCCACAAGGCGGGTTCAACCTTAAGTAGTTGACGACAAGTGCGAACTGTTTTTGCCAAAGGGGTTTTTTCCTGGGATGTAATTTGGTAATCAGCAGCTTCAAGCAATAGTTCTTTTATCTTGCTACGAATACATGAAGCTAATTCAATAAAATCACTTCGAGTTAAAGTACCATCTCGAACCCGATGCCATAATTCAAATAACTGTTCTTGTTGTTTGACCAGTGCAGTCCCTAATTCTTTGGATACCCCAGTCCGTTCCGATATTTTGGTAAATTCACGTTTCAAATGCGCCCAACACAACTGCCTATGTCCTATGTCTACCCAGTTGTAAGATGCATATCTGTCTGAATTTAAAATACCAGTAAAGTTCTCGCCCAGTAAGTTTTTCGCTGCTTGGGTGCAACGAGTCAGGGAAATCTCGAAAAATACGACTAACGGCGTGACCGCAACCCATAACCAAGCTTGACTCTGTTTGGGGTTACGACCATCGATATTTCCCTGGTTGAAGCTTGTTTCGTCCGCTCCCACGATTAAAGAGTGCTGGACATAAAGCTTTGCTTCATCTACACAATTTGCGACTGCATTGCTTGCTTCCAGCCTCAGTTTGTTTACTGTTCCCAAGGACATTGAGATATCAAATAACTCTGCGCACCTGTTCATACCAGTTCAAAGATCCGTTGGCCGGAGAATATTATTCCTCTGTTTCAACCACCATCAGCCCCTGAACTCAATCCCATTGAGAGACTTTGGCAATTCCTGAAAAAACCCCTTAAAAATCAACTTTTCTCTTCTTTACACGCTTTACGCGATCGCATCCAAGAATTATTCGACCAACTTACTTTTGAGCAGGTGATTTCTGTCTCTTCTTATAATTTTATCCTAGAAGCTCTTTTCTATGCAGCTTCATATTAAATTGGTATTACCATGTTACTGAGCGTCTACATAAATTTGCTGATGTAGCTTTCAGTGATAATAAGGAGCGGGATAATTGGTTTAAAAAAGCACGGAGGACTCTAAAAAAAAGTAATGCCATGACCATAATTAGGCAGATGGATGAATTTATCTTTGAAGCTACGGGAGAACCTTGTAAAACTATGGTGATACAGAGAAATTACCTGTTACGTGCCTATCGTGAAAGGCGTTTAAATTACGCTAAGGCAATAGAGCAAAAACTACCTATTGGGCATAGAGCTGGCGAAGCTGTCACCAAGTGCAAACTAAACGGTTTAGTTTAAAAACAGAGCATAACTATAGACGTTTCTCTTTGAGTCAGGCGATCGCTATCGCTTCTTGTGCAATCATGTTAAGA
>NZ_JAIVFS010000026.1 GCF_020829645.1 Nostoc mirabile CHAB5784 | reverse complement strand
CTTCTCCCACCAGTCCAGCATTGCTTGTTACCTTTAGCACCCGATTTCAATTACTCTACCGTATATGCTGTGCTGTTTGTTAAATCCTTTATCAGTAAGCCTTTCAAGACTTAACGGGAAAAGTCAGATGTGGAAAAGGGGATAGACTTTTGCAAGAGTCTATTCAATCCCTTAAAAGCCTTATTCATCGAATTCGAGTTTTCCCTGAGTTCCTGAATCTGGCAATTATTAAAAGCAATTTCGTTTTTCTCCAACCATAGATAGCCTTGACCCGGAAAACATGTCAGATTACTTGAATAAGTACCAAAAGTCTGACAGGAAAACCATACTAATGAGAATTTGGGCTATTACTGCTGTGCTAGCTTCTTCTTGGCTAATATCTGGGGTTATAGGTTCTGAGCCAATCAACGCTACTTCTGTTTTGGTAGAAAATGCCATATCATCTCCTGCGCCAACGAATACAAAAGAGATTACTGTTAGTAACACTGAGTTCGGGCTGAAGAGAGTTGACGCCAAAGGGAATGTTACCATTTTGCGGACAACAAGAGTGCCACTTCAGGAAGGAAACGCCTACGGATGGCGGATTAAACTCAAAGACTACCAAGGTGAAGTGAAATGGCGCGAAGTCTTGCATTTACCAAAACCTCCAGAAACTTGGGGTACAGATAACGGTGAAGATTTCTCAATATCAGCAGATGGCACTACATCTGTGACACGGCGCACACAGTCGGCTCCAGACGGTGTGATTGAGAATTTTTGGACGATCGCTCCTGGCGATCCGCTTGGTAAGCATAAAATAGAGGTTTATATTGATGACCGTTTGATCAGTACTTTCGAGTTTGAAATTATTCCAGTAAAGCAGATTTGAAAGGGATTGAGCATTGGTCAATAATCAATAGTTCTTCTTCCCCTGCTTCCTTGCTTCTTCTTTTCCCCTTAACCTTAAGCTGAAGAGTATCTTAGAGATAGAAGTTTGATTCTTGTTTGGTGGCGATCGTGAATGCTGAGGAATTAAAACGGCGTTTTGCCGCAGGAGAAAGATATTTTCCAGCCGTCAACTTGAGTAGGAACAAGCTGATTGGAGCCTATTTGCCTGGAATCAATTTATGGGGTTGTGACTTGAGTGGAGCGAACCTAGCTAAAGCTAAACTCTGGGGAGCAGATTTGAGTAGAGCTAACTTAGCCAAAGCAAACTTGACCAGAGCTAATTTGAGTGGTGTCAAACTCAATGAAGCAAATCTCCGGGGAGCAAAACTCAACTATGCTAAGTTGTATGGAGCGAATCTGACTGGTGCTTACTACGATGACAGCACGCGGTTTTCTAGAGGTTTTGACCCCATCAGTCAAAATATGCGAAAGGTATGAAGGGGATTGGGGACTGGGTAATTTCCCTGCAAGTGGATATTACAGCGTTTTTCAATTCATCCGCTAGTTGTACAGAATTCATGGCTCTATTCTGTACGACTGACGCTTTGATTATTTCTGATTAAATTGGTGTTCGCGTAGCGTGTCCTAAAGGACAAGGTATTGCTTTAAATGACTGATTTTTATACATCTTGATGTGAGCTATCTAACATAGACGATATCAACATTTGTTCAAAGACTTTGGAAAGAGCAGTTTGAAAACGTTGACGATGCTTGAGTTTGAAAAAAGGTCGAACTATTTCTGCGTAGGCGTAGCCCGCACTTCGGCTGCGCTCAGTGACCACCGTAGGCATCGCACCATTACCATCTCTATTATCAATCACTCGAATTGCTCGCAAAGTTCCCAACTGTATTTCTTTTTTTACCATCAACTCAGAAATTCCAATAGCACCGACACCATCTTCGATCGCTGCTTTTGTCATCTCTCCACTGTTGAACACTAAAATTACATCCAGCTCACTGAGATTGATTCCCCAATTTTGTAGGGCTTCCTCAAACCTTTGCTGGGTTCCAGAACCTGGTTCTCGCATCACCCAAAGGGTTTGAGTCAATTGGGTTAAGTCAATTTCTCCCCACTCAAACCAAGGGTGTTTTTGGCCTACTACAATTTGTAAGCGATCGCTCCCCACTATTTCATACTCTAGAGTACTCTGAAGCGCTGGCTTCACATCTCCTTCTACCAAACCCAAATCAAACTGTCCTGTTGCCGTTCCCATACAAATCTCTTCTGTATTGGCAAGGCTACAGTCAATCTGGATACCCGGATATCGGCTTTTAAACTCACTAATCTTGCTTGGTAGCCAGTAGTTACCAATTGTCAGACTTGACCCTAATTTCAACTCACCCCGTTGCAGATTGTTCAATTCTCGCAATCCCCTTTCAGTCAAGGAAACTTGATCGAGAATTTTCTGTGCTTCCACTTGCAGTAATTTGCCAGCCTCAGCAATCTCGATATGGCGACCAATCCGATGGAACAGTTTCACACCATATTCTTGCTCTAAGTTGTGGATTGCTGCACTGACGGCAGGTTGTGTAATATAAAGCTCCTCTGCTGCGCGAGTAAAGTGTAAGTGCTGCGCCACAGCCAGAAAAATTTTTAGCTGCTCAAGCGTCATTCCTGCCATTTATGGTATCCCTACAACTTGGTGTAAAATTTTTAATCACTTTCATTTATCATTTTGACAAACAAAAGCATTTGATTCTATCGGTTAGTTTGACTAAAGTATAAATCAAAGCTTTCTACCTAGTCATTAGTCATTAGTCATTGGTCACTTGTCCTTTGTAAATGACCAATGCCCCATGGCCAATTACCAAGCATGAAAATAAGGACTTCCATAAATGAGCGATTTCGTTACTGCAATTACCACAGGGATTACCGCATTCATTGCCACCAACATCGATGATATTGTCATTCTGACGTTGCTTTTTTCACAAATAAATAAAACATTCCGCAGTCGTCACATCCTTGGTGGGCAGTATCTCGGTTTTGCTGCATTGATCATTGCTAGCCTTCCCGGTTTCTTCGGTGGACTAATTATACCGCAGGACTGGATTAGACTACTTGGTTTAATGCCAATAATCATTGGTGTGAGTAGTTTACTAAAACGCGAAGAGGATTCACCAGAGGAAGCTGAAGAAGAAACCGAACCGTCAAGTCCTTCTGTACTTGCCAGTTTTATCTCTCCGCAAACATGTAATGTAGCTGCGATCGCCTTTGCGAATGGTAGTGATAATATCAGCGTCTACGTGCCCCTGTTTGCCAACACTGAATTAGATAGTCTGCTGGTGATACTAAGTGTATTTTTTACGCTGGTGGGTGTATGGTGTTATGCCGCTTACAAGTTAACCTACTTGCCTGCGATCGCTAACTTTTTAACAGAGAATGGCAATACTTTTGTGCCTTGTATATTGATTGGACTCGGTATATTTATTGTGACAGAGAATGTTACTTGGACTCTTTTATCTGTAGTTTCTAGTTATATATTTTCATTAATTTTAGGTTTCAATACTCAGTCATCGAGTGAAGAACAAGAAAAATTAAGTATCTAAGAAGAGGTGCCTCATGAATTTTCTCACTAAAATGAATTCCAAACTGCAAAATCTCTTACCTATCAACAGGAGTCAAAACATGAAAATCTGGAAATCTCTGCTAATTGTCTTGATGGTTTTGGTGAATCTCGCCTTTGCTCAACCTTCTTTTGCTGATAGACCAAAGTTTAGCAAAAACCCTGACTATATCGAAGTCACTAAAGCTCTGAAAGAACTCTCTCAGACAAAAGATGCCCAAACTCAAATTGAAGGTCTTACACCAGAAGAAATTCAAAAGAGAACCGAAGAATTAACACTGCAAAAATATGCTTTAGAGACGGGAATCAACTGGGGTCAATGCGACAACCAAACAGGTAATACCATCGCTGTATATGGCAAAACACCAAATGATGAAGACGAAGAGGATGCCGTATACGACAATAATCTGTATTTTCTAGCTAATGGTCAGTCCACTGAAAACAACTGGGATTGTGATGGCATCTATCTAGCGAATGATGTTAAGGTAGCAAATTTCACTTCTAGTCCTAATGGGCAAGGTCAAGAATTGACAGGCCCGGCTGCTCTAAAAATACTTGATGGAACTCAGTTGGTAATTAAGACGAATCCAGATACTGCTGCGATTGACTTAAATGTTCCGACTGTGAAAGTTCTTAACAGCAAAAAGGCTAATTGGTTTATCCCAGATATATCGCAGGCTCTCATAAATACACGAGTTCCTAATGCGCCTAGCAATCAGTCTTGAGATAGAACTGCATAATCTATTTTTGAATGATTGTTCTGAATTTCAACAGGGTAACAGCCAAAATCAGAGGATAAACAGGACACGCAGTAGTGAAAAACCTCTCTGATATTGGCTGTTTTCTTAATTACACCTTATTACTTACACTTGCTCTCTACCATCAATTACGAATTACGAATTACGAATTACGAATTACGAATTATTCACTCAGGCTTGTTTTATTTAGATATCTGCATTAAAATAAATTTTGAGAAAAATGTACAATCACAACAGGTATATTTCATTAGCGCAACTATTGCGCTGGGTGCAAATCATCTGGAAAGAGATTTGCTATGACCTCCGTATTTTTTTGATAAGAGCCGCTTTGGGGATAAGGGTGTTATTGATGCAGTTAAAATCGAAACCTACAGAAGAAGATAAAGATAAAAAAAAGCTAGGACGACTGAATCCGTCCCGAATTCGAGATCACTTGGCAAATGAGCGTACTTACCTCGCTTGGATGCGGACAGGGATCGCTCTTTTAGGTTTTGGTGTCGTCATCGTGCGTTTGCGTGCTTTCCAAGTACCTTTAATACCCCGTCCGGGCAACGGCTGGAAGTTAGGTTTAGTCTTCTCGCTGGTGGGTTTGATTACCGTGTGGCTATCAACGGCACACTATTTTGCTGTCCGTCGTGATATCGAAGAAGATACTTATGAACCGACAGACCGTTGGGTGTTGCTGTTCAGTCTCGCTGTGATGATTCTCGGAACTGGGGTAATCTATTTTGTTTTTACAACCTCTTTAGATCCATTAAGTCCACTTATCCCTGAGTAATTGTATTTTTAAAACCGCACTTTGTATAACTCGAATAATTCCCCTGATTTGTGCGTTACGACTTTAGCACCAGCCGCTTTAATGGTTTTTTCCCACTTAGCCAAAGGCTCTAAAAACACCTCAGCCCCCAAATAGGTTTCCAAAACTGCCCAATCTTCTGCTAAAGGCTGTTCTGGGTTGAGAACGTCAAACACAAAATGCCCACCTGGTTTTAACACCCGTTTGACTTCTGCTAGTACAGCATTCCAGTATTCGAGTGGAAAATAGCAGCTAAATCCTGTTGCGATCGCTAAATCAAACTGCTCTGATGGATAATTTAACTGATGGGCTGCTCCCAACTCAACACCTTTGAACAACTTGGAATTCAACTGCGGCCCACGAGAATTAAGGGTATCGCGTGCGACATTACTGATTTCTTGCCCATAAAAAAATGCTTGCCAATCCCGCCAAGGATAGATTAAAAAGCTGATACCACAGCCAATATCTATACAGTGTTGGTTCTTTTTAGGTTCAGCAATTTCCCAGAAAGGGGAAGCAATTCTTCCTGAGAAACTACCTCCAATCCACTCGCCAAATATCGGCATCGCCTGTACTTCTGCTGGGAGTTCAAAGGTTTCACGTTGATACTCCCGGTTAAAGCGATAGGCTATTTGGGCTAATCTTTCGTCCCAGTTTGTTGATTTGGGTGAACTAAAGAGATTTTGGAACTGCGAATCCGACTTTTTAGACATTAGATTATTGCTACTCTTTCTAAGGATTGTAGTCAAATTCGCTTTGCGATGGCGTAACCGCCCGCCGTTGGCGAAGCCTCTCGTAGAGAAGGCATCGCACCCCTAGCCAATCTCCTGCTCGGGTTTGTCCGACTTCCTAGGTGTAGCCAATATCCCAAAAACTGATACTGTAATAAGTGTGATGAGCTAAACACTGGTTCATAAACTGGCTGAGTTTACGGCTATTGTAGCCATTATCAGCATATTCAACTGTTCGCTTCTCCAAAAAAACCATAGTTGCTGCTTGCAGTGCAAGTTCAATGGCAATCGTTTTGCTTTTGGCTAATGCACCCACAATTTGATGTTGGTAGGTATAATTGTATCCGCCGTGGTAGTAGCCGTAGTTGGTAATTGGGGTGAGATTATTGAGCAGAATTTGGGGAGCATCCCAATGCAAGCAAATTGACCCTCGTTAGCAGGTAGTCATTGCGAATGGAGCGTAAAGCCTTCTCTTCGAGAGGCTCCGCCAACGGCATAGCTTCGCTTAACGCGGTAGCGTCTCTTAGAGTTGCGGAATGTTCGCCCAAGGCGTTCCCGAACGGTAGCAATCGCAAAGTCTAGATGCTGCGATTGCAACTCTAAGAGACGCTTCGCGAACGCTTCATTTCATTACGTACCCTGCGGGAACGCCTTGGGCGAACGCAATGACAAAATATGTTTTTACACATTTGGGATGCTCCCAGAATTTGAACTTTAGTTATGAGAGTTTGAGTTGCTTCGCTTGGTGATTCTTCGGAGATAATTTGTGTTGTGGGTTGATTGCGATCGCGGCGATTATCGCTTACTTGATCGGGAACAGTGGGGGCAAGGCATAACCAATGATGAATTAGCTCTTGTGGAATTGCCGTTTCTTTATAAACAGTTGGACAAATACAAATCCAAGCTCCATCTTCTGTTCTACCAATTACTAAACCTGGTAAAATAACGCCTCTGCTACAAGAATAAGGCATCGAGCTAAAAGATTCTAAATCTTGATAAAAAAATTCTAAATTTTGTAAATTTATATGTAAAAGTTGCAGTAAAGATTCAAATTTATTTTTCCTGATATTTTCCTCCTCAACACCTAAAAAAAAGTTATAAAACGATTTAGCATATTCCATTTCTTGCCAACTTTTGATTCGCTTATCTACATCTGTAAGCTGTAGCCAACCATTAGCCAAACAGAGATTGATAACATTAAATTCTCTTTGTTCAGATACGTCCCAAACAAATGGAACAATAATAGTACCACCATTTTCATGACCTGGTAAATCAATAGTTAAGTAAGGCTCAACAATAACTTGTAGAGTTCCTAAAATTTGCTCTGTTTCTGGTTGCATAATATTGATTTATTTATCAAGACGTTTGTAGCAAAGCAGTTTGGAATGGTTGCAACAGAATACCCAAAATTTTATCAACATCATTGATGTAGTATTCAACTATATCAATGTATGCTGTTAGTCCTTCCAACATTAAAAACCGCCAGTTTGTTCCACTAGTGACAACTCCATAGATTGTCTTAACTTCTTGTTGAGTATTTTGATTGAATAATTGGGCAGCTATCATAGAGGCAATACATTGTCCTAAACCACCTTTGATATTTTCATTCTTGGCTTCAACAATTGTAAGTACAGGCGCTTTAATATAAAACTGTTCTTCAGAACCACAGAGAATGAAATCACAAAATCCATTCAATCCTTTACTACTATCTACATCAAAATCTGTTCCAGAAAACAGTGATATTTGATAATTTAGCTGTCTCCTAACTTCCGTAAGAACTGGCATAATTAGTAATTCGGAACGGGCTTTTTCAGTGTTGATGGCAGTTGCTAATTGAGTATATTCTTCTAAGAGCGTTGTTAAGCTAGCGGAAGGTTGAATAGGCGACACATCTTTAAATAGATTGCGCTTTTCATCAATTACAAGTTGAAACGTTTCTCGAACTTTGGCAAGCGTGAAATCACTGTATGCCATCTGCAACATCCTCAATGATTTATAAGTTAACTCTAACAGTTATGCAAACAATAGACCTCTTGCAAAACTATTTTTGCAAGAGGGAGAAAAGGGTAAAAGTTAAAGGGTTTTTCTGAGCCGCTTTCCCCTTTACCCCTTACCCCTTACCCACTTCTGCAAGAAGTCTATCTAATATAAACCAATACAGTTCAGTTAGCGCCAAAAACCTTAAATTGTGTAGGTTGGGTTGAGGAACGAAACCCAACATTTCCGGGGCTTTGTTGGGTTGCGCTTTGCTTAACCCAACCTACAATTTTCCTTAACCCAAGCGTATTGTAATATAAACGACTGTAGGGTGGACATTGTGATGCCCACCCTACAAGCTAGCTTTTCAGCAAACAGACTTGAGATTAACCCAAATCGAAAAGCAAGATTTCGCCGCCGATATTAGTGCTAATTTCTAGCTGTTCTTCGCCGTTGATTTGCACTCCATCGCCTGCTCTGAGTTCTTCGCCATTCAAGTTAACTATGCCTTGCGCTATTTGTAACCAGGCATAGCGATCGCGTTTAACTTGATAATTAACAACATCACCATCCTCTAAAACAGATGTGTATAAATCAACATCTTGGTGAATTGTCACAGCACCATCGCGCCCATCTTTAGCAGCAATTAAGCGTAATTTACCGCGCTTTTCTTCCAAAGGAAAAGCTTTTTGTTCATATCTTGGTGTCAACCCTTCTCGATCGGGAAGAATCCAGATTTGTAGCAAGTGTAGTGCTTCAGTTGGTGAGGGATTAAATTCACTGTGGCTGATTCCAGTACCAGCGCTCATAATCTGTGCATCACCGGGACGAATCACTGACCCAGTACCCAAGCTGTCTTTATGCTCTACAGCACCTTCTAAGACATAAGTGAGGATTTCCATGTCACGATGGCTGTGGGTAGGGAATCCAGCACCCGGGGCGATGCGATCGTCGTTAATCACTCGCAGAGAGCGAAATCCCATGCGGTTGGGATCGTAAAAACTACCGAAGGAAAATGTGTGATAACTATCGAGCCAGCCCATTTTAGCGTGACCACGGGCGTTTCTATCATGAATTAGATGGCTAATTGTATTTTGAGACATATATTTACCTCGTTGTTAATGAGTATTTAGAGACGCGATTAATCGCGTCTGTACAAGAGTTAGGAATCAAAATGGAATTAGCATACTTTTTTACTAACGGATAGCTTATTGAAGTTGCAGTATTAATCTTGATGTATCACTTGTCGAAGATATTCTGGAATTTTTCGACCTAGTTTTGAACTATTTCAATAGTAAAGTATATACATATAAAATGAAAAGTACGCACTTAAAAGTGACGTACTTACCAAAAAGATACTAATAGATTTACCAAAGACTACTTTTCTCAGAAGTGCTTACTTTACACCAACAGGTATCTTTTGAGTTGTAGTAGCACCCGCTTTGCCATTCTCTCCCTTAATTTCTGCTACTTGCAGATGAGCTTCTAAGAACCAGAGTCGTTTGTCAATGGTGCGGGAAATTTCGGTGTAAAGGTCGGCGGTATCAGCATCCCCTAAGTCATCTGTTTTAGCGATCGCTTCTCTAATATGTTTAGCATAGAGTCCAAAGCGATCTGACAGAGCTGTTACGTGGTCTTTACCATCCAAAATATCTAAGGGATATTCTGGCAAAATTGAATTACTAGCTGCGGCACGGGCTGTTCCGAAAGCGTATCCACCTAAAGCTGTGACGCGTTCAGCTACCAGATCGATGTACTCTTCCAATTCCCCAGCAAGTTCATCAAATAATAGGTGTAACTGGTAAAAGTCAGTACCTTTAACATTCCAGTGCGCTTGCTTTGCTTGGGTTTTCAGATCCGAAGTAGCAGCCAAGGTTTGGTTGAGAATTACCACGATTTGCACTCGCGCTTCGGCGGGAATGTCAATGCGAGTAGGGTACAAACGTGATGTAATGCTGTTGTCGCTCATGATTCTACGTTGTTAATGCCTTTTATATCTAACTTTACAGAATTGCTTGGCTTGGCGAAACTCTCTGACGATGGATTGAATTAACGTCTGAATGTGTTACGGTTTATTACTATTAGTTAAATACGATGGTTTTCTATGGTATTAAATGTACCACCGAAAAGGCGATCGCGAATTACATCATTGTGCAAAAAGTCATGGGGAAAACCCAGTTCAATTTGACTCACTTCATTTAAACGTTGCAAATGTTCTGGCGAGAGGGTGATATTTAAAGAAGCTAAGTTATCTTGAAACTGCGTTAATTTACGTGCCCCAATTATCGGAATAATCACACCACTTTGAGCGCGTAACCAAGCTAATGCTACCTGTGAAGGTGTGTGTCCAATTTGGGCTGCAACTTCACTAACAACTTGAGCGATCGCTAAATTCCGTTCTGAAATAGTTCCAAACATTGCATTTGCTAATCGTCCTTGTTCATCGTCTGCTTCAGGAGGCTGATTATACTTACCTGTAAGCACACCACCACCTAAAGGCGACCACGGTGTTACTGCTAAATCGAAGGCTTTAGCCATCGGTAGCAAGTCACGTTCTGGTGTTCGTTGAATTAAACTATACTCAATTTGCAGGGCGACAAACTGCGTCCATCCTTGGTATTGGGCGATGGTATTTGCTTGGGAAACGATCCAAGCGGGTGTGTCAGAAATACCAATGTAAAGTACTTTACCTTGACGAACTACATCATCAAGCGATCGCAAAACTTCTTCAATAGGTGTTGTAAAATCCCAAGCGTGTAACCAGAATAAATCAATGTAATCAGTATTCAGTCGTTTCAGGCTACCTTCTAAAGACTGAATTAAATTCTTGCGATGGTTTCCACTGGCGTTAGGGTCGCCCTTTTTGTTATTCATCTCCAAAGGAAAAGAATATTTTGTTGCAACTACAAAGCGTTGCCGTTCTTTAGCAATCAACTCACCGACAATTTTTTCACTGCTACCATCGGTATAACCGTTGGCGGTGTCAATGAAATTTCCCCCTGCTTCTACATAGCTATCAAAGATTTTACGACTTTCGTCAACAGATGCACCCCAACCCCAATCTTCACCAAAGGTCATGGTTCCCAAGGAGAGTTCAGAGACTCTTAACCCGCTTTTGCCCAAGAGTTTGTATCTCATGAATATTTTCTCATTAATGAAAAAACTATAGCGTTTACCATTCCAAAAGCATGATAGCTGGAAACCGGGGGCGATGTTTGAGAATAAGCCGTTTAGTATTTCTGTTGTCGTGCTATTTAAATGCAACCGCCACCCTCTAAAGCACTGTTGTAACGGAAGATATCAGCTCCTCCTCCACCAGCTAAGATATCTCTACCCAATCCGCCCATTAGAATATCATCACCATTTCTACCATCATTCAGGGTATTGACTCCAGCATTCCCAGTTAAGGGGTCATTTCCATTACCTCCGATAACGTTCTCAAAGTTCACAACTCGGAAATTTAAAGAACCGAAATCGGGAATATTGCTGATGTTGACTTGTTCGGCAGATAAATCAGCAATTAGCTCTACATCGGTTCCAGAAGCGTCTATCGTATCTATCGCATTTGCTGAACCAATAATTTTTTCAATCCTAATAAGTTGGTCTTTAGCACCACCACTTTTTTGAACTGTACCTGTTGGTAATACCGTGATACCACCACTTTGGCTGTAATCTACAGTGTCTTGTCCATGCCCACCATTAATAATGTCGTTACCAGCACTAGCAATAATTACGTCATCTCCATTCAGTGCAAGGATTAGATCGTTGTCGGGTGTACCGTTAAGAATATTCTTTAGAGGAGTTCCAGTGATATCAGCCATATTTCTTTATGAGGTAATTGGTGTTTGAAGTTACAAAGTCTGAAAATTAAAGATATACTTACGTGTCGCAAGCAATCAGTATTTTCTTGTACTCATGTTGTGTATGATAAAAGACTATTTTGTAAATAATGATAAATATCTAATGTTTTTTTTATTAAAGAATAATAATAAAATAATGAAGGATAATTATTTTTTTTGTAATGAAAGTAATTTGCTAGGCAAATATTTTATAGTCCTTATTTGGAAACTATGATTGTAGGGCTTACGTACTGTACAAATGCATCGTGATGTGCATTAACAAAAGTAAGTTGTTTCAGCTTTTTCTTAATTATCGTGTGCTCGTAAATAGACCATGCTGTAGGGGCACAGCATTGCTCATTGGTGTCAACTTAAGCTAAAAGTAGCTTAACTGAAAGCTTCCTCACCCGCCTCGAACTAAAGTTCAAGGCTGATAGCTAAAGTCTACTGAAGTAAACTAAAGATTTTTGGCTATATTTAGTCATCAACAGAAGACTTCCGCTAAAAGCCAAGGAAGTTCAGTTCCTTGCGGGACATAGCTTTTACGTTAAGTTGACACCTATGAGCATTGCTGTGCCCTTACGAAAGATGTGGGTTTTAAAGCTATCCATATTTGGTATTTTTTGTCAATGATAAGTTCTAGATTGTTTGATCATTTAAAGAAAAATAGCAATCTGGGTAAGTCTAAACAAAACCGATGACTGCCTTGTTAACTAGTTCCGTGGGTTTAAGTCTCCCGGTTCAATAAAAATTTTGTTTTGTGTTGGGGTTAAATCCCCATTACAAAACAAAATTTACGAATTACGTTAGCGCAGCGTTAGCGAGTCATCGAGCGTCATTACGAATTACGAATTACGAATTACGAATTATTTAATGCGATCGCTTGCATTGTGAATGCGACAGCCGCCTTGTTAATTGAGATGGAAACTAGATTTACGCAATAATTCTCTAAAACTCTTATTCCTTCCTCTACTTTGCAACGGCAGTCGCTATAATAAGCCTACGTCAAGTCAAAACAAGACATAATGACCTACACCTCGTCCAAACTACTTACCTTCGAGGAATTTATAGCCCAATATGGAGACAATACACGCTACGAATTAATCGACGGACAACTAAGAGACATGGAACCTACAGGGCCACATGAAGCTGTTGCAGGTAGTATTGCTGGTAGAATCTATGTCGAAATTTTTAATTCCAATTTCAACTGGCTAGTTCCAAAAACTTGTCTGATTAAACCACCTGCGGCTGTTGCCACAGCGCTGCGTCCTGATGTAATTGTTTTAGATAAAGCAGAACTTAGTAAAGAACCGCTCTGGCAAAAAGAACCTATTATTTGTAACGGCAGTACAATCAAGCTTGTTGCTGAAGTTGTGAGTACAAATTGGCAAGATGATTATGCAAGAATTGTCGAAGAATACGCTTTTCTTAAGATTCCAGAATATTGGATTGTGGACTTTCGTGGCTTGGGTGGTTTGCAATTTATTGGCAATCCCAAATAACCTACATTCACCGTTTGTCAGTTAGTTAACGGTGTGTACCAACAAGAACAATATCGCTTAGGAGATACTATTTCGTCTGACCTGTTGCCAAATTTACAATTTAAACTCGACGATATTATGCATATTTGACGATCGCCACGGTATCCCAAAGCAAGTGGCTGAAGTAACAATTGCTGATTTGCGGCTTTTTTCTAAGCTAGAATACCAAAGTTGTATTTAAACACATCTGACAACTCAGTTATTTTTATGAATTACTACGTAATCTACGATGGAAATTGTAATCTCTGCGTTACCCTAGTGCAATTGCTAGAAACCTTAGACCAAGGAAAGCTGTTTCGCTACAGTCCTATGCAAGATGAGCAAACACTTTTAAAGTGGGGAATTACAGCCCTAGACTGTGAACAGGGGATGATTTTAATTGATGCCAATGAACCTCAGAGACGTTGGCAAGGTAGTAATGCAGCTGAAGAAATTGGGCGATTATTGCCAGCAGGAAGTATATTTGTAGACGCTTATCGAGCCTTACCGGGCATGAAATGGGCAGGCGATCGCTTTTACGAACAAATCCGCGATAATCGCTACACCATATTTGGTAAGCGTTCTAATACATATCAATCGGCATACTGTGTGGATGGTAGCTGCAAGCCGTAGGGATACATTGCTGTGCTAGCCTACGAATGCTGCGTTTTTTCTAGGCCATTTCCTTAACATTTGTCATTAGAGAGAATTTGTTCTGGTCAAAAATCCGCCTACAGGTGCTAGCTAAAAGCCCGGTAGACCAACCATTATGCTATCTGGCGTGTTTGTAATTGTGCAATTAATGACATTTGCGATCGCCTACGGCGGGTGGGTACACCATCGCGCCATGATTCGCCACAACAAACTGGAACTGATGGGAGGATACTGCGTGAGAATTGGTGCTAACTACTTGGGTGACGGAGAGTGCGAATTTACAGTTTGGTCTCCGCTATTAGAGAGCGTCACGGTACAAATTTTGACGCCAGAACAGCAGTTAATTCCGCTCAAGCCTCAGTCTGAGGGATACTGGCAAACGAAAGTCAACGATGTATATCCAGGCACGCTTTATCGGTATGTCTTAAATGGGCAAGATGCTTTTGCCGATCCGGCGTCGCAGTATCAACCGGAAGGGGTACATGGGCCGTCTCAAATTGTCGATCAACATTTTGAGTGGACTGATGAAGGGTGGACTGGCGTTCCTGTGGAGTCGATGATTTTCTACGAACTTCACGTTGGCACATTCACGCCTGAAGGAAATTTCACCGCCATCATTCCCCGCTTACCGGAACTAAGAGAACTGGGAATTAACGCCATTGAAATCATGCCCATTGCTCAGTTTCCGGGAGATACCCATATTGAAGCTTCTCTGACATATCGCAACTGGGGTTATGACGGGGTTTACCTTTATGCTGTACAAAATTCCTACGGTAGCCCAGCCGAACTGAAACAACTGGTAAATGCTTGTCACCAAAACGACATTGCTGTAGTGCTGGATGTGGTGTATAACCACTTTGGCCCAGAAGGCAACTATATGAGTCAGTTCGCGCCCTACTTTACTAAAACCTACAAAACGCCGTGGGGCGATGCGATGAATTTCGACGATGCCCATAGTCAGGGTGTACGAAATTATTTTATCGAGAATGCGCTTTACTGGTTGCGCGAGTTCCACATAGATGCATTGCGGCTAGATGCGACTCAAGCAATTTACGACTTAGGGGCGAAGCATTTTTTGTGGGAACTGGCGGAAGCAGTTCATCATTTTTCACAACAAGGGCAAAAATGGAAACGCCATCTAATTGCCGAAAGTGATATGAATAATCCACAAATAATTCGTCCGCCAGAATTGGGTGGATATGGTCTTGATGCCCAGTGGAGTGATGACTTTCACCATGCATTACACGCACTTTTAACAGGCGATCGCCAAGGATATTATCAAGACTTTGGGCAAGTAGCTCAGTTGGCGAAAGCTTATGAAGATACTTTTATTTACGATTGGAAGTACGCACCACACCGCAAGAGATTTCACGGTGTATCTTGTCGCGATCGCCCTTTATCACAGTTTTCAGTCTGCATTCAGAATCACGATCAAATCGGCAATCAAATGAAGGGAGAACGCCTCAGCCAGCGAATCTCTTTTGAGGGATTGAAGTTAGCTGCTGGCGCTGTGCTGCTATCGCCCTACTTACCCCTGTTGTTCATGGGAGAAGAATACGGTGAAACTGCACCCTTTATTTACTTTGTCAGTCACTCCGATCCAGATTTAATTCAAGCAGTTCGAGCCGGACGCAAAGAAGAATTTGAAGCATTTCACTACGCAGATGATCCCCCAGATCCGGAATCGGCAGAAACTTTCCTCAAGTCTAAACTCAACTGGAAATTACGCAATGATGGACAGCACAAAGTTCTGTGGGATTGGTATCGCCAGTTAATTAATTTCCGCAAGACGCATCCAGCACTTTTAAATCAAGAGCGCAACTCTATCCAAGCGACTAGTGATGAAGACAAGCAGGTGGTTATCGTGCGTCGTTGGTGCGAATCGAGTGAACTAATATTTGTGATGAATTTCAATTCGTCTTCAGTGACAGTGACTCTGCCGATTGAGCATAATGCTCATAAACTATTAGACTCAGCAGATACATCATGGTCTGGGCCTGGTTCCCAAGCCCCTGAACATCTCTCTGTCGGGCAAGAAGTAAGAGTAAAAGCTACTAGTATAGTCCTGTATGAAAGAGGATGAGGGGGAGAGTTATACCAATTCAAAATTCAAAATTCAAAATTCAAAATGAAGAAAACTAGATATCACAAGGGTTTGAGAGTGTATATCTGTCGCATTCTTTTTTCAAATTGGTATTAGAACTTAAAGGTTCAGCCTCATAACCTCAAGTTTCAAGCTAAAAGGCTCAACGTTCGAGCTAAAAGGCTCAACGTTCGAGCTAAAAGGCTTAACGTTCGAGCTAAAAGGCTCAACGTTTGAGCTAAAAGGCTCAACCTTCGAGCTAAAAGGCTTAACGTTCGAGCTAAAAGGCTCAACCTTCGAGCTAAAAGGCTCAACGTTCATGCTAAAAGGCTTAACGTTCATGCTAAAAGCCTCAACGTTCGAGCTAAAAGCCTCAACGTTCAAGTAAAAAGGTTCAAAGTTCAAGCTAAGAGGTTGTTTGAAAAGTGATTTGCTGTATCTTTGCACTTATTGATCCCCCCTAACCCCCCTTAAAAAGGGGGGAACCGGAATCAAAGTCCCCCTTAAAAAGGGGGATTTAGGGGGATCTAGAACATTTCGCTACCGTGAAGAGGACTTTTCAAACATCCTCTGAAAGCTTCAACGTTCAAGCTCAAAACCTCATCTCCCTCACTCCCCACTTTGTACAGACGCGATTCATCGCGTCTCTTTGTACAGACAGACGCGATGAATCGCGTCTCTACCCACTCCCCACTCAAAAAAAATATGCGAATTCCCACCGCAACTTATCGAATTCAGTTTACACCTCAGTTTGGCTTTGACAACGCTAAAGCGATCGCAGCTTATCTAGCAGATTTAGGTATTTCCGATTTGTATGCTTCCCCCATTTTCAGAGCAAGATCCGGGAGTACACACGGCTACGATATAGTAGATGCCACTCAACTTAACCCAGAACTTGGAACTAATGAATCCTTTGATGCATTAGTTAGTGAAATTCAATCCCTTGGTATGGGCTGGTTACAAGATATAGTGCCAAACCACATGGCATATAGCAGCGAAAACGATTACTTGATGGACGTATTGGAACACGGCCCAGATTCCAGCTATACCGACTACTTCGATCTTTCTTGGAATGCTCCCTTTGGCGATCGCCAACAACGAATTCTCGCTCCTCTGCTAGGAGATTTCTATGGTACATCCTTGGAAAACGGACACATTCAACTGCAATACGAACAAAACGGTTTAACCGTCAACTATTACAGCTTGAAACTGCCACTCCGGTTAGAATCTTACACAAAATTTATCACTCATAATTTAGGTAAACTCACCCGCACATTAGGACGCAATCATCCCGATTTTATTAAGCTATTGGGGATTCTCTACATTCTCAAAAATGTGCCCTCAGAAGTTGCAGGAAAACAGCGACAAGACCAAATCGCATTTATTAAAGGATTGGTTTGGGAACTCTACACCACAAACGATGCCATCCGCGAGTTCATTGACGAAAATCTCCAAACATTCAACGGAGAACCCGGTAATTCAGAAAGCTTTAACCTCCTAGATGAATTACTGAATGACCAGTTTTACCGCCTCGCCTTTTGGAAAGTTGGGGCCGAAGAAATGAACTACCGCCGTTTCTTTACTGTCAATGAACTGATTTCCGTTAAAGTTGAAGAATTGCGGGTTTTTAATAATACCCACAGCTTTATTCAAAAGCTGGTTGAGGAAGGCAAATTTACAGGTTTACGGATTGACCATATTGATGGACTTTATAACCCAATCCAGTATCTAGAAAGGCTGCGGGAAAAGACGGGGGATGTTTATATCACCGTCGAGAAGATTTTAGAACTCACCGAAGAGTTACCGGAAAACTGGGAAATAGAAGGTACGTCTGGATATGACTTTTTAAATTATGTAAATGGTGTATTTTGTCAAACAGAAAATGAATCATTCTTCGATAAAATTTACCAAAACTTTATCAGTTCTAGAGCAGATTATGCATCGGTGGTGAAGGATAAAAAACACCTGATTTTGGAAAAGAATTTAGCAGGTGATATTGACAATCTGGCCCTTTTGCTAAAGAACGTTTCCAGCAAATATCGCTATGGCAATGATTTTACACTGAATGGATTAAAAAGAGCGATCGCCGAAGTTTTGACACTGTTCCCAATTTACCGCACCTACATTACACCCGATGGAATTGGAGAAAGCGATCGCGCTACCATTCAAGAAGTAATTCGCCAAGCCAAAGAACAAACGCCTCTGTTGCAGAACGAACTGACCTTTATTGAAAAGTTAATGCTGCTAGAGTTTGATAATTCTCTGACTCAAACAGAACGCGAACAGTGGATATATTTTGTTTTACGGATGCAGCAATACAGCGGCCCATTAATGGCAAAAGGCGTAGAAGACACCACATTATATGTTTACAATCGGTTGCTGTCGCTGAATGAAGTCGGGGGAAATCCGGGCCATTTTGGCATCGACTTAGCCAAATTTCATGCCTTTAACAAACAGCACCAAGAAACCTGGCCTCACACAATGAACACCACAGCCACCCACGACACCAAACGCGGCGAAGATGTACGCGCCAGATTGAATGTCCTCTCAGAAATCCCCGATGAATGGGATCAGCAGGTAAATACCTGGAGTGCCATGAATCGAGGACATCGTAGCCATCGCCACGGGTTCGCTATGCCCGATCGCAACGACGAGTATTTTCTCTATCAAACCTTGGTAGGGGCGTTTCCTTTTGCAGAACACGAACATGCATCCTTCGTGGAACGGGTGAAAGACTATATAATTAAGGCAATTCGAGAAGCGAAAGTGCATACAGCATGGTTGCGACCTGATAGCGAGTATGAAGAAGCTTGTACCTCCTTCATTGAGAAAGTACTCGACCCTTCCCTCTCCGGGGAATTCCTAGAAGCCTTTCGTCCCTTTCAAGGGCGAATTGCAGAGTATGGTATCTTCAATTCCCTTTCCCAAACTCTACTGAAGATTACCGCCCCCGGCGTACCCGATTTATACCAAGGAACAGAACTTTGGGAACTAAGCCTAGTCGATCCAGACAACCGCCGCCCGGTAGATTTTGAACAGCGACGCACCTACTTAAGCGCGATCCGCGAACAGGTGAAAACCGACATTCTGGGTTTAATTCAAGAATTGCTGAGTGATAAAACCGACGGCAGAATCAAACTGTTTTTAACGGCTCAATTACTCCAAGCCAGAACAAACTATGTCTTATTATTCCAGGACGGCGATTATCTCCCCTTAGAAGTTCAAGGAACCTACGCCAATCACATAATCGCCTTTGCGCGGCAAGAAGGCAATCAAACAGCGATCGTGATCGCGCCTCGCTTTTTAACAAACCTCATCCAACCAGGAGAAAACCCCAACGGCTTGTCAGTATGGCAAGATACGCACCTGAAATTACCCCCTGGAACTCCCTCCACCTGGAAAAACGTCCTCACTCAACAACCCTTAGAGGCCACACAAACCCTATCTATCGGATCAGCCCTCGCCCATTTTCCAGTCGCCCTATTAGTTAGTAGTGCCGAATAAAAACATAAATCTATCCCACGCAGAGAAAACCCCCTAAAACCTCTGCGTACCTCTGCGATTCCCTTTGCGTCCCTTTGCGTTAAAAAAATTCTGAATTATGATCACTTCACCAACACTTACCACCACGCAGATTGACACTGTGCGATCGCATATCAAAAAAACCTGGAAAACCTTAACGCGATCGCACGAACACTTATTACAATCTGCCAAGGATACCAAACTAGACCACAAAACCGACACTCCTTGGCTTGTCTACATTTCCCCCTTAGAAGATTGTCCCAATATTCAGACTGTATTGGAGCGATCGCTATCTCCCAAGGATATGCAAAGAATTGAAATTCGCACTTTGCCCTCAGAAGTTGAAGCGATTAAGCAGCATGGCTTACTATACCTACCAGGGCCTTATGTCGTACCAGGTGGCCGATTTAACGAAATGTATGGCTGGGACAGCTACTTTATATTACTGGGGCTTTTGCACGATGAAGAATGGGAGCTAGCGCAAAGCCAAGTTGATCAATTGTTGTACCAGGTGAAGCATTACGGCACTATCCTCAATTCCAACCGGACTTATATGCTGTCGCGATCGCAGCCTCCAGTCCTCAGCATGATGGTTTTGGCACTATTCCAGCACACCCAAGATGAAGAGTGGTTGAGATCAACCGTACCACTGCTAGAACAATTTTACTATTACTGGGTAGTACCGCCTCATTTGAATCCCGCAACCGGGTTATCTAGATTCTATGCCTTTGGGGAAGGCCCGGCGCCAGAAGTTGTGTTTTCCGAGCGAGATGAGGAGGGAAAAAGCCACTATGATCGCGTCAAGGAATATTACCAAACCTTTGAGGTTGACGATTACGACGTTAATCTTTACTACGATCGCGAAAATGACAAACTGACCCACCTATTTTACAAGGGCGATCGCACCATGCGCGAGTCCGGTTTTGATATCACCAACCGATTTGGCCCCTTCAGTGCTGATATCCTCCACTACGCTCCTGTGTGCCTCAACAGTTTGCTGTATCAGGTAGAACAAGACTTGGGACAAATTAACAATATTTTGGGGAACGAAGAACTGGAACAGCAATGGCGCGATCGTGCAGATATCCGCCGCGATCGGATCGATCAATTTCTCTGGAATGAAGAACGAGGACTCTATTTCGACTATCATTTCCAGAGTGAAAAACGCCGCCGCTACGAATTTGCTACCACATTTTATCCCCTGTGGCTGGGAATTTCTTCTCAAGCCCAAGCCCAGCGCGTCGTGGAAAACCTCTCTTTTTTTGAAGCCCCAGGCGGAATTCTTACCAGTACTCATGTCACCGGAAACCAGTGGGATGCTCCCTTCGGTTGGGCACCATTGACGTTCATTGCTGTCCGGGGACTTCACCGTTATGGCTATCATACAGAAGGCGATCGTATTGCCAACAAATTTCTAGCGATGGTAATTAAAGAATTCGAGCGTCACAACACCCTAGTTGAGAAATATGATGTTGAGCGTTGTTCTGCCAACGTTTCCGACGAAATCTCCTTTGGATATAGTTCTAACGAAGTTGGTTTCGGCTGGACAAATGGAGTCATTCTGGAACTCTTAGCAGGCGGTAGGAAAAAAGTTTAAATAAAAAGGCGTGAGTTTTTTCCTCACGCCTTTATCTTAATTTATTACACTGGGAGCATCCCAATGCAAGCAAATTTACCAAGTTAGCAGGTAGTCATTGCGAATGGAGCGTTCGCGGAGCGTCTCTAAGAGTTACGGAATGAAGCAATCGCAGCATCTAGACTTTGCGATTGCTTCGCTTCATTTCATTACGCTCGCAATGACAAAATATGTTTTTACACATTTGGGATGCTCCCATTACACTTGACTCTATATGGATTATATATAGTTGAATGGAATTTGAATGGGACAAAAATAAAAACCAACAAAATATCCAGAAACATGGCATTAGTTTTGAAGAAGCTACAGAAATATTTGACGGTGTTGTTTTCACCTCAATTGATGAACGGTACGACTATGAAGAAATTCGAGAAATTAGTATTGGCTCAATCCAAGGCGTTGTAGTTATTACCGTCGCCCATACAGACAGAAACGGCAAAATTCGATTAATCTCTGCCCGAAAAGCCACCCCCAAAGAAAGGAGAACCTACTATGAGTATCTCGCCCAATCGACTTAAAGAACTCCAAAATATCCCTGATACAGCGATTGATACTTCAGATATTCCTGAATTAGATCAGCAATTCTGGGAAACAGCCAAAATGGTAAAACCCGTTAGCCAAGAAGCCGCATTAATTCAACTAGATCAAGATATTTTGGATTGGTTTAAAAGCAAAGGAAAAGGCTACCAATCTCTAATTAACTCCGCCCTCCGCTCTTATATTGAGCATAATTCATCGCTATAACGCCTTACCTTACTGGCTCGTACCAAATCATGAGGAATAATCACAATGGTTCAATCAGCCCCAAAAATTATAACCGTTGATGAATTTATTAGCAACTACAGTGAGTGCGATCGCTATGAACTAATTGATGGTGAATTAATTGAAATGGAACCAACCGGGCCACACGAGCAAGTATCTGCATTGATTGGGCGAAAACTGAATGTAAAAATTGATCGTCAGGATCTAAGCTATTTTATCCCCCATCGCTGTTTAATTAAACTATTAGGAACAGAAACAGCTTTTCGTCCCGATGCGATCGTGTTAGACCAAACTCAATTGATTAATGAACCATTATGGCAACAACAACCTGTAATTACATCAGGAAACTCAATTAAACTGATTGCTGAAGTTGTCAGCACAAACTGGCAGAACGATTACGCCCGTAAGGCTGAAGATTACGCCCTGTTAGGAGTTCCTGAATATTGGATTGTTGATTATCTGGGCATTGGTGGCAGAGAATATATTGGCAAACCCAAATAGCCAACGGTGACAATTTGTACACTAATAGAGGATGAGTATCGAAAACAGTTGTTTCAAAACAACGATCAACTTGTTTCCTCAATCTTTCCCAACTTGCAACTAACGGCACAACAAATCTTTACGGCTGGGCGATCTGTTGCCAAGTAGTTTATATCAATTGCAACTTTGATTGCTATATGATTTTTGCAAGATATCTATTCATCAGGAGCCAGAATGCAGAAGAATTGGAATAGTGGCGTATTGCAATACGCCACTACTTTTGAATAAAAGGGTTTAAGTACGGAGCTAAATCTACAATTTACTAGTTTTCTATTATATGGTTTGCCTAAACTCCCAGTAATTGCCCTCGTCTGAATTCTGAATTTTGACTCCTATTTATCAATGCCGTATCAGCACCTACCAATTATCATCTGTATCTTCATCGTAAGGCTCACCTGTAAAAGGTTGTACGCCAACAGCAGGATAAGCATCATCCGTAGGGCCAAAAATCCGCATTGCAGCTTCAGAAATATACTGGGTTATGTTCGCAATGATTTTGGAAATATCCATAATATTGGACTCCTTATTTCAAGTCGCTTTAATGGTGATGACTATACTGTAATGCTAATATTCAAAGCTGGCTCTAGTTCTCAATATATTGAGAATATATGCAATGTTTATTCAGATAACTTCGCAATACTTTAGCTTGTCAAAAAGTCAAACTTTATCTCTTTGATTCTAATTGTAACATAGTTATTTATTCAACCCTAGTCGGGGAAAGAGGCTGCCAAACAAACTTTCTCTGACAGAATCTTGTTTCCTTTCCTTAGACACCTGATCCGATTAACATTATTGCTAGCTTTTACTATTAAAAAACATTAAGTATTCTATGAAGTTAGTATTAATTTGCCTATAAATCTACTGTTATACGGCAATCTCAGAAAATATACTTGCCGGGAGTTGACATTATTTATGGTAAATATTACCATAAATAAAAGAAGCATCTTGTAAGGAAGCTCTTGCATGACAACTTTGCCAGATTTGGACTATGTATATAAACAGCAGAGCCAGCAGAACCAGGAACTAAACCTCTCTGCGGATGATTACAGCTTGCTGACCGACCTTTACCAGTTGACGATGGCAGCTTGTTACACAGGCGAAGGTATAGAACAACGACGGGCAAGCTTTGAATTGTCTGTCAGGCGATTACCAGAGGGTTTTGGTTATTTAATTGCAATGGGGCTGACGCAGGCATTGGAATATTTAGCCAAAATCCGCTTTAGTTCCGCGCAAATTGCGGCATTACAGGCAACGGGAATTTTTGCTCAAGCAGGCGATCGCTTTTGGTCACTTTTAGCTGAGGGAAAGTTTACAGGTGATGTTTGGGCAGTACCAGAAGGAACGGCTGTGTTTGCCAATCAACCACTGTTGCGAGTGGAAGCACCCCTTTGGCAAGCGCAACTAGTGGAAACTTATCTCCTAAATACAATTAATTACCAGACTTTGATTGCCACAAAAGCAGCAAGGTTGCGGGATGTAGCGGGGGAGCAAGCAACACTTTTAGAATTTGGCACAAGACGAGCATTTAGTCCCCAAGGGTCTTTGTGGGCAGCACGGGCGGCGTTGGCAGGTGGGTTAGATTCCACTTCTAATGTGTTAGCAGCGCTACAACTGGGACAAAAGCCAAGTGGTACTATGGCACACGCCCTGGTGATGGCGTTGTCAGCAATAGAAGGCACTGAAGAACAAGCTTTTAGTGCATTTCATCGATATTTTCCGGGTGCGCCGTTGCTGATTGATACTTACGATACCATTGCTGCTGCCGGGCGCTTGGCCGAAAAAGTAAATTCCGGGGAAATGCAATTAACAGGAGTGAGATTGGACTCAGGAGATTTAGTTACCTTATCAAAACAGGTGCGATCGCTCCTTCCCGGTGTGCCAATTTTTGTCAGTGGCGACTTGGACGAGTGGGAAATTGCCAGATTAAAAGCTGCTGGGGCCCAGATTGATGGTTACGGACTGGGAACGCGACTAGTTACAGGTTCGCCTGTAAATGGAGTTTATAAACTTGTAGACATTGATGGTATCCCAGTGATGAAACAGTCAAGTGGTAAAGTTACTTATCCAGGGCGCAAGCAGATTTTTCGCTCGTTTACGGGAGGTAAGGTAAAAGCAGACAGGTTGGGACTCTTAGGTGAAACTCCTTTGGACGAAGAACCTTTGTTGCAGTTGGTAGTGCAGCAAGGTCAACCGTTGCAGCCGTTAGAGTCATTGACAACAATTCGTCAACGTACCGCCGCCTCAGTTGCCAGTTTGCCACAACAGACACGGCGTTTGGATCATCCTGTTTCGGTGCAGGTGGAGATTTCTGACGAGTTACGGGTATTGACTGAAGAAACTAAGAAACGAACCGCAGAGGCACAGAGAACACAGAGGTAAAATTACTCTTTCGGTATGTCTTAATTACGAATTACGAATTACGAATTACGAATTATTATGAGAGTTGCTTTGTTTGGTACTAGTGCCGATCCACCAACTGCTGGACATCAAAAAATTCTGAGTTGGTTGTCTGAGCGTTATGATTGGGTAGCGGTTTGGGCAGCGGATAATCCATTTAAGTCCCATCAAACACCCTTAGAACATCGGGCGGCAATGTTGCGACTGTTGATTGCGGATATAGACTCGCCACGGCACAATATTGCTTTGGAACAAGAACTGAGTAGCTTCAGAACACTGGAGACAGTAGAAAAAGCGAAGCTTATTTGGAGTGAAGATGCTGAATTGACGTTGATTATTGGTTCAGATTTACTGACTCAGCTACCACGTTGGTATCGCATTGAAGATTTGTTACAGGAAGTGCAACTACTGATTGTGCCGCGACCGGGATATGCAATAGATGAATCTAGTTCAGAGGTAGTGCAAAAGCTGGGAGGGAAGATTGCGATCGCTAGTCTGATCGGTCTAGATGTTTCCTCAACAGCGTACCGCGAACATGGAGATTCTCAAGCCCTCACAGCCCCTGTAGTTGCCTATATTAATCGAGAGCATTTGTACGAATGCCAGGACGTTCACAAAAAAAGATACCAACTCCGTTAAACCAACAACCTTTGGCCGATTTCAAGGTTGGTGTTGATAATGTAATTTTTTCTGTAGATACTGTACAAAATCGGCTGTTAGTTCTACTAGTAATGCGACAGCAAGAACCATTTTTAAATCATTGGAGTCTTCCCGGTACTTTAGTACGTCCAGGAGAGTCTTTAGAAGATGCCGCCTATCGCATTATGGCAGAGAAAATTAAGGTCAACAATCTCTATTTAGAACAACTCTATACATTTGGCGGGCCGAATCGCGATCCACGGGAAGCAACTGATAGTTATGGTGTGCGTTATCTATCAGTTAGTTACTTTGCCCTAGTGCGATTTGAAGAAGCCGAATTGATTGCCGATCGCATGACTGGCATAGCTTGGTATCCAGTCAAACAAGTGCCGCAATTAGCTTTTGACCATAATGAAATTTTGGCTTATGGACACAGGCGCTTGCGAAATAAATTAGAGTATAGCCCAGTGGCTTTTGAAGTCTTGCCAGAAATGTTCACCTTGAATGATTTATATCAGTTATACGCCACAGTTTTAGGTGACAATTTTTCCGATTATTCTAATTTTAGAGCGCGTCTACTCAAGTTAGGTTTTTTATGCGATACCGGAATTAAAGTATCACGAGGTGCTGGTCGTCCAGCGAGTTTGTATAAGTTTGATGCTGAAGCTTTTGCTCCCTTAAAAGATAAACCCTTGGTGTTTATTTAATGAACCGCTACGTGGGATGAGGGAGATGAGGGAGATGAGGGACAAGAATTAATAACCAATGCCCAATGACAAATGACAAATGACAAATGACAAATGACAAATAATATGAAAATTGCGATCGCTCAAATTAATCCGACAATTGGTGATTTGCTTTTAAATGCCCAAAAAATCCTAGAGGCGGCACAACGAGCAGCATCTAGCGGTGCGCGTTTGTTGCTAACACCAGAACTTTCTTTGTGTGGCTATCCACCAAGAGATTTATTACTAAATCCTAGTTTTGTGGAAGCAATGGGCATCACTTTACAAAACTTGGCCCAGGATTTACCACCGAATTTAGCTGTGTTGGTAGGAACTGTTGAACAAAACCTCAAAGCACATATTAGTGGTGGTAAAAGTTTATTTAACAGCATGGCTTTGTTAGAAGATGGCAAGGTCAAGCAAGTTTTTCACAAGCGACTTTTGCCTACTTACGATGTATTTGATGAACGTCGCTATTTTGAACCAGGTTTGCAAGCCAATTATTTCACCTTAGATAATATCCATATTGGCGTAACTATTTGCGAAGATTTATGGAATGATGAGGAATTTTGGGGCAAACGTAGTTATACAGTAAATCCGATTGCTGACTTAGCAATTCTGGGTGTAGATTTGATTGTAAATTTATCTGCTTCCCCCTACACGGTCGGCAAGCAGCAGTTTCGAGAAACCATGTTCAGGCATAGTGCAGTACGTTTTCAACAACCGATGATTTATGCTAATCAGGTTGGGGGAAATGATGACCTAATTTTTGATGGGCGTAGTTTTGCCTTGAATCGTCAAGGTGAAGTTATGTGTCGTGCCCGTGGCTTTGATACCGATTTAGTAGTAGTTGAATTTGACGAAGCGCAACGAGATTTTCAATTAAGTTCTGTAGCACCTGTCTATGAGTCGGAAGATGAAGAAATTTGGCAAGCTTTGGTTTTGGGAGTGCGAGATTATACTCGTAAGTGTCGCTTTTCTAAAGTAGTTTTGGGTTTAAGTGGCGGGATTGACTCTGCAATAGTAGCTGCGATCGCAACTGCGGCACTTGGTAACGAAAATGTCCTCGGTGTTCTCATGCCTTCCCCTTACAGTTCCGAGCATTCCATTAGCGATGCTTTGGCATTAGCCGAAAATTTGGGGATTAAGACTAATCTTTTACCAATTGGCGAGTTAATGCAAGGCTTTGATCAAACTTTAGGTGATTTATTTGCAGGTACTGAGTTTGGACTGGCAGAGGAGAATATACAATCCCGGATTCGCGGTAATTTATTAATGGCGATCGCTAATAAATTTGGCTATCTGCTTTTATCTACCGGTAACAAGTCAGAAATGGCAGTTGGTTACTGTACTCTCTACGGTGATATGAATGGCGGGTTAGCGGTGATTGCAGATGTTCCTAAAACCCGTGTGTATTCACTTTGCCAATGGTTAAATCGCGATGTCTACGACGGGCTACGCCTACGTGAAATCATCCCGCAAAACGTCTTGATTAAACCACCCAGCGCCGAACTTAAACCAGGCCAAGTAGATCAAGACTCTCTACCGCCCTACGAAATTTTGGACGATATTTTGCAACGCCTGATTCACAATCATCAATCAGCAGCGCAAATTGTTGCAGCCGGTCACGATGCGGTGATTGTAGATAGAGTAATTCAAATGGTGGCGCGGGCTGAATTTAAACGGCGACAAGCACCCCCCGGTTTAAAAATCACCGATCGCGCCTTTGGAACTGGTTGGCGAATGCCAATTGCCAGTAACTGGGTTGGTGTCAAAAATGCTTACCAGACTAAAAGCATAGCTACACCTACCTTAGTTTGTTGGGATGGACAAGACACGCATCCGCAAATCAAGTAAGGGACTTCCAAATAAAAAAATACTCAAAAAACTCTCTCCTCCTTATTCCTCTGTGTTCTCTGCGTCTCTGTGGTTCGTTTATTTGGATAATTTATTTCTTGGAAGTCCCTAATTAGTTATCAAACCTCTTCCTACCTTGAATTTTTGTTCAAGTCTGTCCCTCTTTACATCAGAGTTGGACAGCTTTTGCTTAGTAAAACCGGGGAGATATCTTTTTATTGGACTGATTAAACGAACATGATATAAGCTGTTAGAGACTCACGTTAAATAAATATTCTCCCTTTAAGCTTTTATTTTGGGAAAATTAACTTACCTACTCTTATACAGGTATTTAATCAAGTAGATTCAAAAATATGTCTAATGCAGTTAAAGTATTTTTTTCCTATGCCCACGAAGATGAAGCGTTGCGAGATAAATTAGCAACTCATCTGAGCATGATGAAACGTCAAGGAGTTATTGAAGCTTGGCACGATCGCGAAATCAGTCCCGGCAGTGAATGGGCAAATGCCATTGATGAAAATCTTGAAGTTGCAGATATTATTCTACTGCTCGTAAGTGCTGACTTTCTGGTTTCAGATTATTGTTACGATATAGAAATGACACGAGCAATGGAACGACATGAAACGCGGAAAGCTCGTATAATTCCGATTATTCTTAGGCCGGCAGACTGGAATGGTGCGACTTTTGGTAAACTACAAGCACTTCCCAAAAATGCTAAACCGATTACAACCTGGCAAGACCAAGATGAGGCTTTTTTAAATGTCGCTCAAGGGATTCGCAGAGTAGTTGAAGATATTGCCAAATCAAAAACCTCTTCCTCAAATGCTTCTAGAACTACTACACCTGCAATTTCCAGCCTTCCTGCAACGAGTGGGGGTTTAACTGAACCCCAGCGTCGCCGATTAGAGCAAGAACGGGATTCACTGCAACAACAGTATGACTTGGCTAGTACAAAATTAGATCGCCTGGGCCAAGCATACGCCATTGAAACTGATACAGCTACAAAGTTTAAGCTAGAGAAACAAATTCAGGAAAACAAAACAGAACTAAATCGGTTGGAGCGGCAGCTTCAGGAAATCGAGCAAAAGCTTGTGTAGTCTTCTTTTAAAGCAACCAGCGTCTTGTCATATCCCCAATGAAATCTATTGAAGTTTTTATTTCTTATCACGAAGAAGATGAAGAACTGCGCGAAGAGTTAGAGAAGCATCTAGCGTCTTTGCTTCGGGAAAACATTATTACAAGTTGGAATGCTCGCAAAATCGTCGCTGGGTAAGAAATCAAAGGCGAAATTGATCAGCATTTAAACCAGGCTGGGCTGATCTTATTGTTAATCAGCCCTGATTTCATAAATTCTCATTATCACTGGACAGTTGAAGTTACACGAGCCTTAGAACAGAATGCAGCAGGTAAAGCTCGTGTGATCCCGATATTGCTACGCTATGCAGATTGGGACAATCCTCCCATTGATAAATTATCACCTCTGCCTAGTAATCGCGAACCAATAAAAAGCTGGACTGACCGAGACAAAGCATTCTTAGAAGTTGTCAAGGGAATTCGTAAGGCGATCGCACAATTAGATCCTAACTCGAATTACTCACCCCCCAAACAAACTGCACAAGAATTGGAACGCCAATATCAAGTCACAAGCCTGATAAACGAAGCATGGCATTTGGGCAAAGCTAAAAAGTTCGAGGAAGCAGCCCTCTACTACAATGCAGCTCTCCGTCTTGACCCGAACTCTGTACTCGCTCACAGTAACCTGGGGTTAGTGCTGTACGAGCAAGGGAAGTTGGAAGAAGCAATCGCCGCCCTCCAAAAAGTCCTGCAAGTCGACCCAAACTTTGCACAAGCTCACGCTGGACTGGGGTTAATGCTGTACAAGCAAGGGAAGTTAGAAGAAGTGATCGCCGCCTACGAAAAAGCCCTGCAAATCGACCCAAACTATGCAGAAGTTCATGCTCTACTGGGGAATGTGCTGTTTGTTCAACAGAAGTTCAAAGAAGCGAGCGCTGCCTACCAAAAATCCCTACAAATCAACCCAAACTTTGCACAAGTTCACTATGACCTGGGGAATGCGCTGCACTGTCAAGAGAAGTTGGAAGAAGCGAGCGCCGCCTACCAAAAAGCCCTGCAAATCAACCCAAACTTTGCACAAGTTCACAGGCAACTGGGGTTAGGGCTGTACTGTCAAGGGAAGTTGGAAGAAGCGAGGGTCGCCTTCCAAAAAGCCCTGCAAATCAACCCGAACGATGAATTCGTTCATACTGGACTGGGGAATGTGCTGTACAAGAAAGGGAAGTTGGAAGAAGCGAGGGTCGCCTTCCAAAAAGCCCTGCAAATCGATCCAAACTGTGAACCCGCTCACTGGAACCTAGGGAATGTGCTGCACGAGCAAGGGAAGTTGGAAGAAGCGAGCGCTGCCTTCCAAAAATTCCTGCAAATCAACCCAAACGATGAATTCGTTCATACTGAACTGGGGAATGTGCGGTACGAGCAAGGGAAGTTGGAAGAAGCGAGCGCCGCCTACCAAAAAGCCCTGAAAATCAACTCAAACTTTGCAGAAGCTCACGCTGGACTGGGGAATGCGCTATACGGTCAAGGGAAGTTGGAAAAAGCGATCGCAGAACTAGAAATAGCTATTCACCTCAAACCTACTAGCGCTGCGTTTCGTCACAACTTAGAGATTTGTAGAAATCAGAAGAAGGGTTTTTGGGGGCGTTTATTTGGTTGACGAGTAGAATATTCTTAGTCTTATTCATCTCAACAGTGTGCGATCATGTGTTGTTCGCTACGTCTTATTGGATGTTAAGATTTGCTTCCTTTATCAAAACTTTTAACAAAGCTGCCACGCCAATTTGGGCAGAAACGGCATTAGCATCCCATTTGCCATCTGCTACATACTTGCCTTTGTTGTAGTTGTTAGTCCCTGACCACAGGTAAGGTGTGAGAACTTCTGGATGGTACTGTCTATAACCAACACCGTTGTATCTCTCTAGCTGCCAAAGTTGTGCTGGCAAACTCCAATCTTTTACTCGGTTTAATTCTTTGATTGTCAAAGCATCAATAGCGCTTTCTTCCCAAGTGTATCCTACCTCCCAGCCGTTGATGGGATCAGCTAGTGGTCTACCAGATGGTTCGTTGACAGTACGTTTTTTTAGCGAGTCGCCGTTGTGCAAATGTTTGCTGAAGTTAAGGGAACATTCCATATTATGGATGACTGCAATGAAGTACCAAGGCACATTAATTTTTTGCACCAATGCTTCGTAACAAGGGCGATTTGCAATGATTTTCGCAACTATATTTTGAGTACTGCTCAGTTTATCTGGTCTGATTTCGCAGCTATTCCAAAGCTTTTGATATTCTGGTTTTAAATCTTGAAGACTGAGTAGTATTTTATTTGCCATTTTTATTAAACACCCAAGAATAATCTTGATTTTTTTAATTATGACGAAACTAACTCACCTCTGTATTTTTTGAAACTTTTTATACAAAAATTAATTTTTTCAAGATGTATCA
The DNA here is from genome assembly GCF_020829645.1 of Nostoc mirabile CHAB5784. Taxonomy (GTDB): domain Bacteria; phylum Cyanobacteriota; class Cyanobacteriia; order Cyanobacteriales; family Nostocaceae; genus Nostoc; species Nostoc mirabile. The sequence goes on along the minus strand of NZ_JAIVFS010000026.1, from coordinate 69,842 downwards.
AGCTCAGTCAGACAACTTGCTCTAAGAGGTTGTTTTAAAAGTGTTTTGCTGTGATTTTAGGCACTTTTAGATCCCCCCTAACCCACGCCAGTCGCTCCACTTGGAGAGACCCCAAGACCGCGCTGGCTCCCCTTAAAAAGGGGGGAACCGGAGTCAAAGTCCCCCAATTTATCGGGGGATTTAGAGGGATCTAAAACTTTTTATACCCACAATAGGACTTTTCAAACAACCTCTAAGCGCCTTGTTCTATGCAACCTCACAAGTAATCGGTATTAACCCAAGCGTATTGCTCTATAAACAAGCTTGTTCTGGATAGGACTTACGCATAAGAGATCCCCCAACCCACGCCAGTTGCTACCCTACGGGAACGCTAAGAGCGAACAAGTCAGCAGAGCCGCCGGCAGTTGCTTCAAGTCGGGAAACCCGCCCAACGCACTGGCTCCCCTTAAAAAGCGGGCTTTTCAGATCCCCCCTTTTTAAGCTACGGTGTACACACAAGTCCTAAAAACCTAGCTTGATGAGGCTTTCCTCATTCTCATGCAAAGCATGGGAACCAGAAAAATGCCATTGTTAGTCGATACAATGCCATTGTTAGTCGATACAATGCCATTGTCAGTCAAAACAATGCCATTGTTAGTCGATACAATGCCATTGTCAGTCGATACAATGCCATTGTTAGTCAAAACAATGCCATTGCCAGTCAAAACAATGCCATTGTTAGTCAAAACAATGCCATTGCAGGTGAAAAGACTTGTGTGTAGACTGTAGCCTTTTTAAGGGGGGATCGAGTTTTCAGGTTTTGAGTGCGTAAGTCCTGCTGGATTTATACCTTTCTGTTTATTTAAATATAATTACGCAAGTATTTTGCGAATAAATAGTTTTTATACTGTATAAATTGTAAATTTTTCGGGTGTTGGATTATAAATTAATAGTAAAAATTCTAACATTACATTTTGCTTAAGAGTATTGTTTCAAACAACATCAATCGTGAAAATGATGTTTATACTTAGAAGTAAGTAAATTAAGGTAGGTGCATAATGAAACTACAAGATTTCTTGGGAAAAGATGAGAAATGGGCATTCGACGCGATCGCTGAGGATGCAGACTTAGCTCGTCAGATTCAGATACTGTTAATCGGCTTAGGTTTGCTGGAACCTCCAGCCGATGGTAAATTTGGCCCTGTTTCTGTGATATCTCTCAAAAAATTTCAAGAATTAACAAAGACTGAAGAGAGTGGCTTTTTAGGAGCAGTCACAGCTAAGAAACTAATTGAAACCAAAATAGATGATCTTCCTAAACCCCCTTTAAAACTAGGCAATGACATCCCTAGTAAGATTGTGAAATATATGCTATCCAAAGGTTATCAGGTATTTACCAATCCAAAAGAATACAACATTGTTTATGTAGAGGGCATAGATGCAAACTGGACTCTCAACAGTGATACACCCAATCAATTTAACGATCGGCGGATTGTCATTGAAGTAGTAAATGGCGTTCCCAAAATCATAGATCACTGGGAAGCTACTACAGAACCAGGGAAGTACTACACTTATAGTCCGATGAATCCCAAAGGAGCAGCTAGGATTCAGTTTGGACAATACAAAGCTTGGGCTGTTGGTACCCACGGCACAGCAGAGCCTCACGAAGCATTAGTGCAGGTTGGAGATATAACTGTTTGTAGAGATTTCAACAAAGATTTTAAACGGACTGGCGACAAACTTGATACAGGTGATGATTTTTATGTGAATCAACACTACGGCTTTGATTTTCCCCGGAATGATATTCGCCTTGCTAGCGCGGGTTGTTTAGTGGGACGGACTCGTGAGGGACATAGAGAGTTTATGGCGATTATTAAACAAGACCGCCGTTATGTCGCTAATCGCAAATATACTTTTTACACTACCGTGATTCCTGGGGATGATTTACTGTAAACGTTTCCAGGATGAGGTAATGGTTAATGGGTAGCATTTGTTGTTGTAATGCAACCTTTGGCAGGGTAGCACAGCTGTTATAAGTCTCAACTTAACGTGAAACACAAAACTTTTCCCTCTCCGACTCGGAGAGGGACAGACTTGAACTTTAGTTCAAGGCAGGGAGAGGTTTGTCTAACTTTGTTCTTGTGGTTGCCCTATTTGTGCCGTCAACTTTTCTTTATCTTGCCTGCGTTTTTTGGCGTAAAGTTGAATAGTGACTGCCATCAAAACAATCATGGCGAAAATAGCCCAAGCAGCGATATCTGTAGGTAGATTATTCTTAAACACAGCCAGCAGGACGATCGCTACTAACATAACTGTGGGTGCTTCATTTAAAGCACGTAATTGCTGACTATTCCAGCCACATTCATCTACTGCTAACTTTTTCATCAGCCGAGCGCAGTAATGATGATAGCCAATTAAAATGGCAACAAACAGCAGTTTTATGTGCAACCAACCCTCTTTTAAAACGTCCGGTTCAGTAGTTAATAAACCGATGGCCATTGCGATCGTCACGTACATTCCTGGGTTGGTGATGATAGAGTAGAGACGCTTTTCCATAATTTGATACTGATTTTTCAGTATCGTTCGCGCTGGTTCAGCCTCTTGGTTCGCTTCAACGTGATAGATAAAAAGACGAACTAAGTAGAACAAACCAGCGAACCAAACTACAAATCCGACAATATGAAAGGCTTTAAACCATGAATAAGCCATGAAGACTAATCTCCTTTACTTGTGGTTGTGATGCATTTTTAATGGTAATAAAAAGTTCACAAATGCAGGCGGGGATAACATTTATCAATCTAGCAAAAATCCAGAATTTATTTTTTACCACAGATAAATATCTATGATTTATCTGTGGTAATCTTGGTTCATTTTTATAATATCGATTTTTGCCAGAGGTATATTAGACCTCTTGCATAAATCCAAAATAAGAACCCCACCCCGCCAAAGCTACGCTTTGTCTCCCCTCCCGAAGAGCGGGGAGGGGTTGGGGGTGGGGTGTTAGGGACTTTTGCCAGAGGTATATTCTCAATGAGCATCTTTACGACGCACAAAGGGTAAAAGGTCTTCCAAAATCGCTTCGTGGTAGTGTTCTTGAGGATAATGTCCAACGTTATTAAGTTTTATTAATTCGGTATTTGGTACAGAATTGGCAAAATTTTGGGCAATCTCTACGGGTAACCAAGGGTCAATTATACCCCATTGAATCAGAATTGGCTGTTGCCATTCTTTAAAGCCAGATTCGATTTCTTTCATTGCTGAATCTAGCTGTAAATTGCGAATACTTGATAAGAGACTCCGCCCAGATGAAGAACTTTTTAAAAATGGTTTTCGATAAACATCTAATTCTTTATCTCCTATGCGATAACGGCTTCCACCTTCTAGCGTCCGGTCAACTAAAAGCGGGTCTTGGGTCATGACTTCACCTGCCAAAGGTAAACCCATTTGTTTAATTTTCCAGGGTAATCTGGCAGCAGTTGAAATTGGTGTATTTAAAATAGCTAAATTGGCAATTTGTTCTGGATGACGCAAAGCATATTGTAGTCCTACAGAACCTAAAAAACCTTGGACAACTAAAGAAAAATGTTCAAGTTCTAGCGCTTTAACAAATCCTTCTAAAGCTGTGATAAAAGCATCGGGCGTGTAAGCAAAATCTCGTTTTTCTGGTTTTAAAGAATTGCCGTAACCAATCCAATCTGGTGCGATCGCTCTTGTACCCTGATTCGCCAAAGCAGGTATAATATTACGCCAACTATAACTTTGTGAAACTAAGCCGTGTAGCAACAACACAGGCGCTAAGTCAGTTCTACCGATTGGTAAAGATTCCCGATAAAACCATTCCAGTGAATCTACATTGATTTTATGTTCTGTTATTGACACGCTATTTTCCTATATTGGGCATTGGGAATTGGGAATTGGGAATTGGGCATTGGGCATTGGGCATTGGGCATTGGGCATGGGGCATTAGTTATTCTTTCTGCCCCTGCAACGCCAGCTTCCCCTGCCCCTCCTGCTCCCTCACCCCCCCACTCCCCACTCCCTACTCCCCACTCCCCACTTCCTGAGAAATAATCATCTCACGAATCGTATAAGCTGTGGCGGGCGCTAGTAAAACGCCGTTGCGATAGTGTCCGGTAGCTAGGAGGATGTTACTAAACCCTGGCAACTTACCAATAACTGGGGCTGGGCGTCCTTCAGGACGGGGACGTAACCCTGACCAAGTGCGGAGAATAGTTGCTGTGGCTAATTCTGGACAAAATGCGATGGCTTGTTCTCTAACGGATTCCAGCAGTTCTTGATTTGGCGGTATTTCATCGCCATTGTTGGGAAATTCCACTGTTGCACCCACCCAATAATCTCCACCGCCCACAGGAACAATATGCACATCGTTACCCGTTATTGCTGGCTGGAAGTCTGGATTACCCAACGGATGCCCTACGTGCATTTGCAATGCTTGCCCAAGTACGGGGCGGATATCAATTATTTGATTTAATTTTGCTGTCAGTGGTGTTGAACCTAGCCCTGCTGCGACTACAACCCAATCAGCCGCTATTTTTCCTTCTGTAGTCTCAAGTTGATTGCAAAATTGGGGAGAAGATTCAGGTGGTGAGGTTTGGACATCCAAAACAGCCACACCAAATTTGAAAGTCACACCGTTTTGCTGGGCAGCCTCAACTAAAGCTAATGTGAGAGCAGTTGGATCAAGTTGACGATCTTGAGGAGAATAGACAGCACCAGTAATTGTTTCGCTATCAACTTGAGGACAGATATTCTGGAGTTTAGCCGTATCCCATATTTCTAAATGCCAGCCTTGAGAGTGGCGAACTTCCACAAGTTTTTCCCATGCTGCTAAATTCTCCTCTTCCAAACCAAGACTGAGAATTCCCTGGCGGTTAAAGGGGATTTTACGACCTGTTAAAGCTTCTAGTTCAGGAATCAAAGTCTCATAGCGTTGGATGCTAGTTTGTCGCATCTGCCAAGCTTTGCCCTTAATTTTTTGGCTGATTGCGCCCATTAAAACGCCAAGTGCAGCGCCCGTAGAAGCTTGTGCTGGTGCTTGCCGATCGCAAACTGTGATTTTCAGCCCTTTTACTTGACTGAGTTCATAGGCGATCGCAGCCCCAACCACACCACAACCGATAATAACTACATTCATGACCAAATAATTACTAATTCGTAATTCGTAATTCGTAATTAAAGGTACAGAGCAACTAACTAACATTTTATGGAGACAAATAAATTTATTCCTCAATTAGGCCCCCGACTTCAGTCGTGGGGTAATAATTACGAATTACGAATTATAAATTACGAATTATTTTGACTTGTGTTTAGAGTTAGAAGTGAGAAGTTAGGAGTTAGAAGTTAAAAATTTAAAATTCCTAACTCCTAACTCCTAACTAATAACCGGAGCAACAAAAACGTCTCCGGCTTTGCTCCTAACTCTCTTCTGTTTTAGGAAGCAGCTGGAGGAATTTGTCAATCTCTGCGAAAGCAGCTTGGGAGTTACTCTGGGCAACTTGAGCATTGCCAGCACTAGTAGCTTTATCAAGTTTAACCAGGTCGTTAAACAAATCTCGCGTTATCTGACGTGCTGCGGGTTGGTCTTTGGGCAGAAGGTTGGGAGTGACATAAGTCAGGTTCAGCCTTGCTTCTGTTATGGGCCCATGTATAAAGTTACGCACATTGATCCAATCACCTCTTTGGATCAGGCTTTTTAACTCTCCTGAGCGATCGCGCACAGCCTGAATTTCAGGAACATAAGCCTGAATTCTTTCAAGTTGTGTTGCTGTATAAGTCGGAGGTGCTACCGCAACACCAGGGCCGCCACAACTAATGAGGAATGTGGCCAATAATACTAGAAAAAATGAAAAAATCGAGCGTTGACGCGCCATACATTGAACTTGATTACTGTTTTTTTGCCGATTAACAGTGTCATTTTAGATCGCTAGCGTAATTTATCGTTCTTGTCAGCCAAGGATTTTGCAGAAAATCTTGATATTTTTTACAAAGGGCAGAGTTTCATCTGCTTTTGAGGAGTTTTTTAAGTATAATTACTTAATAGGTGTTAGGCAGTCCCAACAAGAAATGATTTTTAGCATCTGTTAGTAACCAGGATTGTTAGGGAAGTATGATTTAGAGTTGCTAAATCTCAAAGGTCTTGATAAGCTGAAACACCAATATGATAAGCCTTCTGGCGGCTTTTCTGTCTTCACATCCCGGAAGATGCCGACACAATATAGGAGTATTTTTTAGTGAACGCAGCTGAACAGGCAACGAACCTTGAACTCGCCAGCAACATTGCTACGGTGGTTAATTTGTTCAAATTCGAGTTTCCTGATGCCAAATCTGATCTCAAACCCTGGAAGAATGACCCGGAAACTAGAGAGTTAGTCGATCCAGATTCTATAGATATTGGCTTTCACTTTCCTGGTATCAGCAAATCTTGGCGAAGTCGCAGCATTTTAATTCAAATCCGATTTTATCAAGATCCCATCAATAATTCCCGCCGTGCGATCGGCGTGGAGGTAGCTGGATTTGATCATCGCGGCGAAGCGTGGCGGCTTTCTACGGTAGATAACTGGAGTATTGTCGGCGCATCTTCGCCTTCTGGTGAAATCGAGGATAAGCTCAAACAGATTTGCCGACAGATTTTAGAAGTTTTTAATAAACCAAGTGAATGAAATCAACTTGTGTCAGACAAAGTAGTGAGGAATAATACATAATGACTAATTCGTAATTCGTAATTCGTAATTCGTAATTAAATAGGTACAAGCCTCTTGATTCATCAATGGAAATATAAAAACGCGTAGTATCATTATTCAAGCCCCTAACTTCAGGTATGGGGTAAAAATTACGAATTACGAATTATAAATTACGAATTATTGTGACCACTGTAATATTTGTACATGGCACAGGCATTAGGGAACGAGAATACAACGAAATCTTTCAGATAATTGAGCAAAAGATTCACGCCCAACGTCCTGATATCAAAGTTGCTCCCTGTCTTTGGGGTGCATTAGGTGCAAGGTTCAATGATAATCGGGCATCAGTACCCTTGGAAGATGCAACACTGGCTTTATCTCAGGAAGAAGAAGACGCAGAGATTGTACTGTGGGGGCAATTATACCGCGATCCTCTGTATGAATTACGGCTGTTGTCTTTGAAACCGATTGAGTCAGGAAATCCCTTTGGGGAACAGCCAGGGGATATTTTAGAATCTCGTGTAGCCAGTCTCACTCCAGCATCTCAACTGCAAGCCAAGTTGCAAGAGGCGGGAATTGCAGAGGTATTTGAGCCAGCACGAGAAACTGTTATCCACAGTGAACCGTATCATCAGGCATTGCTCACAGTTTCCGAATCTGATTTGAGTGAATATTATGCACCAATAGCTAGAGCGATCGCAGCTCAAGCAATGTTTATTAGCGAACAGCAACAAAAATTTCCCCCGATACTCACTGATGCCCAATTGCGGGATAATGTTGTGGAATTGCTGACTCTGGCTTTGACAGAGGCGGAGTTAGGATTGGGTAGCTGGTTGTTAAAGCCACTTGTTGGACTAGCCTTGCCAATCGGAACAAATTATGTCAGAGATGATTACCTAGTGAATCTAAGTTTACTTCAGCGCACTGGAGAAGAAACTTACCAACTGCATCAGCTGATTCGAGAATTCTGGAGTGACAAGTTAGAAGAGTTAACTGAAGTAGATGAACTCAAGCGGGGCTTTTGTCAAGCAATGGTAGCCGTAGCAAAAGATATTCCTTACACACCCACATTGATAGAAATTGCTAAAGCAACTCTTGCCATCCCTCACCTTGCGGAAATTGTAACAGTTTACCAAGCTTGGTTAAGCGATGATGATTTAATCTGGCCTTTTGTAGGCTTGGCTAGATTTTACGAAGGTCAAGGAGCCTACACGCAAGCCTTACCTTGGTATGAACAATGTTTATCAGCTGCTAGAAGATGTTTTGGGAATGAACACTCAGATGTGGCAACTAGCCTGAACGATTTGGGCAGAGTCTACAATTTACAGGGAAGGTACAGTGATGCGGAACCTTTGTACATCCAAGCTTTAGAGATGTATCAACGCCTGGTAGGGGATGAACACCCGAATGTGGCAACTTGCCTGAACAATTTGGCTGGACTCTACGAATCACAGGGAAGGTACAGCGATGCCGAACCTTTGTACATCCAAGCTTTAGAGATGTATCAACGCCTGGTAGGGGATGAACACCCGAATGTGGCAACTTGCCTGAACAATTTGGCTGGACTCTACAATTCACAGGGAAGGTACAGCGATGCCGAACCTTTGTACATCCAAGCTTTAGAGATGTATCAACGCCTGCTGGGGGATGAACATCCGAATGTGGCAAGTAGCCTGAACAATTTGGCATTACTCTATCGTTCACAGGGAAGGCACAGCGATGCCGAACCTTTGTTAATCCAAGCTTTGTTGATGTATAAACGCTTGCTGGGGGATGAACATCCGTCTGTGGCAATTAGCCTGAACAATTTGGCATTACTCTATCGTTCACAGGGAAGGTACAGTGATGCGGAACCTTTGTACATCCAAGCTTTAGAGATGTATCAACGCCTGGTAGGGGATGAACACTCGAATGTGGCAACTTGCCTGAACAATTTGGCATTACTTTATCGTTCACAGGGAAGGTACAGTGATGCGGAACCTTTGTACATCCAAACTTTAGAGATGTATCAACGCCTGCTGGGGGATGAACACCTGAATGTGGCAACTTGCCTGAACGATTTGGCATTACTCTACTATTCACAGGGAAGGTACAGCGATGCCGAACCTTTGTACATCCAAGCTTTAGAGATGTATCAACGCCTGGTAGGGGATGAACACCCCGATGTTGCACAAAGCCTGAACAATTTGGCATTACTCTACTATTCACAGGGAAGGTACAGCGATGCCGAACCTTTGTACATCCAAGCTTTGGCGATCGCTGAACAACGTTTGGGGGCAAATCATCCCAATACAATAACCTTTCGTGAGAATCTGGAATACTTGCGGCGGAATCGTCAGCCTTGATTCAGGAGAATGGTTGCTTTTGTCTCCTATTGGTTTCAGTCATTTAGGTAATCTGCACCGGCTGCATTACCCGCCTGGGATTCAAATCCTAGTTTAATAAGTAGGCAACATAATTAATTACACAATGTCATTGCAAATGCAGCAAAGCGAAATAAAGCGATCGCAACGTCTACAACTACTTCTCTACGATATGCTCTGCGAAGGGTGCGATCGCAATAACTGTAAATATTTTTGTTTATCTACTTAATGAGCCTCTGAACTCCATTAATAAGCCTTTGAACTCCATTAATGAGCCTCTGAACTCCATTAATGAGCCTCCGAACTCCATTAATGAGTCTTTGAACTCCATTAATGAGCCTCTGAACCCCATTAATGAGTCTTTTAGCTCCATTAATGAGTCTCTGAACTCCATTAATGAGGCTTTGAACTCCATTAATGAGTCTTTTAGCTCCATTAATGAGCCTCTGAACTCCGTCAACGAGTCTTTGAACTCCTCTCCATTATCCACCTACAGCAATTCCAGATCCTCGATTTCTTTGAAAAATCAGGGATCTAACTGCAAGTAGTTTTGACTCTACTTTCTAAGACATTATCAAATTCAGAATAAAATAGTAAATATATCTTTGTTATTTATACTTAATTTATGATTGTAAAATTTGAAATCCAGCTTGATAAAAATGATTATCTAAGGTTAAAGCTGTAACAATCTCTCGTTGTTGCATAACGATAAATGATAAACCAATATTGCTCGGTTAAGGCTAAAAAATTAAAATGTGTAGGTTGGGGAGCCACTGCGTTGGGCGGGTTTCCCGACTTGAAGCAAGTGGCGTTTGAGGAACGAAACCCAACCTAAGAGCAGGGTTTGTTGGGTAACGCATTGCCTCAACCCAACCTACGAATATTCTTAACCGAGCAGTATTGAATGATAAACAATCAGTGAGAGAATAAGATTTGTCTTTATGCTTTTGAAAATATTCCCATCCCTGATTAAATAGAGTTCGATCAATTTCGATTAATTCTATATCAGGACTTTCCAATAACCGATTACCAACTTCAACTGCTTTATAATGAAGGTTTCGACTATTAAAAAAAGTAACAACTTCATCAAAAATGTATGTTTTTGTTATTAAAAAAGGTTTGGATTTTATTAAAGTAGCCCAATTTTGTAATACTTTTTGATGAGCATCTTCATTTTTGATTTCCAGAGCTAAAATATAGCTGGTATCTAAAAATTAGATACTTCTCACGGGTTATAGAGATAGCGATCGTGGTTAATTGCACCATCTTTTACATCACATTCTACAGGATTTGAACCTAAATCCCAAATAGAAGATGTTTGTTTGATGCTAGTAATAATAATTTTTCCATGTTCTTGAATAATCTCAAACTCTTGATTTTCTCCTAATAGTTCTTTAGGAATTAATAAGCCTTTTTCTGTTGCTGTTAATTTCATGTTTAATTACCTCGATTTTTTTGTAAGTTAATCAAATGAATTTGCTTTAGGGCGGGCAAGATGCCCACCCCACAAAATTGGATAAGGCTTACCAATTACCTACAGGTTGAGCAGTAGCAGAAAACATTGAGGGATCAATTGAAATGCCCAATCCTTCAGCGACACGACGACCATAAGAAACATCTGCCCGGAAGAAGTGGCAAAGTTGACGCATCTGGATGTCCTGCCTTGCTTGACTGAGACTGCCGACGATATTATGAGCAAGACGCTCTTGCTGCTCAGGAGTTAGTAACCGATACAGATTACCGGCTTGGGTGTAATCGTCGTTTCCTTCACGATGACTGTAACGATCGACTGTGACATCACCTAAATGATTAGGTGGTTCTGCATAAGCTGGATTTTCTTTGGGCGTACCCTCAGCACTATTCGGTTCATAGTTAGGAACGCTACCGCCGTTGTTACCCGATGCCATAAAACCATCTCGCTGATAATGCATCACTGGACATTTGGGCTGGTTGACAGGTAGTTGCTGATAGTTACCACCCAAGCGATACCGTTGAGCATCTGGGTAAGAAAAGATGCGAGCTTGAAGCATTTTGTCTGGAGAGAAACTAACACCCGGAACCACCGCACTAGGGCTAAAAGCAGCTTGCTCTACTTCGGCGAAATAATTCTCAGGGTTACGATTTAGCTCTAATATCCCGACTTCAATTAAAGGATATTCTGAATGTTTCCAAACTTTCGTCAAGTCAAAAGGATTATCAGGATGTTTGGCTGCTTGCTCCTCGGTCATTACTTGAATACACATCCGCCACTTAGGATAGTCTCCTTGAGCGATCGCTTCAAACAGATCATGAGTCGCATGATCCGGATCTTCGCCTTTGATCTTGCTCGATTCTTCCTCCGTCAAGGTTTGATGCCCTTGCAGAGTCTTAAAGTGAAATTTGCACCAGACGCGATCGCCCTGAGCATTAATCAAACTAAAGGTATGGCTACCGAAGCCATCCATGTGTCGATAGGTTTTCGGAATTCCCCGATCTGAAAACAGGATCGTCACCTGGTGGAGCGATTCTGGACTGAGTGACCAAAAATCCCACTTTGCATTATGGTCTTTGCAATTGGTTTGAGGATTGCGCTTTTGGGTATGGATAAAATCAGGAAACTTGAGCGGGTCGCGGATAAAGAAAATAGGCGTATTGTTGCCTACAATATCCCAGTTGCCCTCTTCAGTATAAAACTTGATGGCAAAGCCTCTAGGGTCACGCTCGGCATCTGCTGAACCCTTTTCTCCCCCGACTGTAGAAAAGCGCAGGAGGACTTCCGTTTTTTTGCCAATCTCCGAAAAAAGTTTGGCTTTAGTGTAGCGTGTGATGTCATTGGTAACAGTAAAAGTACCATGAGCAGCCGCACCTTTGGCATGGACAACACGCTCAGGAATACGTTCTCTGTTGAAATGAGCCAGCTTTTCTAGAAGGTGGAAATCCTGTATTAATAAAGGGCCACGCGATCCAGCTGTGAGTGAGTTCTGGTTATCCGCAACAGGAATACCGTCAGCAGTTGTTAAGTTTTGGGGTTCAGTCATGGATAAAGAAGTTCTCCGTTAAGTTCTTGAGATTGCCAATGTAAAACTTAGCCAGCAGATAGGCGGTTGCCCACTAATGGAGCTAATTAATTCATAGTCATAACGAATTCATATATAAATCGTACTCGATATGACTATGAATTGCCACAAAATTGTTTTGTATTTTTGGAATCTGTAGTGATGCATATATGTGCATTGGTGTCAACTTAAGGTGAAAGCCAGCTTAAAAACAGCTTTTAAGGATAATCTTCGTCCCCCTGCTCTGACTGGGAATGCCTACTAGGGGGGCTGCCGCCTTCTTTACTCGCGCCAGAGCCGCCATGAGAAGCATTTCTAGCCTCTGACTACAAACGAGGTTTTAAAGGACATAAGTTGGTACGCATGACAGCTATAGCGCTTCTCGGTTGAGTTCCATACAGACCTAACGCCCAGCCCCCACTCCCAATACGGTTCGGTTAAGCCCAAAAAATGAAAATGTGTAGCGACTGTCTTAAAAGTCAAGCCATCGATCGTTAACAAAAAAGCAGGGGTTGGAGCATTGACGCAACTGAGGAACGCTGCGCTAGATTCGGCGGTGTCTGGTACGGGCTAGAAGACTTATAGCTACAAATATTCTTAACCGAACCGTATTACCCCACTCCCCACTCCCTACTCCCTACTCCCTATTCAAATGTTTGAGAATCAACGAGCAAACATCTGTCGCCTCAATTCGATTTTCATCAACTAAATGAGTTTGATGGGTGATAAATAGAGGCCCTTCAGATGGAGAAGTGCTAATGTTACCGTGAGAGCCACGTACTAGGGAAGCATCCAGAGGAATCACGTCCATTAAGTAGCGAAAACCCAGTTGTTTCTTAAGTAACTTGAGAGCAATTTTTCCTTGAGGAAATTTAATTTGCGGATCAAGGAAAAGTTCTACAGGATCGTAACCAGGTTTGCGGTGGATATCTACAGTTCTAGCAAAATCAGGCGCTTTTGCCTCATCGAGCCAATAATAATAGGTAAACCAAGCGTCAGACTTGGCGATCGCTACCAACTCTCCCGATCTAGGATGAGCAATATGGTAGGTTTGTTTACCCTCTTCATCCAATACCTGGGCTACGCCTTCAGTCGCTTCTAAAAGCGATCGCACTTTCGGGATGTATGCTGGATCATTCACATATACATGAGCAATTTGATGATCGGCAACAGCAAAGGCAATGCTAGCACCAAAATCGAGCAGTTCTCGCCCCAATTCTTCCCGCACAGCAATTAAACCATTTTCCCGTAGTACGCGGTTGATATCCACAGCTTTAGAGACTGGGGTAATGCCATACTCAGAAAGAATAATTACTTGAGTATTACGTGCTTGATAATATTTAATTAAATCGCCACAAACAGCATCAATTTCTCGTAAATCTGCTTGGATGTGTGTTTCATCGTGACCAAATCGTTGCAGACAGTAATCTAAATGTGGTAGATAAACCAGTGATAATGTAGGGCTGTAACGTTCCTCAATCCATTTTGCCGAATTGGCAATCCATTGGCTAGAATTAATAGAAGTTTTTGGGCCCCAAAAATCGAACAAAGGGAAGTTACCTAAATCAGATTGAATTTGCGATCGCACATCACTAGGATGGGTATAAATATCAGGTAATTTTCTCCCATCTGCGGGATACATCGGGCGCGGCGTAATGGCATAATCTACTGAGGAATACATGTTGTACCACCAAAAAAGGTTGGCACAAGTGAAGTTTGGATCAATTGATTTAGCTATTTCCCAAACTTTGGGAGCCTGCACTAATTTATTAGACTGCCGCCAAAACTTAACTTCACATTCATCGCGGAAGTACCAACCATTAGCGACAATTCCATGTTCATCAGGCAATTTTCCTGTTAAATAAGTAGCCTGAACAGAACAAGTTACAGCAGGTAAAACTGTTGTGATCGGCACTACTTGCCCAATAGCCGCCCAAGAAGATAAAAGCGGTGTATTTTCTCCTAGTAAACTGGGCGTTAATCCCACGACATTTAGAACAACAGTTTTCTGCATAAACTTAATCCTCTCTTATACCAACTTATACCAATTTTAAAAAATAAGTAGAAAGGCTCCATAACGCATTTCTACAGATTTAAACCTGAAAACCCAGTTAAATCTTAATTCATTAATTACGAATTACGTTAGCGAAGCGGGGCGTAGCCCATTACGAATTACGAATTAATTTTAATACCCACTCATATTCTCGCTGAATAGAAGTCAGCAAATCTATCTTCATTTCTGCTGGTAATACATCCCAAGTGTAAGTCTCAATTTCTAAATGTGAGCAAGCATTGTTTGTTTGAAGTAGATGTAAAACAGTAGCAATGTCATCTTGGGTAGACTGCAAAATTTGATAATCATGAATAAAAATTGGGACATGGAAGTGAGTACGCCACTCTTCAGCCAGAGATTGTTCTAAATGCGGTAACGCAGTTATTAAGTCAGCATAGTGATGGAGTGTACCATCACTGCGACGTTCTATTACTTGGTGAAGATAAGTAGATTCAGCAAAAGGACGTAAGCGTTCAACTATCAAACTCCGCTTTTCAACATCAGCAGGGATTTTTACTTTAATTGCAGCGCTGATTTGAATTTTGCCAATTTTAATTCCTGCCGATTGGAAACGCGCAAATACAGATTGCGGTTCCTCATATTCAACTGAAAAATGGCAGGTGTCATAGCAAATCCGAACGTGTTCTAGCAATTTAGTTTCTGCTAGACTCTGTTCAATATTTAATTTTTCTGATAAGTAATTACCGCCAATTGGTAATAACCAATTTTGATAGAAATCAATTACTTCCGAGGTATTTTCAATTAAACCATCAGGCTCAGGTTCTAAATCAATATGGAGTATCTTTCCTGTTTCTTCGCAGATGCGAATCATTTCTACAACAACTGATGCTATATTTAAACAACTCTTTTTCAGAACTGTCTCGAAAGTTACTTGGTCTTTTTGCCACCAAGGTTTATAAGATAATGGCAGCGTAGAAATTCCGCCATCCAGCCCTTCTGGTAATAGAGTAGCTAAAATTTGTACCAAGTTTAATGTATAATTGACCCGTTCTTGTGTAGACCAATCTGGCGCATAAACTTGGTCTTTTACTACCTGTCGATGGAATCCGCCATAAGGGAATCCATTTAAGGTAAAAACGTATAAATCTTCTTGAGTAAGCCACGCTTGGAATTGAGCCAAGTTATTATTTTGTAACAGTTCTTTGGCAGCTGCATCTGCTAATCTTAAACCAATACCAAAAGGTGCTGTTGGTGATAAACGTGATTTGAGATTGAGAACATATTTTTCTAAATTTGCGGAAACCTCTAGCCAACTTTCACCAGGGTGAATATTGCTGCAATAAGTTAAGTGATTATTGTTTTTTGTAATTTTCATTTTCTAGCTTTATCCCTTGTATATGTAATTTATTTGGCTTATACTATTTCACAAAATCCCTGCCACATATTCATTTGTATCGGCGCATAGATGTGCGCCCATACAACTGATTTATGGTATTACTGGGTGTATACATTAAAATTTAAGTAACGGCAAATACTTTTGCTAACTTCATAGAAAATGGTAGCAAAATTAGAATGAATAAGCCGTAATACAAACCAGCAAAACCAGATGCAACAGTTGCATCTAAAACTATTAGAGATAAAACGCCTATTTTTACGGCATTTCGGATGTTTTCGGCGACTGGCTCACGCGCAGCTTTGATAAAATTAGGCAAGACTCTGATGGCTAATAAAACAGCAAATGGTAGTGCTGCGATCGCTGCATAGTCTCCTAATAATCCTAAAGCTAAAACTGCCGTCAAAACTATTGCAATCAGCAGTAATGCGAGTACTCCCGTAATCTTCTTACCTCCGTGAACTTCACCCTGACTAATTGCGGTGATAGCAGCAATGTAAATAACAGGAATCAGCGCTAAATACCAACGTTCTCCTATCATTGGTGATACAGCACTTACGCCTAATAATAAGTTACTGCCACGACACAAACCCATATTTAAAGGGCCAAAAAAAGGATGATGTTTGGCGAATGAGTTATACAATAGGCATGAAAGAGTGATAAATATAGCGATCGCAGCACTCACCAAGGATACTTGAAAAGCAGCTATAATCCCGATCGCAAATAGTATACTTCCCAATAAAGTAGCATTTTCACGAGATACGCGACCACTGGGAATTGCTCTATTTGGTCGCTCTTTTGCATCTAATTCAGCATCAAAAACATCATTAAAAACTACACCACCGCCATATAAACCAGTTGTAGCCAATAACAACCAAGCTAATGGAATTAGTATAGTAAAACTTGCTTCTCCATTGATTAATTGAGCAAAAATAATCCCAGAGCCAGAAGCAGCAAAACCAACAAGAATATCCGCCCAAGCAGTAACAATATTAGCAGGACGCATCAATTCCAGATAACTCCGCCAGCCTTGAAAATTCAAGCTTGCAACATTCACTTATCTGCCTCCGTTCCTAATCATTTATCAAAATAAACCGCATATTACAGATGAATCAGATATTTATGCAATTCCTCTTCCCCACTCCCTAGTACAGACGCGATTAATCGCGTCTCTCCCAATTTTCTACTCAATCAACACATAATCTGAAACTGATTTGATTCCTGGTTCTTGTCCCCGCAACACAGAATTGCCATTGAACAACTGACGCTGATCAATAGATTGAGGATTGAGCCAGTCTGATGCTTGCATCTGCCCAGTTTGACTGTAAGCAGCTAGGGCGTTTTCATAACAAACTGCTCGTACATGTTCTTCAGGAATGCCCCTATCTAACATTAACTGAGCCGTTTTCGGGACTGCTAAAGGATCGCTAATACCCCAATCAGCACTACTATCTACAATGATACGATCACGTCCATATTTACGGACAACTTCAACCATTCTGGCGTTACCCATTTTCGTCTGTGGATAAATCGTGAAAGCTGCCCAAAAACCCCGTCCTAATACTTCCTCAACGGTTTCCTCGTTGTTGTGGTCAATAATTACTTGTGAAGGATCTAAGCCATATTCAATACAGCGATCCATACTCCGACTAGCACCCGCCTTTTTATTGCGATGAGGCGTATGAATTAGCACCAACATATCGAGTTCTTTGGCTAATGCTAACTGTTGACAAAAGTACTTATCTTCTGCTTCTGTCATGTCGTCGTAGCCAATTTCACCAATGGCAACAACTCCTTCTTTACAGGCATAAAGTGGTAGCAGTTCTATAACTTCTGCTGCTAATGCCTCATTGTTAGCTTCTTTCGGATTGAGGCCGATTGTGCAGTAATGTTGGATGCCAAATTGACTAGCACGAAACCGTTCCCAGCCCACAAGACTACTGAAGTAGTCTTTAAATGTGCCAGCGTTTGTTCGCGGTTGTCCTAACCAAAAGGCTGGTTCAATAACAGCGACAATGCCATATTCCCGCATTACTAAGTAATCGTAAGTAGTGCGCGAACACATGTGAATGTGAGGATCGATAAACATCATGGTTTTAATGATTGAGCATTGAGGATTGGGCATTGGGAATAGGGCATTGGGAATAGGGAATTGGGCATTGGTTATTCTCCTTGTCTTCCTCATTCCGAGTCCCCAATCCCCAGTCCCCAGTCCCTATTATTTGTAAACAAAAAGGCCATCGCGGCTAAAACTATTCCAAGTCAGATTACCTTTTTGAATCGATGACTGTAAATCTGGGTAGCGAGAAAGTAATGCTTGTGCTTGGGGTAAAGGAGACTCAGCACAAGCTAAGGCTGCTGCTTCTTGCTCGTGTATATCCCCATTAGCCAGTACTTTTTCCAAATCTGTGATGATTGCACTATCCGCAAACCGTCCTACAGGTCGCCAAAGTTCTGGCGTAACTGAGCGTTTAGCTGCCCAACGTTCATGGGCATAGTCTGCTAACATCCTCGCCAATTCTGGATTAGCACGCCGATCTAGTCCCCAAATTAGATGCAACGGACTGCCGACAAACACAGCTTTTAGCACCATCTGATTCCAAGCAGCATTATCTAAATAATTTGCTGGATAAGGATTTCGTAGTGCTATGGCTTGGAATACATTACTCATATTGCTGCGAATTCCCTCAGCAGCGCGATGGCGATGTAACTCTGGATGTGGTAATAAAGGCAAACTTTGATAAAGGACAACTAACTCCCCCATATCGGCAGTGGAGAAGAATTTATCAAGCGATCGCACATAGCCCTCAGCATCATCATGGGGCAAAGCTAAAAGCAAGAGTGTGCGACCTGCTTGATCTACACTCCAATGATCAGCATACCAACCGGGAATCACATCCTGTGCTGCTTCCAAGTCCTGGAATGTTAGCTGCAAATCCTGTTTACCTAGATAACGCGGCACAGCACTAAAAGCCGTAAAAAACACTCTAAGAGCAGCGCCGCTAGCAATCTGCGATCGCTTCTGTTCCAGCCAAGCAAAAGCTTTCTCTGAAACAGACTTTAACAGCCAGTGATGCAATAACTCGTTTACTTTACTCATGATGAATTTCAGGAGAAGTTGCCCAACTTTTTTGTGGCAACCAAGTATAAAATCTAGCACTAAACTTGATACTTTGTGATTCAAGCAGCTAGATAATATATTACTGAGATCATAACTTCACTGAATCTATAAAAATATCCTGACTTTCAATAAGATACTGTAAAGATACCATTTCGATTAGATAAAGCATCAAAACTTGTTACGGAAAAAAATTAGAATTTAATATAATAATGATATGCATAGGCAATCTTAAATATCAAATCTGGACATCAATAAAATTTTAAATTAATCTAATTTTTAAGCTTTTACATTAAGGTAAATACGCTACAAAAGTATAATTATTCTCTCAGCCTATTTTTAAAAAGGTTTATTTTAAATTTTAGCTTTTAAAGACTTTTTTGCCAATTTAATATTAATTTTGATTGCATTGCTGCATATATTCACAATTAATTAAAAAATAATAATATTCTAATGGTTATTCAACAAAAAACCGCTTTTAATCTACAACCAATTAATCAATGTATTCGCGTGACCTTTAATTATGATGTTCACTTCACTATAGCAGTCCTAAATCATTTGTGAAAATTTCTGTTGATTCTTCTCTCTGTGTTCTCTGCGCCTCTGTGGTTCGATTAAAAAGTAATTTCCACAACTCAGATAGGATTACTATAACCCTCTTTTATCACTTTGGGATAACCCAATCACTGAAAGCCTTTCAGGACTTTAATCTCCAGGTTTTGGCTATAAATTTCAGTTACTGTTAGATAATATTGGCTCAAAGCTTGACTCAATCAAAGTTTCAGAATCTTGCTTCGATTATTGTTTTCCGAGAGTGACAAAACAGGGCTATGCTCAGTATTATGAAGATGTACTAACACTGATCAGTGAACCGATAGTAGTTCCGGGTAAAGAAGCAGTCAAGAACGATTCTGTAATGCGATTTTACTTGCAAAAAAAGATTGGTCTGCAATTCAGGAGACTCTTTACTTATTGTCTATCCCTGGAATGCGAGAATCTATCAAAGAAGGACTAGCAACCCAGATCCAAGAATGTAATGGAGAGTTGGATTGGTGAGTCAGCAAGCATCTGAGGAGCCACTTCTAAACCCTGAAGGAGCGAGTTGGAGGTTGATATGAGGTCATCGAATCCGAGCAAGTAGTTAAGATAATTCGCATGTGGACACATTACGAGTAAGTTATCTCCTCAACCCGCCTTGGTGTTCACAATGAAAACCTCGATTCTCCCAAGCTTGCATATCTACTTCGGTAAGTCTTGTTACATTTGAGCATTGCGGTTGAATAATTTGACTTACAATCGCCCAAAATAAGCTACGTGTTACATCTAATCCAGTTTTGACCCAAGATTCATTATTACCAGGAACACCCAACTCTTCAACAATCTCTGTCTCTAACCAAATACCATGAGCGCCCAAGAGAATCTGTGCCATCCATTTGGCTCTGGGTAAATGACTTGGCGAGGTAATCAACATGACTTTATGCACTCCCCAACGTCGCAAAATTGGAATACCATAATAAAAATTTTCAAAGGTAGAATTCGCGCAGTTTTCTAACCAAACGTTTTGTAACCTTGCTAATTCCGCCTGAAAAATCAACCATATACAGGGGTCTGGGGAACCATGAGAAATTAAAATTGGGGTTTGCGGGTATTGTTTTGCTTGTTGGGCAACATAAGTTTCTCGACGAATACTGCCACCAAGCACAAAGAAAGCATCTACTGGCTGCGAAGAAGCAAAAACTAAGGTTATAGTGGTAAAAATCAGCCAAGTGCCCAAAACAAAGTACAATCCACCAGTTAGTTTTTGTAACGATTGCCACAGATTAGCAAAATTTTTTTTAATAGAAATTAACGATTTGATGGGAAATTTACGTTTCATGACTTAGGTAAGAAAAGCTGATTTAATGGCTGTCTAACAGTACTGCAATTCAGTGATCAAAGTGCTATGTTATAAAAGTAATGAATAAGTACAAAAATGACGCTGATCAAAGTGTCACATGTTCAGTATAGCCTTCCGGAGAAGGCTAACAAACTGAGAAATGGTTGTTAAGAATGCAGTATTTTCGGCATCATTCAACGATAAAAATGATGAAGGGAGCAGAGCTTAGTTTGGGGTATAAAAACTTAAAAGTCTCTTGAAAGCCTGATTGCTAAACTGTCAATAACACAATTATTCCAGCTAATATACATGAACCAATCTGCGAAAAGTTACTCGCCGCTCCAAGTAGCCTTGATTGGTGGAGCGATCGCCACTACTGCTACTATGTCTTTGTTCGGCACCGCTTGGACTCGTGGTGTCCGTGCCGCTCTAGCCCTACAAGACAGCCCGAAAGTGATAGTTGACCAAGTATGGCAACTGGTGAATCATGAATATGTTGATGGCAAATTTAATCAACAAGATTGGGAAGCAACCAGGCAAAGCCTATTGAGCAAAGACTATTCTTCTCGAGAAGAAGCTTATACTGCCATCCGCGAAGCTTTACAAAAGTTGGGAGATCCTTACACTCGATTCATGGACCCCAAACAGTTTGAAGCTCTGACTAGCCAAACATCTGGGGAAGTCTCTGGTATTGGCATTCGGATGGAAGTGAACGAAAAAACTCAGCGGCTCACTGTTGTCGAAGCCATAGAAAATTCTCCAGCATTGAAAGCTGGAATCAAAGCAGGCGATGAAATTTTGGCAATTGATGGCAAACCCACTCTCAAAATGAAGGTGGATGATGCTTCTAAGCTAATTCGTGGCAAAGCGGGTACTGCCATCAAGCTAAAGCTGGGACGGGCGGGGCAAAATGCCTTTGATTTGAAGCTGACAAGGGCAAGTATTGAAGTGCCAACGGTACGTTATACCCTCAAGCAAGAAGGGAATCGCCGCGTTGGCTATATCCGTTTGCGGGAATTTAGCGCTCATGCCGCAGACCAAATGCAACGAGCCATCCGCGATTTGAACACTAAGAAAGTTGATTCTTATGTCTTGGATTTGCGGGGAAATCCTGGCGGGTTGTTACAGGCGAGCATTGAAATTGCCCGAATGTGGTATAATGACGGCGGCATTGTCAAGACAGTAGACCGTGTGGGCAGCACTGAGGAAACTAAAGCCAATCGCACCGCTCTAACAAATCGTCCTTTAGCGGTCTTAGTGGATGGTAATTCAGCTAGTGCTAGCGAAATCCTCACAGGGGCACTCAAGGATAATAAGCGAGCGGTAGTCGTAGGTGGTCAAACCTTTGGTAAAGCCTTAGTGCAGTCAGTTCATGAACTTGCAGATGGTTCCGGCTTGGCTGTCACCATTGCCCATTACTACACCCCGGCGGGAACAGATATTAACCATAAAGGGATTGCCCCAGATATCAAGTTAGACTTGACAGAGGCACAAGAGCGGCAGTTGGCTTCTAATCCCGATTTAATCGGAACTAAGAGTGATCCGCAATATGCCCGTGCGATCGCAATTTTATCAAATAACAACTTTGCCCAACCGCCAGCAAATCAGCCCACTCGACCCATGAGCCGCGCCGATAACCTAAAATTTTAGATTGACGCGAATGATTTGTTCCCAGGTGTTTATAAAGGGTAGGTTGAAAACCCCGGAGAAAAAGCAACGTAGTTGCGTATTTCGTGTTTTAAACCGGGGATGAAAACCTTAGCTTTTGGGCTTTAGCCCTCAGTGGAATGTGGTATAGTTACTGTAGTGGAAGGGTAATTAACCACTTAAAAAACCCTATTGCTACCTAACACGTAGACGAGGCAGTGCGGTCTTGGGGTCTCCCCAAGTGGAGGAGGCAGTGCGGTCTTGGGGGTTTCCCCCATGAGCAACTGCCGTCAACTGCCGTGCTGAACCTTCTCCCAAGGGGAGACGCTAACGCGAAGACAATTGAAGATATAGGGTTCTATTCCACAGTTCTAGAACATCCCAAGAATAGGTAAAATCTTCTCTACGAGACGCTAACGCGAACATGGGAGCTAGACGACCAGCATTAAACTTCAAACAAACTTTGCAGTAATGCAACTACGGTAGGGCATACCGAAAGTTAAAGTTTGGGGAGAGAACCACCTCTGGCTTAGATACTGCAAGGCGTCTAGATTAAGTGGACTCGTTGAACCAAGAATCCCCTCGGCAATAGCTGCGGGGAGTGTCAAGAAAACTGCTTGATATACCGTTCCAGGATTTTAGTTTGGGAATACTAGCTAGTAATCCCATCTCCCAAATCTCAGATTTATGAATCATCAGCCAGTTGATGCAAGCACCGCCACCAGCTTTTTACCAATGGTGTCGGTGGTTGTTCCTATTTATAACGGTGAGGCGGATTTAGCAGAGTTAATCAATTGTCTGTTGTCTCAAACTTACCCGAAAGACCAAGTAGAGTACTTGTTAGTGGACAATAATAGTAGCGATCGCACTCTCACCATCCTCAAAACATCTGCCGAAAATTGCCCCATCACAATTCGCCCATTGAGCGAAAACCAAATTCAAAGCTCTTATGCTGCTCGTAATACTGCGATTCGCGCCGCTACGGGTGAAATTATCGTTTTTACTGATGCAGATTGTCGTCCACAACCGCAATGGTTAGATACATTAATTAAGCCTTTTGTCAACAAAGAAGTGGTAATTGTCGCTGGTGAGATTTTGGCACTACCAGGCACAACTCTGCTAGAACAACACGCAGACCGTCAAGAAACTTTGTCGCAAAAGCATACCCTTAAACATTCCTTTCGTCCCTATGGTCAAACGGCTAATTTGGCGATTCGACGCACTGCCTTAGAAAAAGCGGGTTTATTTCGTCCCTATCTTACCACTGGTGGCGATGCCGACATTTGCTGGCGGATTTTGGGGGAAAACATCGGGCGTTTGGAATTTGCCCCGAATGCGATCGTTCAGCACCGCCACCGCAATACACTTAAAGAACTGCAAAGTCAATGGCGGCGCTATGGACGCTCAAATCGCTATCTGCACGAACTGTACGGTGTAGATTTGATGCGAAAGATGACACCCAAAGAATATGGCTATCGTTTGGCACGTTGGTTCTTGAAGGAAATACCAAGAGATATTAAAAAGGCGATTGCTGGTCAAGCCACCCTTGTAGATTTATTAAATACTCCCATTGGTTTGTTCACAGCTAGGGCGCGTACTGCTGGACAAAGAGACGCCAAGCTACCAGAGAATGCCAAGATAATTGCTCGACTCTAACAATACCAGTAGTCTGTCAAGCAGAGTTTGCTGGGTGAGGATGGGGAATAGGGAGTAAGGAAAGGTTTTTTCGGCGTTGGGCGTTGCTGATTAGATATATAAATCTTGGTGTAGAGACGTTGCAATTGCAACGTCTCTACAAAGGTTTTGAAATCACGCAAAATCATTTTCATACCTGAATTTCGCAACACGTAAGAAAAAACAAACGCTCTTGTTAGTCCAAAAGCATCACCTGAAAACCTTATTTTTTCGTTTACATCACTATAGTAAATATATCTAAAAATAGGTACAGCAAATACACTGTTATTAATAAATTTTTAAAGCTTTGGGGGCGGTAGAAGTGAATTCAAGTTGTTCAATCCCTGTCAACTTTCGCTAAATGGTAAAAATTATTAAAGAATTCCTTGTAAATCCCAAACAAAACCTGGCAGTACCTGCTCCCCTGATAACTGATTTGGTGAAAGTAGCACTTCCTTTTCTTTTCCTTGGCGATAAATTTCTACCTGCTTTCCTTTAGGGTCAATCAGCCAGCCCAAGCGCGTACCATTCTCCATATACTCTTGCATTTTGTCTTGGAGGGACTTGAGCGTATCAGATTCAGAGCGCAGCTCTACTACGAAGTCAGGACAGATGGGTGAAAAAGTTCTTCGTTGTTCAGGAGCCAGTGCTTCCCACCTCTCTAAATAAACCCAAGCCGCATCAGGCGAACGTAAAGCTCCATTGGGAAGCTGAAACATCGTTGAAGAGTCAAAAGCTTCTCCAGTCCCGTCTTCATCTGTCCAAGTTCCCAAGCGTTGAGTTAGTCTGCGGTTTCGACTACCAGTTTCTCCACCAGTTGGTGCCATTACAACTAATTCTCCTAATGCAGTGCGCTCTAGTTTAGCATCAGGGTTGACTTGACATAGCTGATAAAACTGCTCAGAAGTGAGATTGATTAATGGTTCTAAGTTCAGAGTAATAGCATTCATCTTGCAGTTTCTCCTGTCTTGATTATCACTATTATGGTTAACCTGCTACCAGATTGGAGTCCAACCTTCCCTAAGTGCGGCTGCAAAGTATCTGTGAGCATGGGTTTTACTTTCAAAACCATACTTTGCACGTTGCAGCGTTCGGATGATGGCATCCTCTAAACAAATGGCATACTTGATTGCTTCTATCAACTCCCAGTCAAGGAGATTAATTCCAAGTTGCTCTAATTGCTCATCATACTTTGCTAGGATTTCGGACTGTATTTCATCCCACAGTTCACTCTGAGGTGGTTCTTTTCTAGAAATCTCCCCTAAATATTCTTTGGCTATTCGGCTATCTCTGGCAATTTCTTCTAGTGACCATACCATAGTGTTTTTGTGGAAAAAGTTACAATTAGTGTACCTTTATATATTGGTACTTATAGACAGGGCAATATCTTCTTCATCTTCCCTTCTATCCTTTTGTTCAATGCCTGTCAACTTTCGCTAAATTGGAAAAAGGAAAACTCAAGGGAATTTTAAATGTCAGCACAATTGTTACTGGTGGATGATGAACCAGGGATACGGGAAGCCGTGAAGGATTATTTGCAAGAGAGCGGTTTCAGCGTTCAAGTCGCCAGTAACGCCCTTGAAGGTTGGGAATGGATGCAGATGAATACACCTGACTTAGTGATTTCTGATGTCATGATGCCTCAGGTGGATGGCTATCAGTTCCTGAAGCAATTGCGAGAAGACCCCCGCTTCCAAGCACTCCCGGTAGTATTTTTAACTGCTAAAGGTATGACAGGCGATCGCATCCAAGGCTATCATGCTGGTGTTGATGCCTATCTACCCAAACCCTTCGATCCAGACGAGTTAGTGGCTATAGTCGAAAATTTGCTAGCCCGCCGTGCCGCTAAGGCTTCAACTACCGGAGATGACGTTGAAACCCCTGATATTGCTGAACTAGCCAATCAGATTGCCCAAATTAAGGCATTGTTAACTCAAAGAAATGCCATTTCCCAATCGCCAGCCCCTTTCAAAATTGATTTGACTCCTAGAGAACAAAGTGTTTTGAACTTGGTCGCTGAAGGGTTAATGAACAAAGAAATCGCCCGTCGCTTGGAAACCAGCGTCCGCAATGTAGAAAAATACGTCAGCCGTTTGTTTAGTAAAACTGGCACCAATAGCCGTACAGAGTTAGTCCGTTTCGCCCTAGAACACGGTCTTGCTAAATAGACAGCTTTTGAATTGGGCATTGGGCATTGGGCATTGAAAAGAGGCAGAGGGGCGGGGTGCGGGGGGCAGAGGGGAAAACTCTTCTCCCTTGCTCCCTGCTACCCTGCTCCCCTGCTCCCCTGCTCCCTGCCCCCTGCCCCCTGCCCCCTGCCCCCTGCCCCCTGCCCTCTTCTTGTGGGTAATTGGTAATAGGTAACTGGCTGTTAAACCGTAACCTATTACCAGTAATAAATAAAACATAAGTATTTCAGCAAATCAGGCACTTACCTAAAGTAAAAAGCTAAAAGTAAGGTTATTTATTTTCACTTTGGCTTTTTAGATTTTCATTGAATTCGCGCCTGTTGTCCAATTCCCCATCTGTAAAGACACAGGGTTTTCTTGTTCCTGCAATGTTTTGATAAAAACTCGGTAAAATGCACCCGGCTGAATTTGCTCTGAGATTCTACCAGTATCCTTTGCTACAAAGTTTTTAATAGAAGAAACTGTTCCTGGGACTCTGTGCTGCTAAATAAGACTTTCACAAACTAGAAATCACAATATTTTATGAATTCTACTTGCTGCTTAGTTTTTATTGCAACGGGGCCACGCGATCAACATTTGATTTGATGCCCAATTCATGTTTTTTTACTACTTAAATTATACCTTTAAGTTGGCGGATTTTCAGCAGCATTACGCAAGCGCATCAACTGGCGTCGCATTTGAGGTGAGGCTTTGAACTCGGACACTTCCTGCGCTTTAACAGACGCTTGCAGTGTCTCTAGAAAGTCGTCAGAACCCTCGGTCAAGGCATCAAGTAACACTTGTAACAGTTGTTCGCGATCGCCCAATAGACTTTTTTCCTCAATCAATCGGAATTTGAGATGGATTTCGCATTCATAAACACCTACTTCGAGATTATTTATTTGGCGTGGTAATGCTTTGGAGTTCATAGCTATTGAGATTCCTTTACTTGGTGGTCATGAGGATAAGGAGGTAGATGCCCAGCAAAATTCTTTATATCTTCTTTGAATCCAAAGTGCTTGAATTAAGAATTTTTCTTCATCAATCACCTTTGTATTCCATTTCAGTCTCCTATGTTTTATTTTCAAGCTAGATTTTGATGTTCTTGTGCCAGATGTAGCTTATGGTAAACCATAACTATTATTCAGTTTTTAAGATTCTACACAATAAAGTTTCTGTAAGAAGTTGTCCGGTCTTTTTAAAGCTTTTTACATCAACTTTATGTTAACGTCAACAACAGTTTGACTTGTTACTTTAATTTTGGTGTTTATACGTAAGTAAAATCGCTTAATTTTTTTGAACTTATTAAAGCCAGAGGTCGATGTAGCCCTATTCAGTAAAATTACTTGATGTACGTTTTTTGCAATAGAAAAATCCGAATAAATTGATAAGCAGAATTATTAAGGTAAAAACTTTTGTTCTCCATAAAAAAATGTACACAGATCAAATCATTCGTGGTGAGTGCCTTATCCTACTGGCTTTTAGACTTCATAAGTACGAAAATCTTAGCAGTAGGTAAGATTAGCACACCGCTTTGACTTCTTTGTATACGCCAAATAAAAATACTTTTCACAGTAATTTTTACAGGATAATAATTGGACTACTGTCAGTACTAGCTGCTAATTGTGTCTTCAACTCCTAACAGAAGTAGTAAGTTAATCAGTACAGGTGATATTTTTACTTATGCCCATTCAATATACCCTTTTGAAACTGCGTTCAAAGCTTGTAAATTGAGAGCATTCAAGCTTGAATATACCGTTTACAATAATTTCAGTGTAATCCACCCAAATCTTACACCCTTTTATGGATAACCCGATGCTGCTCAAGTCCACAACCCGGCATGTCCGCATTTTTGCAGGCGAAATTGACCGGGATGGCGAACTGATTCCCAGTGAACAGGTTTTAACGTTAGATATTGACCCAGATAACGAATTTAACTGGAATGAAGATGCGCTGCAAAAAGTTTATCGAAAATTTGATGAACTAGTAGAAGCATCTAGTGGCGCAGACCTCACAGACTATAACTTGCGCCGTGTTGGGTCAGACTTAGAGCATTATCTGCGATCGCTCCTGCAACTCGGCGAAATCAGCTACAATCTATCTGCCCGCGTTACCAATTACAGCATGGGAGTCCCCCAAGTTGCAATTGACGACAAACAATAAGCCAATGAGTTGGTACCGATCTGGCTGAACCTTTCTGACAATTCAGATCACCTGGAAAAGTCCACCAAAAACCTAACCCCCTTCCCAACGCAGGAAGGGGGAAAATTAAAAGTCTCTGACGCCACATGCTACCCTGCAGGAACGCTAACAGGACTTACGCACAGTCTACGAATTCTCGGCGTTCTTCTCTACGAGACGCTGCGCGTTGGCGGAAGCCGACGCACCAGAAGGCGTCTTGGTGAACCAGCGCTGTAGGCGGGTTTCCCGCCGTAGGTGACTGGTGTTAGCGTAGCGGTAGCGAGTCTTCTCCCAAGGGGAGACGCCAAGGGCGAACGAGCGTCACCCGAAGGGCGGTTCGATAAATTAAGCTTTTTAGCAATTTTTGCCTAAGTCCTGGCTAAGAGCGAACAAGTGGGTAGAGCCGCAAGGGCGCAGTTTCTCCTCGTTGTAGGAGAGAGAAATAGAAGAGAGGTTTCTAGATACCATCAAAAGTCAGCTTAAAGCCACTTCATTAGTCAGGTACTTCTGCTAAAAGTATATTTAATTATCTTAATTCTTAATTAAAGTTAATTGTTGCTATCCTACTTATAAACTAAATAAATACCAAGATTATCTGTCTCTTGATGATGGGGTAATTCAGCAAAAGCTTGGGGCGCAGTTATGCTTGGGTTATGCTTTGGTAACAGGGTTGGAGTTAGTTGCTTTGGCGATGGAGAGTCACAGAGCAATAGAAGCTATGATGAGGCTGTAGGGTTGAGTTAGGAGCGTATTCTTTGGATAAGTAAGTATTAGCACCTGCTGATATCCGCCAGCTAAAATCATTATCTAAAGTCTGGGTATGTCAAGTTTAAGAAAGATGAGCGGTCTAGATTGTCCCTAATAATGCTGTTAAAGAAATTGCCAATCGCTTCCCGGTGCGAAAACTATGGAAAATGACGCGGCAACGCTCTACTGTACAAATGAAAATTGTCAGGCTGCCAACCCCCTGACTCACAAGTTTTGCCTGCGATGTTCCACGCCCCTAACCAAAAATTACCTCTGGGCTGTGGTAGATGGCCCTAGTGTGGGTAGCCCTGGAGAAATATTAGCCGATCGCTATTTAGTCCTTGATAAATTTCTTCTTTTAGATACGAAACCTGGTTTATTAGCGCTAACACCTGAGTTAGATAATTTGCAGCCTCTAAAAGCTTACCTGAGACTCATTCCCTACCGGTTACACGTACCGCAGGTATATGGAGTGCTTTTTCTCGGTGACGGGCCTTCCCATCGAGAAATATTACTTTTAGAAAAACCTCCATTGTTAGTAGATGACAAAATCCAACAAGTCCAGTTGGCCAGCGAGTTAACCACCGCTTGGCGTGATGCAACATCGATGCGCCAACTCAATTGGTTATGGCAAATAGCTCATCTGTGGCAACCTCTTGCAAGTGAAGGTGTCGCATCTAGCTTGCTTGACTCTTATGTATTAAGGGTAGAAGGATCATTAGTCCGTTTGTTAGAATTGCGTTTCGATGCAGCAACATCACCAGAATTGCCCCAATTAGGTGAATTTTGGCAGCAGTTGGTTAGTGGTGCTAAACCAGCCATAACTGAATTTGTTAATGAGGTTAGCCTTTCCTTAATTCAGGGAAAGATTAATTCAACCGATCAATTAATCGGAGTTTTAGATCGCGCACTAGCTGGGTTAGGGCGATCGCAAACACCCACAATCAAAATTATCACCAAAACCGATACCGGGCCAAGCCGCCAACGTAACGAAGATGCCTGTAGCCCACCCAGTGGAACTCTGGTGAGCAAACCACCCCAGCCAACAGCCTTAGCAATTGTCTGTGATGGCATCGGTGGGCACGAGGGTGGCAATGTCGCATCAAATTTAGCCATTGAAACGATCCAGCAGCAGGTACAGCAACTAACAAAAGTTCCCTACGACCATATAGATCCCTCACTGCTACTTAATGACCTAGAAAAGGCAGTGGCAATTGCTAATGACAAAATTAGTCAGCGCAATGACAGTGAAAATCGCCAAGGGCGGCAGCGGATGGGCACGACTTTAGTAATGGCATTGCCTGTTGCTCATGAAATGTACATTACCCACGTCGGTGATAGTCGTGCTTACTGGATTACCCGCCACGGCTGTTATCAAGTTACCCTGGACGATGATGTTGCCTCCCGCGAGGTGCGGCTAGGCTATGCCATTTACCGCGAGGCTGTACAACAAAGTTCTGCTGGCTCTCTCGTCCAGGCTTTGGGCATGGGACCCAGCACTTCATTGCATCCCACATCTGGGCGGTTTATGCTCGACGAAGATGCTGTTTTTCTGCTCACATCCGATGGTTTGAGTGATTTTGATCGGGTGGAGGAGTACTGGGAAACAGAAATCTTGCCGATTCTAGCTGGGGAAGCCCCTATAGGTAATGTTGCGGATAGATTAGTTGAAATCGCTAACACTAAGAATGGACACGATAATGTCACCATCGCTTTAGTTCATTATCAAGTCCAATACTGGGAACCAGAAATCACGATTAAAGCCTCCATTCCAGAGAGTTATTCTGCCAAAACTGTTGATTTTGCATCCAGAGCGACAGATGCGACACTTTTAGGTAGCCCAAACCACAAAACTCAGGTGATTCCAGACACTGAGCCTGCTAAAAGTTCCGGTTTACCGCTACAGTGGATTGTTCCCTTAATATTTGTGGTAGCAGCAGGAGGTTTAGGATTGTTCGTGAGGCAACTGCGATCGCCATCAGGAGCCTTTCCAGTTTTTTCCAATCCCTTACAAACTCAAAACCCTAGCATCGAATCGACACCCGCAGCCCGATCGCTTGCTAACCTTTCTCCTGGCTGGGTAATTAAAACCAACAATCAAATCCCCTTGGGAAACAACCAATCCCTTCCCCCTGGAGCTTTTTTAGAAGTTATCAACACAAAACCAAATCCTAAACCTGCTTCTCTTAATTTTTCCGTGTCTATGCGAGTCTGTGCTAATAAAAGCACACAAACTCCAGCTAATACTAATAATCCAGCAGTAACTTCCTCAGTTTCATCAAATTCAAAACCTTTGCCGGAAACAGTATTGCTGGACTTATCCCAGCTGAAACGCTTTGGCGTCTCTATTTTACCAGAAGATGTACCAAGTCCATGTACAACCGTCACACAACCACCAGTTACTCAACCACCCGACGACGATAGCAGTCCAACTTAATGAAATAATCTATAAACTGGTAGAAACCTGGAATAATAACAGGTAACATCAGAGTAAAAACTTACAAGGTAAAAAAGTAGAAAGTTTTCACCTTGGAGAATTCTTATTTGAAATTATTTATTTTAGTTTTTATTTTAATGAATCCATGCCATCCCTGAATTTGGCGATCGCCCGTCTCCTAAACACTGGCACTGACAACTTCGCCATTTGGGTGGTCAAAGCTCCCTATCCCAGTGGCTACGTTTTACGTGACTGTGTATGGCCTGATGAACTCAATCAAGTCTGGCAAGAATGGCAGCAGATGTTTGCTGGTCATAGTCGCTTAGATATTTCCCCAAACTCAACATCTCAAAAAGCCAACCCATTCCCCATAGATTGGATTTCTCCCCCTTCAGGTCAAACCACTGGCCCCTACAGCAGTCGTCTAATGCAAAACTTGGGAATGAATTTATGGCGCTGGATATTTGACGGGCAAATTCTTGGTAGTCTAGAACGCAGTCGCGGTATTGCTATGGGTCAGCATACACGTTTGCGCTTCCGATTAGAAATCCGCGACCCCCATCTGATCGCTCTCCCTTGGGAAATTATGCAGCGTGAACCTGGTCAATCGGCTATGTCTCTCTCCCAAGATTTGCTATTTAGTCGCACCAGCACTGAAGTTGACGCTTTACCCTATTTGCGAACTGACAAAGCTTTAAATATTTTGCTGGTTTTAGGTCATGATGACAAGCTGCAACTAGAACAAGAAGCTGCTATTTTACAGCAAACTCTTGTAGATACGTCTGTGGGTGGTAATTTCCAAAGATATGCACCTTGTATAGTGAATCAACTCCTACAACCAACTCCACAAGAGTTAATTCAAGAATTAGAAACCAGAGCATACAATGTTTTCTTTTACGCTGGACATGGTTTGCCAGACCCAGATGGGGGGTTACTGTTTTTGCGACCAGATATGCCCCTGAATGGGATAGAATTGGCGCAAGTATTGACCCGTACAGGTGTGAAATTAGCAGTTTTCAACGCCTGTTGGGGCGCACAACCAGCTGCTATCAATCATCAAGCTATACCTGCCAGCAGTTTAGCAGAAGTGCTGATTCGTCATGGTGTGCCTGCGGTTTTGGGGATGCGTGATGAAATCGCAGACCAAGAAAGCCACAGTTTTATTCAAGCCTTTACCGAAGCTTTGCGATCGCACAAACCAATTGATGAAGCCGTAGCCCAGGCTAGGCAAGAGTTGTTAACATTGTATAAATTTAATCAACCTGCTTGGACTTTGCCTGTTCTCTACCTTCATCCAGATTTTAATGGCGAACTAATTAAGAATCTAGATGAAGGTATTACCGAAGTACCAGATACAGCCATTCCTGATATAGGTTCCCCGCTTCCGGCTGCTTCGTTGCGATCGCTCGCCCCAAAAGGTAAAACCTGGATACTGCGTTATGGAGTCACCCGCATCGGTCGCACGCAAGACAATGATATTGTCATCCCTGAACCATCTGTATCCAAACGCCACGCCGAAATTTTCTGCCGCAATACTCTAACTGATGCTACATTGGTGCGAAGTTATTATTTGCAAGATTTTTCCACCTACGGGACAACCTGGTTTTTAGGCCCTAATGGTTGGCAACAAATCCTCCGAGAGGAAGTCCCATTGAAATCGGGAATGCAGTTAAAGTTTGGAAGCGCTAGAGCTGAAACCTGGGAGTTTATTATTGAAGACTCCTAGCAGAGCTATTGCAGAAATAAATTTGAGTCTTTATCATCAACCTTTAAAATTTGTTTTTACTATAGAAACATAGAAAAATTCGACTATTTTTGCGGAAATCTCTTCTGAGGAATTGTAGTTGTCAATACCACCAAATAATTGTGAGGCAATGAAAAATGGCTAATAAAATTAACGGCTCAGACACTTTCTCTTCTTTGCCATCTCAAGTAGATTTAGAATTATTAGAAGTGTTACTGGAACCAGAGGATGCTACCTATCCCTGGAATCCAGCTGATGAAGAGTCAGAAGCTTATTTTGACGAATTAGAACAACAGTTCGGAATGCAAGATTTGCTTGAGGAAGAACTGACAACGCGATCAGAAGATTTTTATAGCCATCTAGACACACTTTGGTCTGGCGTCTTTGTGGAGTCAGACTCTAATCACAATCCCCAACAAGCACTAGTGCTTAATCTTCAAGAAACATTATCTATTACTTTTGCCGCCTGTGTCCCCCAAGCATTGCTCAATGCCATCGCCACCAAAGCTGCTGAAATTCTTGCTGCCCAGCAATCAATCGGTGAACAACTGGTTGAGTGTGTTCAGACAGTACTACCAAATTGGAGAACAGAGGATCTTTTAGTTTTAGCTCGTCCTTTTGCTTACGCTATGCGAAGTAGCGAATCTCATAACGCCGCATCTGCACTCAGTAATCTTCAAAATAGCCAGTGGACAGCTTTATCAGAAGTAGAGAAAGCAAAGGTTAGTTTAGCGATCGCTTCTTATGCTTTCAATGAAATCAACAAGTCTCACTATGAAGCATAACTTGAATGAATTGTCTCTGTTTTCTAGATAAATTTCAGGTGCAGGCAGATTTATCTGCTAGTAACCTTGTGCGACTATTTAAACATTCACTAATTATTAGTATTTTTGTATAGTTCGCCTATATTAACCTTACCTTAAACTGATTCTCAGATTAGGCTATCTATCCCAAGATATAAATATTCAAAAGTCAACAGTCAACGCTTAAGAGGTCTTTTATATCCTCTTCTCTCCCGGCTCGCCTGTTCCCCCCGAACGCGAACAGCGTCAGCCCCTTCCCTACGGGACGCACTCGCGTTCGGGGAAGTCACGCATTCACGCATTCACGCATTCAAAAATTTACCAAGCGCATAAATAAATTTAGTTGCTCTGAGTCAACTGACCAAATAATTACTAATTCGTAATTCGTAATTCGTAATTCGTAATTAAAGGTACAAGCCCCTAACTAAAGTTTATGGAGACAAATAAATTTATTCCTCAATTAGGCCCCCGACTTCAGTCGTGGGGTAATAATTACGAATTACGAATTATAAATTACGAATTATTTTGACGTAGTATTTCTTGCACTACGTGTCACTACATACATTTTTTTATTTTCCATAAATAAATTTAGTTACTCTGTACCTTTTTATCGGAAATCAAAGGGTTTAAGACCCCAACCATTACACGTAGTGCGGAGTCGGAGCCACTCCGCCTCCGATCATTTTCAGTCGGGGTTTAAATCGAACGTAGTTGCCACAACGCTCTTAACCTATCGCTTGGCACTTCTCAACTCTTAGAGACGCATTCGCCTTCGTCTGAAAATGTCTAAAATGTTTGAATGCGTGAATGCGTGAATTTTGAATTGTTAATTCTGGTCAGTTCAGATGCCTGCGGCAAGCCGCAAAGCGTATACTACCGCAAGGCGGAAGTCAAAAATCAAAAGTCACGTATGTTTTAATTTTGCGCTTTCTGGCTGTAATGAAATGGTAGCGGTACTCCTTCTCTACGAGACGCTACGCGTCGCTTGCTTCACCGTAGGGGTACACAAAGAACCAGCAGGGTAGCGCCGTTCCCACTTCTCTCTACTCCCCCTGCTCCATCTCTTATTTTGGGCCAAGAAATCGAGTAGCAAAATTTTGCGATCGCGTCGGTGATAGCACCCGTGCCTTGAGAATTGCTGCCATCAAAAAGGCATAAGATAACACCCCAACAACTACCAACAGCAAGGCATTAATTGATCCTGTAGCATTCCACAAAGCATGGAGCGCAGCAGCACTAAGATAACCAATAGAGAGAATTTGCCAACTTCTACTGGGTTTGAGAACAGCTAACCCAATAAAATAACCCAGGTAGCCACTATAAGCCATGTGTCCGGCTACAGAGCCTAAAATTCGCGGAATTAGCAGTTGCAAACCCGCCAGTTGACCAGCAGCGCCTATACCCACCTGTTGCGTGACATTTTGAGTAATATCTGGCACATATTGTCCGAGAGTTTCCAAGAGAGTAAAGCCCACAGCAGAAGCTGTTCCCAGGAGAATACCATCTAGAGGTTCCCAGACGCCTATGCGTTCCCGCCAAGGTGAAGACAACATTCTCCCGATGGCAAAGGCCCCTAGTACAGGCAATGCCTTGAGTAATTCCTCCATCAAACCAGCGCCAAAAAACATCCGCACCAGCAACTCTGTGAAGGTGGTAGATTCTTGGGATGAGGGCAAGTTTCCAGGCAGGACTGTGCGAAACACGAAGATAAATAAATCCAATAGCGGACTAAGCAAAATCAGCATCGTACCCAATGCCGCAGCCATTAGCACCCACCAAGGCTTCTGTTTACCGCAAAGTTGGTAAACAAAATAGTAGGCAGCGAAGGCGATGTAAGTTGCGACGATAACTTGATTAGCTTGGGGCTGACCGACTGTAGCAAACATTAAAACTACAAAGATGACGGTCAGTATTCCTGGTACAAGGTAAGCTTTACGAGTTAAATCTTTACCAGTGGAAATAATTGGAAAAAGCTGGGTGAAGCTAACAGAATCTGGCTGCTTTAATTGTGTGTGGCTGTGGTAATTTGTCGCCGAAGGTAATGGTGTAACTTGGTTAACTGTTGTGGCTGGGGTGAGTGAGGTATACTCGTACTCAAAAACGTATTGCGGCCCATCAGCACCTAGAGAAATGCGATCGCCTGGGTGCAATTCCTGACATTCATACAAGCGTTGTCCATTCAAATAAGTGCCATTGGCACTATTCAAATCACAAAGCACCCAACTGAATTTACTATCTGGCGATAGAGAGAGTGGGCGAACCACTGCATGACGACGAGATACCATTCGGTACATCATGGCATCCAAGACAACTTGGCAGCTGGGGTCGCGTCCAATTACCATCTCTTTACTGGGGGGCAGGGAGTAGCGAGATTCTGATCCAAAAGCTGCCCCATTACCAGACACTAGCCGCAGAAATGCATTATGTCTTGCGTGTTTGCCTGTCATCGATAAGAAGTGCGTTTCTAAACTAATTCTTCACATAATTTGGCAGCAGGACTAACCTTAGCCACATTAACAGCAGCATTGCTAAATCCACTATAGCTTCACTTACTGCTAAGAAATTTAAATTTATAGATGCAAAATTTCAAATTGTTTTACCTAATGTAAATAAGTATTCCATTTGCTAAGAGTTTATCCTAAAACTGGCTTGTTAGGCGGATAAATCAGATTGTATCGGTCGTGTACTCAAGACATCCTAACTGCAAATTAAACCCACGGCAATTTATCAAAAAATAGTATTTTTTACTGCATTTTGTTCTATTCAAAAAATATATAATTTTCACTGGTCTTGTGTGAGCCACTACGGTATTCTCGCAAAGGGAGAGGCAAGGACTGCAAAGCGGAAGTCAATCTTGAGCCAGTGCGTTGCGCGGGTTAAGAGCGTTGTACCCCTCCGGGGAAGCAAGCTACGCGCAGCGTCTCCCGAATCCCATTCGTGAGAGGCTAGCGCCTGCCGTAGGATGCCCGAACGCGAACAGCGTCTCCTGTCTTGAGAAGGGCTGTAGGGAGAAGCAACTGGCTCTCAAAAGCCAAAACTCACACATGCTTTAATTTTGGGCTTTCTGGTTGTAATGGAAATAGTAGGTTTATTTCCGCCGGACTGTGGCTTTTGCTAACGCGGCGCGTCTGGTAGAAAAGGAGGTTTCCACGCCACTTGCTTTAGGGACTTCCAAATAAAAAAATGTTCCAAAACTGACGCAAAAACTCTCTCTATTTCTCCTCTCTCCGTGTTGCGCCAGTTGCTTCAAGTCGGGGAACCCGCAAGGGCGCACTGGCTTCTCTGTGTCTGGAGTGGTTCGTTTATTTGGATAATTTATTTCTTGGAAGTCCCTTATGCCTCTTACTCTTAACCTGCCCCGAAGATCGAAGCAAAAGATTTCCGGTATCTTGCTTCAAACAACTGTAGCCAGTTCTGGGTGTTCAATCTTAGTTCCAAGTACTGTGAGGAATTCTGCTAACCAATGGGGGTGAGCAGGCCAAGCTGGTGCTGTCACTAAGTTACCATCAACTATTGCCTGATCAACAGGGATAGCGACATAAATCCCTCCAGCACTCTTGACATCTGGGCTACAAGCAGGGTAGCCAGTACATCTTTTGCCTTGCAGTACATCAGCAGCCACTAATAATTGCAAGCCGTGGCAGATGGCAGCAATCGGTTTATTCGTTTGGGCAAAGTGACGGGTGATTTCTAGTACCTGCTGATTCAGACGGATATATTCTGGTGCCTGTCCTCCGGGAATGATTAAGGCATCGTAAGTTTCGGCTTTTATTTCTGCGAACGTAGCATTTAAAGTGAAATTGTGACCGGGTTTTTCGCTGTAAGTCTGATCTCCTTCAAAGTCGTGAACTGCTGTCCGTACCTTGTCGCCAGCTTTTTTGTCTGGGCAAACTGCATGGACAGTGTGCCCCACCATTTGCAACGCCTGGAAAGGAACGATCACTTCATAATCTTCTACATAGTCCCCAACCAGCATCAAAAGTTTCTTTGCAGCCATATTTTTGTTACCCTCACCTATTAGCCAATAGTTAATAGTGGTCTATAAAGTAAATATTAATTTAGAGTTAGCTACGTTAAGCATGCGTAAATTTCTGATACATTAGAGCATTAACTGTGCTGTAATGTATCATTTGAGAGCAGCAAGTTAACAAAGTGTAATGCACTCTACAGATTTTTTCTGTTAATGACTATTGGCTAATTAAAGCAGATTAAATTCTGCGATCGCTCTGTTAAAGTTTTTGTTTTCATGTCCTGGGCGGCTGAGTTTAATCAAGGCAAAACGCTGTAAGGGCGTTAAACCTGCCCAATGTTGCTGTGTCAGGGTTACACCTATTTCTTGAGCTTTTTCCTGGATGCTGGCTGGTAGAGTGGCAGAGTCTAGCCATGCGGGATGAGGCTCGATGGGCAATTTTGTAGCTGGTAGACCCGTGCGCTGTAGAATTAATTGCTGGATATGTTCGCGGTAAGACTGAATTTCTGTTTCTCTAGTGCAAGGTAATTCGACTAAAGCTTGACGCTCGGCTGTAGTCATTTGATTCCAATCAGACAATTTTAGCTTAATGCCACAAGTATCTAATTTGCAACGCACTTGCATGGGGATACAGCGCAGGGAATCAACAAAGTCTGCTTCAAATTCAAAGAAATCTGTCATAAGAAAGTATTCAAAATTCGATTATTCAAAATTAAAGGTTTTTAACCATCAATGAACGGTGCGTTACCCAATGCTTTCACACCTTACATATACCTCGATTTTTTCAAAAATAAAATCGGATTGCTATATATTATCTGCAAAGAGTTCACACTAACCTATATCTAACTAAATTCTATGCCAGACCTCTTTAATTTTTAACGGGTATTTTTGGCATTACTGAAACGAATTATCAAATAACTAATTGAAAGTGCGAGAATAGCAATTCCTAAACCAATTATATCAATACCTCCAATTTTTTCTAAGTCAAGAATAATAATTTTTCTGGCAACAGCAATTAAAGATGTCACAATAACTAATTCAACTTGAAAAACGTGTTTTCGTAAATAAGCTGTGATATTTTCTAAGATTTCTAAAGCAATTAAAATATTCAAAAATAGACCAAAAATTTTATACAGGGTTGTGTTAAACTTTGCATAAGGCGCTGTAAATAACTCTTTAATAATAAATACTCCTAAATCCCCGATCGCTACCAAAATTACGATCACCATAAAAATAGATAGAACTTTAGAAACTATCACTTCTATGTTTTCAATGATGTGCATGAAGTTCTCATCTTTGGTAACTTCTAAAATTCGCCTCATTAACTTTTTCATCTGCTGCACCCGATTTTTAAATAAAATAAAATCCCATAGATAAATCTAGAGGATTAAAGTAATTCATAATTCGTAATTCGTAATTCAGTTTTGCAACTCTTAGACATATCAAACAACTTACCATTTACGCTTGTCAAACCTCTTGTTACTAGAGATTTTGACTCTTTAGATATGGTAATTGGTATGGGTCAATTGTAGAGAGCCATAAAAAATGATAATCACTATTGGTTATTGATTATTGACTAAATTACCTATTAGTGATTATTAATTACCTCTTGAGCGGTACAGTTAGGAGCTTACCATTGTGAGGACTGGAGTTGATAATCTTTGACTGTAACTTCCACAGATATTGGTATCAGCTGCACAGCACAGGCTTTTAATTCTGGTTGCAGCGAATCGGGGCAAGATTCTGGATGGGTTAGGGCGTTGGCTTCGGCATTATCTGCCCACAGTGAACCCCAGTGCATGGGGACAAAAACTGTACCAGGCGCGATCGCTTTTGTCACTTTAGCAGGAAACTTGGCTTTACCCCGACGCGATCGCACTTCTACATACATACTATCTCCAATACCTAACCGAGCAGCATCACGGGGATGAATTTCGATAAACGGTTCGGGATGCATTTTACAAATTTTTTCAATTCGCCCAGTGCGTGTCTGGGTATGCCAGTGTCCGTAAAGTCTTCCATTAGTTAGTACAAAAGGATAATCTGGGTCTGGTGGTTCTGCCAGTCCCTTTGAGTAATATGCCCCAAATCGAGCGCGTCCATCAGGGGTGTGGAAGCAAAGATTAGTGTAGAGGCGTTTGTTAGAGACGCGATTAATCGCGTCTGTACAATTAGGAGTAGAGACGCGATTAATCGCGTCTGTACAATTAGGAGTAGAGACGCGATTAATCGCATCTGTACAATTAGGAGTAGAGACGCGATTAATCGCATCTGTACAGTTAGGAGTTGAAGATTCTAATTCATAACTCCTCACTCTTAACTCATAACTTTTTTCTGGATGAGGCCATTGAGTCGGGCCTTCTGCTTTTAATTGCGCGTGACTGATACCCGTCATATCGCAGGGGCGAGTTTTAGTTAGTTTGACAAACTCAGCATAAACTTCGGCAGAGTTAGCAAAGGCAAACTCTTTCTCAAAACCTAATCTACGTCCAACTTCGGCGAAAATTTCCCAATCTGCTTTAGCTTCTCTTGGCGGTTGGCGAAATGCTTGACATAAAGTTATCACCCGTTCAGAGTTTGTCATCACACCAGTTTTTTCACCCCACTGGGCTGCTGGTAGCAGAACATGAGCGTAAGCAGAAGTTTCTGTAGGATAATATGCGTCTTGGTAAATAGTGAAAGGCGATCGCAATAATGCCTTCTTCGTCCGCTCCAAATCTGGCATACTTACAGCTGGGTTGGTAGCCGCAATCCACAGTAACTCTACAGCGCCATTTTCCAAGCCAGTAATCATGTCCCAAGCAGTCAAACCTGGATTGGGCGAAATCTGTCCTGGCTTAAGTTCCCAAAGCTGCTCAACTTCTGCTCTGTGCTGAGGATTTTTCACCACCCGATAACCCGGTAATAAATGCCCCAAACCTCCGGCTTCCCTTCCTCCCATTGCGTTTGGCTGACCAGTGAGGGAAAAAGGGCCAGCCCCAGGTTTGCCAATCTGTCCAGTCATCAGGTGCAGGTTAATGATAGTTCTTACCTTAGCCGTCCCTTCTGAAGATTGATTCACACCCATTGACCACAAAGATAGTACTCGCTCTGATTTGCCCCAGTAGCGAGCTGCTGTTTCTAAATCTTCAATGCTGATTCCACATTGACGAGCCACCACTTCTGGGGGATAGTGCCGAATCACTTCAGCATAAGCCGGAAAGTTGCTGGTGCAGTCGTCCATGAACATGGTATCAATGTAGTTCCAGCGCATCAACAAGTGAGCGATGCCATTCAACAAGTCGATATCTGTACCGGGACGAATTGCTAAATGCAAGTCAGCAGCTTCTGCGGTTGGTGTGCGACGGGGATCAACCACAATCATTTTGACTTTGCGGTTCTTTTTGTGATACTTTTCCAGTCGGTTAAAAACGATGGGGTGACATTCGGCTGTATTAGTACCAATTAAAAATGCACAGTCGGTTAACTCCAAGTCATCGTAACAGCAAGGCGGGCCATCTGAGCCAAAGCTTTGAATGTAGCCAGCCACCGCACTAGACATACATAAGCGAGAGTTGGCATCAAAATTATTAGTACCCAGACAGCCTTTCATCAGTTTCTGGGCTATGTAATAATCTTCAGTTTGAAACTGGCCGGAACCATACATACATAAGGCTTCTGGGCCTTGGGTGAAGCGTACTGTTTGAATGCGCTGCGTGATGATATTAAAGGCTTCATCCCAACTAACGCGCCGAAACTCTTGATCTAAGGAGTCTCGCACCATTGGGTAATGTAATCTATTTTTATCTAAAGATTCTGCGATCGTTGCGCCTTTGACACAAACCATTCCTTGGCTGGATGGATGGGCTTTATCACCGCGCACCCGCCAAGTTGGATTTCCTTGGCTATCTCGATTAGTTGCTTTGTTATGTTGGGCTGGGGGTGAAACTTCTAGTCCACAGCCAACACCACAGTAGGGACAAAGGGTTTTGGTAAATTCACTCATGGCAGTTGTACCATTTTGTTGTTTGGATTGTGCAACCTCAGATGTAGCGGCAGTTTGAGGAATTTGTGTGTTAGGGAAAAATTGCTAGAAAGCTTAATTTATCGAACCGCAGAGACGCAGAGAGCGCAGAGAGAAGAAAAAGAGATTTTCATGGATTTTGATATAGCGGTTCTCGTTTGGATACAATACATTTTGACCTCACTTCCATTCCTCTCTCCTTTTAGGAGAGAGGCTTTGAATCGGCGTTGCATATTTGCGGGATGATTTTGCTAGTTTTGTGGGATGGGCATCTTGCCCGTCCCTTGTATTTCAGGGCGGGCGAGACGCCCACCCTACAAGAATCATCCCTTGATTCAGCAACGCCTTGAATCTTACTCCCCTTCCCTGCAAGGGAAGGGGCTGGGGGTTAGGTCTGTATTACACTCAACAGAGAAGCGCTATAGTTAATTTTCTACTTCATCCTTAAGTTGATTATTCTTCAGTTAAGAAAATAGATTTTTTAGTTGGGGTTTCTGGTAATTCACCTTCATAGGCGGCGGCAAAGGAACCTTTTGGTTCTTTGAGGAAGAAGGCGCACATGAAAGCACAGACTAAAGCAGCTATACCCATTGTGCTAAATAGTGTTGGAGCGTCGGTTAAGCTAAAAATTGTCAGGTAAACTACGCCGCCAAAATTACCGTAAGCTCCCACATTTCCCGCAATTTGTCCAGTAGCTTCTTTTTTAATTAGGGGTACGATGCTGTAGGTTGCACCGCAGCCAGCTTGGGCAAAGTAGGCGGCAAACATTGTAACTACGATCGCTAGCGGAATCGGCCAGTTACTATTAATAAAATGTGCAATCAAATAACTAACTCCAATGCCAGCACTAATAATTGTCATTGTCCATTTACGGGAGCTAAATTTATCAGAAATTAAGCCACCACTGGGACGAGAAACCAAATTTAAGAACGGATAGGTAGCAGCAATCATCCCAGCTACAACATGCTCTAAAGCAAAAGTTTTTTCAAAGAATGCCGGGAGCATGGAAACAACTGCTAGTTCGCTGCCAAAGTTAGTTATGTAAGTGAATTCGAGTAAGGCTACTTGACCAAATTGAAAGCGTTCAGATGGAGCGTAAGTTTTTTTACCAGTTAGAAGTTCTCGGTTTACCTGCCAAGCTTGGTAACTTTGGTAAGCAAACAATCCTGCTAATAGGAACCAAGCCAGATACATTTGGCTCAAAGTTAGGAAGTGAATGTTCTTTTGTTCTAAGCGCCAAGCTAATAAACCTAGAGCGAAAATCAAACCAAAATTTGAGACAATCATCGCCCAGAAGCTTTTAATACTGGTGACTTCTAGAGAACCATTTTTCTTAGGTTTCTTGTAGACTTTGCCAGTGGGCGTATCTTGGACGCTGTTGTAATAAATTACGCCGTAGATGGCTGCAATAATCCCTGTAAATGCGATCGCAAACCGCCAGTTAGAAGCACCACCAGCGAAAAAGCTAGTAGAAACTGCAAGTATCGGTAAGGCAAACTCTGCACCAAAAGCCCCAAAGTTACCCCAACCGCCATAAATGCCTTGAGCAATTCCCATCTCCTTCGGCTGGAACCATTCCGCCACCATGCGGATACCCACGACAAACCCAGATCCGACAATTCCCATCAGCAAACGACTGATGACTAGTTGATTAAAGTCTTGCGCTAGCGCCGTTGCTAAACAAGGAACAACCGCAAACATCAGCAGCATTGAGTAGGTGATTCTGGGGCCAAAACGATCCAGAAGCATCCCAATAATTAGCCGGGCAGGAATTGTGAGGGCGAGGTTACAGATGCCTAAAGTTTTAATTTGCTCAGGCGCTAGATTTAGTTCTCTGCCAATGGTTGTAGCGAAGGGAGCAAAGTTAAACCAACAGACAAAGGTGAGAAAGAAAGCAAACCAAGTTTGATGTAAGATGCGGTAGCGATCGCTAAATGAAAATAAGTTTTTAAGCATTCTAATCTTTCTAATTGAATAAAATACGGAAAAGAGGTAGGGACGGTTCGGTTAACGTGTTTATTCGTCGGAGATCCCCCCAACCCCCCTTAAAAAGGGGGGCTTTTTTTTCTAATTACCCCCTTTTTAAGGGGGTCGCCACAGGCGGGGGGATCTTATCCGAATCATATTGAGGGTAAGTTGAGCCTTTGAACTCGGAAGTTGAGCCTTTGAACTCGAAGGTTGAGCCTTTTATCTCGAAGGTTGAGCCTTTTATCTCGGAGGTTGAGCCTTTTATCTCGGAGGTTGAGCCTTTTATCTCGGAGGTTGAGCCTTTTATCTCGGAAGTTGAGCCTTTTATCTCGGAAGTTGAGCCTTTTATCTCGGAAGTTGAGCCTTTAAGATTGAAGTATGAGTTTTGCCCAATGCCCTGTTTGGCCAATCTAGTTCCTAACTAGTAGGGCTTCTTGCTTGAGTTTTGCCCCAAAGTTTTTGATCAGTAAATCTTGCAATACTGGCTGCAAGTCTTCGCATGGTATGCCTTTGGTGACGCAAGTTCCCAAATGAGCATCTTTGCCAACTTTGCCGCCCATATATATGTCAACGCCTTCCAAGGTTTTGCCATTTTTGCGAGTTTTAGTTCCCATCAAGCCGATGTCTGCAACTTGGGGCTGTCCACAAGAGTTGGGGCAACCTGTCCAGTGAATTCGGACTGGATTGGTGAAAGTTAAGTCTTCTTCTAAGGCTTTAATCATTGCCAGGGCGCGGTTTTTGGTTTCGATCAGGGCAAAGTTGCAAAATTGTGCGCCTGTGCAGGATACTAGCGATCGCGTCAGCAAACCTGGATCAATAGAAAACCTTTCTAGCAAAGACTCTGTTAAAAATGTTGCTAAACGCGAGTCAGAAATGTTGGGAATAACGATGTTTTGCTCAACTGTGAAGCGGATTTCGCCACTGCCGTAAACTTCCGCTAGACGGGCAATTTCAAACATATCTTCGGCATACAGCCGCCCGACGGGAATGTTCAAACCTGCGTAATTTAATCCTGATTGTTTTTGTTTATATACCCCGATATGGTCGCGTTTTTCCCAGTCGATTTCGTC
Source organism: Nostoc mirabile CHAB5784 (assembly GCF_020829645.1). Classification (GTDB taxonomy): domain Bacteria; phylum Cyanobacteriota; class Cyanobacteriia; order Cyanobacteriales; family Nostocaceae; genus Nostoc; species Nostoc mirabile. The sequence continues at coordinate 24,952 of NZ_JAIVFS010000026.1, read as the reverse complement.
TTTTGCTGCTGCGGATAATAATGATTTACCCAAACGGCTTTCTACTTCTGCTCGAAACTTTTCTACACCCCATTCATCAATTAGCCACATTAGGCGCGATTTTTGCCGATTAGCACGCGGGCCATGATCACGAAAGACTTCCAAAACGGCTCTACATACAGCGACTACATCTTCGGGAAGTACCCAAGCATTTAGAGGAATCGCCGCCTCACAACGTTTAGCTGAGAAAAAGCCACCCACAATGATGTTGAAGCCGAATATTGGTGATTGTGAAAATTCTTGCCCTATCCCCTGTCCCCAGCGATGCACTGAGCTTGTCGAAGTGTCCCCTATCCCCTCCTTAAATGCTGGAACAAAAGCTAAATCGTTGATTTCAGCATGAACTGAATTGTCTCTTCCACCTGCGATCGCAATATTAAACTTCCGTGGTAAGTTGCTAAACTCTGGGTTCCCTTCCCCTTTGTTGGTGAGCATATCTTGAATTTGCTGTACCAACTCTCGTGTGTCATACAACTCATCCGCATCCAACCCCGCCACAGGATCGCCTGTTATATTACGGACGTTATCCATCCCTGACTGGACAGTGGTTAAACCAACTGCGTGAAATCTATTAAAGATATCTGGTAAATCTTCAATTCTGATCCCCCGTAATTGGATATTCTGTCTCGTAGTAATATCAGCGCAACCATCATCACCGTAACGCTGCACTACTTGGGCTAAAACACGCATCTGATTGCTTGTGAGAATACCGTTAGGCATCCGCAACCGCATCATAAACTTACCTGGGGTGACTGGGCGGAAAAACACACCCACCCATTTAAGTCGATGATCGCGATCGGTTTCGTCCATTGCTTCCCACCCCAAGGCGGCAAATTTCTCTATCTCATCCCTGATGGCGAGTCCATCTTTTTGAGCCTTGAATTTCTCGAACTTGTTGAGGCTAGTAGTGGTAGTTGCTGTGTCTGTCATGATCTGACTCTCAATGCAAATTACTGAATATGGTGATAATTGCCCAATATCAATCAACCCGTAGTTCCATCAAGTGTTGTATCTACGAGGATTAGGAAATAAAAACTTAATATTTGCTTACGGTTGATTATTTTTACTTCAGAGCATTCAAAGCGAAACTCCAAATCCGTGATTAGTTAAGGAAAACTTGTTGCCATTTACATCTTGGAAATTTGTCAAGCAGGTTTAGATAATGTTCATGTAACAATTTCGATATCTATAACTTAAAGGCATATTTCTGTTAAAATCGTATAAATTGTTACGGTTTTTTGGTAAAATTGCTGAAAACGGATAAATAATATGCATTTATTGCATCAAAGCTAGCCAATGATCCACGTAAAGCCCTTAATGAAGGGTATTTGAAATGATCAAAGGGATTTTGGATTGCCATAAATCAATCTTGAATCCAAAATTGAGTGGCAGATGTTAGCTAAAACTTAGATATTATAGAAAAAATGCTGAAAACCCTTGAGGAACAGCGCAAAGTCGGAGACACTCCGCCTCCGAACGTAGTTGCGTATTCCGTACTTCAGGCTGCGTGATGAAAGCTATTTGAGTTCTTTAGGACTTCGTAAAGTTTTATTTGACTTTAGTTGCCAACTTATGCCAAGCATACTAGCATAAATGTGTGGTTGGTTAGGTCGAACCGATGATAATTTACGAGTTCAAGGTCAAAGGAAAAGACAAGCAGTATCGTGCAATAGATGATGCGATTCGTACTAGTCAGTTCATCCAAAACAAATCGCTGAGATATTGGATGGACAATAAAAATGTTACTAAGTACGATCTCAATAAATATTGTGCTGTACTTGCTGCTGAATTTCCTTTTGCTGATGAACTCAATTCAATGGCTAGACAGTCTGCTGCTGAACGTACATGGTCAGCAATAGCACGATTTTACGATAACTGCAAGAAGAAAGTCAAAGGTAAAAAGGGGTTCCCTAAGTTTAAAAAACATTGTCGCTCAGTTGAATATAAAACTACTGGCTACAAACTTTCTGCTAATCGTAAAGCAATTACTTTCTCTGACAAGAAAGGTATTGGAACCTTGAAACTAAAGGGAACCTATGACTTAAATTACTACGAACTCAAGCAAATTAAGCGTGTCCGATTAGTACGTCGTGCTGATGGGTACTATGCTCAATTTGCAATTGATGTTGAGATTAAAGTTGAGACACAACCAACTCTTCAAGTAGTTGGTATTGACTTAGGTTTGAAATATTTCATCGCCGATAATATTGGCAATGTAGAACCTGCGCCTAAGTTTTACCGCAAATCTGAGAAAGCTTTAAACCGCGCTAATCGGAAAAAATCTAAGAAGTTCAGTACGACAAAGAAGAAAGAAAAAGCTCGACAATCTAACAACTACCACAAAGCAAGAATAAGGTATGCCCGTAAACATTTAAGGGTAAGTAGGCAACGAAAAGAGTATTGCAAGAGATTAGCATACTCCGTCATCCAATCTAATGATTTGGTAGCCTATGAAGATTTGAATGTGAAAGGGCTGGTACGCAACCGACATCTAGCTAAATCTATCAGTGATGCTGGCTGGTACACTTTTCGATTGTGGCTAGAATATTTTGGGCATAAATATGGGAAAGTAACTGTTGCAGTTCCTCCCCATAACACAAGCCAAAATTGCTCTAACTGTGGCGAGAAAGTGAAAAAATCTTTATCTACAAGAACCCATGTTTGCCTTCATTGCAACTACATGGCGGATAGAGATTTGAACGCCAGTATCAACATTTTGAGACTAGGACTGAGTACCGTAGGGCATACGGGAATTTACGCTACAGGAGATTTGCCCTCTTGGGCGATTGGCGCAAGCCTGTCGTCTAACGGCGAGTCTATGAATGTAGAATCCCCTCACCTAAAGGTCAGGGGAGTGTCAATTCAGTAGCTATGAAACGTCGTGATTTTATGAATTGGGTAGGTTTGGGTGGGATAGCGAGTTCTCTACCTGTAGCGATCGCAGCCTGTTCTTCTCAAACAACTCCAGTATCTAAGAATTGGGAAACAGTAGGTACATCGGCAGAATTAGATAAAACTGGCCAATTGCTGGCAAAAAACTCACCTGCTGGGCCTGTCTTGGTAGTTGGCACATCTAAGGATGCAAATCTGACTGCTGTTAACCCTACCTGTCCTCACGCAGGTTGCACGGTAGGATGGAAAGCTGAAGTAAAAAAATTTGTCTGTCCCTGTCATGATTCGGAATTTGGCATTGACGGGAAAGTGCAAAAAGGCCCAGCGACAGAAGCGCTTAAAACTTACGCCGCCAAAATTGAGGGTAATTCAGTTGTAGTCAAGGCAAGTTAAAATAATTCGTAATACTTCGGCTACGCTCAGTACAAGTTCGTAATTCGTAGTTCGTAGTTCGTAGTATGCACTTTAGTGCTTAAATCAGAGCTAGAGCCGCTAGCTACAAGCCGATCAAAATTGGTGTAATGATGTACTAAAAAGCAGAGTAAGGGCAAAGAAAAACAGCGATTTATTTACGAGTTTGTGCTTTCGTTATATTCATACTAAATCACAATTTAGGGTATGGTGAGTAATATCAACCAGCTTTTGGTGCAAGCCCAGACAGCATACGATGCAGGTGATTGGTCATCACTAATTCAATATTTACAACAATTAATCTTAGGGACAGATTCTGAACATCCAGAGATAGTTAAAAATCGAGAATATCTGCTGAAATTAACACTTTCAATGTTAGAGATGGGGGATTTTCAGCAACGCTGGGAAATCACCAAGGTGTTGACTCGCTTGGGAAATATTGCCATCCCAGCACTCATTGAGATATTAGAAGACGAAGATGCAGAGGAAGAATTACGCTGGTATGCAGCACGGACTTTAGGCGAATTTCAGCACCCAGAAGCCGTCGCACCCTTAGTTGAATTGTTGAAAACCGATGAGGATGAAGAACTCAAAGCGATCGCAGCTACAGCACTGGGGAAAATGGGTAGTGTTGCGATTACTTCACTAACTGAACTTCTAGCAGATGAAGATACAAGGCTTTTAGCAGTGCGATCGCTTTCCTGCATTCCCCAAACAGAAACCATCACACCGCTATTGAGTGTAGTCCAAGATCCACAAGCAACAATCCGCACGGCTGCAATTGAAGCCCTCAGCAGCTTTCATGACGAACGTGTACCACCAGTCTTGTTAAACGCTTTGGATGATATAGCCGCCACAGTTAGGCGTGCAGCAATACTTGGTTTAGGTTTTCGCCCCGACTTACGCAAAGCATTAGATTTGGTGACGAGACTACAACCCAAGCTTTACGACTTTAATATTGATGTTTGTTGTGCAGCCGCAGTTTCCCTTTCTCGAATGGGTTGTGATCAGGCAGCCCAGCAATTATTTAAGCTGCTAATATCACCCCATACACCGCTACCACTGCAATTAGAAACCATCCGCGCTTTGGTTTGGGTGGGAACACCATCCAGTTTGGAATATTTGCAAACTGCATTTAATCAAATCACTTCAGAGACACTTTGGCAAGAAATTGTTACAGTTTTGGGGCGAGTGCAAAAGCCGCAAACTACAGCAGCCGTAAAAATATTATTGCAAATACTGCGATGCCTTTCCTGCGGAACGCTACGCGAACGGCGAGCTTCTCTACGAGACGCTGCGCGAACGCTAACGCAGCATCCAGCCACAGAAATTGCCAGCATCAATTGTGCGATCGCTTTATCTTTAGGACAGTTAGGCGAAATGCAAGCTATTGAACCATTGATTTCGCTGCTAGCTGTCAAGAATGTATCGGTGAGACTACATGCGATCGCTGCACTGAAAAATTTGGATGGGGAAGCCACATATCAACAATTGCAGCAGTTAGCAAATAATGCTGCACTCACACCAGATTTGCAACAAGGAATAGCGATCGCTTTAGCCGAATGGTAAATTTTTTCAAAGAGTATGCGCTATCTGTGCGCGTTCAGTATTAAGTAACTAAATTGGGCTTAGAAAATTATGCGGTATGACACGGATTGGAGCAGACACAATACAGTTCAGTTAAGCATTTATTTCTTCTCTCAGTGCCCTCAGCGTCTCTGTGGTAGCCTGCGGCAAGCCGATGCAGCGTCTACGTAAAAAAAATTGACTTTGACAAAGAGTTTTAGCCTTAACCCAAGCGTATTGGGAGCAGACAGAGGAATAGAGAAATAGCCTAGAGAAAGTAAGATAATTTATGCGATCAAAAATAATGAGGAGCAAGAATTATTCCTACATCAGAACAAAAGACGCAGTGCTTTATACTGTGCTGCTGGTTTACTAAATTTTACTTGCCCATAAATGTGGTTCGTGTAGGCGAACGAACAGGGAATGTGTTCTTCTTGGCAGGTGATATCATGTCCGCCAAATCACCCATAATAAAAGAACCCCACCCCCAACCCCTCCCCGCTTGCTCTTAGGGGAGCTAAAGCGCAGCTTTTGCGGGGTGGGGTTCCGGTTATTATGGTTAATTACCCGGACATCATATGAGGAGAATATTATTGAAATATATCCCAATGGCAGATGAAGGTACGTGCAATGAGCAAACCTAACTTTCAAGCAATGAGTCAGAAAGAGTTGCAAGCCTACGTTTTAGCCCATCGGGATAATCAAGAAGCATTTTATGCATATCTTGATAAGCTACACGCAGAAGCTAACTGGGTTGAAATGCCGCTGTTACAGTCTCCAGATGATTTGGAAAATTATCCTGAATTTATTGAACGGGTTCGCAACGGTTCGGAGCCATGAGATAGCGATTACAGGCACAATACCCATGCAGAGGGTTACAGTTGCTTATTTGGAAATTGGAAATTAATAGATCGATACGTAGCTTGTTAACACTCCAATACGAATTATCAGCGCAGGGAAAGCCACCCATCAGGAGAAAAGGTTTTATGAAGAAAGAAATTGAGAATGAAATGGAAGACGAATTACGTTCTGAGTACGATTTTGCTCAAATGGAGGGAGGCATCAGAGGCAAGTATATTGAGCGGTATCCTCAGGGAACAAATTTAGTACTTTTAGATCCCGATGTTGCCCAAGCTTTTCCTAATGATAAAAGGGTGAATGACGCATTGAGGTTGTTAATTCAGGTTGCCCAACGCCAGCAGCCTAACACTGCGGTGCAGCAGACAGAATAGAAATAATCTACATAATTCGTAATTAGTAAATGCAAGTATGACGCGATCGCAGCCGTATTCGCAAGTTGCACGGCTATTTGCTTGAGGTTGCAAAGAAAATTGTGTTACTGAAACCTTATAATGTGATGAATTAAAAATCTTATTTAAAAATTTATATATTGCAGAAGAAAATAGTCAAGTCTTTTTTGGCGGAATTTACCAAAAAATTTTGTGCAAAGCGGATAATTTGCGAAAAAGGGAGTATAGCCCGATTTACATAAATATAAATTTTTAGAAAAGACCTGTAACAAAATATACTAAATTTTAGGTAAAAAACCGTTAACTTTAATGAAAGTTATAAATGTAATTCAGGCTACATAAAAATGCGCCTAGAGCAGTTGCAAGCCTTTCTAGCGATCGCACAAACCGGCAGCTTTCAACAAGCAGCGCGAACATCTGGTGTTACGCAATCGACGATTAGTCGCCAAATCCAGGCATTAGAAGCAGATTTGGGTATAGAACTGTTTCACAGAACAACTCATGCAAAATTAACACTGGGAGGTGAATGTTTACTACCCCGTGCCCGCAAAATTTGCCAAGAATGGCAGACAGCTACAGAAGAATTAGCCGATTTAATCGCTGGAAAGCAGCCAGAACTTTGCATTGCCGCGATTCACTCCCTCTGTGGATATTACTTACCACCAGTGTTACAAAAATTTTGTAATGATTATCCAAATGTGCAATTGCGGGTGACTTCATTGGGAAGCGATCGCGCCCTGAAAGTCCTCAAAGATGGATTAGTGGATTTAGCAATTGTGATGAATAATCGCTTTTTAACCACTGGTAGAGAAATGGTGGTAGAAGTACTTTATGATGAACCTATAGAAGTTCTAACCGCAGCCAATCATCCACTAGCCCAATATGAATTAGTCCCTTGGTCGGAGCTAATTCGTTATCCCCAAGTGGTTTTTAAAGATGGTTATGGGATGCAGCGTTTAATACAAGATAGATTTGAGCGAATGGAAGCTACACTCCAAGCGGCTTTAGAGGTAAATACCCTAGATGCCTTCCGGGGAGTGGTGCGCCAAGGAGAATTGATAGCTTTGCTACCTCAATCAGCATTAGTGGAAGCTCGTCTTGACCCTACCCTAACGATTCGTTCCTTAGCTAGCAATAGTACTAGTGGTTTAGCAGATGGTTCCAGTTTGACCCGTCGGGTAGTTATGGTAACAACTCAAGATCGGCTCCAAATTCCCCCCATCAAACACTTTTGGCAACTCGTGCGAGAAAATATCCCATTACAAATTGACCAGCAGCGATCAGCTTCTTAAGCGTTATTAGTTATTAGTCATTCGTCATTAGTCATTAGTCATTAGTCATTAGTCATTTTCGGTTATTCACAAAGGACAAAGAACAAATGACAAAGGACAAAGCACAAAGCACAAAGCACAAATGAGCAATATATTTAGGGAATTAGTGCAAAAAGTAGGTAGTGGAAACCACACAAGCGAGAATTTAACTCGCGCCCAAGCAGCCACCGCCACTAAAATGATGCTGCTGGGTGAAGCTACACCAGCCCAAATCGGAGCGTTTTTGATTGCTCATCGAATCAAACGTCCCACAGGGGAAGAGTTAGCGGGAATGTTAGATGCATATCATGAACTGGGACCAAAACTGCAACCAATCGTCTCTTGGCGACCAGCGATCGCTCTTGGTATCCCCTATGATGGCAGAACACGCACAGCACCAATTAGTCCGGTAACAGCTTTACTACTTGCCGCAGTTGCACAACCAGTGGTAATGCACGGTGGCGATCGCCTCCCAACTAAGTATGGATTACCTCTAATAGATATTTGGCAGGGTTTAGGAGTCGATTGGACTAGCCTACCACTAGCAAAAACCCAGCAAGTGTTTGAGCAAACGGGAATCGGCTTTATTTATCTACCTCAGCATTTTCCCTTAACTAACAGTATTTGGGAGTACCGCGACCAACTTGGCAAACGTCCGCCATTGGCGACAATGGAGCTAATCTGGTGTCCTTATGCTGGGGATGCTCACGTAATTGCTGGGTTTGTGCATCCGCCGACAGAAGGGATGTTTCAGATAGCTTTGGGGCTGCGGAGAGTAACAAAATTTACACTAGTGAAAGGATTGGAAGGTAGTTGCGACTTACCGCGCGATCGCACTGCGATTATCAGCTTATCTTCATCCGTAGCATCCCAAGAGGTAGAACGATTGCACCTCGTACCGCGTGATTACGGCTTTACTACCAAGAACGTACCCCTTGGAACTACTGAAGAACTGGTGACGGATATTCAGAAGGTTTTAGCAGGTGAACCAGGCGAACTAATGCAAACAGCCTTGTGGAATGGCGGTTTTTACCTATGGCGGAGTGGTATTTGTGGAGACATGCCAGAGGGTTTAGCTAAGGCAGAAGAATTATTAACTAATGGTGCAGTAGCAGCAAAACTCCAAGAACTCAGCCAGTTAGTAAATTCGCTCTCAGCAACATTTGTGCCAGTGTAATTAATTACGAATTACGAATTACGAATTACGAATTATTTCGTCAGCAACTCCTCCAAAATAGATTTTTGTTGCAACCAATCCTGGCCTACTTGGATACTGATATCCGAGCCAAGGTTGCCAGTACTTTCCACACGCACTTCGCCAAACCCCAAAGTGTCACGAATTGATTCGGCACTGTCACCATCTCCTTGCTGGGCGACAATGTGAGTTACTTCTAGAGGTTCACCCCATGCCTTAGCCACATAGATGTTGCTATATCCAGATTTTTCCAAAGCTCTAATCAAGGGTCGGAGGTTAGAGCGATCGCCACCTGTACTATCTTGAATTGCTACACGTAAAGAGCGTGGATCAGTCGCAGTCGCCTGCTGTTCCTCTTCTGACTCCAAACCAAAGTGTTGAGCCATCAGTTTAGCAATACCATCTTTGTTGGGCAACCAATAGCTAGCATCAAATTCATTCTTCTCGCTAAAGCGACCTGGCAGCATTAACATTTGCATATTAGAGCGATTTGTTCGCACCCCAAAACCTATCAGCGCTACTAACTCTTCAACCGTCAAGTTGGTATCAATGTGGTCTTTCACTACATCCAGAACTTTAGGTAATTGAGCGACAGTAGCGGGGTTAAGTGTTTGATCCATCAAGGCACGCATGACCATTTGCTGCCTCTGAATCCGACCAATATCACCGAGTTCGTCATGGCGAAACCGCAGCAATTGCAGTGTCTGCTCACCGTTGAGATGCTGCTTACCCGCCTTCAAATTGATGTACAAATGCTGAGAATCATCTTGGTACTTCATATCTTTGGGGACGTAGACTGTTACGCCCCCTAAAGCATCGATCAGCTTGGCAACTCCCAGAACATTAATTCGCACATAGCGATCAATTCCTGCCCCACCTAAGAGATTACTGACGGTTCTGGCAGTCAAAGCTGGCCCACCTTCAACATTGGCGGCATTAATTTTTTTCACCCCATACCCCTCTATTTCTGTACGGGTATCTCTGGGAACGGAGAGCATAACTATTTTTTTAGTCTCTGGATCAAATTTGACCAAGAGCATCACATCGGCAAGACCATCAAAGGAGTTTACTTGGGGCAGGTATCTAAGGTTTTTGGTTTCTTCGGGAGGGTTTTGCACATCTGGGGGAAGTACACTCATCCCCATAACCAAGAGATTCACCGGGCGAGTTAATTCTGAAAATCGCAGCACACCTCCAGAAATGCGATCGCCATCAAACACCGCTTCATCCTGTGGACTTAGCTGGGCTTGTTGCAAAGGCGTACTGGTCAAAGACACTGCCAAAAGCGCCCCTGCTGTTGCTGACACCATTGCAATCCCACTCATACCTACCCAAAACCACAGCCAACGCCCGGATTTCGAGTTATCGGAAAGGGGAATTCTTTTACTGGACTTTGAGGCTTTTCCCGACTGGTTTTCTTCCGCCGAACTTCTTTGAATGGTCACAGACTTCCTCACACTTACTCACTAATCAAATTCGGTAAATTTGCAAACTAAAAACATCCAAACAAATCAACCCATAATAACTAACTCTTAATTATCAGTGCTAATTTTTTTAATGTAGTGTCAACCACAACACTTGTAGCAGCATTTTTCCTTTTTTTGGGTCAACCTAGAGATGTTTTACTGAAGTATGGCAATAATAAACTGGATTTGACTAGATATATAGATAAATCAACAGTAATTTTTTAGGAAATAGGTAAAACTACTGAAAAATTATCACCCTAAAAAATTAAGATAAGTACTTTCCTAACACTCGTTCGGCTAAAGTCGTAAACCCTGGTAAACGCCCAGATTTGCCCTGCATCAGGCGCAAAATCAACCAGACACTTACTAAAAAGTAACCCGACGTGAGAAAGCTATTCAGGATAAAAAAACGTAGCGGAAAAAAATCTGAAGTTGCTGCTCCAGTACCTAATAATAGATATCCCAACAGCCAAGTAAGCGCCAAAGTAATAGACATACGGCTAATAGCAAGTTGTTCCCGACTCCCTTGGCCCCGATAGAGAGTCCACAAGGACGGAAAAAAGCCGATGATTGGAATCAAATGTAAAAGCAACTGTGTTTTGGGTATTGGGTATTGAAAAAAGGCAGAGGGGCGGGGGGCAGGGAGCAGGGGGGAAAATTCTTCTCCCTTGCTCCCTGCTAAGAGCTCCCTTGCTTCTTCCCCACTCCCCACTCCCCACTCCCCATTCTCTTTTGGTTCAAAATTTTCCATTTGGGTTAGTCTAACTCCTAAACTAGAAGGATGAATAAGACTCATATAGTTAGAGATAATAATCTGTAAAGAAAGATTTTATTTAGTTCTATCCAGCAATCAGCTTAAAATGCAGACACGCAAGCTACTCGACTGGTGGCAAACATTCACACCAATAGCGCGAATCGGGGCGATCGCGTTATTCCTTCCGCTACTAGTTCTTAATGGTTGGGCACTTTCGGTATTTTTTAATTATTTCCATTCTCTCATAGTCATTTTAGTTGGAGCCTCAGTGCTAGCATTTCTGCTCAACTACCCCGTAAGTTGGATGGAGCATCATGGTGCTAGGCGAGAGCAAGTTGCTATTTTAGTATTTCTCTTGGCTTTATCGATTTTATTGGCGTTGGGTGTGACGCTTTTTCCGTTGGCCCTTACCCAAGCTCAACAACTGGTAGCTCGTTTGCCAGAGTTGATCGACTCTGGACGCTCTCAGTTAATGATATTAAACGAAAAAGCTGAGACTTATGGTTTACCGATTAACCTTGATGCTCTGGTAGTGCAAATTAACGATCGCGTCAAGGGACAATTGCAAGCGATCGCTGGACAAGTTTTAAATCTGGCAGTAGTTACAGTCACTAGTCTGCTAGATATTCTCTTGACGATGGTTTTGACTTTCTACCTTTTACAGCATGGGGGTGAACTTTGGGAAAGTTTAGTGGAATGGTTACCCTTTAAATTTCGCGATCCTTTTTCCAAAACAGTCCGCCTGAGCTTCCAAAATTTCTTCATCACCCAGCTAATTTTATCGACTTGCATGGCATCAGCCCTCATTCCTACGTTTTTGTGGCTGAAAGTGCCATTTGGTTTACTATTCGGCCTAACTATTGGTCTGATGGCTCTCGTCCCCTTTGGCGGTTCTGTAGGTATCGCGCTGACTACACTATTGGTAGCACTGCAAGATTTCTCAATGGGTGTGAGAGTTTTGATAGCGGCAGTAATTGTACAGCAAATTCTCGAAAACTTAATTGCCCCCCGAATTTTAGGCAGCTTTACGGGTTTAAATCCAGTTTGGATTTTAATTTCGGTCTTAACAGGCGCAAGAATTGGCGGACTGTTGGGTGTAATAGTGGCAGTACCCACAGCTGTTGTGATTAAGACTGCTTTAAGCGCCTTGCGTCCTGGGAGCCTTAGCAGCGAAACAGATGACAGCGCCACTGGGGAAATAACTGCACCTATTGCAGCAAACGAGTCCTCGAAAGCTGATACTAACAACACATTGAGTATTTCTGAAGCGACATTACCTTAAGTTAAATTCAAAATTCAAAATTTCTTCATTTTGAATTTTGATGTTACATATTTGCGGGATGATTTAGCAACTTCCAAAATTCTCCCCCTGCTTCCCTCAATTCATCCCACTGTTCTGCAATGCCTAAATTTTTTACTGTGGATCAATGATGGAACCCATAAACAAAAGATTTCCCGTCTGATTATCCCTAATGGCACAGAAGAAGGGACGATCAACAATCATTCGGAATGGTTCTGGTTCATCTCTCAAAGATGTTGCTACTATTCCCACTGAAGTAGCCGCAGCCGCTTCGGTGCCTTCTTCGTTCACTTCAACAAAAGTTTTATGTTTAACTTGGCTAATGGCAAAATTTTTACCCATGCCGGAAAAATTGGCTTTGTTGCTGAAAGCCTCTTCCATGCCTAATGTTTTCAAGGCATCATTTAGTGTAACTTCGTAATCTGTTTTGAAACGGGGTAGGCGAATAAACCCTTTTTGCTTGTTAAACTGAGTCATCCATTTTTCCCAGTTCTCAACATTCAAGTTTTGATAGAAGGCTTTAAGGTTAGAGTTCTGTTTGGGTAAGAAAATATAAAAACTGAATTTACCATCTTTGCCGTAAGGTAAACTAACTGCCTGAAACTGTTCGCTTTCATAATATCTATAGTCACCTTCCTGTGACATCATTGGGTGTTGTTTTCGTCTGCCAGATGTAATGTAAAAAGGGTATTGAGCAGTTTGATTTTTGTCAAATTCGTTACTCCAATTACCTTTAAAATAAATGGCATTAATCAAAAATAACACTTGATTGGGTTCAATTGTTTTAACTATTTTAGTAATTTTACTCTTAGTATTTTCTTTTACCCAGTTATTGATAATACTAGATGCAGCGGCATCTTTAAAATTTAAATTGCTGACCTTAGCTTGATAGAAATCCTGGGTTCTCTTGAGGAAATCTGGTGCAAAGCTAACATCTTGATTTGCCCAAAGTGAGTTAGCAATGCTCAATTGCACCTTCGCATCCTGATTGTCTAAAAGCTGCTTTAATGCCGCCGCGTAAGAAGAGTTGATTTCTGGTAGAGTCATCCCCTGTAATTCCAGAGTTTTTGCCATTGCTTGTTGAGTCGAGCCGCTAGCGCCGTTGTAGGTCATAGCAAGAGCGATCGCTACACTCGAAGGTGAGATAAAAACATTCTTCTGAGCCTGATCATCTTTGAGAACTTCTGAAAATAGTTTGAAGCCAAACTTGTTGCTAGACTCAACTATTCTTGTATCAGGGTTGACTGTTTTTTTTTGCAATGGAGTTTCTGGCTGAGGTAAACTAGATTGGGCGAGGGCACTTTTGTTACTCTCGACTTGAGAACACCCTAATACACTGAATAGAACAACACTTGCAGCTGCCAAAGCATAACGTCTGCCCAGACTAACACCGTAACGTCTTTGCAGGAAATTTTCTTTCGCGTTACTAAATTTTTGTCGATTCATTCTGCTACCTCACTTGCCAAAGATTCCCGATCTGTGCTCATGGTTGACGCAGAAACTGTGTCAATGATTAACTATTGCATTTGCTCCAATAGAAAATGGGACTGTTACAGTTTCTGTAACAGCAAGTGATTAGCTCAGAGGAATTAAACACAAGCTATTAGAGTTGCTAATTCCTAATTGAGGCAGCGATGCAGACAAATTATGAAAAATCTCGATTATTAGGAATTTTCCTATTTATCTATAAAAGTATTGTAGATTACCTAATCACAAAATAACCAGCGCTCTTGGTTTTTAAAGATAAAATCAGGCTTTTCAGTTTACGAAATACCAAACTTTTATAGGGACAGACGGCTGTGCTACCCTATTTCAACAGTTATCAGTTATCAGTTGCATGATGTATTTATCCGATTCGTCAGAGTCCCCCACTTCTAACAAGTGGTAGGTAACAGTTAGGGTCAAATCCCCGATAGAGTTACTGTGATAACTGTTCACTGTTCACTGTTCACTGATTTAATTGATAGGTACACTCCACCAAGCTAAACTATATGGTTGAGTCACTTCATTTCGCTTTTGACGAAACTGGACGCGGATTTTGTAATTGCCAGCAGCAGCAACGGGGCAAAAAATATGTTCTACACTATCGATTTGGCTGATTGAGGAGCAAACAGCACCAGCATCTGAATTTTTAGCATCAGCTTTTACTAAGTATAGGTCGAGATTATTCAAACCGCGATCGCGAAAATTTTCGCCTACGTCATATTGCTGGTTTTTATTTTTATCGTTGAGTTCTACCAATCGATCCCAACTCAGAGTAACAGCAACAAAACTCCCCTGCTTTAACGGTTTTGCTAATATATAGTCAACAGACGCTCCAGCATTGACTGTGCGATAATCCCAACCAATGGCAGGTACAGCCCCTGATGGCTGCCATTGACCACTACTAAGTTGCTGATAAGCGCGAAATACATTTAAATGACCCGCTCCCATTTGGGCATCCAAGGGAATTGTGGGATCTTTATAAGCATCAGAGTCTAGCCAGTTTTCATTTTGTTTATCAATTAGCGTTCGGCTCATTCCCAACCGCAAGCCATCACCGCTATCTAGGATTTTGTCTGCTGAATTTAGCAATACAGCTTTCATTACTTGATGATGCCGAGAATCAATGCTCCAATGGGGTTGTTTTGTCCGTATCTGTCGGTCAGCAAATTCTTGCAACAGAGCAACAGTAGCCGTAACTTGAGGCGCTGCAAAACTGGTACCTGTAACCTTGTTCAATTTGCCATCTGGATTGAGCAAGGGAATATTATTCCCAGGAGCAACTAAACTGATAGCGCGACGCCCATCAAGATTAAATTCCCTTCCAGCTAGCCTTCCACTCACTCCTTGGTTAGCACCCGCCAGATTAGCCACATCTACTTTGTTAAAAACTTTCCCTCGGCGGGATGAAAAAGCCACGTTCATTCCGTTAAAATTATCTGTAGGAATAGGAATACCGCCCTTACCCTGGTTGCCTGCGATCGCATACAAAACATCATGAACGCGACTAGACCAGTCAACACATAAAGTTAGTAAAGCATTACCGTCTAAAGTAGCCTCTGGCCGAGGATCGCGGCTCAAAGGTTCACCAAAGCTAAAATTAATGGCGCGGACATCGCCACCATTTTGTAGGGCTATGTGCTGGGCTGATAAGCACTCTTCTGGCTGACCCATGTTTTTAGTGGAACCCACCGCAGACGAATACAGTCGCGCTCCCGGAGCAACTCCTGGCAAAGCTTTATCTTTACTCACCATCACACCAGCGACATTGTAAGCGTGGGGGTCAACACCACTATTTGATTTAGCTGGCCCATTGCGTAAGAATACCGCCGCTAAAGATATAGCGCGATTTTTAGACACCGCCTTATCCCACCCAAACATTCCCGGTCGGCCAATTTCCACTTGACCAATAGCAATCTTACGACCGATTAAATTATAAGGAGCTTGGTGTAGCTTCAGAGCATCAATGCCGTTAGTTCCTAAAGCAGATTCTAAAGCCGAAGCAATTACCGGCGCACTCAGACAAGAAGCACTTAATCCCCAAATTATCCAGGTTAGTTTTTTAGCCATTAGTCATTAGTCATTAGTCATTAGTCATTCAATTTTAGATTTTAAATTTTGGATTTGGGATTGAAGGAAAAATCCAAAATCCAAAATTAGCAGAGTTAGGAGTTATTATTGTCCCCACTCGCTACTCCCCATTCGCTACTCCCCAAAAAGACCGGGATCAAAGTTATGAGTCTTGCTCAATGTTTTGTTACAATGCTTACAGACGAGGACGCTTAAAACCCACTAGCCATGACCCAAAACCTATCTCAAAAGCCCATTGTAATTGCTCCATCTATCCTATCAGCCGATTTTAGTCGTCTGGGTGACGAAATTCGCGCCATAGACGCGGCTGGAGCAGATTGGATTCATGTTGATGTAATGGACGGTCGTTTTGTACCTAATATTACGATAGGCCCTCTGGTTGTGGAGGCGATTCGTCCGATTACGACCAAGCCACTAGATGTCCACTTGATGATTGTGGAGCCAGAAAAATATGTAGAGGGATTTGCTAAAGCGGGTGCTGATATTATCTCTGTACACTGCGAGCATAATGCTTCCCCACATCTGCACCGCACCTTGGGGCAAATTAAAGAGCTTGGTAAGAAAGCTGGAGTTGTACTTAATCCTGGTAGCCCTCTAGAGCTAATTGAATACGTTCTAGATTTGTGCGATTTAGTACTGATTATGAGCGTCAACCCTGGTTTTGGTGGTCAAAGCTTTATCCCTGGTGTATTACCCAAAATCCGCAAGCTGCGTCAAATGTGTGATGAACGCGGTCTTGACCCTTGGATTGAAGTGGATGGAGGACTCAAGGCAAATAATACCTGGCAAGTTTTGGAAGCGGGAGCTAATGCAATTGTCGCCGGTTCAGCTGTATTTAACGCTAAGGATTATGCTGAGGCTATTACATCAATTCGCAACAGCAAGCGTCCTACGCCAGAATTAGCTAAGGTTTAATTCATTTTTGGATTAACCATTCTCTACAAAAAGTAGGGTGGGCAAATTGCTCACCCTATTTTTATTTACACTAGGACTTGTATCATGTCCGCTTGATTACTTATTAAACCCGAAGAACCCCACCCCTTAATCCCCTCCCCGCTCTTCGGGAGGGGAGACAAAGCGTAGCTTTGGCGGGGTGGGGTGCAATGACTGTGGGAATCATAACTAATTATGCGGACATAATATTATGCACTATACAAATGCATCGTGATGTGTATTACCTAAAATAGGAAGTTCAGGCTTTTCTTAATTATTCTGCGATGGTAAATAGACTATGCTGTGCCCTTACGAAAGATATGGTTTTTAACCTTGCTGCATATTTATTTAGTATTTATTGTCAATGCGTAAGTTATATACACATAAAAAAACTGGAAGCTATTCAAGTTTTGAACTTCCAGTAGTTGCTATATAAATTGAAAATTTAGAAAGCAGAGATAATCCAGGTTGGGAGGACTAGGATTACAATAGTCGAAAGAGAAAGAGAAGCGTATGACCTATTAGTACAACGCAGCGCAAATCAAGCTACCATTTTAAAACTTGCAAAAGCCTTGATATACAAAAGTTTGACTTTTGACTTTTCAATGCGTGACTTCCGACTTGCGGTACTAGTTCTACCAGCCACGACAACGATTTTACCGTAACTTTTCTGTTTCCGTTCCTGTTATTGGTGTTAAGCGTTTGCAATATTTAACTAAAGCAACACCAACCACAGGATAGAAAGTTTTATAAGCATTACTCCCATCGTCTGCAGTCGATGAAAGCTGTGTAAAATTTGGATTGGGGGAATCCACCTCCCCAAATTCTCTTTGCTGAGACTTCCTTAGAAAAAGAACCACCAGTAGCAACGGTTGTATCGTTGGTCTTGGTATAGGAGTTATTTACTCCATAAACTGCTGACTACTTTTGTAATAAATTTAATTTATTTCATAGTCAGAACTAATCATTGATTTTATTTTTTAAAATTAACTTGCTTGCCGCTAATCACCTCTATTTTGCTTGAAGTTGTAGTTGTTATTAGTTTATCAATATCGTCAGTACATATTTGCCAGTTTGGCAGATTTTTGCAAATAAATATTAAATTAATCACTGCTATAGAAAACCTACCATGCTAAAAATTTTAAATTAGCATAGTAGGCTCTCAGACACTCAATCAACTCTAGGACAGAATTTCTGGATTCCAAATTGTTTTTAATTGACTCCACAGCGTTTCAAGGAAATATCTTGGCTGCCTTCTGGTTTTAATGGCGATTTCCTTGATTGATGTTCGTTAATTGGGTGTCCCAATCTCTGCTCTAAACTACCACCACGGATTTCTGTTTTTTGGTTTCCAACTACTTCAAGATAAGCAGGTCTTGAATCATTAGCATGTTTCAGCATTGTTATATTTTCACTTTGCTGTTGTTTTGTTCTGTTGGTTTGAGAGTTTTCTTTAAGCAATCGATTGTAGGTACGGTACGGAATGTAATGGAGAGGATTATAACCAGTAAAACGTAGCATTAAAACACATGCCCAGGAGTACTTTCCAGCAATAATTGCTTCAACTACTTTGTCAAATTGTTGAGCCTTGACTGTTGTATCTAAGTTACTATTAATACCAGCAATGTCTTGATTCATCATAGTGTTTAGTTATCTTGTTTGACCTGATGATTTTTTTCATGAAGTAACCTTTGATTAAAAACAATCAAGTTTTTAATCAATTTTGTTGGCTGCTCAGTCTTAATTATCCAGATTTCCTGCGATGAATTGAGGAAACTTTCCTTATAGCTTGTTAGTAAGTGAAAAGTAAAAATTTATCTTTTGTCTTCTCATTTTACTGGTAGGATAAAAGTCTTGGCGTAGCTCTTAGTAGATGCAGTTTTGTCCTCTGAAACTTTCTCAACTCCTAATTCAATAAATCTTCTCTGTTAAAACGCCTGTATTTCTTACTACTGCTTAATTAAGCATTTTCCGGCAAGTTTCCATATTTTTTCGATTATTGGGAAAAATTTATTTATCTTTGAGCTTTAATAACGCCATTCGTATTTATACTATTTTTTTTCATTAATGTCATCTACTAAGTTAGTAGATTTTTAAGTTAAATTTACTGAATGTATTTCGATACGTAATTGCGGATTGTGCAACTTTAAATTTTGTCCTCCTTTGCTAATTCATGAGGGGTCTGACCCCCCATACAATCTCAATTTAAACCCTTTATTATTGTCGAGTTGCTAGAAAATACTACCATTAACTATGATGTAAAACAAGTTCTAAAAATAGTAAAATTTAAAGAATAAAAACGTTCCAGGCATAAGATTGAACGTATTTTATTAATAAGTTCAATTAGAGAATTATATTTATTATCCTTATATTTCTTGATTTACAAGAACTACAGCTTTAGCGTATCTAAATAAAATCACTGTAAACTTATCGTGAATTATTTCATGATTATCAGCTAGTAATGAGAAATAGCCTAGTTGTGAAAAAAAACTGGCTAGCAGTAATAGAGATAGCTGGTTTTAATTATCATTAATTGAATAAAGCAAAATACTTGTAGCAAGATGCTTGTAAGAAAAAATATATAGCAGGTTAAGTCGGTAAAATATTCAAAAAATTATTAATAGAGATAAAGTTAACTAACACATAATATTGTGAAGTTTATTCAACAGTAACTTATATATAGTAATCCGCTTTGATTTTTGAAATTATTTGCGTGGGCAGGGAGTAGGGAATAGGGAGTAGGGAGTAGGGAATCAGGCTTTTCGAGGTGTACGGTGTTTATTCAAAAATCAAATAGTAATCCTATAGGAATCGTAATTTTTTTTGAAAAAATTTAAGTAGTCTTGTAAGGTGTGTTAGCGGAGCGTAACGCACCATTCTAAGGTTTTGGTGCGTTAGGCTATCGTTAACCATTGGTGTCAACTTAAGCCTTGGCTCAGGGAATTCGCGGCTACACAAACTCTCGTCCACCTCCGTGGACTAATACAAAATCTTTGATTCTTAACCCACGGAGGTGGGTAAAGTCTCGTGTAGACGCGGTTTATAACCGCCCTTTTAACGTTAAGTTGACACGCATGATCGCTAACACACCCCTACGTGGATTTCAAAAATAAAATCGGAGTCCTATATGTGTCTTAATCTTTAAAACTTTTATAAAGTTGAGATTACGGATGCTGTGGCAGTTGAGCTAAATGCTAGTCAAAACTACCAATGTTTATGAGTTCGCGATCGGTGCCTTGCTCAACACGAATACCTCGGTCTAAAACAAAGATATAGTTGGCATAGAGTAGTCTTGAATTCTCAATGCTCAACTCTTACCATTACTAAAATTTTCCTTCGCTTCCGGAAACACTCGGAAAATAAAATCACAAATCTAGACTCTGCTTTCTCAGAGAAAGACAGGTTAAATTTAGCAACGCATATACCATAAGTAGGTAGGCAGAAATAATTAGAATATAGTCTAGGGTGTATTACGGCTTTTAGCAGCTACTGAAAACCTAAAAACTTAAGCTAAATCTAGTTTCCAGCCTCTAGCTGGAAATGCTCCTCATTGGGTACTTGCTGCAAATATAGCGTTTCCCAAGCAACTGAGATACACCAAAATCTTGTTTATCAAGGTTAGTAGCTTTGAAAACATACCTCACCAGGGAGGGAACCGCTATAAAAGCTAATACGGTTCAGTTAAGGTTACAACTCTTTCAAAGTCAATTTTTTTAACGTAGACGCGGAGCGGCTTGCCGCAGGCTACCGCAGAGGCGCAGAGAACACAGAGAGAATGAGAAAATGCTTAACCCGAGCGTATTGCTATAAAAGCTTGCTCTAGATTGGCTTTCACCTTGAGTTGACACGCATGATAGCTGTGCGCTTGTATGTGTGTTTTATCAATTAATAACTAAGTAAATTCCCCAAACTGCCATTGCCCGTAAGTAAGTGCTAGCGCGGAAAGTACCAGCTGCGGTGATAGCTTCAGGGGTGCGGAATTGCAGCCCATTGTCATAAATTTGCTGCACCACAGCTTGCGTTAACCTAAACGCTTCATCCTTCATTCCCATCTGCACAAGAAAAGCTGCCAGGCCAAAGTTTATCCCTGTCCAGACTTCTAGGGGATGAGTAGCTTTGGGGTTTTCTGGTGAACCGTCAGGACGAACACCATTAGCAGCACCAAACTCACCATTGCAGAATTTCAAGAAGCACGCATCATAAACAGTTTTTAGGGCAGAGAGAGCGCGATCGCTCGGTACAATATCAGGTAAGTCCAGCAGACGAGCGTAGAATTGTCCGCATAATTGATCCGCCATCACCACATCGGAACCACTTTCACTATCAAGTTTGTAATATTGCCCATTCCAGAGTTTTTCTTGGTAGATAGGAAGAGATTGTTGTAACCAAGTTTCATAAGTGGATTTTTGAACCGCCAACTCTGCTGTGTCACCTGTCTGGTAAGTTAATAAAATATCGCTAATTGCGATCGCAGCCTCTAGCGCCGCTAACCACAACCCACCACAATAGGCGCTGACACCCTGTAACCGCCAATCATCAAAGGTTTGGTCAGGCGCACCGGAATTTTCGGGAATCCCATCGCCATCAATGTCAAAAGTTTTCAGGTAGTCGAGGGTTTGAACGATCGCACTCCAGCAATCTGCTAAGAATTCTACATCGTCAGCACCTGTGAGCAAAAAATCACGGTATACTTGCAAGACAAAATCACTACCCAAATCCTTCCACAAATTGCAATCTTGATAGCTGGTATAGTTGGTTTTCTCCCAAACGTGTTCATTGGGTGCGCCTAAATCGTGGGGTGTTGCACCTGCAACTTTGCGAACTGCAATTGGGCTTTCTGCCTTAATTGTCATGTAATAGCCAATTATCCGGGGTCTATCATCACCTTGAGGAATCGCCCTTGCAAATGCCCGCATTACCGACTTTTCTAATTCTGGAAACAGCATCAGTAGGGCAAAAGAGCCGTATAATCGCACATCTAGACTTTCATACCAACGATAATCTAGGCACTCCAGCACTGCAAACTGACCGATGGGGTCAAGTTCTGATGCTGCACTCCAGAGAGTACCGCCGCTAGTGAGGTCATAAAGCTCATTAAATAGAGCCATTTTAAACCAGTTGGGTAAATCTTCCCGGTCGAGAATCGGTTTTTGCCAACTTTGAATTTGCGATCGCCAGGTTTGATATTCTTGTAGGGCAGTAGATGCGATCGCCCAGGCGTTGTTTCCACTTTTACCAAAAAAATCTGTATATCTGCGGTAATAATTAACCCCGGCGGCAAATTCTGTGATCGGCAAATCCCAAGCGAGGACAAAGGGGATTTCGAGAGTTTCGCCTGGTTGCAGAGTGAAACGGAGTGCGATCGCAGCTCCTAATTGTGTATTCTCTATTGCTGTGGTATCTAGATAATTAGGCAAAGAACCATCTTTAGCAAAGCTTTGCCACACCTCATTACCCGTTCCTTCTGGATTCCATTGGCTGTGGTGAAATACTTCCACTTGGGGATGCTTCAGCGTCGCAATACACCAAGTTCCGTCACCTTCTTGCAAAGGTTCATCACTACTAACCCGACCTAAAACACAGCCAAACTGTTGTGTATTTTCAACTATTTGGTTATAGTTTCCTTGACTTTCGCCCCAGCGCGGTTGGTATTCATAAACCGGACTACCATCATCGCGCACCCGCACTTCGGGAGATTTTAGAGCGTTTGTAAACCAGCCCACCATATTTTGCCAAGTGAGCATAATGCCCAGAGTAATGGTTACATCTGTAGGATTGTGGGCATTCCAGAGGAATATTGCCACAGGGTAGCTAGTTTCTTGGTAATTGCCTGCCCAGACTGGGGAAAACTGTTCACAAGTCAACTGTGCTTGGAAGACATTTTCATACACAAACCAGCTACGTGGATATAGCCCATGATAATTACCTGTTCCCTCTGTAGCGGGAGTTGTCGGATACCATTGCCAAGCTTTGAGAGTGCCATCATCGGGCGCTTGCGTAGACAAAGCGTAGGCTTGGTAAGATGTGCTATTGGATTCAAACACACTGAATTGACAAGCGGGAACGTTTTTGAAGGTATGCTCACCGCCGTCGATGTGCCACAGGTTAAAATCTCCCCGTGAAGAACGACCGATGCAACCTGCACCAAAGCCACCTAAAGGCATACCATGCCAAGGGCCATCATCGATATTACTTCCGTAGCGGACGGTATAAGGTTTGTCCCAGCCTAAGCCGATAGGACGGCTCCAAGTGCAAGAGGGAATTTTCAAAGAGAGTTGATTTGTCATCGCCTAATGTTACAGCGTGCGGTTACGTCAATGAAGACTAGCGCGATGTGTGATTTTTCTCAAGTAAAACGCGGTGACAGCATAATAATTAACTTTGTACTGGACGGAAGCTTTTGAGATAGGGTTAAATGAAGTGCAAGTTTAATGCATAATCAACTATATGCTAAACATTAGTCGAGGCATCCATTCACTCTCTAGCTTTAAACGCAATACCTTGGAATTCCTCCAGCAGATGAAGCAGACAGGAAAACCTGTAGTGCTGACAGTTAATGGTAAAGCCGAACTTGTGGTTCAGGATGCAGAGTCTTACCAAAAACTGCTGGATGCGTTGGAAAGATTGGAAGTGATCGCCGGAATTAAGCAGGGACTTGAAGATGTAGAGGCTGGTAGAACCAGTACCCTAAGCGAGTTTGAGCAAGAAATGCAGCAAAAGTATGGCATTTCAAGTTAGGGTGACTCAGACTGCAAAAGCTGAAATTGATAATGCTTACTCTTGGTTGAGACAGCGTAACCCAGTTTATGCAGATAAATGGTTTCGGGAGTTGATGGATACTATTGCTACTCTGCAAGAAAAGCCTCTACGTTGCGCTCTAGCTCCAGAAAATGATGCACTTACTGAAGAAATCCGTCAACTTATTTACGGTAAGTCAAAAAATAAGTACCGAATTTTGTTCGCTATTCGGGAAGATGCTGTTTTTGTGCTTCATGTACGTCACAGTTCGCAAGCTCCACTGATAGGCGAGGAAGTTGACGAGGAAGAAGAATTTTGATTGTTGAAAGCGTGGCGTAGACGCAAAGCGGCTTGTCGGCAATGTTGAAGCTCAGAACTCGGATGTTGGAGTAAATTACTCGGCGTTCCGAGTTCTGAACTCGAAGCTTCAACCTCAGAACATGGAATTTCGAGATGAGAACACAAAACTTGAAGCTCTGAACAGCAACGTCCGAGATCCAAAGGTGAATGATGATGAGTAGAGGGCGATGGTTTACTCTTTGAACTCGGAACTTGAAGCTCTGAACTGCAACATCCGAGATCCAAGAGTGAATGATAGTGAGTCAGGAGCGATCGCTTTCGTTATCATCCCATCTTCACAAACCTGCAACCTCAAAAAACACAAATTACCTACTAAACTTATCACCAATATCTTGCGTAGGGGCACAACAATGTTGTGCCCTGATATAACTGTTCACCCTAGCCAATATTTTATTTGTAATTTCCCGTAGAGTAATTAGTACCATTCAAATGGAATACGCACTGTGCAAAACAATATTGTTTCTCGTTGAGATGCCAGATGGGTTGGGGGCACGGCATTGCCGTGCCCTTACAATGGTCTGTACTTATTATCTCCACCATTTAGGCTCAGAACTCCAGTTTTCAGCTTCAGAACTCGGAAGTTTGACCTCTGAACTCGGAAGTTCGACCTCTGAACTCGGAACTTTGACCTTTGAACTCGGAAGTTCGACCTCTGAACTCGGAAGTTCGACCTCTGAACTCGGAACTTTGACCTTTGAACTCGGAAGTTTGACTTCTGAACTCGAAACTTCGACCTTTGAACTCGGAACTTCATGCTCAGAACTGCAACAACCGAGATCCAAGGGTGAATGATGGTAATTCAAGGGCGAATATTTTCCTTATTATTCCATCTTCACAAACCTGCAAACTAAAGTTACCACAAATATCTTGCGTAGGGGCACAACAATGTTGTGCCCTGATAGAACTGTTCACCGCAGCCAAGAATTTATTTGTAATTTCCCGTCAAGGAATTAGTATCATTCAAACTTAATATACATCGTGCAAAACAATATTATTTATCGTTGAGATGCCAAATGGGTTGGAGGGCACGGCAATGCCCATTGGTGTCAACTTAAGCAAAAAGGATGCAAAAGATATAATCTAAGAACATCTGGTTTGATGTTCTTAGTGATACATCATGAGTAAAAAACGTCCAGCGCGACTCGGCAACCCAGACCTGCGTCCA
>NZ_JAIVFS010000268.1 GCF_020829645.1 Nostoc mirabile CHAB5784 | reverse complement strand
TGAGGTTTGGGATCATCCCGCAATACTTTGATTTTCTCCAATATTTGCATCACATACTCTTTAGGGATAGCTAAGAGTTGATTGGTGAAGGTGGGTTTGTGGATAATCTCGAAGATCATGGTAGATGGGTATCTATACGTAGATATAACTAGTTGTGTACAATCGTTATTAAAAATTATACTAAATTTTAAATTGGATAGGGGATGGAATAAATAACCAAGAAAACCTACTTTTATCTACTTGATATCCTCTTCAATGTAATTTAAATGTCAACAAGTTAAATTTATTTTTGCTTTTATATGTAATATATTTCGATAAATATAATTATTTTAAATATCTAATTTTATCTGATAATAAATAAAAAAGTTAATCACAGAATAGATTCAATTAGCAACATAGAAATTAGCAATTAAAATTAAATGTTTGGTTTGAGTTAATTTTAACTTTTAACAACAGATTTGAATACGTGTTAGCTTTGCATCAAGCTAGGGAATACTAAAATTTAGCTCTTGAAATCAGCCTAATCGTGATTTTGAGCATTTCCCCTAGTCTTGGTATTAAAGTAAAAATGTTTTCAGATATTGATTTTCAGGAAATTTATCCGCTTACTGAACTTAGGCTACCACTTGTAAAATTAGAGCCAAGGTACTCTCATCCTAATTCATCAACAACTAAAATCACGTATCAACTTGCTTATAACAGTGGAGTAATAGTTGTTATAGAAAAAGACGAAGATTTTAAATACTCTGGAGGCATAAGTTTTCAACGTCATATTTCTTTGATTGATGATAAAGAGCTAACTTATAATTTGTTAGCTATACATAATCAAAAGGTTTTAGACTTAAGTAAAGGTCAAATTTTTAATAATATTGAGTACCCTGCTAGTGTTATAGCTTATCAGCTAGAAATGAATAACAGGAATTGGGAAGAGTTAATTAATAAACTTGAAGAGCGAGAAGCGTATGAACGAACTCTTTCAATATTTTTTGATCCTGCTACAGTAAATAGTAGCAATTATAGAGAAGTTGAGCGTAGTGGAGAACAGAAACTTTATATTACAATCCATCCAGTAGGGTTTCTTCTCAGACCTGAAATTTACTGGTTGCCAGAGGCAGGCTTACCAATAGAAGTAAACATATCTAAAGAAATCGATGAGAATTTTGGTTTTTGTGGTGCAGATAAACTTTATCCAGTTTCTAAAAAACGACTTGATTATTGGTCTACTGAATACAGTAGTTCAAGTACTTACTGTTACGATACGCAAGAACACAAAATAGGGGATCAAAGCGTTAAAAGAATCATGCTCGCACTTGAACTTTTGCAGGGAGTTAGTGCATGGACAACAGGCGAGAATAGCATCGCAGATGTTAATTTTAAGTGGGATTTAATTATTAATGTCAATAACCAATGCTACCCTTTACAAATAAAATCAAACTATGAAACTGCTATGGAGGCATACGAAAAATATGTAGAACGATGGGAAGAAGCAAAAATTCCATTTCCTCCTGTAATTTTTTGGACGAATGCAGGTTCTTCTATCAATAAAATAGCTCAAAGTTTCGCACAGTTGTTCAATCTACCTTTAAAAGCAACCCAGGCATCTACTAATTTGGAAGTAGCTTCGACTGAGGTAAATTTACATAAAAGCTACAAGCATATTGACGAGGTGGGAACTGGTAAAAAGGCTCATAAATATATTGTAATCTCTTTGATGAGTGCTGCTGGTAGGGGAGAGTGGGATAAACAAGCAGAAGATTTGTTGCAAGCAATTGTTGATAGAGGAAAGAATATTCACTATCAACTTATTAACCATTGCCAAAAGATTGCCCAAGCTAGGCTTCTGCAAGCTGAAGCTCTGAAAGAAAAGTTAGAAAATACAAAACAGGAACTTTAATAGTTTTGTAAAAAAATAGATTGTTTAAGTAAATCCAACTTAAAATTTATACCTTTTTATATTAATTATTTATAATATCTCCCCAATGTTTCATGCCTAAAACAAACTTAATTGCCCATTATCATTATCTTGATTTTTAGATTCCGCTTGTGGCTTTTTCTTACCTCCTGATTTACCTTTTTTCTTGCCTTTATCATGTAAACCCTGTGCTACCTCTTCAGCATAGCGTTGGTGATTTAATTCTAATAATCTATCTAGCACTTCTCGCCGTGCAGTTTCGCTGATGGTGAAGCGTAAGCCTTGTTTAGTTTGGTGGAAACCATGAGATAATTCTAAATCTTGCCAACCGTAAGCACCAGCTACAGCATTATCCATCTCTATGTGCAATTCGCGCAATTGTTGAATATCGGCGGCGGTTTCGTCGGGGTTGTGGAAGCGGTTGTAGGTTTTGGTTAATCCTTCTTGGCGTGTTTGCATGATATTTTGGCGATGGTTGTAGTAGCGATCGCCTATTTCTTCTAGGTTTGCAGTTGATGGGGGGAAGGGGAAGGTCTCAAAACCATCTGTTGGTATATAACGAAGTCTTGTTTCTAAACTTGAACAATATTCAACCACCCAGTCTGTATGCCACGAAGCATTTAAAATAGAAAAAGAGGTATAGTCATCTAGTTTAAAAACTACTGTCATGTGCGAGTATACAATACCAGTAGGTTGAAAGCTAATAGATAAAAATTTAGAAGTTTGAACAGCAACCAACACTCGTTTTAGGTTTGCGATCGCATCATACAGTTCCTGGAGTTTAGACTAAGCTATACAAAATGACCCAGCAGGGCTGAGTTAATCAGAGACTTAGCAAAAGTATGAATAATCTAAGGTATTAAACAGCAACAGATGCTTCTTTACGTGGTGGAGTTACT
>NZ_JAIVFS010000267.1 GCF_020829645.1 Nostoc mirabile CHAB5784 | reverse complement strand
TCTTCTCAATTAATCGTAGCTATCGTCTGTGCCACTCTGCGCGATCGCTGCCGTAAATGCCAGTTGAGCAAATTCTTACATTGCCAGCTTTCTGCGCTTTCCTATCCGTCGAACTCACGTTAATTTAGCTAATGTTAATTCGACCGTCCGTCGAATTAACCGTGATGAAGGCAGTTTGGATCTTGATTTGTTAGAGCGACGAATTATCCGCAATCAAAATTAGAGATGGATGAGGCAAAACGCAGTGTCAAGCGTAATAAATTTGGTGGGACGAAGTACGTTTACGAGAAAGACACAATGAAGGCGTTGCGTAGCTTTTTTGAGAGTGAGATTAGTAGGCGCTTTCCAAATGCTGAAATTCTTTATTGGACTTAGAAGACTACTTCGCTCAAATACAGTTTGAGCAAATTACAGCTATTTTCACATAAATAGACCACGCTTTACGGGCACAGCAATGCTGTGCCCCTACGACACTACGCCTACGCAAAGTGGGATTATTTGGGCAGACTACAGGCGGCGTTATACATTAATAAGTGTATCTGCAATACCGGACTTGTTCTGGCTTAGTCTCAATAGCAAAGGTTTGGAGATGTTTACTTTATCAGAAACTTCTATCCTGGGGACGATCCTACTGGTAGCTTTAGGCATTTTGGGCTGGGGCTTTTATCGCGCCAGACCTTTTGGTAAACTGGGAATCTTAGCCTGGTTACAGTCGGTGGTGTTGATGACTCCCTGGCTGCTGTTTTTTGGATTGTTTGCCGCAGGGATTTACATCAATATAGCGGGTATATTGTTCTTAGTGGTAACTTCCGCCGGATTGTATGTCTACTTGGGCAGACAGTTACGCGCAGCTGGGCAAGATGCCATCCTCAAGCAACGCGCCACAGAAAGACTCGCTGCTGCTTCCTCACTTAAAGCAAATTCCCCACAACCAAAAGTAGCAGAACTGAAACCGGAGATCCCACCGATACCAGAAGAAGACTTGAATGCAGTTAAAGGTATTTTCGGTATCGATACGTTTTTTGCTACAGAAACCATCGCTTACCAAGATGGAGCCATTTTCAAAGGTAATTTGCGGGGAGAACCAGAAGAGACTCACAACCGTCTAACTGCAAGTTTACAGCAACGCCTTGGCGATCAATATCGCCTGTTTTTAGTGGAAAATACAGACGGCAAACCAGTGGTAATTGTCCTACCCAGCCGCAATGATCCCCGGCCGATGTTGTTATCGCAAAAAGCTTTTGCAGGTATTCTGTTGATAGCGACCATTGCCACAAGTTTAGAAGCTGCGGGATTACTGCTGAATTTTGATTTCTTTGGCAATCCAGGGCGGTTTCAAGAATCTTTGCCCATAGGCGCTGGGATATTTGCGATTTTAGTAGCTCACGAAATCGGTCATTGGTTACTTGCTCGGCGTCACCAAATCCGTCTTAGCTGGCCTTTCTTTCTGCCGGCTGTGCAAATTGGTTCCTTTGGTGCAATTACCCGCTTTGAATCTCTATTGCCCAACCGCAAGGTATTATTTGATATCGCCTTAGCAGGGCCAGCCGCAGGTGGTATCGTTTCTTTGTTAATGCTGGTGACGGGCTTGGCGCTTTCCCGCCCAGGTAGTTTATTTCAATTACCAAATCAGTTTTTCCAAGGGTCGATTTTGGTGGGAAGTTTGGCGCGAGTTGTCCTTGGTTCGGCTTTGCAGTCATCCCTGGTAAGTGTTCATCCCTTAGTGATAATTGGTTGGTTGGGGTTAGTTATCACCGCTTTGAACTTAATGCCAGCAGGACAACTAGATGGTGGGCGCATTGTTCAGGCGATTTATGGACGCAAAACCGCAGGACGGGCAACAGTAGCAACTTTAATTTTACTGGCGTTAGTGTCTCTCGGTAATACTCTTGCCATGTACTGGGCGATCGTGATTTTCTTTTTGCAACGGGATCAAGAACGCCCCAGTTTGAATGAAGTCACTGAACCTGATGATGCTAGAGCCGCTTTGGGGCTTTTGGCTCTATTCTTGATGATTACTACGCTTCTACCCCTAACTCCCGGCTTGGCTGGTCGTTTGGGAATAGGATAGTGCCTATGGAGCCAACACCCGAACAAGCACATAAAGGAGGATATGGAACCAACACCACAGCAGCTAAGAACGGTGTATATAGCCTGCTACTGGCTAACAAAAATGTATTTACCCGTCTATCTTGTAACGCTTGATTCTAGAAACGCGAGAATAGTAATCATCGCGGGTGAAGAGTCAGTAATTGTCATTAATAAGCAAGGAGAATTGAGCTATGACCAGCCCGAATTATGAAGCAATGACCACAAAGGAGTTGCGGACTTATGTTTTAGCACACCGAGATGACCAAAACGCCATCAACGCTCTAGCAAACCGAGTTGAAACAAATGGAGTAAAGTTAGATTCTCCAGAACAACTGCCAGATGTAATACGTAGACAGCAAGAACAGCAAGATTGACACTCTCCGGCATAAATGCACGGAGATTCTTGGATCTAAGACTTGACTTGCTCAATCAGGGTTTCCCCAGATTGAGTAGAGGTTTCATCTCCCCAAGCGTTGCTTGCATCAAGAAGCCACTGCGTTGCGGGGGTTCCCCCCGTTGTAGCAAGTGGCGCTGCAAAAGTTCCGGTATGCCCTACCGTACTTAATCCTCGACTAAGGATATTTCTAGCTGCATTTTCAGTTAAACTAAGCGATTCCCTCACGAGAACCGCTCGTCTACAAAACCGGACGTGAGACTTTCGACCTCATCCGGCTCCTCAATGATTTGGCGCTTGTCATGCGTACCTCCAACCGAACCATCTTCGG
>NZ_JAIVFS010000266.1 GCF_020829645.1 Nostoc mirabile CHAB5784 | reverse complement strand
TATTAAACAGATGGAAATAGAGGGACGTCCTTTATTGGCAGGCGACCATACAGCTTGGCCGCGCCTGGATGCGGTAACACTTCAAGACAGAACATTTGAGCATAGCGGCACATCCATAGCTGAAAATTGACACTTTGACTATCAATGATTGCCTCTGATGGACTGTGATGACGCTCAATTTCGATTCTTGTCCACTCCCGCAAACTATCGTGAATGTGCAACCACGTCCCGTCTTGACGCCAGTTGCGAAAATATGTGTACACTGTTTGCCAAGCAGGAAAGTCACCTGGTAGCGATCGCCATCTAACTCCTTCTACCAAAACATAGAAAATTGCGTTCAGTACTTCCCACATCTCAACTTCACGCTTGCGACCACCGGGTTTTGCTTCTGGAATCATGTCACTCAGAAATTCATATTGTGCATAGGTCAGATTGCTGGGATATGCTTTAGTCATGTTGCTCTCTTGGTGCTGTCTATTATCTATTCACAGCGTATACCGAGAGAGCTTTTTTACAACCTCACAGACTTTTCAAACACCCTCTAAAACTCAATTCGGTTCAAAGTTTGTAATTGTGCAGCAAGTGTGCTAATAAAATCCTGTAGTTCTTCTGTTGCTTTTTGAAGGCTGATTGCTTTTTCAGAAACGTAAAGCTTTGTATTCTCTAAATAAACTTCTACACGAGTCATATTTGTATGTGGCGAACTCAATAGTGTTAAAGTAAATTTCTCATATTTGCAAAAGTAGTATTGACATTCTTCACTCAGAGATTGCCCTCGCTGCCATTTGATAATTTCTGTATCGTCATCGTTAGCAAGTTCAAATTCGACTTCTTCGATTGCAGTGAAAGCCATAGCCACACACGCTCTTTCTGCTGGATGTGTAGCTGATTGCATCCGGTAGCCTTCGGGGACTACATAGCCTTGAATTGCGTAGAACTTCTTAGCTAGTTTTTCAATCAGTACATCTTTTTGGAAGTATCCAAGTTCCATATCCTTTCCCCTCAAGGTAGAATTTGCCTTTGTTGTAAAAGTCTTAATTTTTGATTACTCAGCGATCGCTCTGTTTGACCAATGCCCCATGCCCAATGACTAATGACTAATGACTAATGCCCAATGTCCATCAAGCCGTTACTAAAGATTTTCTAGCGAAAGCACCTGCTTGCCTTAGCGCTGCACTAGGACTGGGATGAGCGAAGAACTCTTCTATAGCTTTGGTCAACCCAGCCGCAACAGTCGGCTCGTGACAAGCGTAAACATAGATGGGCTGTTGAACGCCATTAACCAATCGTGTTTCTTGGCGATCGCCTAACTGAGGGTAAAATGTTCTCACCCATGTCCCCAAGTGTCCGCGATAGTGGGAGCCTTTAAGGGGGACTTTCTTGCCCAGTTCGCTTTCTGCAAAATTGACCACGCCTAACCACTTCTCTTGTGTGCTGGTTAGGGCTTGTTGATTGTGTTCGGCTAAGAGATTGGCAACGAAGTCTTTACAATGCTGTTCGATGTAGGGGTTGAGACGATCTCCGGTTAATTCGGCTAAAGTTTTCATTGCCTGTACAAAAATATGTAGGCGCTGCTCGACTGGGGGAAGGATAGGTACAACAGGACAGTATTCTGGCTCTATTTCACTTGCAATCATTACCTTCATTAAGGTTCTGTTTGCCCAAATGCGAAATGGAACAGATACCCATCGGGCTAAATCAATGGCGATTTCTGAATGAACCCAAGTACCTTGTTCCTTGCCATACCCTTCAATTTCAATTATTAGAGACGATATGGGAATTCCCATATCGTTCCCAAGTGCTTGTAAATAATCCTTTGTAGACTTCAGTCTTATGTAGTCTGACAAAAGTTTACGGTTAGCTTTAGCCATTTGGGTGGCATTAACATAGCCCTTGGGTATCGCGTATTTGCCTATCTGCCCAGACTGGGGCATTTGGTTGATTTCTGAATCACGCCATTTGTGTGCCAGCATTATAGTTAGCTCACTTTTTTTAAATGAGTAGGGCAAAGCGATCGCATTGCTTCCCGGCTGGCGATCGCTTCGGCTTTTTGACCGTTAAGCTTATTATGCTACGGTTCATTGCTTTTAGCAAGTGTGTTTTGCATAATTGAGAAAAGATGACTGAGGAACAATTAGTGTTAGTAGCGATTCAAGAAGTGCCGCATCTCTATTGGGATGCGAACAAAGCAAAACGCCTTAGAACCTTGCTAGTAGATGAAACTAGGCAATCAGTAGCAGAAAAATTGAATGAGATGGGTATTGAAGTATCTCGTCAAAATATAGACAGACTGTTTACAGGACAAGCTAAATGGGCAAATACTCAACATATTATTGGAATATGTAAGGCTTTCTCGTTAAAATTGACAGATTTCTTTCCTATATATACAATCTCTCTTCCCTCTAAAATGCAAAATACTCTTGACAAAAGCAATACTAATTTGCAAGAATAGTAATTATAAAGGAGGAAAAACAAGCGCCAGCCTCCCAGAAAAATAAAGAGGCGCTCACCATTAAACCTTGAAAATAGTAAATTTATTAATCCACCTGGGAGAGTAGCTGAGGCACTGGCGCAACCAGAGAAAGCGAGGGGAACAGGAAGGGAAATCGATTTGCGCTGAATAAAAAGTTGCCACAGCAGTACGAAAGTCGCTTTGAAGCTGCAAAAGCGAACTGCCGCCTGATCAAGAGATATGCTGAATTAACGTGAGTTCGATGGAACTAAAAAATCGCAGGAGGTAGAGCAGGTAAATCTTTCGGGGAAATGTCAATACCAGGTTTTTTGGGTAAATAGGTGTAGGCGGTTAAACCAGCTATCAAGTTAAC
>NZ_JAIVFS010000265.1 GCF_020829645.1 Nostoc mirabile CHAB5784 | reverse complement strand
CAACTCAATCGCTTGCATGACTTTTTGCCGGAAATCATCACTCTCTTGCTTTGGCCATTGAAATGGGGTAGACGCAATTGGAACTCTTATAGTCTACGTCCTAATCTTCATGGCTATAGCTATAATTCTATAGACACCTCTTTCCACCCACAAATTCAATCATCATCGAATTTACTACAAAATGGGGAGGAAAAGGCTGCCGTCGGCAGCCTTTTCCTCCCCCCTAACAATGATTATCATTTTCATTAACTGTATATTTTATTTTCTGGAAGTCCCTCAGTGATCGCATTACGCGGTTGAGGCAAAACGAGAACTTGGAAGAAGCTGGTCGTGCGGTGTTGAAATATTTGGGAGAACTGAAGCGACCGTATTTAACCCAGGTGGAACAAAAACTATTAAGTTTGATAGAGCTTGAATGTGAGATGGAAGGCTAAAGATGACACTGACAAAATATGGAGCCTTATGCACGGAAGTATATGATATTAGCAAGCCCATTGGTGGACAATATCCTGACGTTCCATACTACATAAAACATCTTTCCAAAATTGGTGGCAGAATTCTCGAAGTAATGGTGGGTACAGGACGATTACTCATCCCACTGTTAGAAGCAGGTCTTAACGTTGAAGGCATCGATGCTTCACCAGATATGCTTGCTTGTTGCCGCAAACATTGTTTAGAAAGAGGTTTGGAGCCTGTCATTTACCAAGGTGAGGTAGAGAATCTGGACTTGCCTGGAAAGTACAATGCAATAGTCGTGACCTTTGGCTCGTTCATGTTGTTGCCACGCTCTGCTGCTATCGCGGCATTGCAAGCCTTTGCACGACACCTGGAACCACAGGGGCTGATTTTTATTGATTTGGAACTTCCGGTTGAAGATTTCAAAACCCAAAATATTGTTAAGCAACGGGAGCCAATTGAGTGTGCTGACGGCTCAATCATCCTCATGCAATCTTCTTCTAGTATTGACCTCTTAGAGCAACTGAACTTGACGCTCATTCGCTATGAAAAGTGGTTAAATGGCAACCTCATAGCTACTGAACTTCAACGTCTGCCACTGCATTGGTTTGGCAGGGATGAATTTATATCCTGTTTACAAGAAAACGGTTATAAAAATATCACTTTGTGTGCTAACTACACCCCAGATTTGCAGCCCACTTCTTACAAAGATACTCTATGTTTTTCAGCATTAATTCCATAGATAATCATATTTAATTATTATGTTTAGAAAGGCTTCAGTTGATCGTGAGAACTTGACATTACAAATATACTGTTGGGCTGAAGCATCTCAAGTCTTACAATTACCTACCTGCGGAGCGTCAGCAAATGCAGGTAATTTGCGATGGCGTAACCGCCCACCGTAGGTGATCGCATCAATCGGGTGTATTCCAGTGGGCTGGAGAAATCGGTGCAAAGGTTGCTTCAAAGCGACTAGGGATTTCATCTTGCCAGTAAGTTCCTAACCAATTACCGCTAAGGTCTGCCATATTGTTTCTTAGTAAAGATGTCTATGCGCTCACCCGAATTGAAGTAATTGACGCAGCAGGTAGTTTACTCGCTATTGTTAAGCTGAAGCTGTCAATCATGCAATTATATCGATATTATCGCTGTTGAGCATTGCAGTAAACCCTAGTAAAATACGACGGTACAAGAGGGAAGGTAGCGGTAGTATTCATTGACGAACCATTACCAAGAACGGCAGAGATTACCAACAGGCATACTATCACTACGAATTTTGGAGTGAGGGCAATCGCTTGGTCAAGTCGTCGAAGTACATTCCCAAGCGGTTACTGAATCGTGTTCAGCAGATGGAGCGAGAGAAAGCGGCTGTTAAGGAGATATTGCAATTGCTGGGGATGATGAAATCATGATTCTGAGGCTGTCACGGCAATTTCTGTTGAAGTACCTGAACTGACTGAACAAGAGCAGAGTGTCGGGAGCAAATCGGTGAAGCAGTCCGCAGAAAGGGGTTTTTCTAAGTAGAGGAACTGCCGAATCCGTAAGGGTTCCCGTCGAGTCTAAATAAACCCCATCAGAAAGAAGGGCTTGCCGATAGGCAGCACTACTGTTAAAACCGAGCTAAGTTGTGAGATTCAGCAAAAACATCAATCTCGATGCACTTTCTGTTGATTTTCCGTATAGTAAATAGTTGGGCTGTTTTCTTGTTTTAATGACATTCGTATTGGATGGTGAACAATTATGAGTTCAAATCAGCAGTTTCTGCAAAATTTATACGAAGCCTTCAACAAAGGCGAGATTGAAACAATCATCTCGGTGATGCACCCAGACGTAAAATGGGCCAACGGGGTGGAAGGCGGTTTCGTTTATGGACGCGACGCGGTGCGCGAATACTGGACTAATCAATATAAGGTTATTCAAGTGCAGCTTGAAACCTTAAAATTCGAGACGGATGAAAACAATCGAAATGTCGTTACCGTTCATCAAATCGTCAGAGATTTGCAAGGCAATTTGCTTGCGGATGCAACAATTGAGCAAATTTTTACTATTAAGGATGGTTTGATCAGTCTTTATGAAATTGGCGAAACCGAAACAATCCAACAGATGATTCAAAAGACGAGAAACAAAAATGAGTAATTGAGAAGGCAGTACAATTCGACCGTTGCTTTACTGATCGCAATGAAGAGAGGTTAGTAACTTCGGTCAGATTCTGTATATAGCGGTTCCTACTTGAGTAAAATACACTGTAGGATAATGGAGTATATTAAAGTCTAAGTACCTGTGGAATGAAACCTTACTCCAGCGATCTGCGCCAAAAAGTAATTAACGCACATAACAATCAAGAAGGCTCTCAACGACAACTGGCAAAAAGATTTAGTGTCAGCTTGAGTTTTGTTC
>NZ_JAIVFS010000264.1 GCF_020829645.1 Nostoc mirabile CHAB5784 | reverse complement strand
GGTGCGAGTAACCCTACAAGATAGCGATCGCTTACACTATCCTCATCTACTTCTTCTTCCTCACCACCCGCAGGCCCAAGTAAATCTGCCAATACTGCTTTTTCTAATTCATCACGGATTTTATAAGGTGTGGGTAACTGCGATTCCAGAATTTTACTAGTTTCATCTACTTTTACTTCTAGCTTTTCCTCAACAAGTGGATCAATCGCAAGTATAAATTTCTCTTCTAATAATTGACCTTCGTTTATTGAAGGTATAAATTGCGTTTCTAATAGTTTCCTCTGTTCCCAAAGTTGAGGAGTTACTTTAGTTTCTAGCGGCTTTTTCTTAGAACGCGATTTTTTAGCTTTAGGTTTCTGCTTGTTAAAGAAATTGATGATGTCAGTGGCAATCTTCTCTGCAATATCTCCATTTATTAACCAATCAGCATCTTCTACTTGATCAATTCTGTCCAGCAAAACCACAAGCTGAGACTCTGGTGCAGATACAACCGCACTCCAATCGAGCTGAATTTGATGTTCCCGGAGTTCTTTGTTTATATTTAGTAAATCTAATTCACCTGGAAGTACAGAAGGAAGCTTAATAATTTCCATATTGCTGATAAAAGTAATAACCTACTAAATATTAATAATCATTCTATTCCCCATTCTCCATTCCCCATTCCCCATTCCCCATCCCCTATTCCCTATTCCCAAGATTCCACAATTGAGAATCAAATTTTTCCAAGAGGAGAGAAGAGTTGCTTGCAGGAACAATAACCAACAATGCCCGCATAGCGCGAGTCATACCGACAAATAGAGTACGGCGATCGCGTGCTAAAATTTCTGTAATTTCATCTTCCGGTGTACCTTTGGGAATTGTTGGATAGGTTGCATCCAAAAATCCTGCAATCGCTACAATGGGAAATTCTAACCCCTTCGCAGCTTTAAGCGTAATAACTTTAACACCTTGTTTATTTAAGTCCAAGTCTTTGCTAGACATGAAATGCGCTTCTAAACCTAAGTATGAAAGTTGACCAGCTATTTTTGTACCAGCACTTTCTGTCGGCACAATTACGGCACAAGCGTTAATACCCAACCGAAATTCACGGGCAGCACTTTTGCAAAATCGTACCAGTAGTTCTGCTTCATCTCCTGGATTATTTACGGCACGGACAGCCGGTGGTGGGCCATTGTGGATATAGTCTCTAATTGGGGAATGGGGAATAGGGGATGGGGAATGGGAAGCTTCTTTAATTCCCAATTCCCCATTCCCAATTCCCAATTCCCAATTCCCCATTCCCTCATCATCTAAAATCGAATTTGCCAAGTAAGATATTGCAGCTTCGTTTATTTCGCGGGTGGTGCGGTGATTAACGCGCAGTACTCCTGTGCGTCCGACAAATTTCAAGTCTTGGCTAACGTCACTCCATCGAAAGCTACTACCATATATGGATTGATTGGCATCGGCGGTAATAAACAGGCGGTTAGGGTGACGGCAGACTTGAGTCAAAATACGTAAAGTATTGGGGTCTAAATCTTGGGCTTCGTCAATTACCACTGCATCATAAATCGGCGGGTTATCCATCTCCCGTAACGTTTCCAAGGCACGGGTACGGACTTGCTGCCAAGTTTCGAGTTCTTGTTTTTCTAGCAACTGGTAAAATTGTTGACGCAAGTGCCAGATTGCTTGACGTTGCGTTTTGTTAAGGGAAATTGCCCTACCGCTTCGTGGCGTTGCTTGATATGCTTCGAGAGTTTTGATTTCGCGTGCTTCGATAACTGTAGCAATTTCATCGATGAGATAATCAATACTCAGACGTTTTAACGTTTGTTCTTGCGCTTGACGTTGTAGTAGGTTGCCTTCTAGAGAATCAATTGCGTAGATTAGCGCTTGCTTGATGGTTTTTCGCAGGACATCACCAGAAGCAATATTGGGTTTTCCGGTACTTTGGGAAATGACTGACGCAATTATTGCATCGGCAGTTTTGACATTAACATACTGTATATCTTCGCCTAGCAGACTTGCTAAAAGTTGTTGAGAAAACGCAACCAGTGCATTTGTATAGGTTGTAAATAGGATTTTAGGTTTTTCGATTCCGTTGGCTTGGAGTGTTTCTACCAACGCATGAACACGGTAAAGTGCAACGGTACTTTTTCCCGTACCGGGGCCACCTTTTAACAGTGTAGGGCCAGAAGCGTTGATTGCCCAACTGACGAATTTTTCTTGTTCGGGATTGAGTTTGAGTAAAAATCCCAGCAACTCACCTTCAGTGAAGCGCAATAAATCATCAGTGCTACCCGTAACAAAGCTGGGTTGGTTCAGAACTTGGTCAAAATTGGGTTCAGCGATACAATCAAAAATGCGATCGCACCACTTCCCTGGTAAGTTGACCGCCATTAAATCATCTAATGTCCGACACGCGGTTAATGTTGTCCAATATTCTTCCGGTAGTCGCAACCTATGAAGCAAATCTTCGGTAATTTCCACGGGTAGCGGGCTTTCTGTGTTAGAGGTATCAGGCAAAACCAAGTTTGGGGTATAAGTTGGTTTTACAGCCAGTAATGCTTCTACATCTGGCAGAGTGCTGATATCAATATCGGTTGTTTCAGCAACTAGCTTATCGCCTTTGTATACATCTTTACGAGCATCTACACCCAGCAAGGCTACCCATTTATCGCCAAAAGTATAAATTATGCGATAGTCGCCTGAACGCAAGCGATAGACATCACCCTTATAGCCATGTAATTTCTTCTTTAAATTACCGTGAGGTTTGGGATCATCCCGCAATACTTTGATTTTCTCCAATATTTGCATCACATACTCTTTAGGGATAGCTAAGAGTTGATTGGTGAAGGTGGGTTTGTGGATAATCTCGAAGATCATGGTAGATG
>NZ_JAIVFS010000263.1 GCF_020829645.1 Nostoc mirabile CHAB5784 | reverse complement strand
ATAATGAATAAATTTATTTTTTTCATTAATAAATTAAGGGGCTTGTACCCTTAATGAATTAATTATTAATTACGAATTACGAATTACGAATTATTCGGTCACGATGTTGGGAATATCACGTTGGACATAATTGACTCAGAAATGGAATTCAGCGCATTACGAATTTCAGTTCTCATAGACCTAGCTTTTACTCTAATATCTGATGAATGCTCTTGTAACTTAGTCAACGAGCTATTTATTTGAGTAAGATAATTTAGCGATGATTTAATTTGCTGTACTTGCGCTTCTATAACAGCACAGTCTATCTGTGAGTTATAGGTTGGTTCAGACGCTAACTGCTGCGAAAATGCTATTAGAGGAGATGCCAGAAGTTGCGTTTAATGACAGTGCAATGCCTGGATATCGAATTGCACCAAGTTGTAGTGAATATGGTGGTGTACGACAGTCCTGGTTAGTTGTTGAAAGTCAAGCCAGAAAAGAAGCTGACCTCAAGCAGTTAGAAAAACGTTTGATTAAAAAGTTATCAGTTGCCCAATCCGAACTTCGGCAATTGCTAAATCAAGAATTCGCTTGCTCAAAAGATTCTGAAAAGCTGCACAAAGGCTCAGTTCTAAGTTGTCCTTACACCAACTGGCTAATATCCAGGTTAAGGAGATAAAAAAACATCCTGGACGTGGTAGACCAAGCAAGGATGCTTCCCCCACCTGTTACTACCAAGTTGATGCAACGCTAGAACTCAAGGAAGTAGCGATCGCTATTGAAGCCAAACGAGCTGGAAGATTTATTTTAGCAACCAATGTCCTCGATGCTGAACAACTCAGCAATGACGATGTTTTGCGGGAATACAAGGCACAGCAGTCTACTGAGCGCGGTTTTCGGTTTCTCAAAGATCCTTTATTTTTTACTTCGAGTGTATTCCTCAATTTGACTGAGCGAGTTGCTGCACTAGCAATGGTTATGGGTTTGTGCTTGCTTGTTTATAGTCTGGGTCAAAGGGCTTTACGTCAAGCTTTAGAACGGGCAAAAAAAACTATTGATAATCAGTTGGGTAAACCAACTTCTACTTCAACCTTACGTTGGGTGTTTCAATGTTTTATGTCGATTCATTTGGTTACGGTCGCCCAAATCAAACAAATTGCCAATTTAACCCATGAAAGGCAATGGATTCTCCAGTTTTTTGGTGCTCCTTGTCGAAAATATTATCTTCTTTCTTAACTAACCTGCGGAATGTGGGATGATATTATGTGACAAAGTATTTATTTTATTAAAAATAAATATAGATTTAATACAACAAATGCTTTAAAATACTCAAAAATAGATGTGTCAAATTTAATTACTTACTTGAAATTTTGACTTGCATCATTTCAATCAATTAATTTGTAAGATTGGTAATAATTTCGCTCACAGTCAGCATCTCACTGAATATAGATTTTTCAGGAAGTAGAGTACAAATGAAATAAACACTAAATTAATCCGTACCAAACTTCAAACCCCCCAGAATCTGCAATATTTCCCTCACTGCCGCCTTCTCCCGCTCCATCTCCTGAACTCCATTCAGCAGCCGCTTGGGGATATGCTTCGACGACTTGACCAAGCGATCGCCCTCACTCCAAAATTCATAATGATAGTACGCCTGTGAGTAATCCTTGCCATTCCTGGTAATCGTTCGCCAATGAATGCTCTCGCTACCTTCCCCCTTGTACCGTCGTATTTTACTAGGGTTTACTGCAATGCTCAACAGCGATAATATCGATACAATTGGGTGGTTGACAGCTTCAGCTTAACAATAGCGATTATAACTACCTGCCGCGTCAATTACTTCAATTCGGGCGAGCGCATAGACATCTTTACTAGGAAACAATATGGCAGACCTCAGCGGTAATTGGTTAGGAACTTATTGGCAAGATGACATCCCTAGTCGCTTTGAAGCAACCTTTGTTCAGAGTGGAAATACTTTCAGTGGTTCCATTTTGGATGACAACTATTTAGGAGAAGCTCAGGTCAATGGCGAGGTAATTGGGCGCACTGTCAGTTTTACTAAACGTTATTTAGTTACCTCACCTGTACCAGTTAGATATACAGGCATAGTTTCAGAAAATGAAGATTATATGCAAGGAAAGTGGAATATAGGTTTGCAGTATTCTGGTTTATGGGAAGCCCGACGCGGTGGAGAGAACCTGATTGTAGATTTACAAACTCGGCTTGAACAGCAAACTTCATTGACGATGACTTAATCGTTCGCATAAATTCCTGCCTTATCCCCAGCTTTCCTTATTGTGTAATTCTGACTCTAAAAGACTCAACAATTTCTCTTCCAAAGCTGTCAAATAAGCACGGTTCAGCTTCCCCGACGACTCCAAAAACTTTTGCACCGACTGTTCTAGCCCACTGGAATACACTCGACTAATGCGATCGCTAAAGGACTGCATCTCCTCACACTCCTGGGGCAAGTAGTTGAAGGACTTCAGGTGCTGCAACCCAATCGTGTACTCGCCATCCCAAACCCTTACGGTGCAACTAAAGTCATTTACTGCGCTGACAATAGCCCAACACCCACCCTTGCCCTTCAGATCGGGGTTATCCTTAACTAGGATTTGGCAGACACAAACTCACCTTAATCTCAGTAGGAGCTTGCTTGGCTAGCAGTTAG
This sequence comes from Nostoc mirabile CHAB5784, assembly GCF_020829645.1. Taxonomy (GTDB): domain Bacteria; phylum Cyanobacteriota; class Cyanobacteriia; order Cyanobacteriales; family Nostocaceae; genus Nostoc; species Nostoc mirabile. The sequence goes on along the minus strand of NZ_JAIVFS010000263.1, from coordinate 243 downwards.
CAATATTGAGACTATTATACTGAATAATAAGTAAATAAATATACTGATGTGTTATTGCAAATTGAGATAGTAAAGTATTTAATAGATTAAAACAAAGCTAATGAAAAAACTATTTGCTTACGGGGGGACAAAAAGGGCTAGGATGCAGATAGAATAAGCCTCATAGCTCTCTGTCCTTGTTGGTAGTACTTACGCTTATTAGGACTTAATCTCAATAATTCGGTGACTAACTCATAGGAACTT
>NZ_JAIVFS010000262.1 GCF_020829645.1 Nostoc mirabile CHAB5784 | reverse complement strand
AGACACGGAACTGATGCCAGGATGCATCATTAATGGATTTGGCTAAACAATGATTTTTCACCATATTTTTAATCCTCAAATCTTCGTAGGCGATCAAGTCGTTAGACTGAACTAGCAAGAGTGCTAACTTCACAGCATGGTGCAATACGATTGCCTCAATATAAAAACTACTATGTCGTCGAACAATCCGCTTAGATTCTTTAATTCGTCCAACATATTTTTGAACACCCATGCGTTTAATTTTTTGACCAGATTCTGCACTCGATTACGGTGTTGTCAACACCAGCATCCAGGAAACCTTCACTGCCATCGACAGATTCGAGTGCTTCGCGGTAGATGAAATCCTACTGATGAGGGAACAGCAGCTTTACCTACAAGCTGGATATAAAAACTTTGAAGAATACTGCCAGCGTGAGTTATACGCCTGGGGTGAATACCGACGAATCAACCAACTGCTAGGAGCCAAAAAGGTCATAGACGCAGTTGGCGAGTTGGGGGGACACATCAAAAATGAGCGTCAGGCTCGTCCGTTACTTCGTTTAGTCAAGCAACCAGATAAACTAAAACAAGCTGTAGCGATCGCTCTGGAAGAAAACCCCTCCCCTGGTGAATCAGACTTTGCTGCTGCTGCAAATATTGTGGTTCCTCAACTTCCACGCAAAAAGCAATCTATTCAAGAACCAATGGTTCCCAAAATTCAAGAACCAGTGGTTCCTCAAAAAGCTATTGTCACAGTTTCACAACAGTCCCATCCAAGATATGGAGAAGAGGGAACCATTAAAGCAGATGCACCGAATCACTGGCAGCAGATTGTCACCTTTGCTGATGGCGAGAGGCTGCTGATCAACAATGCTGATTTAGATGCCGCTAGTGTCCCATTCCCCAGAGAGCGCACTTACCCCGCAGAATATACGGAAGCGATCGCAGCACTCAAAGAGCAACACCAGCAAGAGTTAGAGCGCTTACAGCAGGAATTGAGGATTGGACTACAGTCAGAAGCCACAGCCAGAGCCGAAGAACAAGTAAGTGAGCAAATCTCATCCTTGCAAAACCTGTACAGACAGCAGAAAGAGCAAAATATTCAGTTGCAGCTACGTTTAGATGACATGGAATCACTACGGCAGTTGGAGATTGAAAACCAACAGCTTAGGCAGCGTATTCAAGATTTGGAACGCGCCGTAGAAGAACGTCCCTCGCAACAATGGGGAAATACCATGATCCAGCAAGCGACCAAAGCGTTGAACAAGCAGGTAAAACTTGCTCTGGAGAAAACTATTGATTTGCGATCGCTGGCACAAGAACCACCCAAAGAAAATGCCCAGGAATGTCTCCGACTGATGGGTATGGCGTTGAAGAATCTCGCCAGTGCTATGAACAATACCCAAGCGCTCGAAGCTGCTGCGATAATTCTGGGGAGTGAACCTACACCATCTGCGATCGCATATCGAGCCGAACAACTGCAAATGCTGCCCCAAGCTGTTAGTGACATTAGGGCAGTGCTAGCTAAACCGGGGTGTAGCTGGCAGGAGTTTTGGGATGTTGCCCAAGAGTATGAGGTAATCAAACAGGACTACTGGGCGGAATTAACTAACCAAGAGACAGAGTTAATTATCGCAACAAGCAATACAAGGATGAGGCGATCGCCACAGTTACCAGCAACCCCTACCAGTTAGCCGAAGATATCTACGGTATCGGTTTCCTAACAGCTGACAAGATTGCTCGGAATTTGGGAGTCCCATCTGATAGTGAATTTCGTTACCGTGCGGGACTCATTCATGCTCTGGGTGAAGCCGCCGCTGATGGGCATTGCTACTTACCCCAACCAGAACTAGTTGAGCAAGTCATCAAACTGCTGACTACAGAATCCCATGAACCTAAAGAAAGCGCGATCGCTGACATCATTAAAGATATGGCACTAGCCAATGACTTAATCCGCGAGAAAAGTGAAGACCAAACGCTGCTATGTTACAAACCGACTTACTTTCATACTGAACAGAACCTTGCTCAATTAATACAACAGCGATTAAACCAACCAGTTAAACAGGATATGCCTCGTGTCCGTGACTGGATTGATCGCTTTACCAAAAGCCGCAAAATCCAGCTTTCACCACAGCAACGCCAAGCTGTTGAGATGGCTGCCTATTCCAAAATCCTGATTTTAACTGGTGGACCTGGTTGCGGGAAAACTTTCACTACCCACACCATAGTCTCTCTGTGGAAAGCAATGGGCAAATCTATCGCCCTAGCTGCCCCCACTGGACGGGCTGCTCAACGTCTGGGTGAAATGACTGGGCTTGAAGCAAAAACCATACACCGCTTGCTTGAATTCGACCCCAAGACAATGGGCTTTAAGTGCGACAGCGAAAATCCTTTACCCCACAGTGCAATTATTGCTGATGAAGCCAGTATGCTTGACTTGTTTCTGGCGTATTCTTTGGTTAAAGCGATGTCTACGACGGGCTTCGCCTACGCTGATGGGTCGCAATTATTATTAGTCGGAGATATCGACCAGTTACCTTCAGTTGGCCCCGGTCAAATTATCGCTGACCTGATTAATTCTGGTCGTGTACCTGTAGTGCGCTTGACCCAAGTATTCCGCCAAGCCCAACAGAGTGCAATTATCACCGCTGCTCACCAAATTAATCAGGGACTGTACCCTACAATCGAGCCAATTTCTGATAATCCCGTGTCTGACTGCTTATGGCATGGCGGCGGATATCAGCCTGAACATGGTGTACAAGCAATCTGCGAACTCATCACAGACTTTATTCCTCGCTTAGGCTTTAATCTGGCTACTGATGTGCAAGTCCTTTGCCCCATGTTGCGCGGTTTGATTGGCACTCGTAACCTCAATACCGTATTGCAGCAGTTGATTAATCCACCCAGTCCCGACAAAGTAGAGATTACCAGGGGCGGGAATTTATTACAAGAAGGCGATCCTGGATGGATGGCTTTTTCCGTGCAACCGGGGGAACCACTTTTAAAGCAGCAGCGGCGAAATCTGATTCACTGGGTGAGGGGTTTGACTCTAAAGCTAACTCGACAGCAGCAATAAGCTTCTCTGGTTCTTTAG
>NZ_JAIVFS010000261.1 GCF_020829645.1 Nostoc mirabile CHAB5784 | reverse complement strand
GGTCTACACCAAACCTATGAGCAATGTCATACTCCTCATCTTCAGTTGGCAGTGCATTTAGTGTCAGTAAATGCTCCAAAAAAGGTTGCGACCCCCCTAAAGGCAAACCATCATCCGTAAAAGGTAACCTATGTTGGTGCATTGACTGCTCAAATACCGCAGGGCGGGTATTTTGCAGCCACGCTACAACCTCGCCAGGTTTTGGCGGCTCTATCCCCAGTCGATCGCATTCTTCTAATAACTCGTTTGATAATTGCGATTCTACTGCGGAGACGCTGCGCGATCGCACCTCCAAATCCTGCAACCATTCCTGTAGTTTTCCTGTCTCTGGTAGCTGCAAATCCAGCGTCTGACAAGCAGCTACAAATTCTTGTCCAATAGCAGCATTAGCATATAATTGCCCTAACCAAGTAGCAAATTCCTCATTTTGAGGTAATTCTATCCCTTGTTCAAAGCTAAAAGTTTGCAGTTTCTTACCTAAACGAATTCTTTCTAAAAGCGTTATACCAGTATCTTCTTCATCATTAATAATTTGAGGGTCATTTGACCCAAAAGCCATTTTGTCTAAAAGCCAAATAGCTATTTGTCCTGATTTTGGAGCTGACAAATTTAGAGTTTCACAAGCAATAAGCAGCTCAGTTCCCAAAGACGTATAACTTGCAAGCCACTCCTCTAAATTACCTGACCGAGGAGCAGTAAGTCCCTTTTGAGATAAACCAACAAGCTCTAAACCCAAATTCACCAAGTTCCTAACTACCATTGACAAGCTTTTACCCATGTCAGGTATTAGCTTCTCAATTTTATCCCGCATCTCAACACTAATATGAACTGTCACGCGGTCTTTCTCTGCGTCTACAGGACGACCACGCTTCGGAGGTAGCTTCGGGTTTTGTTCGGGCTGTTGTTTACTCATGTTACTTCAGTCTATCGGAACCACAAAGCATATTTGAAGCTTTTGTATGCTAAATCGTTAACAAACGTAACTATTTAGCAGTGTAAAAATGTTTTTACACTGCTAAATAGTTAAAAAATGTAAATAAAACACATACATAATTAGTTGATTTGGTATTCTTCAATCAAAAGCACAAAAAAGTTGAGATGGCAGAAAAACACCTGTTTCAATCAAAATTTCTGCACGAGTCCAATATGAAATACTGCGAAATCTTCAAAAACTTACCCAAAGAAGGCTTAGAACCCAGACAATTTTTACGCCACTGTTTTGGTATCGCCGAACTTAGTCCCCCCGAACTGCTCGAAGAAGAAACCGACTCACAATACCGCAAAAAATGTATCACTGTACTATGTGCAGTCTTAGGTGTACAAAGACCAACAGTTCGCAAGTGGGGAAGCGATCTCAACTTTGATGGAATACCCAATTACTCCAAAGTTTCACTTGCTTACATTCACGCCGCCGAAATCGTACCGAATCAGCTAAAAAACATCTTGAAAGGAGAATACAACGCACCAGAAGTAGATGCTCAAACCTTTCTAGAAAAAATACTCCTCGAAGGATTAACTGAACAGCAAATACTGCAAACTGTTTCTCACGCTAACTTTCGCACAACTTGTGTCAAAACCCTCACGCAAGTATTACATATTGGCACCAAGTCAGTCCAAGATTGGGGTCAGGATATGTCGTTTCACAAAATGCCCAAAATTCACAAGTACACCTTGGGCTATGCCTTGGCTGCTATCTCCAAATCATCATCAAAAGCTTGGGACAAACAAGCAGCCTGAATTATTTGCGTTGACTCAAATAGGTAAGTGGTCTTTTAAGACCAACGAAATTAATGCAAGGTGAATCTTATCATGCCAGCAACTATCACATCAATCCCTTACTCGCAAAAGCATCAACTAGATCCGAATCCAACCGCACATATCGAAACCAGCAGTCTAGAATATTTGCACGTTGCTTTCCTACTCTACGAATACAAAACCACCTATAGCAAAAAAGAATACCGAACTCTGCTCGATACATACGGTTGGGATAAAGGAAGCTCTGAGGAAAAACGAGCGCTCAAAATAGCCGAAAACTTCCAAGAATTTTTAACCTGTCCTCAACACCTAGCACCAATTCCAGTAACAATACTTCTCAGGCTGTGTTCTCTTCAATACAAGTCAATTATCAGTCAATTACAGGATTACCCAATTGGGGGATTAACCTGTGAACTGGTGCTGGAGTTAATCGAAGAGAAGAAAGCTCTTCTTAAAGCCCAAAAACAGGAACAACAAAAACAGATATCAATCTGGCGTAGAACTCCAAAGGGCGATCGCTACTGTCAATTCCCTCCTCAGTACGAGGAAGACCACCAAACAGGGGTACTCACACAGGAATTAATTGATGGGTATGGGCTACTCCCTCAGCAAATTCTCCGTGAAGCGATCGCAGACTATCACGCCAGAATCAAATCCCAAGAAAAAGAGCAGTCCCAGGAAGAGACTGCTGAATCTGAAGTGGTTGTGGTTGAGTCGAGAATACTTCCACAAGAGGAAATATCCCCAACAGAGAGCGAAAAAGTTATAGAAGTTAACTCCAGACTAAAACAAAACGAACAAACTAGCACTAGTAACGCTACAGAATAGCAGGCAGTTGGGGAAGAAGTATCAATGCTGGCAGAAAAACTCAAATCAGCTACCAGTTACTATCAAATTAGAAGTGCTATATACAGGCACTTGGCTGTTAAAGATGAAGCTTGGAAGCAGCTTTCCTCAGAAGAACAGATAAGAATTGAAAGATTGTTACCCCAGGAAGTATTAGCTCTAAAAACAGCCAGAAAATCAGGTTTAATTATTGACTACTATGAGTTAGAAACTGGTTGGTTTCAAGTATTTATTGCAGGTGAGGAGCAGCCTGTAAGCGTTAGTAAATCAAATGTAATTACTTGGGTACAAGAGCAAGAAAGGCTCAACTGCGTAACGACATAAACCACCACAATCAGCTAACGCCTCAGTCTTAAAAATACGTGAGTTCGACGGATAGGAAAGCGCAGAAAGCTGGCAATGTAAGAATTTGCTCAACTGGCATTTACGGCAGCGATCGCGCAGAGTGGCACAGACGATAGCTACGATTAATTGAGAAGAGGTAAAA
>NZ_JAIVFS010000260.1 GCF_020829645.1 Nostoc mirabile CHAB5784 | reverse complement strand
TTGTGGCGATCGCTTCCATGACACTGCATCAAGGACGACCGCCTGACCCCTCCTCGACTGTTCAATAACTTTCAAAGCTGTAGCCCTTATTCCGTATAGCTTAGAGCTTTTCTTAGTGCCATTCATCCAACAGTGTTTGAATAACTGAATCGGAGAATTGGAATTGCAGCCGATGCAATGGAACACAACCGCCGCAAAGCTGAAGTGAACGCAGCAAATGATTAGCCCTACGGTCAAAACTGTTTGTAGAATTAGCCATTGTTTGCACCTTGAGTTAATACGGTTAACTGTCGGTTGAGAATGCTTATCTGCTGTTGATAAAAGTCAATCTCTGCGGTAATTTTCTGGAATAATTCTTCTGGCGTAAGCGGTTGGATTTGATCCTCTTTCAAGTACGATATTTCATCAGAATTCTTGTTAGGCATCAGCACATAGCGCCAACCATCATCAAATTGTTCAGCCAGTTCTGTACCAGAGGGATAGTAGTAAAGTCCTAGAATCGTACCTTGTTCTGTACGCTGCTCCAAAGCAAAGCGAGGGTAGCCCCAGTGTTGAGGGATTGATATTGTAGGTTTCATAGATTTAATGGGGATTGGTGAATGAAGGGACAATGAAGCAGAGGAGCGGAGGAGCAGAGGAGCAGAGGAGAGGTTTGTACAGATTCTTTCCCCTCTGCACCCTGCCCCTCTGCCTCTTTACGCTGTGACTAACTCCGCTCTCTCCAGCAGCCGTTGCAATTTATCGCCAGTTAGCTGTTCATCAAAAATGGATTTACCATTAGTAGACACATCCACCATCGACAATGAGCGCACAGCATCAAACACAGAGTTAGAATACTGCTGCTGACCTGAATAACCCCTCTTCACCCACCAGTTACTAAGCAATTCGCAATTCGCAGTTCGCAATTCGCAATTGTCAAGAGAATTAATGATTGAATCATTACAGGTGTAAGGCTTTTCACTTTTAGTTATGGCATTTAATTGCGAATTGCGACTTGCGAATTGCGAATTGTTGTAGTTCTGGCACTCGTTGAAGATATGCGCCATGATTCGGTTTTCGGTCGTGGGGGGTGTTGCTTCTTTTTCCTGCACAGGTAATGAGCCGTCTTTGTAGTGAGTGCAGATGAAGCGATCGCAACGCATTAGAGTATTGGCACGGAATACTTCTTCGTCGTTGACCATTACTAGCCAGCGTTGGGTTAGGTAGTTGTCGTCATGGCTGATGCTGGCTACCAGTTTGTCATCAGCGTAATATTCGTGATGGTCAAACGAGATTTCAACTATTGTGAGGGGTTCGGGAGCTACGGCTTGGGCTTGGTCAAAGATGTGGTAGTCTAGTTCAGCTTGGGCAAGGGCTTGGTTGTCGGGGGCAGCAGGGGCGAGTTTCTGAATCTTGCTTGCCTGATAGTTAACAATGGCGGAAATCCAGGCATCCTTGCAGCGTTTGTCGCTTACTTCGACTGTGCAGGCGATTTCGCTGTAGATTTGCTTCAGACGGGCAATAGATTTCAGTTGCAGCTGTTGTTGGCTGTAGATTTGGTATGTCATGATTGTTAAAGTTCCTAAAAGAACAGAAAGCGCTTCAGATTGGTCGTCGGGGCGCTTTCTTCATTCTTAAATCATAACTCGCCACGTTATAAATTATCAACTAGCCACGTGAAAGGTTATGATTTCAGCATTAAGTTTCACGTGATGGTTTAATAAGGAAGGATTATGATTTCATCTCTAATGAAGGTTACGAAAACGATATCAATTGATGTTCCCGGACTAGGTGCAAAAATCAAGGAGGTTAGAGAAACCGATTCGCGCTCACTTAAGGCAATCTGTGAGGCTGTCGGGATGTCTCAGATGAATTGGTATCGAATTGAAGAGGAAAAGCAATCCCTCCCTTTAGAAACACTCCGCAAAATTGAAGAAGTTTTGGGGGTTGACTTTGGTGTGAATCTTGAAGGAGAAGGTAATGTTTAATCTTGCTAATCCTCTTGTCTTGTCTTCAATTTTTATAAAGAAGTGATCACAGCTAATTACTACACTCCAAATCTGTTTGTGATTGACTTTGAGCAAATATTTTTGAACTAAAGGGGTGGAATCATGCCTAAACCACCTTCTAGACGCAAAAAAGCCACTTCTGTCGCATCTACCGATTCAACTTCAGCAGCTAACTCTGCAAACGAGGATATCTCCCAGCAAGTAGACCCAGGTTCAGCAACAATTACAGTTACGGCTGTTGAAGTTCCAGAGCTAACCGAGCAGGAAATTAGCGATCGCTTACTCCTGGAGAGGAAAGTGGAACGGGCGTTTTTTGAGGCAGGCAAGGCATTGGCTCAGTTGCGTGATCGCAGGTTATACAGATCCACTCATCGCACATTTGAGGAATATTGCAGAGACAGGTTTGGATACACCCATCGCCGAGTCAATTATCTAATAGCTGGTTCTGTAGTATTTGACAACATAGTGACGGGAACAAATTGTTCCCAAAATGAGGAAGTGGATGAAACGGGAACAAATTGTTCCCAAAACGAGGAAGTGGATAAAACGGGAACGAATTGTTCCCAAAATGGGGAAGTGGATGAAACGGGAACAAATTGTTCCCAAAACGAGGAAATAGACAAAACTCGACTTAACCCCTCACGAATCCTGCCGACTAACGAAGGACAAGTGCGCCCTCTGGCACAGCTAGAACCCCAGCAGCAGGTTAAAGTTTGGCAACGGGCAGTACAGGAGGCTGGCGGTAAAGTTCCCAGTGCCAGAATCGTAACTGATGTAGTGCAAAGAATTATGGAACGTAATAAAGTACCCAACACCTACCAAATTGGTGAAATCTGCCAAATTTTAGCCAAGGATAATCCCGAACTTAGGGGCAAAGGTGGCTGCTGGGGCATCGTTAATCAGGTGAATGATTTTAGCTGCACTGTAAAACTCTGGGATGGGGAGTATACCGTTGGTTTGCAGCACCTCAAATCTTACAATTACCTGCCTGCCGAGTGTGAGCAGATGCAGTTAATCAGGGACTTCCAGAGAATAAAATATACAGCCAATAAAAATGATAATCATTTTCATAGAAGAGAGGGGTTGCCGACGGCAACCCCTCTCTCCCCCAATAAATATGCAAGACAAATGTCTGCACAAAGATAGTTCTTAAATGCAGTGAACAGAATTGACATCGATTATTTTGGCGCTTTTAACCTTT
>NZ_JAIVFS010000025.1 GCF_020829645.1 Nostoc mirabile CHAB5784 | reverse complement strand
ACTCGATGGATTGGATCACCATAAGAGCGGAAATCGTAACTGTAAGGTTTAGCCATAGTAAATCAGGCGAGAGTCGGTCATGATAATACTTATAGTCTATGTCCTAATGGGCTAGACGGTTGCTATAGTATCAGTTTCAGTCCCTAAAAAGCAGGACGCTACGTGTAGCTTGCTTCCCCGTAGGGGTAAGACAGGTCTTACAGTGAGCTTGCCGAACTGCTGAGGAACCATCGGGGTTTAAATCCCCCGAAGTTGCCACAACGCGGGGAACCCGCGCAAGGCACTTCTCTTTTCTACGAGACGCTACGCGAACGTCTGAAATGTCTTTGATTTTGAATTTTGAATTATTAACACTTGTGACTGTGACACCGTGAGTGCTGATTTATGAGTTATGAGTTATGAGTTGAGAATAAAATTTAATTCCTCACTCCTAACTCCTCACTCCTAACTCTCAATCAGCACTCATAACTCTTATAGGTTGCCGTTGCGAAATGCCAGCAAAAAGATTACCACTGGCCCAGCAATCACAATTAGCGCCACGGACAGCAATTGGAAAATAACTTCCCAATTAATACTGGTAAAAGCGTTAAACAAAGAGTCAAACATTTTTCCTTTTCTCCTCTCAATTGCCTTAAAAAATTCAATAACTTAATTACAAAACCCGCAATCGATCATATCTGGCTATGGCCTGTTAGATTTAATTTACTTAACAAAATTATAAGAAAAGATATAAAAACGTAAAATAAGGGGATTGGGGACTGGGAAAATTTTCTCAATACCTAATCCCCACTCCCTAATCCCCAATCCCCAGTCCCCAATCCCTACTCCCCAATCTAAAATGTCAACTTGGCAATGTGTAAAACAATGTGGAGCCTGCTGTAATCTTGATCCAGCAGAGCGTCCAGATTTGGATGAGTACCTCTCACCACCAGAACTAGAACTCTACCTCAGCATGGTAGGCGAAGGGGGATGGTGCGTTAACTTCGACCATACCACGCGAGAATGCCGCATCTACTCAGATCGTCCTCGTTTCTGCCGTGTGGAATCAGAAGTTTTTCAAGATATGTATGGTGTTGAACCAGAAGAAGTTAACGATTTTGCTATCGACTGCTGTCGCCAGCAAATAGAAGGAGTATACGGCGATCGCAGTCTGGAAATACTACGCTTCAATAAAGCTGTCGGGCTGTGACACTCCCATTACTCGTTTTAGTATCTGGAGTTGCAATTTATTACAACAATCTGAGAATATGATAGAAATATGAAAACAACCTCGCAACAAAACTATTGCCTGTGAAACTTGATTCTGCTCCTTTGGACATTTCTGGCATATCTCAGACTGAGATCGAGCTAGAACTGAAAGACAGCAATGATTTTAACTTAACTCCTGCGATCGCCCAAGCAGTTCAGCCTGTAGTTGCCGATAGTCCTCAGAAGCAGCAATCAGCACTAGTAGTTTTTGGTACAACTTTTATAACCATTTTTCTAGCAGAAATTGGAGATAAGACTCAGCTATCCACCTTGTTAATGAGTGCAGAATCTCATTCGCCGTGGGTGGTATTTATCGGATCTGCGGCTGCGCTGATAACCACCAGCTTATTAGGCGTGCTTTTAGGTAGTTGGATAGCCACCCGACTCAGCCCAAAAACTGTAGAAAAATCAGCAGGTGTGATGTTGTTGGTAATTTCTCTAATGCTCTTTTGGGATGTATTTACTAGTCATTAGTCATTAGTCATTAGTCATTAGTCATTAGTCATTTTCCTCCTGCCTCCCCTGCCTCCCCCACTCCCCACTCCCCACTCCCCACTCCCCCTTAATAATATGGATTGGCATCTTTTAGGACTAAGCTTTATTACAGTTTTTTTATCAGAATTGGGTGACAAAAGTCAGCTAGCAGCGATCGCACTTTCAGGGCGTTGTAATTCTCCGCGTGCAGTATTTTTTGGTGCAGCAGGCGCATTGCTGTTGACAAGTCTGTTGGGAGCATTAGCAGGGGGTGCAGTAGCAGAATTATTACCTACACGCTTGTTAAAAGCGATCGCTGCTGTGGGATTTGCCATCCTCGCTGCACGCCTGCTGTTATTTAACAATGAACCATCGGCAGATTCTGAGCAAACACCTTAAAGAAGAATTCAGAATTCAGAATCCAGGAATCAGAATTATTCTTCATGGGGGATTGGAAACCGCCAAGGTTTTAAACTAATAAGTAATATCAAGTACGTCGGATTACTTATAATAAAATCTATCAATGTAGGTTGGTAGGTTGGGTTGAACTTAAGTGTTACCCAACATGAACATGGATCAAATGTTGGGTTTCGTTCCTCAACCCAACCTACAGATATTATAAGTGTTTAATCGAACCTGATATAACTACGCAAAATTACCCATAATAAAAGAACCCCACCCCCAACCCCTCCCCGCATGCGGGGAGGGGAGACAAAGCATAGCTTTGGCGGGTGGGGTTCTCCGGGTTTAATAAGCGATCAAGCGGACATAATATCACCCAGTACTTCTCTACGAGACGCTGCGCGAACGACAAGCTCAGTAACCATCGGACTCGAATTCATACTGAATTCTGACGCCTCGGCAAAGCGTCTCCGGCTTTGCTCCTGAATTCTGAATTCTTCTTTACAAAAGTTCCCAATTGGTTCCTTTGTAGCCGTATTGAAAAATTTCTGGATGCAAAATTTCTGCCAAAATTTCTAGAGAATCGACCAGTCGCGGCCCTGGACGATTGAAAAAAGAATTGCCATCAGTGATGTAGACTCTGCCAGCTTTCGTAGCGTGCAGTTTTTCCCAGTCTGAATGTTGAGTTAATAAATTGGCTTCTTGGCGAGTGCGATTTAAATCAAAGCCACAAGGCATAAAAACAATTACATCAGGATCGGTTGTTAATAGTGTTTCCCACGGCAAGATAGGAGAAGGCTGACCTGTAGTGCAAAATAAGGACTGTCCTCCTGCTAAGTTAACTAATTCTGGAATCCAATTGGCGGCTACCATCAAAGGATCAGTCCACTCGATACAGGCGACTGTAGGCAGTTCATTTAACGAAAGTCCCTGGATTTTTTGCTGACAAATTTTGACGCGAGCTTCTAAGTTTTCTATGACTTTTACAGAATCTACGCCAAAGGTGTTACCGACTCGCTCAATGTCAACCCAAATATCCTGGAGAAGATTGGGTTGTAAAGAAATAATCTGCGGTTTACTGTCAATGAGTGTAGCAACTGCCTTTTCAACATCGTGTAAGCTGACAGCACAAACATCACACTGGTCTTGAGTGAGAATGTGGGTAGGCTGCAATTTCTCTAAAACATCTGTTTTGATTTGGTAAATACTGAGAGCAGATTGCAATAAATTGCTCACTTCATCATGAATTTGGCTGCTGGAGGCGTTGGAGTTTAAGCGTGCTTCGGTACAAATAGGGCGATTGAGGATTTCTGGAGGGTAATCGCATTCGTGCGATCGCCCCACAATAGCATCAACCAAGCCTAGTGTCGCTAAAATCTCCGTTCCACCGGGAATCAGGGAAACAATTCTTACATTACTATCGGTCATCGCTCCACCTCCACAAAAGCTGCCGTCACTTCAATTCTTGCAAAATTTGAGTCATTAGGCATCTTTCTCTAGGAGAATTAAGCGTGTTTTGGTAGTCAACACTCAGTAATAAATTAAACTGAGTGTTGGGTATTGAGAAGAGTCTTTCCTAGTCCTCAGTCCCCAGTTCCTAGTCCATAGACTCAAATTCAAAATACTATACTACTTGATAGTAGAATTACTTGATAGTAGAATTCTTGGAAATGCTAATTATCCCCTGGCGAAAATCACTGTCATGAAGTAACAGAAACGATGAACAAAATCTACTTTGAAACATCTTATCCAAAATCATAAATTTTAATTAGAAAAAATATACATTCCGGTGATGAAAAACCATATCAAGTAATTGTAGTTATACAAAGACGGTTCTAATTTTATTGTAGAACTGCAAGGCAAAATTGTTTCTTCTTGAGGTCAACTAATGCAGGTGGTGTCAGCTAGAGATATTACAGAGCGCAACCAGTCCCAAAAGGCTTTGCAAATCAAAGAAAATCGTCGGCGAAAACAAAGCCAGACGCTGGTGCAGTTGGCAAGAAGCAAGACATTTCAGCAAGGTGATCTCAATGCGGCTTTAAGAGAAATAACAGAGGCTGCTGCTCGGACGCTTTTAGTGAAGCGAGTTGGTGTATGGTTATTTAATCAAGAACGTTCAAAAATTGAATGCATCGATTTATATGATGTAAATACCAAGAAGCATAGTTTTGGTAACTCGCTTTCAGAAAAAAATTATCCAGCTTATTTCCAAGCTTTAGAAGAAGAACGTACCATTGCCGCAGATGATGCCATAAACGATACAAGAACCCAAGAATTATCCGAGTCTTATCTTTCAGTTTCGGGCATCACATCCCTGCTGGATGCACCGATTTGGCTAGAGGGTCGTTTGATAGGCGTAGTCTGTCACGAACACATAGGCGAAGAACGCCAATGGACTTTGGAGGAAGAGACTTTTGCTGGCTCGATTGCAGATTTCGTGACGCTGGCTATAGAAGCGAAGGAGCGAAACCTCGTAGAAGAAGCATTGCGACATAGTGAGGCGCAATTTCGGGCGATTTTTGAGCGTTCTTCTATCGGCATTGGACTTATAGATATGAAAGCGCAGATAGTCGATACTAATCTGGCACTGTGCGAGATTTTAGGATACAGCCGAGAAGAGCTATACGGCAAGCGCTTTACAGATTACATTTCCCCACAAAGGGGGGATTTAAAACTTTACAAACAACTGATATCAGGAATTCACACAAACTTAAAAAGAACTTCGAGGGTAGGCTTCCAACCTTCCAAACATCAGGAACAGTTTGTCGAAAGACATCGGATTGAAATGGAAAGACGCTGCCTGCATCAAAATGGTAGCTTAGTTTGGACTCATATCTCTGTTTCTGTTATACCAGCCAGCAATGGTGAACCTGAGTTTTTTCTAGCGATGATTGAGGATATTACTGAACGTAAGGAAACAGAGTTGAAACTTCGTGCCTCTCAAGAAGCAGCAGAAGCTGTCAGTCGGGCAAAAAGTGAATTTTTAGCAACCATGAGCCATGAGTTGCGGACGCCTCTCAATGCAATTATGGGTTTGTCGCAGTTGTTGCAACAAGAAATAGTTGGCTCTCTCAATGAAAAGCAGAACGAATATGTAAATTGTATATACAGTAGTGGTGAATATCTGCTGGCACTGATTAACGATATCCTTGATTTATCTAAGGTAGAAGCAGGCAAAGAGGAACTGTTACTCTCAGCTTTGCCAGTGTCAGATTTATGTAATTATGCTATATGGACAGTGCGCGATCGCGCCTTAGAACAGGGATTGCAACTCACCTGTAAAATTGACCTAGAAGAGGATATTTGTATTGCTGATGAGCGGCGCATTAAGCAAATGCTACTCAACCTGCTCACCAATGCGATTAAATTCACCCCAGCCGGTCAGGTATCGCTGGTAGTCAAAAAAGTATCGCAAGGAATAACGTTTACAGTTTCAGATACTGGAATTGGTATAGACTCAAATCAGTTTCAATTTCTATTTGAACCCTTTAAACAACTTGACAGTCGGTTAAATCGGCAGTATGAAGGTACTGGTTTGGGTTTAGCTTTAACACGCAAATTAGCGCGTTTGCATGGTGGAGATGTGACTGTTACATCGACTTTGGGAGAAGGTAGTCAGTTCACTCTATTTCTACCAAATTTAGTGGATATGCAAACAGAACAAGATGAAGGAAATCAGCAAGATACAGCAGCAACATCCTCCCCAGCTACCCCCCAAAATAAAATCATTTTACTTGTGGAAGAAGATAAAAATACTGCCATAGTATTGCAAGATTATCTTCAGACAATTGGCTATAAAGTTAAGTGGATAGACAGCGTAAATAAATTTTTAGAACAAGTGCGAAACCTCCGACCAAATTTAATTTTGTTGGATATCCAGTTAGTAGGTGATGCTAATAGCCGGGATTTGCTAAATGTTCTCAAACAAGAGCCTTATTTACCAGATTTGCAGGTGGTGATGATGGGCTTTAGTGACCTTCCACAGGAAAAGCTTTCTATTCTGCAAGCTGGTGCTAACGACTATCTTCTTAAACCAATTCGGGTAGTCCAATTAGAGTCAATATTGACACGATATTTGAGTTATAGCGATTTTCAGAACAACCAAACATCCTTTTAGAGCGGAGCGATCGCATTCATATTTTTAGTCTTAAAGAGGTATTGTAAAATCATGCGAGGCGATCATCTAACCTTCATCATCCCTTAGGCGTAGCCTAACCCAGGCATCGCTGCCATCAATATAAAAGTGTGAATATTATACAAAGTTCAGTATTTTTATATACATTTATCAATCAATAATGTGAAGACTATGCAAAGATGTCTCTTTAAGTATAGACATCTAAGTAAATATTTTGTATTTAGTTATCATGTTGCCAAAAGCTTCAACTCTTTGCGAGTTAATTGTGTCCTAAAACAGCACTAATACCAATTCACGAAAATCCTGATACATATAGATTTCTCGTAGGGGCAAGGCGCAATGCCCATAGGTGTCAACTTAAGCTCAAACGCTTATCCACAAGCGTTTTACCCCACCCCTCAATCCCCTCCTTGCTTGCGGGGAGGGGAAGTTTTGGCTTTAGACAAAACTGGGGAACTCAATATCACGTCTTTACAAGAGTTTCACGTTAAGTTGACACCAATGGGCATTGCCATGCCCTTACCAGGGTATTTGTATCATTATTAAAGTGAAATGGTGTAACAGTAGGTTGATAACTTAAGTTAGTAAAAAATCGATTCAGGTAGGTAAAAGTTATGGCAAATATCATTGGAACCAACGGTAATGATACTCTAGTGGGCGACTACTTCGACGGGGATACAATTGACGACTACTTCGACGGGGATACAATTGACGGTCTAAGAGGGAACGATACCATCACAGGTGGTAGGAACAATGATATCCTGACTGGTGGCAGCGGCAAGGATAAATTTGTTTATGACTTGTACGACGGCATCGATATTATCACCGATTTCGGTGGCGTAGGTAAAGGCTCAAATCCCTCGGCAGCAGTCATTGCCGAAGTGGATACCCTGATATTCCAAGATAGAACTGCCCGAAATCTGCTACTCGTCCAAAATGGTAACAATCTGGAAATTACCTTTGAAGAGGTGGGTGATCTGGGTGATCTGGTTGGTAACTATCTGGTTTACTCTGGCGATCCAGATTTCGTTGAGACGAAAGTCATCTTGCAAAACTTTACCCTGGAAAACCTAGATAACCTATCAACGCTGGGCAATATCCAGTTTTCTGCGCAAAGCACCATCAGTGATAGCTTTGATGTCGTCAATGCCAACTCCACCCAAGAGAACCCGTTCAACAAGAAGAGAGTTACCTTTTTTAACGACCTGAATAACTATGTCATCGGCTTTGACAACTCAAATGATGTCATCAATGGTCAGGGAGGTAATGACACCATCAACGGCAAAAGTGGCAACGACCTGCTGCGCGGTGGTACGGGGAATGATACTCTCATTGGTGATCTGGGCAATGACACCCTTGTTGGTGGTACTGATAAAGACCTGCTGCGAGGTGGTACGGGGAATGATACTCTCATTGATGATAGTGGCAACAACATCCTCAACGGTGGCACTGGTAACGATACCTTGAATGTTGAGGGTTCAACAGGCGATAACCTACTCTCTGGGGACAATGGCAATGATTATCTCTTTGCCTCCAACACCTATCGCTACCCCTTGTATTCTACTTCAGGGAATAACACCCTCAACGGTGGCGCTGGTGACGATACCTTGGATGTTGACGGTTCAACAGGTGATAACCTACTTTTTGGGGACAATGGCAATGATTATCTCTCTGCCTCTGGTTACTTCGACTACTTCTACTTTGAGAAATATGAGACTTCAGGCAATAACACACTCAACGGTGGTGATGGTAACGATACCTTGGATGTTCGATCTTCAACAGGCGATAACCTAGTCTTTGGGGGCGATGGCAATGATTATCTCAGTTCCTATGCCTACACAATTAGAGGCAGTCTCTTTGACTCCTCAGGTAATAACACTCTCAACGGTGGCGATGGTAACGATACCTTGATTGTTGGTGGAACAGGCGATAACCTAGTCTTTGGGGGCGATGGCAATGATTCTCTCTCTGTCTATGGCTACTTTGAATCCTTCCAAGAATTCAATAATGTTCCTGGAAATAACACCCTAAACGGTGGCGCTGGTGACGATACCTTGAATGTTGACCTACCACAAAGCGATAACCTTCTAAATGGGGGCGATGGTAATGATTCTCTTTTTGTCTCTCGCCAGTATTATTACAACGATGATGGCGCTTTTGGAAATAACACCCTAAACGGTGGTGCTGGTGACGATACCTTGAATGTTTACCTACCACAAAGCGATAACCTTCTAAATGGGGGCGATGGTAATGATTCTCTTTTTGTCTCTCGCCAGTATTATTACAACGATGATGGCGCTTTTGGAAATAACACGCTAAACGGTGGTGCTGGTGACGATACCTTGAATGTTGACGGTTCACCGGGTGATAACCTACTCTCTGGGGGCAATGGCAATGATTATCTCTTTGCCTCTCGCTCCTACTACAACTACTACTTGGAAAACGACATCTACAACTACATTTATGAAGCTTCTGGCAAGAACACCCTCAACGGTGGTGCTGGTAACGATACCTTAAATGCTGACATATCAAAAGGCGATAACCTACTCTCTGGGGGCAATGGCAATGATTATCTCTTGGCCTCTGGCAACCTTGACGGTAATATCGCCTCAGGTAATAATACCCTCAACGGTGGCGCTGGTAACGATATCTTGAAGGTTGACAATTCTACAGGCGATAATCTACTTGATGGGGGCAATGGCAATGATTTCCTCTCTGCCTCTGGCGCCTTGGGCAATAACACCCTCAAGGGTGGCGCTGGGAATGATACCCTAACAGGTGGGAACGGTAATGATACCCTCTATGGAGGAAATGGTGCTGATACCTTTGCTTTCAATAGTTATAACGAAGGCGTTGATAGTATTTATGACTTCAACGCAAATAATGAAGATATTCAGGTATCGGCTGCTGGTTTTGGTGGGGGGTTATCTCTATATTTCCTCTCTGCTAGTCGGTTTACACTTGGAACATCTGCAACAACGATCGCTCAACGATTTATCTATGATAACAGTACAGGTGCATTGTACTTTGACCAAGATGGCAGTGCAGATGCGTTTACTCAGGTAAAATTTGCACAACTATTTGGTGGAGTGTCACTAACCAATAACAATTTTTATGTGATTGCTTAATCGTGATGAGCGCTTGATGATTCTAGCCAGATAAAAATAATAAATTCTGGAAATGTGAGGTGCTATTATAGGCATCTCGCATTCGATTTATTAATGAAAATAGTGTTAACAACGCAATCGATATAGCAATCCTAAATCATTCTAAGTAGAAAATTTTTCTCATTTTCACATGGAGAATCCCAGCTTCTTCAAATATTTCTCCTTCTTCTACAAAGTTTAATTTTTGGTATAAAACTTTTACAGACTCTTGGGCGTGAATCACAACTTCTCGAACATTTTTACTAGCTATAATCTGTAGTGCATTTTCCATGATTTTCTTCCCAATACCCTGCCCTCTTGCTGTAGATAAAACAGCAAGTCTTTCTATTTTGGCTGTTTTTTCATCTAAATATCTAATTCTGGTAGTACCTACAGCTTTCTCATCTAAATAAGCAATCAAATGCTGAGATATTTCATCTTTACCATCAAACTCTAAAGCGGGATTTACCCCTTGTTCTTCCTGAAAAACTGATTTTCTAATTGCTGCGATCGCTGGAAATTCTTCAGGTAAATCAGCAACTTTTATGATTAATATCATGTTCGCATAATTAGTTATGATTTCCACAGTCATTGCACCCCACCCCTTAATCCCCTCCCCGCAAGCGGGGAGGGGAGACGAAGCGTAGCTTTGGCGGGGTGGGGTTCTTCGGGTTTAATAAGTAATCAAGCGAACATGATATAAATTACTCATCCAACTCTTTCTATATATAGTATATAAAAAAGGTGGGCATTGCCCACCCTACAAGCTTTAATCTGCCCCTTCAATTGGTGCAAAACCTTGGCGCTGAATATTTTCTGTCACCGCGCGTGGTTCGAGGAATTGCAAGAGGTAATCAGGGCCTCCAGCTTTAGAACCTACTCCAGAAAGTTTGAATCCACCAAAGGGTTGCCGCCCAACGATCGCTCCTGTAATATTGCGGTTGATGTACAAATTCCCAACTTCAAATTCTGTCTGCGCCTGCTGAATGTGCGAAGGTGTTCTAGAATAAAGTCCTCCAGTTAAGGCGTAGTTTGTACCGTTGGCGACTGCTAAGGCTTCCTGGAAATCTTTCACCGGAATTACTGCCAGCACAGGGCCAAAAATTTCTTCCTGGGAAATTACCGCATTTGGCGATACTTCACTAAAGATGACTGGGCCGATAAAATATCCTTGTTTGGGTGCTGGTAATTCTAATGCCACTTGTGCTTCTGCCTTACCCTTTTCAATATACTCGCGGATGCGATCGCGGGCATTAGCATCAATCACCGGCCCAACTTGTGTACTCGGTAACTCTGCTTCCCCAATGTTCAAGGATTTTGTCGCTTCCACCAACCGTTGCACAAAGGCATCATAAATCGGTTGCAGCACAATCACTCTTGAAGCAGCAGAACATTTTTGTCCACTGTAACCAAATGCCGACTGCACTATCCCCACAACGGCTTGGTCTAAATCAGCACTTTCATCTACAATAATGGCATTCTTGCCACCCATTTCAGCAATCACCCGTTTCATGTGCTTTTGTCCGGGTTTTAAGATTGCCGCCTCTGCGTAAATTCTACAACCGACTTCTTGGGAACCAGTAAAAGCAATTACATGAGTATCTGGATGATTTACCAAATAAGCGCCGACTTGCGAACCCTTGCCGGGTACGTATTGAAATACACCTTTAGGAAAACCAGCATCTACTAAGATTTCTGTGAGTTTCGCTGCAATCACAGAAGATGTTTCCGCAGGTTTGAGGAGAGTACAATTGCCTGAAACCAAAGCTGCGACAGTCATACCGCAAGCGATCGCCAGTGGAAAATTCCAGGGAGAAATCACTACAGCAATTCCCCGTGGCTGGTAGATATAATGATTAGTTTCACCAGGTATGTCATAATTAACACCTTTATCTAACCGTTCTATCTCATCAGCGTAGTACCGACAAAAGTCTATCGCTTCCGAAACCTCTCCATCAGCTTCCTTAACGGGTTTCCCAACTTCCAAAACTATCCAAACTGAAAGTTCAGCGCGGCGGAGTTCCATCAAATCACCCGCTTTCCGCAAAATATCAGCGCGTTGTTTAGCTGGTGTTTTTTTCCATCCAGGAAAGGCCGCTTTCGCAGCTTGCATCGCCTGTTCTGCTTGTTCAACGCTAATCAACCCAACTTTACCAACTACTTCACTGAAATTAGAAGGATTGAGAGAATCAACAAATTCCGGCGGATTAACATACTCGCCATTAATTAGGGGTAAATAAGTTTTACCCAACTGTTGGCGAACGCTTTGAAAAGCTTGCGCTGCCTTCGTTCTCACCTCCTCCTGGGCGTAATCGGTATCAGCAGCACCGAGGAAATGAGAGTTAGGAGTTAGGAGTGAGGAGTTAGGAGTTTGTAGAGACGCGATTAATCGCGTCTGTACGTTAGGAGTTAAAGAGTTCTTTTCATCTTTGACAATCGGCGGCGCTAATAATTCTTCAATTGGTCGATTTTCGAGATTTTGCCGTAAAAAAGAACTATTAGCGGTATTTTCCAACAATCGGCGAATTAAATACGCCATTCCAGGTAATAATTCACCGTAGGGACAGTAAACTCTGACTCGATAACCCCTGTCAACCAAAGCCTTGGCAACTTTATCACCCATACCGTAGAGGACTTGTAATTCAAAGCGACGGCGGGGGACATTTAAACTTTCAGCTATGGCAATGGCGCGAGAGTGCGATCGCACATTATGGCTACCAATGGCAGAATACACATATTGATGATTTTCTAGCAACAACTGAGTGATGGTTTCAAAGTTAGCATCAGTTGCCGCTTTGTCGTTGTAAACTGGCTGTGGCCAATGCTTCTGCGCTGCTTTGATAGTTTCCTGATCCCAATATGCGCCTTTCACCAAGCGGATTGTTAGGGGATAGCCACGTTCTTTCAACCAGGAAATTAGGTCTTTAGTATCTTGCTCGCTATCACGCAGATATGCTTGAATAGTTATCCCAATATCTGTGCGTTGCCGAAACTCTTCTTCTAGTAGCAGTTTTTTCAGGATGCTAAGAGTTATGTCTTTATAGGCATACTGTTCCATATCAAAATGCACAGCTGCGCCTAATTCTTTAGCACGACGTAAGAGAATACGAATGCGATCGCTAACTCGCTCCTCACTACCTTTAGCATCTAAAGGGTCAAATTGCGAATAAAACGCCGTTAACTTCACAGAAACCTGAACTTTTGGGATTGGTTCGCCATCAGCCTCATCAATAGCCGGGATAACTGCCCAATTTTTCGATGCTTCCACCAATTGTTGGATTAATTCTAGATAGCGTTCTAGATAAGACTGCGCTTCGGCTTCGGTAATCACCGCTTCACCAAGTAAATCGATGGTGAAAGCCATTTTTTCTTTTCGTAGTCGTTCAACTGTTTTGATGACTTGTTTAATATTTTCCCCAGAAATATATTTATGAGCAAGAGTTTCAACGGCTGTACCAACGGTTGTAGCAGCAACTTGTCCTGGCATTGAGTCGGGGTTAGCAAAGTTTAGCATTCCCTTCAAAGCTGCCGGCAATTCTACAGACTCATCTCCTAAATATTCTTGTAAATGTGAGGCAATTTCTGATTTACTGTGTAAAGCAGGTAGCGTATCTATAAAGCGAAATAGTTGCACCCGCAACCCAGGATTACTCATCGCCCAAGCTAGTAACTTATCATCCCAGCGCATTTGATCCCGCAGGGAAGAAAAAAACGAACGATTTTCCTGCGTCGCTGTAAGAAGTTGTTTAGCAATTTCTTGGGTTTTAGCTTCGTAGGTGCTTGTTTGTACTTGTAATACCACAGATAATAAACTCCGTTAATCAAGGCAAGGCTTTTTGTACAAAGCCTGTGTCTTCTATTTTGACGCTTTCATTTAGCTGTCACCATGACGCTGAATTCGTAATTCGGAATATTCGTCAAAGGTGAGAAGCAATTTACTTACGCCGTGCTGTTCTAGGACTTGCAATTAAAAAAATATTCTATCGTAGGGGCGCAAGGCCCCTACCACAGATGTAGATTAAATACATAAAAACTACTGTAAACTCTACCATCACAACGTATTTAACAACGCCTGCTTAAATTCAGCAGCACTCTTAAAGTGGATTTCTGGCTTATCAACCAACGCCAAATCAATCACCTGCGCTAGTGGTTGCATAATTGTCGCATCTCGTTGGCGAATTGATATGGGATTATTCTCTAAAACTGCCACAAAGGGATCGCCTGTGAAGTTGCGGGGGAAACAACCTGTTAGCATATTGTAGAGACAAGCCGCAACTGCCCAAATATCTACCTCCGGCAGGGCATATTTAAAGTTAAGCACCTGCTGCCGCGGCATTACTCCGTCGCAATAATTACTATTAGTAGGAGAAAAACTACTGTGTCCAAATCTGTGTATGCGATCGCTGGAGTTGTTGTTGGCTTAGTCGTTAATCTCGTCGGCAACTTGCTCTCGGCGGCGATTCAACAGCAAGTTTTTTCGGATAAGTTCAGCAGACAATCAACCTGGTGGTTAGTCGGGTGTCTATTAGTAGGCGCACTAGTTGGCTGGTGGTTGGGTGAAAAAATACAAGTGCCAGCGCCAACAGCCACACCACCACAGCCAACTACCGGAAATCCAGGAACTCAGCAGACAACCCCAGTCAATCCTGATAAAGTAACTATGACTCGTCTGGGGGCAATAGCTTCCGTAATCAAGTCAAGAGGAAGTGGTGTTCGTCTTAGCGACATTTTCACACTTGGTTCCAAGATTGATATTGATACACGCGACTGACTACTTTTCATGACACACATAACAATCAATGCTCATAGCATCATTAAGCAGTTTCACGATTTCATGAAGCCAGATAGCGACATTCGGGTGTTACGCCTGACGGGGAAACCTAAGATGGGTAAAACTTACTTGCTAACTAAGGTTTTTCCAGAAGAACTGCGTCAGCATCACCAAGATTATTATTCGACTGTACTCGATTGTAATATACAGAAAATTATCGGTATCCTGGAACATATATATTTTGATCTTCTTTCACAAAATCTGACTCTTCCGAAGTTTTCTGCTGCCTATCAAGAGTGGAACAATGCCAAACCAGTAGTCGATATAAGTAAAACTACATTGATTGGTACTCATGTTAACATTACCGCAAATAGAACAGATGATATCTGGCACATGGCTAAGAATCTCACTGAAAAATTATTTATTGATTTGAATAATGTGCGTGGTAAAAAATTACTAATACTTGTGGATGCAGTAGATAACGACTCAGATACACAAAAATGGTTGATGGAAACCTTCCTTGTTCAATTAATCCATATTAAGCATTTAAGATTTGTTGTGGCTGGTCGTTCATTACCAGAAGCATCTAGTAACTATCTTGCATATTGTTGCGATTGTGAACTGAAGAAAGTTGAAGAGAAAGAAGAGTATATAAGTTACTCCAAAAAATTAGGATTTCAGATAGAAGAAAAAATAATTGAAGCTTTTGCACAAGGCTCTGGTTACACTCCTGGAATTTTTCACGATATATTCAAGAATTATTCAAATTGTCTATCAAAAAGCACAATTGGCAAGCAATAACTACATATTTGCAGCAGGAAGTATCAAATGGATGATTCATTCTTCGAGGCGTTACGAGCAGCAAATAATCCAGCAGAAATATCTGCAATTGTGGCTGAGTCAGTTTTTAATAGCTTGCCAACAGCAACAGCTTTAGTCGCACGGCGTTGTGTCATTTTGCATTGGTTTAACCAAGAAATTGTTGAAGCACTGTTGCCAGAAAGTACTTCAAATCAGGCAACAGAAGTTTATCAACAGTTAGAATCGCTTCCTTTTATTGCCTCTGTTACCTATGGATTGACTTATCACGATTTGACCCGTGAAGGATTATTAGAAGGCTACAGTGTTAGACAACCAGACTTACTGAAAGATGGGGCAAAAAAAGCGGCATTAGTCTATGAATCTCATAATAACAATTTAACAGTTGCCGCAGAAGCATTTTTTTGTCATGCCGTTGCTGGAAATTTAGCGGCAGCAATTCAGTGGCGAGATAAATTATTGGCAATTGCTACAGATAGAAAAGATTGGCAGTTTTATAATAATATTTTGCAGATGCAGCAAGAAGTTGAAAAGCTGCCTTTTGTCGAGCCTTTAAATAGCTTTTTTGCTCATGATGTTTTTATTTCTTACAGTTCTAAAGACCGAGAATGGGTACAAAATAAACTATTACCAGATTTAAAGAAACAAAGGTTAGAAATTTGGGTTGATTTTCGCAATATTAAGCCAGGTGATTCTATCGCTGCTGAAATAGAACGAGCAGTGCAAACTAGTCGCAAAATACTGCTGATTCTTTCACCAGATTACTTAAACAATGTCTGGACTCAATTCGAGCAATCTGTGCTGTATAAGCTAGAAATATCTAATTGGGCGAGTCGTTTAATTGTTTTACGTAAAGAGAAATTTGCATTTCTACCGCCTTTAAGCTACCTCAATTATGTAGATTTTGCCGAACCTAATAATTTAAATGTTGCCTGGAAGCAATTACTTGCAGCTTTGGGTAAATCAACTACTTCTGCATCTCAAGAAATTGAATTACCGCCAAAACAATGGTTCATCCCTCATCCCTACCCAATGCCACCGAATTTTACAGGGAGAGAAGTTGAGCGGCAAATGTTGAGTCAGTGGTTGGAGCATGATCGGGTTCACTCACTATTTATATTGCAGGCTTTGGGTGGCTTTGGCAAGAGCGCTTTAAGTTGGTATTGGCTGCTGCGTGATGTCAAGCGAGAACATTGGCAGCGAGTTGTCTGGTGGAGTTTCTATGAAACTGATGCTGGGTTTGACAGCTTTTTACAAAAGACACTAAAGTATTTGAGCGGTGAAACTTCAGATCAAGGTTCTATCCCAGCGCGTGAGCAAGTGGATAGACTGCTAAATTGGCTACGTCAGTCACGAGTTCTGTTGATTTTGGATGGTTTTGAGCGGTTGCTGCGGGTTTATGGCAATATGTCAGCCGCCTATCAGGGTGATGAAGATGCACATGTTGACAGCAAGGACAATGCACGAGACTGCGTTAACCCCACGGCTGAATATTTCTTGGATTCTCTAGCTAAATTAACCGGGATTCCAGGTAAAGTGCTGATGACCACTCGCCTGCGTCCTCGTGTTGTGGAAGTGAGGGAGGATGAATTGCTACCAGGCTGCAAGTCAGAGGAACTGAAGCAGATGCAGCCGGACGATGCAGTGCAGTTCTTCCTTACCCAAGGAGTGCGGGGTAGTCACACAGAAATTAAGCAGGCTGGAGAATATTATGGCTTTCACCCTTTGAGCTTGCGCCTCTTAGTTGGCTTAATTGTTCAGGATGCTCAACAACCTGGTGATATTGCAGCAGCAGCACGTTTAGATGTCACTGGTCAGTTAGTGCAACGCCAGCACCATGTTTTGCAGCAAACCTACGACAGCTTAACGCCAGAACGCCAAAAGTTATTGAGTCAAATTGCCTGTTTCCGGGGTTCGGTGGCTTACGAAAATTTAAGGGAAATAGCCGTCGAACAGGAGAATAATAGTCTTGATGCTGATTTGCAAGACTTGGTGAGTCGAGGTTTACTCCAGCATGACCAGCCAAATCACCGCTATGACCTACACCCCATTGTTCGCCGCTACGCTTACGACCGCCTCGGCAGTAATGAGCGCAGTATCGTACACAGTCAACTGCGAGACTACTTTGCCGCAGTACCGCGACCAAAACGAGTGCAGAGTTTGGATGATTTGAATCCTGTTATTGAGCTATATCATCATATGGTAAAGGCTGGGCAGTATGATGAGGCTTTTGACTTATTCAGCGATCGCATCGGTGAAACCACTCGCATCCAATTTGGTGCATATCTGTTGAATATTGAACTCCTGAAAGCCCTCTTCGCTAGTCCTGAAGAGGAACTGCCGCGACTGACGGGTAAGTGGGAGCAAGCTTCAACACTGAACTTACTTGGATTGAACTACCATTCCAGTGGTCAATCCCATAAAGCAATACTTGCTCATGAGCTAGCTATTGAAATAAGTGAGAAACAAAACAACAAGACAAACCTTGCTATTTACTTGAGAAACTTAACCCTAATTCAATTGGATTTGGGCAACCTGCAAGCAGCCGAGACCAACTTGCACCGCTCTATTGCCCTTTGCCAAGAGATTAAAAATGAGTCACAGGAGGCGTGGGGGCATTGGCTATTAGGAAGAAACTTAGCTTACCGGGGGATATTGGCTGAGGCAGAAGCAGAATTATCAACAGCCTTGGCAATAGTTGAGAATAACGGAGAAATAGGACAGCAAGTACTTATATGGAGTTATCGAGCATTAAAGACGCTACTTTTAGTACGGGCTACTAACTTAGCTCATCTAGTAGAGCAAAGGGACTTGCATAAAAATAAAATACCAGCTAGACAATCCATATCAAGAAGAATCCAAAACTTTATTGGTACATTATTCAACCGCGAATCACAAATCACAGAACAAGATACTAATCCCGTTGCCACTGCCCTAGTGGCAGCCCAGCGTTCATTAGAATTAGCAAATGAGTACGCACGCAGAAAATATCCTGATGTAGAGGACTATGTGCAGGCATACTGGCGACTAGGTGCAGCCCACCGAGTCAACGGCAATATAGAGGAAAGCGATCGCCATTTAACTGAGGCAATAACCCGTTGTCGTGCTATTAATTTAGTAAGATTTGAGGCAGATATTCTGCTGGAACTAGCCCGACTGCGGTTAGCAACAGAAAACCGAGATGAAGCGCTCAGGCTGGCTGATGAAGCGCTGGAGATAACAGAACGCTGTGGTTATGTGCTGCAAGGGGCAGATGTACATCTATTTCTGGCACAGCTAGCACTAGCAGATGACGACAGACCAAATGCATTATCTCATGCCAGGGAAGCACGACGGTTAGCAACCTGCGATGGTCCCCCTAATTACACCTACAAGGTTGCCTATGAAGAGGCTGGTGTACTGTTAGAGGAATTGGGGGAAGGGATATAATAGAAGTCACATCATGGTCGGTTAGGTACTAGGGTGTCCGCCGAGATACCGAGTACTGCGTTAGGCTCGATTGAGTAAAGAGTAACGCGCAATTGATTCTCAATAATCTGTCATTAGCCATTTTTCCGCCTATTATACAGTACATTCAGCAAATCAATCGCCCGTTTCTTCGCGGCTTCCCCACGCCTGTCATACTTACTTGTCGTATTTGGCGACGCATGACCTGCAAGTTTCGCTACTGTGACGATATCTGCACCCGCATCCAATAGATTACCGATAAAAGTTCTTTTAAAATCATCAGGTGTAAACGCTTCTACATCAGCTTTTTCCCCGTGTCGCCGCAATGCTCGTAACACTCCCTGCTCACTCATCCGCCGATGAATGATTTTATTTGCCTTATTTAAAGGATAAAAAAGCGACCCTGGTGCTTTACCCCGAATCAACAACAAATCAAGGACTGCTTGCACACCAGCTTCAGGTAAGTAAACAATTCGTTCACCCGACTTTTTGTATAATAGACCTCTTGCATAAGTCGAATAGACCCCCCTTAATCCCCCCTTATAAAGGGGAGAAACTTGAAATCTTGCGCCCTCCCCAATACATCGGGGAGGGTTGGGGAGGGGTGATTCAAGGATTTTTGCAAGAGGTCTAATGAATCTTCCGTTGTCCAGATGTTGATTGGGCGTCCAAAGTTTCATTGATTTATAACTTGTAAATATATCCGCATGAACTCACTCCTAACCCTTCCCTGCAAGTAAGCAACGGTGTACACACAAGTCGGAAAAACTTCATCCACCAAAGATTTGCGGTGAAGCAGCGCTGCAGGAGGGTTTCCCTCCGCAGGCGACTGCTGTTAGCGCAGCGTAAAGCCTGCGGCATGGCTTCGCTTAGAGCGACGCAGGAGCGTCACCCGTTCGCGTAGCGTCTCCGATAGGAGAAGGGTGCGTTACGCTGGCGTGACAAAGCTAAATTGTTGCAATCATGACGAACGCATTTGTTACTTCTGCGAACGCATTTGTTACTTTGGCGAACTCATTTGTTATTTCGGCGAACTCATTTGTTACTTCGGCGAACGCATTTGTTGCTTCGGCGAACGCATTTGTTGCTTCGGCGAACGCATTTGTTGCTTCGGCGAACTCATTTGTTATTTCGGCGAACTCATTTGTTATTTCGGCGAACTCATTTGTTATTTCGGCGTGTCCATAACGCACCCTACGAAACTACTAGAAGAGTTGAAACTTATACTGGTCATACTTGTGTGTACACCGTAGCTGCAAGTAAGGGGAGGAAAATTTGTCCCCTCTTTCTGCTAACGGAGTTAGAAGGTGAGGTTCTACTTGAAGTCTTCTACTGCTGTTTTAACAGTATGTACTTATTATTTTCCAATACTAAGAATGGGTATACTGCCTCTATGCCTACAGAAAACTTTATGGATATTTTATTTTATAACTGGCAACACACACTCCAATCCTTTGGTGTTGACCAAGTAATGGCTGAGAAAGCCTTTAGTGACTTGGTTACAGCTTACTCTACCCCTGATCGCTACTACCATACACTGAAACACATTGCTCACGTCCTCAGCACGATTCAGATTTTGCAAGGCTATACCAATAACCTAGCTGCTGTTCAACTAGCTGCCTGGTTTCATGATGTAGTATATGACACTCAAGCTCAAGATAATGAACAACGAAGTGCAGACTATGCTTTTGATCTGCTGAGTAATTTAGGTATTCCAGAAAGTACCATAACTATTGTCACGCGTCTGATTCTGAACACTAAAGACCACCAAGCTGCGGTGGATGACTATGATAGCCAAGTTCTACTTGATGCGGATTTAGCGATTTTGGCTACTAACTCAGTCGAGTATCCTGAATACGCCCATGCCATTCGTCAAGAATATGGCTGGGTGTCAGAGGCAGAGTATATCACAGGTCGTCAGCAGGTTTTAGAACGATTTTTACAGCGATCGCGTATTTACTTTACGCCTTTAATGTCAGAGTTCGCCGAACCATCTGCCCGTGGCAATATCCAGGGAGAAATTCAGTCTTTATTGTCTGGTTAGTTTCACAGCGATTCTCTTGTTTTAAATAGGTTTGAGCTTAAGTTGACACCAATACACAGCTATAAACCTGACAATTCAGGCCACAATACGCTTGGGTTAAGGATAATTGTAGGTTGGGTTGAACGAACACGAACAGCGTCCCGTAGGGAAGTGAAACCCAACAAATGCCTGAAAATGTTGGGTTACCCTGCGGGAAGCCCCTTTGGGTCTACGTTCCTCAAACGCCAGTTGCTTCAAGTCGGCAGAGCCGCCCAACGCACTGGCTCCCCAACCTACACATTTTTATTTTTTGGGCTTAACCCAAGCGTATTGATTCAGGCCATGTGCAAAAGCCCACGAAAAACCTAAACCCCTTAGCCCCCTTCCCCGACGCAAGAAGCAGGGTGGTTTCATACAACCACAGAAAAACTAAAACTGGGTTTCAAAGCCTCTCTCCGCTTCGGGGAGAGGAATGGAAGTGGGGTAAAAAGCTATGTCACAAAACGAGAAATCAAGACTTATGTATTTTTCTTTTTTCGTATGAAACCACCCTGCCTTCCCCGACGCAAGAAGGGGGAAATTCAAAGTCTCTCTCCTTTGAGGAGAGAGAAATAGAAGTGAGGTTTTCCAGATACGGTGAACAGCCAACTATGCACCCCTACGACAGACTTGTATTCCATGCAATTGGAATCGGCTAGAAATTTTGAATTACTTAACGTCTGCCAGCACCACGATGAGGCACTTCGGACACTTCCGTGTCTTGTAGCTTTCTTTTAGGTGCAAAGACTTCTTGATGTTGTTGCGGCTGAATTTTTTCCTGTGCAAACTTGACACGGGTACGAACTCCGAGATCAACATCTGTATCGAGCATTTGCTGAAGTTGATTTGTAATCCGCGACGCTTGCTCGGGTAAAGTGGCTGCGATGGCAATGGCTAGTGTTTCTAAACTCGTCACTGCTGCATAGCGCACTACCCATTCTGGATCTTGAGAAATTAGCAGTAGCGCCTCTAGTACCTGAGTCTGAATAGATTCTAGTTTCTCAGGCGGTACTTGATGCCAGCGCAAAGTGCCTAATCCCCTGGCAGCTGCCCGCCGCACACTAAGGGAAAAATCGGTTTTTGCTGCCTCTAACAAGGTATCCAGCGCCCGGACATCGCCAATTCCCGCTAAGGCACGAATAGCCCAGGCTCTAGCGCCGTAGTTGTAGTCATCAATTAGTTGCAATAGTGGCGATACTGCGGCTTCCCCGATCGCAATCAGCCCATCTACCGCCGCCACCGCCGCCCCTGGATTGTTGTAACCCAATGCTGCAATTAGTGTAGGAACAGCTTCTTCTATACCAGCTGCTGCTAACTCCTGAACTGCGTCTAATAACCGATCCGAGGAATCTGCTTCTTCTACAGCACGGATCAATATTTGGGCAAGATCGCTGTTATTCATAATAATTTTTCTTGAGTAATTTGTCGTCAGCCAATTGTAGCTTAAGCTATCCGTATTTGACATCATACATAAACCCCCTAGCCCTGATTTTACAGATAGCTAGGGGGTTTATGTGTGGTAAAAATTTTTTTATAACGTATTAATCACAACTGATTATCTAGAATTTATGACTACAACAGCGAGTCCATCAAATTCATCACTTTAATCGCACCTTCTGAGAAAGTGCTTGGTGTTATGTGATTAACTTGATGTTCTAATAATCCTTTAAGAGAAATTAGCTTTAGGCTATTTTCAGCAAGAGTCTGTGCGATCGCATCTGCTGCGGGTAGATACCCAATCGCTCCCAAATCTGCCAACACTGCTCGACGCAATTGCAATTTCTCTCCCGCCAGAGCTTGTACCAGCCGTTCTCCATAAACTGGTTCTTGGGTTAATTGATACATGGCTCGTGCAGCAGCATATTGCACCAATTCCATTGGATGCTCTAAGAATGGCTTTACCAAAGGAGTGAACTCAGTCGCCTTCAAAGTTCCCAAGGCTTCTAAAAGAGCCTCGTAGGGTTGAGATAAATCAGGCTGCTTTGATATGAGCTGCTCTAAGGGCAAACCTACTGCTAATAACTTGATTAGCGCCGGAATACAAACCGGATCGCCCAGCATCTCTAAGGATTGTGCCGCCGCTTCCCGTACATAAAAATCTGAGCAGTCTAAACACCCAATTAAAGATGATACTGCCTGGCGATCGCCTAGTTTCCCTAAAGCCCTAGCTGCGTTTCGTCGCAGAGGATATCCGCCTTCTGGTGTCCTGTCGGCTTCATCCTCTAACGCTTTGATCAGTGCTGTAACCGCAGCTGGTTCATTTATGCGAAACCTGCCCAACCACCAGGCAGCATAGAATCGCAGACCTAAATCTGCACTTTCAAGATTAGCTAGAGCTTGCTCTACTGTTAAAGATTCACCGTCGGCATTGTCACCTGTCGGTGATAAATCTTCAATTTTCTGCGGACTGAAATTCATTATCAAGAAGTAGAATCGCTTTGTTCGCTATTTGTTTGAGCTTCAGCGTTCAATGGCTGAATGCTGACTATTTTGCCACCCAAGCGAGTAATCCGCTGCATTTCTTGATTCATCCGGTTCTCAGGCACTGTGAAAAACACAGAGGCACTAGAACGAATGGGATAATTGGTTTTGTCGGTTTCTTCGCTTTGGCGCAGACCTACTACTTCATACCGAAAGTAGCGACTACTTGTTCTACTACTAATTTGTCCAACCATAAAATTAATTCCCAATTCTAAATTGTCATTAGTCTCAGTTGGTGCAGCGTCTCTCTTAGGATAAGTTCTGAGCAAAGGAAGCCTCCGCTCAGACTTCTCTATTTGTCCTTATGATTATTGACACTAAAGTGGTTTCACACTGGCTATTTTGCCACCTTGTTTTACCACTCTCTGGAAGTAAGCAGATAGTCCTTCATAAGGTATAATTACCGCTTGATTGACGCGGCGTGTGCTAGGATACCCAGCCCCAAAAACGCCTGCCACTTCAATGCGGTAGAGTCTGCCTTCTTGACCAAAAGTTCCTGCACCACCGAAAGTACTGTTGGGGGTAACGCCTTTTTCAGGAGCAACGTAGGAAAAACCTGAGGGACCACCAGAGGGAGGAACAACGACGGATGCACTATTACGACCTAGTTCGCTAGCAAGGCGGGATGACTTGCCTTTGAGTTGGGAGGTATCGCTACTGGCATAGCCGCGATAAAGTTGGAATATCCGGCTAAATCCCACAGTTTTCTGTCCTGTTTCGGTTTTAAAGCCACGATAGTAAGGCACAATATTTTCACCAAAGTTAGATTGATACTCTGGCGAATCAATATAAGAATCAATGTCGGCTTCATATCCCTTGTTTTGGTACAAGTCCAAGTGATAGACCACATCAGACTCATCATAGGGGGCACGACCCAACAAATGTTTATAGTTCAGTTCGATGACGCGAGTTTGGAAATTGTCGTAGAAAAACTTGGATTTGTATAGCTCTGATTTAGCTAGTTGACGCACAAACTCTTGCACTGTACTTTTCCCATCGCGCAGGATAGATTCAGCACTTATGAGGCGGTCAGATGTCAAGATGTAGTTGTTGCCCAAAACTTGACGATAGACGGCAGCAATTACTCTCTCAATGTCTTCTTTGGTGGCATTTGGACGCAATTCCACAGGAGACTGATCACTAAAAGGTTCTGTTCCCAAACGGGAAGCTGCTGTTGTAATAGCCATTGGTAATTTTCCCTTTGTAACTTAGTAGTTGGGAAAAGTTAGGAGTTAGGAGTTAGGAGTTAAGAGGAGGGGTAGAGTTAGGAATTCAAAACTCCTTACTTCTCACTCCTCACTCCTAACTAACAACTTCTAACTCCTCCTTAATTCCCGATTCCGTATTTATACGGCTGTAATGCTAATAACCCTACTGCCCTTGCGATTCAACTGCTGCAATTTACTAGAAAGTTGCTCGTAGGGTACGATCAATTCCGCAGTACCCCGCCGTACTACAGTTGAGTTCGGGGAAGCTGCTTGTAACACTCTGATGCGGTATGTTTCCCCGCGACCACCTGTAGAGAGACCTGTTAAGGCTCCTGAGGAGACTGGGTAAATGGGTGAAGCTAGATTCTTAGCTACTTCCCAGGTTAGCCGCCCTTGTTTTTGTCTTTGAGCGCGATCGCTATTAGCATAACCCCGATACAATTGAAACAATCGGCTATAGCCAACGTTTTTCAGTCCTACTTGGCTTTTAAAGCCTCGATAGTAGGGCACAATATTTTCGCCAAAACTCTCTTGATATTCTAATGAGTCAATGTAGGAATTAATCTCAGCTTCATAACCTTGTGAGTTGTAAAGCTCAACATGGTACGAAATTTCTGACTCATCTTCCGGGGCACGCCCCAATAGATGCTTATAATTCAACTCGATAAACCGAGTTTGGGAGTTGGAGTAGAAAAACTTATCCCGATAGAATTCCGATTGAGCAATGGCTTGCACAAATCCCCGAACTGAGATTCCACCTTGCTGCAACAGTGATTCTGCACTCTCTAGACGTTCTCCTTCCAGGAGATATGCATTACCCAATACCTGACGGTAAGCTGCCCGAATAACCACTGCTACATCCGCTTCTGTTCTATCGGGACGTAGTTCTACTAGTGGTAAGTTTTCAAATTCTCCAATCCCTAATCTTGCTGCTTGTCCCAAAGCTGCCATCTTTAACCTCCTCAGTTTTAACTGCAAAACTGAAAACTTTTTAGAAAAATTTTTTCTAGTCTTTTAACAGTCTTTTGAATATAAAAGTGCCCGGAGAGGTAAACAACTCATAGAACTCACTTGTCATAAGAGCTGATTTTCTCTCCGGGCTAAAGAAACACTCTAGCTTAGAGTATTGATTACATAGTCGATGTAAGAATTGGCTTCAACAGCTGGATCACCGCTTAGACCGTGGTTAGCTTTGATGTACTTGAGAGCTTCAATGTACCAGCTAGGAGACAGATCAAAAGTCCGGTTGATTTCAGCCAAGCCAGAAATCAAGAAATCGTCCAAGGGGCCTGTGCCACCAACAACTAAAGCGTATGTGATAATCCGCAAGTAGTAGCCGACATCACGTACACACTTGTTTTTGCCGCGTGCATCAGACGCGAAGTTGGGGCCTTGTTGTTGAGTGGTGTAAGGGAACTTGCTATACACTGCTTGAGCAGCACCTTCGGTCAAGCGTTGAGCATTAGCACTCAATGCTTTTGCTGCTTGTAGGCTAGCTGGTGCTTGGCGGAAGCGACCAAAAGCAACTTGAATTTCGGTGCTGCTGAGGTAGCGACCTTGAGAATCAGCCGATGCAATTGCTTCCGTTAGAGGTGTTTTTGACATTTTGGTATTTCCCTTTCACAAATTTTATGGTTGAATTTTTGTTTTGTCCTAAGGACAATAATTTAGTCAACATCAGCAATGCTTGGCTTAAGCCACAGCAGCAGCAGCACGATCAAAATAGCTAGCTATTTCAGATGACAGAGCGCTGCAATCTCCTCTGGTGATGTTATTTGGATCGTTGACAATGGCCAGCGAAGCTTGTTTCAGCTTCTGAATACCAACAGCAACTGACGCTCCTGGAGTTCCCAATGCTAAATAGGTTTCCCGCAAACCATTGAGGGCACGGTCATCTAGTACGCTGGAATCGCCAGCAAAGATAGCATAGGTGATATAGCGAAGAATGATGTCCAAATCTCTGATACAAGCAGCTGCACGACGGCTGGTGTAAGCATTACCACCAGGAGTGATCAATTGGGGTTGTTCTGCCCACAAATCACGAGCCGCAGCAGCAACAAGAGCAGATGCATTGCTGGTAATACGGTTAACGGCATCTGTACGCTTGTTACCATCTTTGACTAGTTCGCTCAAAGCATCCAATTGTGCATCGGAGAGATATTCTCCACGTGTATCAGCTTGGGAAACTACTTTTGCAAATGCATCTAAAACCATTGCCTTAAATCTCCTAGTTTGCTTGGTTAAGAATAATTGGACTCAAAACTGAATGGTTTCAGTTTTTTTTGATGTCAGTACTGCCTGACGAGTTACGAAAGGTTCAAAACAGACATCCACGGAATAAGTTTACGATCTCCAGGCTTTCAGATTATAACTTTTGTTAAAAAACTTCAAACTTCTGTGAACGACTGGAAAACCTGATTAAGATGTTGTTTTTTCCTTCCAAGATATCTTTATACAATGCTGCCGCGTCATTATTTATTACAAATTATTGTTATGTTTGTGAATTTGCTTTACATAAGTTTACAATTTTATTTCTTTTACCTATTGACTTTTCTCCCACCCCAAATATGGGATAATTTATCTGTGGGAAATCCCTTTAAGGGTGTGTAGGTGTAGCCCGTCGCAGGCATCGCACATTTAAGTTGTGTATTATTGGCTACTTACTAACTCCTGGCAAGGGCACGCGCCATATTTTGCGACTGCATTGCATCCATTGCAGTTAACTATGCAATCGGCAGACTTAGGATTACTACTAGCCCGGCCGAAGCTCTAGATTTGCAATAGACATCTCCGAAAAAGAATCTCAAACCCTTATTCTGCCTAGGTGAAAACCTAATTTCTGGAGATGTCTAATATCAAGTTCGGATAAATACTTATAATAAAGCTGGAAGAGTTGCAGTGCATCTATCTACGTCTTATGCCCAAACGGATTGCGATGCCTACGGCGGGCTACGCCTACGCAAACCACATTAGTTCCAATACAGTTCAGTTAGCGGCAAAAACCATAAACTGCGTAGGTTGGGGAGCCACTGCGTTGGGCGGGTTTCCCGACTTGAAGCAAGTGGCGTTGGAGGAACAAAACCCAACATTTTCGCGGGTTTGTTGGGTAACACTTAAGTTCCACCCAACCTACGATTATCCTTAACCCAAGCGTATTGACATTAGTTCGTTATCGTCAGGCAACAGAAGCAACACAACGAACGCAGCCATTACCAAATAATTTGGTTATTAGCGACGGGAAAAACACCGCAGGAGGTGGCGCAAGTAACAGGATATACAAGAATCTGGATTTATCAGTAGACATCTCCAAAAATTAATTATGTATGCGTTGCCCAAAATGCTTGATAAGCACAATTCATGAATTGTGCCTACATCCTTTTCGCTACGCACCAAAACATAATGCTTAAGGGTGCGTAGGGGTAGCCTGCCGCAGGCATCGCACTCTTGTTTTGTGTAGCATCTACTACTTACAGTACTATGTCAAACTAATACTGCTTGGATTAAATAACGAACCGCAGAGGCACAGAGAACACAGAGAAAAAGATTCTAAAACTTGGTTTACTCACCAAAGAAACTTTGCGGGGTTTATGGTAAGAAAATCAAGTTCTTTTCTGGCGTTGCTGAATCAAGGGATGATTCTTGTAGGGTGGGCGTCTCGCCCGCCCTGAAATACAAGGGACGGGCAAGATGCCCATCCCACAAAACTAGCAAAATCATCCCGCAAATATGCAACGCCTCTTTTCTTCCCCTGCTTCCCCTGATCCCCCTACCTGCATTCACCCATCATTATTTGGGTTGGTCGAGTACTAGCCCCTGCCAAACACACTGCCAAGGGCACGCGCCATATTTTGCGGTTGCATTGCATCCATTGCGGCGGTGGGTTCGTAGCCGCAGTGAACCATGCAATCGGCACACTTGGGATTACCACTCTTCTGGCCGTATTGACTCCAGTCAGTTTGTGCTAGTAATTCCTTGAAGGTAGAGTAATAACCTTCGTTTAGAAGATAGCAAGGTTTTTGCCAGCCGAGAACGCTATAACTAGGGCTACCCCAAGGGGTGCATTCATAGTCCTTCTCACCGGTGAGAAAATCTAAGAAAAGCGGATTGTGATTGAAGTTCCAGTTTTTTTCAGCAGCTTTGTAGGGAGCCAGAATTTGCCGGAAGAGGGCGCGTGTTTGTTCTCGATGGAGAAAATGATCTTGATCTGGTGCCCACTCGTAACTGTAACCGGGAGAAATCATCATCCCGTCAGTATTTAGTGTTTCTAGAAAGTCGAAGAACTCTTGCATATCTTTGGCTTGGGTACCCTCAAAGATAGTGGTGTTAGTGGTGACACGAAAGCCTTTAGCTTTAGCGGCACGAATGGCTTTGACAGCAATATCAAAAACACCTTTGCGATCAACGCACTGATCGTGCAACTCCCGCATCCCATCTAAATGGACGCTGAAAGTTAGGTAAGGGGAAGGTTGAAACTTATCCAGGCTCTTTTCTAATAACAAGCCATTGGTACACAAGTAAATATACTTCTTGCGCTCAATTAATCCCTGAACAATTTCATCAATCTGGGGATGTAGAAGAGGTTCTCCCCCAGGAATTGAGACAACCGGTGCGCCACACTCTTCCACTGCGGCAAAGCACTGTTCTGGGGTGAGATTTTGCTTTAAAATTTCCTTTGGATGTTGTATCTTACCACAACCAGTACAGGCTAGATTACACCGAAAAAGAGGTTCCAACATCAATACTAAGGGGAAGCGTTTACGTCCTTTCAAACGCTGGGTAACAAGATACTTCCCAATATCCATAGCTTGTTGTAAATTAACTGCCATTCTATTACTCCTCTATTGATCAAAACACCACGTTCTCAACCCCAAGATTTATCTGTGGGGTCTTTAATTTTGAATTTTGAATTTTGAATTTTGAATTTTTAATTCCCCAGAGGGGTTGACATACCCCTGAGCAACAAACCAATCTACAGCATCCTTAAGTGCCACCTTTAGCGGAGATTGAGGTAGACCCAACTCTCGTACAGCTTTGGCGGCATCGTAATACATAGGTTGTTTCGCCATCCGAACGCCATCCAATGGCACTGAGGGCGATTTTCCCAAGGGTGCGAGAATGTTTTCATCAACCCAGGCAACACTAAGGGGCAACCAAGCGGGTACTGTTCGTTGAGGTGCTATTAGACCTGTGATATCGGCGAGTTGTTCGAGTAGTTCCTTGAGACTTAGGTTTTGATGACCTAAGATATAGCGATCGCCTGATTTACCGCGTTGCAAAGCCAGTAAATGCCCCCATGCCACATCCCGCACATCGATAAAATTCAAACCAGTATCTAAGTAAAAGGGCATTTGCCGTCGCAAAAACCGCAGGATTATATCACCTGTCGGGGTAGGTTTGATATCCAACGAGCCAATTGGGCTGCTGGGATTGACAATAACTACCTCCTGACCTTTAGCAAAGGCTTGTATGGCTTCTTGTTCAGCGAGAAACTTAGACTTTTTGTAGTCACTCACCAACTTTTCTAAGGGACTCTGATGTGTTTCATCGACGACTTGACCAGATGATCCTACCCCAATGGCGGCTACTGAACTGGTATAAACGGTGCGCTCAATGCTAGCTTTGCGGGCTGCTGCCAACACATTGCGCGTACCCAGAACATTGTTATGGTGGAGTAACTCCCGATCTGTTTGCCAGAGGGAATAATGGGCTGCCACATGAAATAGATATTGACAACCTTTCATCTGTTGCCAGAGATTTGGATCGTTCAAATCGCCTTTGACAATTTCCACCTCCAAACCGCGTAGATTATCCAAATTGCTGCTTGAGCGGACTAGGGCTTTGACATCATATCCCTGTTGCAGCAACAACCGTACCAAGTGGGCACCAATAAAGCCCGTACCCCCAGTAACAAAAACTTGCATTAACTTCTCTCCCTCGTCTGAAATCGGGGAAACCAATCATCCAAAATAGCGTATACTACTGGCACAACTATCAAACTGAGGATAGTTGAAGTTACCAGTCCACCTGCGATCGCTACAGCCATCGGCGATCGCAATTCCGAACCAGCGCCAAAACCTAATGCGATCGGTAGCATCCCTAAAATAGTGGAGGCAGTGGTCATCATAATTGGTCTGAGGCGCACTAGTCCTGTGTTGAGGATTGCTTCGGTGCGGTCTAAACCAGCGTTGCGTAACTGGTTGATGTAATCCACCAGCAAGATGGCATTTTTATTTGCCAGCCCCAGCAAAAAGACGAAGCCGATGAGTGAAATCATCCCAAAGTCACTTTTGGTGATTAGTAATGCCAACATTGCCCCCACTAGCGCTAAAGGCAAAGAGACACCAATCACCAGAGGGTCTACCCAGCTTTTGAATAGCAAAATTAGTACAATGACAATACACAGGGCAGATAGAGCTAAAGTACTGCCAAAACTGCTAAAAACCTCTCCTTGGCTAGC
Organism: Nostoc mirabile CHAB5784; assembly: GCF_020829645.1. GTDB lineage: Bacteria > Cyanobacteriota > Cyanobacteriia > Cyanobacteriales > Nostocaceae > Nostoc > Nostoc mirabile. Next base: position 72,967 of record NZ_JAIVFS010000025.1, on the reverse strand, counting down.
AGAATCTCCTCCTAAATTTAAGGAAACATTAGGGGGTAACACCGCCTTAGCTTCAGCTAACACTTTGTCAGTAGCATCACCCAAGGATAAATCTTTGCCAAGATTAGCACTGACGTATGCCACCCGTTGATTATTCAGACGCTCGATTTGAAAAACTGTACCCTGTGGATTTGTTTCACCTGTAACTGTGACATCAGCGAATCCCGGTAGTCTCTGAATTCTCTCTTTAATTGCTTTGACTGCTTTGCTTAAGGCTTGGAGATCATTACCGCGTAAAGCTACTTGGAGGGGTTTTTGACCGCCAGAATCGACAAATTGAATATCTTCGACACTAGTAGTTACCCCAGAAAGAGTAGGTAATGAGGAGCGGAATTGGTCTTGTAGTTCCGCAGTGGTGATTGTGCGATTTTTTTTAAGCTTTACATATAGTATCCCTTTGTTCGGCTCACCCTCACGAGAACCAACAGTCGTAAATACCGTTTCAACTGCCGGTGATTTTCTTACAACTTCTTCTAGTTTCTTCGCAACCTCAAGAGAATCATTTAAAGGATTGGGGATTGGGGATTGGGGATTGGGGATTGGGGATTGGGGATTGGGAATATCGCTCCCTTGTCCTCCTTGTCCTCGTCTGCCCAAATCGGGGATACTCGGTAAAGGAGCGGTATAAGCAATATTAAATTCGCCGCGATCGAGTTTAGGAATAAAGCCTTTGGGAATTAGTGGAATCAGTGCTACACCTGCGATGAAGCTGAGTACAGCTAACCCGATAACTATCTTGCGGTGATTCAAAGACCAACTCAGCAAGTTTCTGTAAAATTGGGTAAACGCTACCGATATTTTTGCTTCTCGACGCGGGGAGAGTGAGGGTTTAGGTTTCAGCCAGTAGATAGCTAGGACTGGAGATAAAGTCCGAGCAACTAGCATAGAAGCGAGCATCGCGGCTGAAACAGTGATGCCGAAAGGCTTGAAGAACTGACCGATTACCCCACCCATCAAACCTATGGGCAGAAAAACCGCTACTGCTGTCAAAGTGGCGGCGGTGACTGTCAACCCAATCTCATTTGTAGCTAAAAGCGCTGCTTGGCGAGGAGTTTCCCCATCATCTACGTGTCGCATGATGTTTTCCACATCAACGATCGCATCATCAACAATACTACCAATCACCAAAGCTAAAGCCAGCAGGGTAATTGTTTCCAGGTTAAAGCCGAAAATTGCCATAACGATAAACGTCGCCAACAAAGACGTAGGAATCGCCAAGGCAGAAATTAGGGTGGCTCGCCAATTCCACAAAAAAGGAAAAATTACCACTATTGACAACAAGACTGCTTCCATCAGCGCATCAATTGTTGACTGAGTGGCTTGACGGATATATTCTGCTTGAGTAGAAGCTAAAGTTAGTTTGACATCCTTCAGACTAGACCGCAGCCTTTGGACTTCTTTTTCAACTCGACTCACTACTTCCAAGGTGTTAGCATTGCCACGTTTGATTACCTGAAATGCGAGTGCATCTTGCCCGTTAAACCGGACTAATGTTGCCCCTGCTTGGGGGATAGCTGCACTCGCATTCAATGGATTTAGGGGAGGAGTTGCAGTACCGCCACCCAACAGTGAGACTTTCAGGACTCCTGGCAGTTTAGCGATCGCACTCACAATCTCGTCTTTCGCCAACTTTGTCAAATCTGTGAGATTCCGTGTGGGACTCTCTATGGCATAGCTAATGGCGGCTGACTCATTCAAATTCAGGGGAATAATTTTAGAAGTCGCCCCTTGAGGTAGAGTCAACTGCTTGAGGGCAGTTTCGACTTCTTTGGTCGATGTTTCTAAATTCGTCCCAACGGCGAAAGAAAGGGCAACGGCTGTTTGACTAGGATAAGTGGATGAGCGAATATTCTCCAGTCCTTCTAGGGAGCGGAGGCGTTCTTCCAGGGATTTAGTGAGCTTCGCCTCTGTATCCAGGGCAGTTGTCAGGGGGGCTGTAGCATTCACAACCACCACTGGAAAGGTAATATCTGGAAACAAGGCATACTTGAGGGAACTGAAAGCCAGAATACCAGCTACTGTTACGGCAATCCAAAAACTCACCGTCAGCCACGAAAATTGAATCGCCAATTTAGAAATATTGAAGACTTCTCGTGCGGATTTGGAGTTATGAAGCTTTACCATCTTGGAAAATTATCGTGTGGGTGACACAATTATTTAGTCATGCTACAGCAATCACCTTCGGTTTGCGAGTTTTGGTTACTACTAAACAGCAATATTACTTATTGTCACTCAGATATGGCCCAATCTTTAATACAAAAGGAAACTTCAAAGATGAAACTTGGTTCTGTTGAGCATAAGGAATTATTCTGCCAGAGCTTTATGGAAAGCTACAGGGAATACGAACCGGAGAATTTCCCGTGGCCAGATTTGGACGATACAGCTTTGACTTTGCTACGCAGTATTCCCTTCTGGGATAAAGCTCTGGATACAGAGCGACAAGCCGGAGCCATAGTTAGTGGTTACGCAGCGACGGTGAATGATCCTATTTTACAAAATGCGATCGCTCTCCAAGGTAAAGAAGAATCGCGCCACGCCCGCCTACTTCAAACATTAATCGACCGTTACGGCATCGAACTGCCAGAACGTCAACCTATTGAAGTTCCCCAAAATATTGAGCCAGTCTTTACGCGCTTTGGCTTTGAAGAATGCCTGGATACCTTCTTTGCTTACGGGCTATTTGCGATCGCTCGTGAAGCTAATGTTTTTCCAGAGTCAATCTTCACAATCTTTGATCCGATCATAGACGAAGAGACACGCCATATTGTCTTTTTTGTCAACTGGTTTACATATACACAAATTCATCGTGGTCAGGAATTTACCCCTCTGCGGAGCGTCAAAACTCTCTGGCACTACGGCAAGGCACTCAGCAATTTGATTGCCGTCTTTGGCAATGATGACCCCAGTAAGACTGGCTTCGCCGTCACGGGTACTGACATCTTTACTAAAGACCTCACAATCGAAAAATTTCTCAGCATTTGTCTATCAGAAAATCAGCGCCGGATGAGCAAGTATGATCCGCGACTACTCCAACCGCAATTACTACCCAGACTTGCCAGTATCGCCCTCCGCATCCTTGAGTTAATACCCAAACGTAAACTTGAAACTGTCGAGAGGGCTAGTGCCTAATTTTTTGCCCATTAACACAATTCTGGTGCCTCAGGGAGCAGAATATAAAGCTGTCTGTCGCGGATTAAGCGGCGTTACTGGTTCTATCCCAACGGTAGTAGCCATACCTGTTGGGATGAAGCCTTTACTTAAATACCTACAACAAGGACAATTTTTAGCTCCATCCAGAGTGCTGATTATGGGTATCTGTGGCAGCTTGAGCGATCGCTATACAGTTGGTGATATTGTCCTATATCGAGATTGTGTTTATCAGGGAAAGCAGCGAGAATGCGATCGCACTTTCACAGCACAATTACACTCAGCACTCAGTACAGACGCGATTAATCGCGTCTCTCCCGACTCCCCACCAAATTTAGTCAAGTCACTGACAAGCTATCGCGTAATTTGGTCTGCTGCCGAAAAACGCCGTTTAGGTGAGACTTTGGCGGCTGATGTTGTTGATATGGAAGGATTTACCGCCCTAGAGTTTTTCAATGCGGCTGGAGTTGTAGTGGCAATGCTGCGAGTAGTCAGCGACGATTGTCAGCACAATATCCCCGATCTCACACCAGCAATTAACTCTGATGGCTCCCTAAATCCTTTTCCTTTAGCGATAGGAATGCTTCGACAGCCCCTTGCTGCTACTCGGCTGATTCGAGGTTCGTTAACAGCATTAAAGGTGTTAAAGCAAGTTACAAATCGGCTATTTTCTACTAATAAACTGGAATAAGTATTAGGCGACTAGAAGTCGCTACTACACAAACTCTCGTCCACCTCCGTGGACTAATACAAAATCAAAGGTTTGCTAACCTGCGGAGGCAGGTTTTGTCTCGTGTAGTCAAGCTAGTTCGACTTCTAACCGCCAGAGCTACTGCTTTTGGGAATGGAAGGGATAACCCCCTGCGGTTAATTTTTGAAGAAAAACATTATTATCAAAATAATGCTTTAATTAAACTTATCAGTAACAATCGAAAGCTACTGTTAAGGATTAGATTTATTAGAAGCTTCCATCTCAAAATTTCGGACTAAGTTTTGTGCGTAGGCGCAGCCCGTCGTAGACATCGCATCTTATGAACCTTCTGGATGCTGAAATTTACTCTCTTGATGAAGAAATTCATTGGTGTAAGAATAATCCGGGCGTTTTCCTTCTCGCCACTGTACTTCTTCATCATGAGCAATGACCAAATAATTAGTAATTCGTAATTCGTAATTCGTAATTTATGGTACAGAGCAACTAACTAAAGTTTATGGAGATAAATAAATTTTTTCCTTCTTTCAGAGCAAGCGACTTCAGTCGTGGGGTCATAACTACGAATTACGTAAGCGTTGCGGTAGCGAGTCATCGAGCGTCATTATCAATTACGAATTATCTTGACTATATCTCTATCTTGTACCCAGAGCGGCAATTCTGTAGTTTTTTCGCTACTCATACAAGTTGACTGGCTATAAACTTCGTTTCTCAGAATAAAGTTTTATGGATACAAGTCAATCAAAAAATATATAAAAGTAAAAAATATTTATAATTAACTCAAAAAAATTGACTTTTTAGACAAATCCAAATAATACCAATTATCTAAGAGACTGCACAAAATCAGGCTTGGCCAAACTTATCCAGCTACGTATTAATGCTGAGATTACTTATAAAATAAGTTTTACACAAACTTTATCGTTATATATATCAAGTAGAAAACTAAATTGGGAAGCATAATATGTAACCTTATCAGGGTTGGGTTCTATGAGAGCTAATTCCACTGGAATGTGAACTAAAAATACTTTTTTGTCAGAATAGCTCGGAACTAATTAGCCAACTATCAAACATCATTTATGAAGCTCAATCACAAGCTCTACCTATACTCGTTCTTAGCTCATTTCGGATGGCTCAAGAAAAGTTACACCGCTAAAATCATGTTGGTGGCATTTTTGGGCACTCATGTACCACTTTTGACCTTACTATTGAGTTTCGTCATCTCAAACTCCTATTCTTTCGAGATGGCGGCGCGAGTTATGATTATTGCCCTGTTGGCGACGTTAGCGGGTACGGCCGCCACCCTTTATGCGCTTAACCATCTCCTCAAACCGGTCATTTTGACATCTGCTACATTGCAAAATTATCTGGACACCAAAACCTTACCTGAATTGCCCACAGAATTTGCTGATGAAGCGGGTACATTGATGGCAGATACTTCACAAACTCTTCACAAATTAGATGAGTTAATTCACCACATCACTAATTATGATGACCTGACTGGATTGCCCAATCGTGATTTATTCTGCGATCGCCTCTTTGAAATTATATCCAAACCTGAAAATAACCAGCGCCTTGTAGCTGTCTTTTTGCTAAGTATTGATGATTTCACTGGGATAAGTCATGGGTTGGAGCATGAGGCAATAAATTTGTTGTTAAGAGCAGTTGCCCAGAGGTTATCAACCTGTATGGCCCAAACAGATATTCTTGCCCATTTGAGTGGAGATGAATTTGCCCTTGCCCGAATGGAGATTCATTCTGTTGAAAGTGTGATTAAGCTATCTCAGCTGCTGTTGAGTACCCTGAGCAAACCTTTTTCTGTTGAGGGTAACTCGATTCATATCACCGCCAGCATTGGGATCACAATTAATGGCATAAATGATCGCAATAGCATAGATCAACTTTTGCAGCAGGCTCATATAGCGCTTTACCAAGCGAAGCAGCAAGGGCGTAGCCAATACCAATTCTATTCGCCAGAAATTAATGCTCAGTTGCAGGAACGATTGACATTAGAAAATGAATTACATGGGGCGCTTGAGCGCAACGAAATGCTGGTTTATTATCAACCTCTGATTGATTTACAGAGCGGAAAAGTTACAGCTATGGAAGCGTTGATTCGCTGGCAGCATCCTACTTTAGGTATGATTTCTCCAGCAAAGTTTATTCCGATTGCAGAAGCCAATGGTGCGATCGTACCAATTGGCGAATGGGTCTTGCGAACTGCTTGCGCCCAAAACCGTGCTTGGCAGCTTGCTGGATTTACCCCAATTCGGATATCTGTGAATCTGTCAGCTCGACAGTTTGAACAACCGTATCTGGTTGAGGTGATCAACCAAATTCTTGAGGAGACTGGACTCCAAGCATCTGATCTGGAACTGGAAGTAACAGAAAGCTTCTTGATGGGTAACATTGAGCGATCAATTAAAACCTTAAAACAATTACGAGAACTGGGTATATGGTTGGCTCTAGACGACTTCGGCACCGGTTATTCCTCCCTGAGCTACTTGAAGCGCTTTCCTGTGAATATACTGAAGATTGATCAGTCATTTGTGCAGGATGTCATGTCTAATCCTGATAGCGCCGCCGTCACCGATGCCATTATTGCCCTCGCAAAAAGCCTCCGGTTGAGTATCACAGCAGAGGGTGTGGAAACCCAAGAACAGCTTGACTACCTGAAAATGCAGGGATGTGATGAAGGTCAGGGTTACTACTTCAGTCGTCCTGTCCCTGCTGATATAATTGCCCCGATGTTGCAGAAAATTTCTCAGCTTATGGAGACAATTGCAGCATAGTAGGACTTACGCATTGACAATAAATACCAAATATGGGTCAACGTTAAAAACCAATACAGTTGAGTTAACGCTAAAAACCTTAAACTGTGTAGGTTGGGTTGAGGAACGAAACCCAACATTTCCGGGGCTTTGTTGGGTTGCGCTTTGCTTAACCCAACAAAGCAATTTTTCACAAAGCCAAGCGTATTGGGTTAAAAACCATATCTTTTGTAAGGGCTAAGCAATGCTGTGCCCCTACAGCATGGTCTATTTACGATCGCAGGATAATTAAGAAAAGCCTGAAAACTTCCTCAAGATAGGTAATGCACATCACGATGCATTTGTACAGTGCGTAAGTCCTACATAGGTGGATGCCTAAGCCAGAGAGTCACCCGAATACGGTTCGGATAAGTAATCTTCACCTTCCTTGTGGTCTGGGAAAAGGTAAAGGATGTATTCAAAACCTTTTCCTTTTCCCCTTCAGCCGTTTCACCTTAATTTTTATAGAAATGGTTAGTACAGGGCATTTATTTTGAAACTGTGGAAAGCTTTGCAACCATCTGAGCACGAGATGAAACCTCAAGCTTGCGAAACATCCTTTTTAAGGCTTGCTTGACAGAGTTTTCAGTAATCCAAAGTTCAGCACTAATTTCTGCATTAGTTTGTCCTTGAGCCACCAAGGAAGCAATTTGCACTTCACGAGGCGTTAAACGCTCTGTCTGTAATAGTAATGGGTGTTGCGCTCGCACCATTGTCACCCAAGTAGAAATATGCAGACAAAGCGCACTTAAATCTGTGAGATTTTGTGAGTCGAATGCAGGCATTCCCTGCTCACGGGTAAAACCTACCACCCCCACTAACTTACCATTGCTGACAATTGGCCCTGCCATGACGTGCCAGTGATCGGCACGAGGACAAATCAACTGCCATGTCTTAGGTTCTACTACCAAAGCTTCATGAACAGGGGCATGGCGTTCTAGCAAGTAGCGTGCAACTGGATTGTGTTGGGGTGATAATGCAATTTGCAGCGCTTTTTGGAGCTTGCTGTTAGCTAGAGGAATTTGAGCAAAGAAAAACAGCCCACATCGTGTAGCTGAAAAATACTCACTCATTTCTGCGGGTATGTGCGATCGCAACGTCTGTTCATCTTCAGCTTGAGCAATTGCATGAAATAGAGTTTGTAATGCAATCATGATTAGCAAATTGTACCCGTTCGAGGTCTAGGCGCAGTATAGCAACCAGACCTATCCTAGCTTTTGTCACATCAAACCGCTTCGCGGAGTCATTAGTTATTAGTCAAAATAATTCGTAATTTATAATACTTCGGCTACGCTCAGTACAAGTTCGTAATTCGTAATTATTACCCCACGACTTCAGTCGCTTGCTCTGAAATAAGGAATAAATTTATTTGTCTCCATAAAATGTTAGTTAGTTGCTCTGTACCTTTAATTACGAATTACGAATTACGAATTAGTAATTATTCGGTCATTAGTCCTTAGTTTTTTTCGCCCACTCTCTTGCGAGGTATGTACCAAAAACTCTTTATCAATGACTAATGACTAATGACCGATGACCAATGACTAATTTGTTTGCTTTTTTTGGATTACTTAACCATGATTGTAAATTCTGGCATTGATGATACACAGATATCCCGGCGTTGGATTCAAATCAGTTTTTTTATTGCAGTAGTGTTTTTCAATCTCTGTTTAGCAACCCAAGTATTCAGTGTTGGACTGGCTTATTTTTACAACTCTGATTGGTGGAACCTACATATTTGGCTCGTGCGAGGATATAGCGGACTCTCAGTAATTTTGTTGGTATGGGTGTTTTTGATGCCGTTTCCTCGAAGAGTCCAAAGCCTTACAGCAAGTATCCCAGTGCTGCTTGGACTGCAATTTCTCACAATTCACTTGAAGACTTCTTTTCCTTTAGCAGTCTTCCACCCACTCATCGGCTTTTCCTTATTCTCTATTTCCACAACCTTAGTTCATCGGACATCACACATCGTATTTCCCAACCACAACCAAGACTAAATCCCTGACTTTTCACGTTATGTGGAAAAGCGCACGAAAAACCTAACCCCCTAACCCCCAACCCGTGGCGGGAAGGGGGAAAATTCAAAGTCTCTCTCCTTTTAGGAGAGAGATTTAGAGAGAGGTTTTCCAGATACCGTGAAAAGTTAGGACTAAATCCGAAGAGTAAACACAACTTTCAATTCTTTTAGCGCGATTACAGGAGAAATATTAAGTGTCTCAATACGCTCATCCATCCATTCTCGTTGATACCCAGTGGCTTGCAAATCATCTCAACGATCCAAACATCCGCATTATCGAAGTGGATATGAGTCCAGAGCCGTACAAAAATGCTCACATACCTGGTGCTGTCTTCTGGAACATTTTTACAGACTTACTATTGCCCGATTTGAAGATGAATTTGGATGCGCGAGCTTTTGAAAGGCTGATGGCACGCTCAGGCATCACCAATGACACAACAGTGATTGCCTATGGCGGTTATCCTGGAACCGGAGCCTGGATTTTCTGGTTATTGAAAGTCTTTGGGCATGAGAATGTACGAGTTCTCAATGGCGGTTACCAGAAATGGAAATCAGATGGTTGTCCACTGGCAACTGAGTTATCCACATTTCCTACCACTGATTACCGTGCCAAAGCTACTGATGCTCATCTGCGAGTATTACATAATGAAGTTCAGGCATCGATTGGTCAAAGCGATAGCGTTTTGTTGGATGTCCGAACACTTCAAGAATATTGTGGTGAGTGGTTTTTCGATCAGCCACCAAAAGAAGGTGAACTTACTGGACATATTCCAGGTGCAGTCCATCTTGAGCATATCTTAACTCTCAATGAGGATGGAACTTTTAAATCATTCGACGAATTGAAAAATCTTTATCATAGTAAGGGCATTACGGCTGATCGGGAAGTGTTTCCCTACTGTGCGATCGGTGGGCGTTCTGGATATACCTGGTTTGTCCTAAAGTATTTATTAGGCTATCCGAATGTTCGGAATTACGATGGCTCTTGGAATGAGTGGAGCCGCCTGCCTGATGTAACTATAGAGAGGTAGTGAGAGTTATATCATGTCCGGCAAATTGCTTATGATATGTCATTGCGAGTGCAACGAAGTGGAGCGTTCGCGGAGCGTCTTGTAGAGAAGCAATCGCAGAGTCCTTGTGATTGCTTCACAACGTTTGCAATTGACTTGTGTTCAACCGGACATGATATTACTTGGGATGCTGCCAATATTGCCAATAACCGCACCTTTACGGACGGACACTACTACCGTCATCAAAATTAAAATCTCTTAACCTTTCGTTACACTATAGACATTGAGAAGGACGAAAGCAAACCTCTCGAAGCTGAAATCAAAGGTGAACGACATGAATGGCACAATTCGCGTTGGTAATCTCTTGGGAATTCCCTTCTATATCCATCCGTCATGGTTTTTAGTTCTGGGTTTAGTAACTTGGAGCTATAGCAGTGGACTGGCGGCACAATTTCCCCAATTGTCTGCGGGATTAGCTTTACTACTGGGATTGATGAGTGCACTCATGTTATTTGCCTCTGTCGTCGCCCATGAATTAGGCCACAGTTTTGTTGCGATTCGTCAGGGTATTGATGTCAAATCTATTACTCTGTTTATATTTGGCGGTTTGGCTAGCTTAGAAAAAGAGTCAAAAACCCCAAGTGAAGCTTTTTGGGTAGCGATCGCAGGCCCAATAGTTAGTTTACTACTGTGCGGTATCGTTACAGCTATTGGTATTACTACTACTGCATCAGGGCCGTTAGCTGCAATTCTTGGTGTTTTAGCTTCCGTTAACTTGGCATTAGCCCTATTTAACCTGATTCCTGGCTTACCCTTAGATGGCGGTAATATACTGAAAGCCCTTGTTTGGAAAATTACAGGCAATCCTTATAAAGGTGTGACCTTTGCTAGTCGAGTTGGGCAAATCTTTGGTTGGGTAGCAATTCTTTCAGGTGTACTTCCCCTACTATTATTTGGCAGCGCCGGTAACTTCTGGAACTTGTTAATTGGCTTCTTCTTGTTGCAAAATGCTGGTAATGCGGCTCAATTTGCCAGAGTGCAAGAAAAACTCACAGGTTTGACAGCCGAAGATGCTGTAACCCCTGATAGCCCGATTGTATCTGCTAATCTTACCCTGAGAGAGTTTGCCGATGAGCGAGTTATAAGTGGGCAAAACTGGCATCGGTTCTTAGTGACTGATGATGATGGACAATTAGTAGGTGCGATCGCAGTTGATAATTTACGAACCATCCCAACAGCACTGTGGTCAGAAACTCAAGTAAAAGAAGTCATGCGACCAATTACCGAATCAACCACAGTTCAATCCGATCAACCTCTGCTGGAAGTTATGCAGTTACTCGAACAACAAAAGCTATCTGTGCTTCCTGTGATTCGTAAAAATGGTGTCCTAGTTGGAATCTTAGAAAAAGCTGCTATTATCCAGCTACTTCAAAGTGGAACCCAACCTAACCCTGCATAATAATTACGAATTACGAATTACGAATTGATATTAAAACTTCGACTCCACTCAGGTTAAAGGGAAAGGGATCATAAAACTTTTCTCTTTTGCCGACTTTGGAATTAGATGGAGTTGAGAGTAACAGATAAATTCCAACCTCCTGCCTTCTTCACCATCTCTGCGGTAAGAACACGTCGCCAAGTTAATTCTTTTGTAGTCTCATCCCAATGCCAGCGTAGTAAATTAGCGGGTTGACTCTTAACAATTCCTGCTAAACCAATCGCTTTTCTAGGTGCATTAGTAGCTAGTAAAATTGCACTTTCTACGTCACAAATTCCCCACTTCACTAAATTCTGCACTCCCACCAACAAAGGTAAAGTCGTCCCCGACAAAGTGCCATCCGCCAGTCGTGCCGTACCCTTTTTAACTTCAATTTGCCGACTGTCCCAAGGATACACCCCATCGGGTAGCCCCAGAGGTGAAAGGGCATCGCTGACGAGGAACAGCCCTTTTTCTTGATAGCTAGCGCGAAGTAGAATTTGCAGCATCGTGGGCGAAACGTGTTCACCATCAGCAATAAAACCACACATCACATCAGGATGGATAATTGCTGCCCCTAATAATCCTGGTTCGCGGTGATGTAATGCTGGCATGGCGTTGAAAGCATGGGTTACCATCGTTGCACCCTCCTCAAAGGCACGTTGCGCTTGGGTCGCTGTTGCTTGAGAATGCCCTAAACTGACAATAATCCCCAGAGAACGCAAATATGGAATTACTTCACCAGTTAAATCTAACTCTGGTGCTAAGGTGATAACTTTCACGAGCATTGCATAATTACCCAAAACCCGCTTTATCTGATCAATTGTTAAGGGTAACAGGTACTCTGCTGGGTGTGCGCCGCGCTTTTGGAAATTCAAAAATGGGCCTTCTAGATGTACTCCGAGAATCTTGGCACCAGCTTGTTGACTGGGGATAACCTCAGCAATCATAGCAAGCGATCGCTGAATATTTTCTACTGAAGTTGTCACAAGTGTAGGTAAAAATCCATCTACCCCAACATCCCACAAAAATTGTGAGATTTTTTGGAGTATATGAGCATTTTCAGCCGTCAATTCGGGAAATGCCAAACCCAACGCACCGTTAATTTGCAAATCAACGCCGCCTAAAGAAATCCAGTCACCTGCTACATCTAGTAAAGACGTACATCTGTGCGTCCCTACCGTACCCATTGGCAAGATTTCCTCAATTATGCCTTCTTGGTTAATCAAGAGCATCTGCAAATCTTTGTAACCAGGCACTCTAGCATTGATAATATCTACAGGATTTTGTGTTGCTTGGGTCATCACACTGACGAGATATTGCTAAATCTGATTTTAGATGCAACCAATATCAAACTGCTTCACGGAGTCATTAGTCATTTGTCATTTGTCCAAGAGATACCACGCGCACTCTTTGACGTGATTAGTTTTTTCGCCCACGCAACGGCTCGCTTGGGGCGAGGTATGTACCAAAAACTCTTTAAATCAATTCAAACAACGCCAATAGATGAGATGATGATCGGCATTACCTAGCTTCCATAAGTTAGCTCAAATAATTTTGAATTTTGTATTTTGAATTATTATGACTCCCTTAGTTGGTATTATTATGGGCAGCGATTCTGATTTGCCCACCATGAAAGACGCGATCGCAGTTTGTGAAGAATTTGGCGTTGAAAGCGAAGTGGCGATCGTTTCTGCTCATCGTACCCCAGAACGCATGGTGCAATATGCTCAACTTGCACACCAACGCGGTATTAAAGTAATTATTGCTGGTGCCGGTGGTGCTGCCCATCTGCCGGGAATGGTAGCGTCTTTAACTCCACTTCCTGTCATTGGTGTTCCTGTAGTCACTCGTAACTTACAAGGTGTGGATTCTTTGTATTCTATTTTACAAATGCCTGCGGGGATTCCTGTGGCAACAGTGGCGATCGGTAATGCCAAAAATGCCGGACTTCTAGCAGTACAAATCCTGGCAACTCAGCAACCAGAATTGTTAGAAAGAGTGCAGCAATATCGCCAAACCCTATGTGAATCAGTAATTGCAAAGCAAGCAAAATTAGAAGAATTAGGCTATGAGCAATATTTACAGCAAATGCCTTAAGTAATTCGTAATTCGTAATTCGTAATTCGTAATTAGAGGCTATTTATAAAGTAAAAATAAAATTACTGTAGGGTGTGTTAGGCGCATATTTGAATTATGGTTTGTCACGAAAAATTTTGGTCAAGCGCCTAACGCACCGTATTATGTGGCGGTGCGTTAGGCTAAACCCATAACACACCCTACTTAAGATTTACTTTATAAATCAACTCTTAGTTAAGAAAGCACAAGAACTTTTGGAGACATTTATAAAACTGTTAGGCGTGGTCTTTTAGATAATTTGTCTATTGATAACGCTTGTCTTGACGTTGCAATTGCTAGTCTCTACACACCATAACACCCCACCAATAACCTTAACCGAACTGTATTGAGGCAGGAGTAACGAAAAATTAGGCTTTTTGTTCCCCTCTCCGACACGGAGAGGGGTTGGGGGAGAGGTCAGAAAAGTACTTGTCGAACTCACGTCAAATTAATATGAGATTTTCATCCATAGATTTAACCTCTTGTTTTTTTTGTTTAACGATTCGACAACTGCCATTATTCCTGGCATGGGGCATTGGGCATTGGGCATTGGGCATACCAATTCAATTAATGATTGCAACACATCCTTCGGTGAAGACGCGATGAATCGCGTCTCTACAAATGGTTTATCTGTTGCATTATTTTCCTAAATTGGTATTACTTTGTTGTGATTTCGGCGATCGCATTTGCTTGTTGGGCGACTCCATTTGCTTGTTAGGCGACTCCATTTGCTTGTTAGGCGACTCCATTTGCTTGTTAGGCGACTCCATTTGTTTGTTAGGCGACTCCATTTGCTTGTTAGGCGACTCCATTTGCTTGTTAGGCGACTCCATTTGCTTGTTAGGCGACTCCATTTGCTTGTTAGGCGACTCCATTTGCTTGTTAGGCGACTCCATTTGCTTGTTTGGAGTGTTGGCGATAAGCGAAGCTTAAGCCTTCGGCTATCGAGTTTCCTAAAGACCTGCTTCAATAAACTTACTCAAAGTTAGGCAAAGCTATCTTCAATGTTATTGAGACGTGAGGCTCCTGCGGAGTTAGCCTTAAATTCTAAGATTGAAGCGATCGCTCCAGATCAATGCAGCATTCTGAAGTATCTTGATCCTGAGGCCTTAGTCAAAAATTGAGAGCTGCAACATCCATGTGTCAATTGCTCGGAATGAATTGCAATGTTCCAACGGATATTTGCTTTTCTTTTGAAGGGTTTTCTGCACGGGGAGGAAAAACGGATGATCATAGAGATGGTTGGGGCATTGCTTTCTTTGAAGGAAAGGGATGTCGAATGTTTTTAGATGCCCAGCCTTCTGTTGCTTCTCCTGTCGCAGAGTTCGTGCGGAGTTATCCCATCCACTCAACCCATGTCATAGCCCATATCCGTAAAGCTACTCAGGGTGAAGTTGCCCTACACAACTGCCATCCTTTCCGCAGAGAATTGTGGGGTCAGTATTGGGTGTTTGCCCACAACGGTAATTTACCAAATTTTGATCCAGAAAATTTGGGTTTTTATCAAGCCGTAGGTGACACCGATAGTGAAAAAGCATTCTGTATGATGCTAGAAACATTGCGATCGCGCTTTCCTGGGGGTAAGCCTGACATCAAGGAACTGTACCCTGTGCTGCAAGAAATTACTGCTGTCATTGCAAAACTGGGTATATTTAATTACTTATTATCAGATGGAGAACACTTTTTTGCTTATTGCTCAACCAAACTCAGTTACATCGTCCGCCAAGCGCCCTTTGCAGCGGCCCATTTAATTGACCAAGACATGACCGTAGATTTTCGGGAGGTGACTACAGAACGCGATCGCGTCGCTGTCATTGCTACCACACCCCTCACTGACAACGAAGTTTGGACACAAATCCAACCGGGAGAATTACTAGTTTTTCAGGACGGACTACCCCTGAAATATGCACTCAGTTAAGAATCTGATCCTGTTGGCGAATTCAAAAATTAACCAGAAATTTTTCCCATTTAGATACTTTCTAGATGGGTTTTGTTTTTCATAAAGAGTTTTTGGTACATACCTGGCCCCTTCTGGGCGAAAAAAACTAATGATATCAGACTAATTCAAACCACATCAAAGAGTGGGCGTGGTTTCTCTTGGACTAATGACTAATGAAGCAATTTGCCTGATCATTAGGTAGCCAATTGTGATGACAACTTGATAGTTGAAAATAAAAGCATTGTAATTCCTCACAGAACTGGTAGAATCACCATATTCTAGATAAAGAATGTGATGTTTTTGGTGTTTGTAACTACATACATGGAATCATTTAGTATTATAAACACTATATAGCTGTATTCCGATCAATTATTTGTAGATTTAGTGGAGGAAATAGAATGAGTTTGTGGCAACGCCCACTGAAAAAGTTACAAGCGATCGCGTTCAATAGAACGTATCGGTTCAGACTGAATTCGCTTAAAGGCTTTGTATCGCTCTTTTTAGTAGGGACTGTTTTGAGTGTGGCGCTTGCCGCCTGCTCTGGTGGAACTGCGAGTAATTCTTCTACCGAAGCCCCTGCTGCTAGTCCTGCTGCTGCTAGCAACAAAGATGTTGAACTAACCCTGGTTTCCTTTGCGGTTACTAAAGCAGCTCACGAAGCCATCATTCCTAAATTTGTCGAACAGTGGAAGAAAGATCATAACCAAACTGTCACCTTCAAGCAGAGCTATGGCGGATCTGGTTCCCAAACTCGCGCCATTATCGATGGTTTGGAAGCAGATGTTGTTCATTTGGCACTAGCTGGAGACACCTCAAAGATTGAGAAAGCTGGATTGATTCAGCCAGGATGGGAGAAGGAAGTTCCCAACAATGGTATTGTCTCCAAATCAGTTGCAGCATTAGTAACTCGTTCAGGCAATCCTAAAGGCATCAAGAACTGGGAAGATTTAGCCAAAGACGGCGTAAAATTAATTACTGCTAACCCCAAAACGTCAGGCGTTGCTAAATGGAATTTCTTAGCACTATGGGATTCTGTGATTAAAACAGGTGGCGATGAGGCTAAAGCTACTGAATTTGTGACTAAAGTTTACAAAAATGTCCCAGTATTGCCTAAAGATGCGCGGGAAGCGACTGATACATTCGCCAAGCAAGGGCAGGGAGATGTCTTAATCAACTACGAAAACGAAGTGATTTTGGCACAGCAAAAGGGCGAAAAGGTTGAGTATGTCGTTCCCGATGTGAATATATCCATTGACAATCCGATCGCTGTAGTAGATAAGAACGTCGATAAGCACGGAACCCGCGAAGTTGCTGAAGGTTTTGTGAAATACCTCTATACCCCAGAAGCACAGCAAGAGTTTGTCAAATTGGGATTCCGTCCTGTGGATGAGACTATCGCTCAAACTAAAGAAGTTACAGACAAATTTCCCAAGGTGAAAACTTTGGGTACAGTTGCAGACTTAGGCGGTTGGGAAGCAATTGATAAGAAGTTCTTCGCAGAGGGGGGCGTGTTTGACAAAATTCAAGCCCAAAAATAAACGGTAATTAGTCAACATAATTCGTAATTCGTAATTATTACTCCACAATTGTTCGCACAGCGTGCCATAAGCTTTGTTAGTTGCTCTGTCCTTCAATTACGAACTTGTACTGAGCCTTGGGAGAGCGTAGCCGACTTGTACTGAGCGGCGTCGAAGTAAGGGCGTAGCCGAAGTATTACGAATTACGAATACTGACAAAAAACTTCTTTTAAATTTTGAATTTTTGACTATGACGACTGTATCTCCTTCTGTGGAAGTTGGACGCAAAACGCCATTCTGGAAGACATTGGGGCGGGTTCCTTGGACTTGGCGAATCACCATTGGATACCTGACGGTGATGTTGTTTATCCCCATAATTGCCATGTTCCTGAAAGCAAGTACGGAACCTCCGGCGAGATTTTGGGCGATCGCAACCAGCGATATCGCATTAGCCACTTATAATGTCACTTTTGTGACAGCAATCTTCGCTGCCTTACTCAATGGGATTTTTGGCACTCTGATTGCTTGGGTTTTGGTTCGCTACGACTTCCCCTTAAAACGCGTGATTGATGCCACAGTAGATTTACCCTTTGCACTACCAACTGCGGTAGCAGGACTAACCCTGGCAACAGTTTACAGTGATAATGGGTGGTTAGGTTCGTTACTAGCACCACTGGGAATTAAGGTATCTTTTACCCGCACGGGAGTAGCGGTGGCAATGATATTTATCTCACTACCTTTTATCGTGAGAACTGTGCAACCCGTGCTTCAGGAAATGGAACATGAAATTGAAGAAGCCGCTTGGTGTCTAGGTGCTTCTCAATGGCAAACCTTTTTGAAAGTGATTTTGCCACCTTTATTTCCGACAATTTTAACTGGTGTTGCCTTGGGTTTCTCTCGTGCTGTTGGGGAATATGGTTCAACTGTGATTATCTCTTCCAATACGCCTTATCAAGATTTAATCGCACCTGTGTTGATTTTCCAACGCTTAGAGCAGTATGACTATTCTGGTGCAACAGTAATTGGCATAGTTTTACTATCAATTTCGTTGGTACTGCTATTAGCAATTAATTTCTTACAAGCATGGGCAAGGCGATATGACAGTAGATAAGCCAAGTTTTCACTCATCTGCATCTGATACAGATATAGCCAAGCCTAAAGAACAGAAAAGTTGGGTGCCAATAGTTTTAATTGGTATAGCGATCGCCTATTTAGCCCTAGTTCAATACATCCCGGCAATTAACGTTTTTATCCAAGCCTTCAGCAAAGGAGTTGGGCCATTTCTGTCCAATCTGACGCGGCCAGCTTTTCTCCATGCAGCTTGGCTAACGCTATTGCTGGCTGTGATTTCTCTACCTTTAAATACGGTATTTGGTTTATGTGCAGCTTGGGCGATCGCTCGTCATAAATTTCCCGGACGCGCCGTAGTTTTGAGCATTATTGACTTGCCCTTTTCCATCTCGCCCGTAGTCGCAGGATTGATGATTGTGCTACTTTACGGACGCAATGGGTGGTTTGGCCCTTGGCTCCAGGCTCATGATATCAAGATAATCTTTGCCTTTCCAGGTATGGTGCTGGCTACAGCCTTCGTGAGTATGCCCTTTGTGGCGCGGGAAGTAATTCCTGTTTTAGAGGAATTTGGTAAGGATCAAGAAGAAGCTGCTAGAACTCTAGGTGCGAAAGATTGGCAAATATTTTGGCGCGTCACCTTGCCTAGTATCCGTTGGGGTTTACTCTACGGTTTAATTTTGACCAACGCCAGAGCAATGGGTGAATTCGGCGCGGTTTCGGTCGTATCTGGCAACATTGCTGACCAAACCCAGAGCCTACCACTGTTTGTAGAAGACGCTTACAAACAATATGAAACCGAAGCTGCCTTCTCTGCGGCTGTACTGTTAGCGTTGCTAGCAGTAGTAACCTTAGTGCTGAAGGAGATTCTGGAACGGAAAACCCGCATTAAAGATGTTGAATAGAAAAATCAAGAGATTATAGTTATCCTTTGAATAGGATACA
Organism: Nostoc mirabile CHAB5784; assembly: GCF_020829645.1. GTDB lineage: Bacteria > Cyanobacteriota > Cyanobacteriia > Cyanobacteriales > Nostocaceae > Nostoc > Nostoc mirabile. Next base: position 54,180 of record NZ_JAIVFS010000025.1, on the reverse strand, counting down.
AGCAAATCATGGGACATGGTACGATCTACTTAGTACCTATCAGGAAAATACCGTTAGGGTTAAGAGTAGTTCTGTACCAATCCCGATCAGGGATTGAAATAATTCAGATATGGCTACTGACAATACACTTACCAACAAACGGATTCGACTAAGAATTCCCAAAGATTATCACCAGGAACCTGTAATTTCTCGCTTGGTGTCTAACTATGGACTGACTGTGAATATCACGGCAGCGATTTTGGGAGCGAATGCTGTCGGTGATGGTTGGTTTGACCTTGAACTACAAGGAACAGATGCACAAATTCAGAGCGGGTTAACCTATCTCCGCGACTTGGAATTGGAAGTCTGGGATGACACTAAAGAAACTGATTGGTAAGGGTTATAGCAAATATACAGTGAGGGCGTAGGGCTAGCTGCACGCCCTCACGAATCCTTTTCCTTATACCCAGTTGAGAACTGCTATATTAACCAACTACGCTTGAATGATGAAGTCTGTAGCTGTGAGAGTGGGCGCACCGCTAAGGGTGGCAAATAGACCACCGCTACCAAAACCAGCCGCACTACCATTTTGGTTGTAGAACAACTGCCCACTTACAGCGTTGTAGACAATTTTCGCTGTGCTGGCTTTGCTTAAAGTAGTCACTTTAAAATCACTGGCATTACTAAAACCTGTTCCTGGGGTAGAAGCGATGCCTACGGCAACCCGAAGCGGGAACGCATTAAAGGTAGTCTTATCTAGGATAATCTTGTCACCTTGGGAGTGTTTGAAGTCCGCGATCGGATCTTGACCAACAGCAGAACTAGCAAAAGCAGTATTGGTATTGTAAAGGAATCTGTCAGCACCCGCACCACCGACTAGAGTATCATTACCTGCACCACCAACGAGAGTGTCATTACCAGCACTACCCCGCAGCAGGTCGTTGCCACTCAAGGCGTCGATTTTGTCATTACCTCCCTGACCATTAACCACATCAGCAGAGTTGTCAAAACCCCTGATGTTGTTGGAGAGGTCATTGAGGAATGTCACTGTGTTCTTGTTGAACAGGCTAGTTTGAGTTGAGTTAGCATCCAAAACATCAAAACTGTCGAAAAGGCTGGTTTGGTCATCAAATAGGATATTACCAATGGCAGACCTTGCTCCAGAAGCTGGTAAGTTATCCAGGTTTTCTAATTGAAAGTTTTGCAGAGTGACTTTGGTATTAGGCACATTTTCAAAGGTAACTTCCAAATTGTTGGCATTTTGAGTCAATAGCAGATTTCGGGCAGTTAAGTCAGTCCCGATAAATTGCAGTGTGTCAACATTGGCAATTACTGCTGCTGATGGGTTTGTACCTTTAGTAACACCACCAAAATCGGTAATGGTGTCATTGCCATCGCCTCGGCGAATCACAAACTTATCTTGACCACCATTACCTGTCAGGGTATCGTTACCAGCTTTGCCGTCGATGATGTTGTTGGCAGGTGTGCCGAAGAGAGTATCTGCACCAGCAGTTCCCGCGATCGGAGCTATCACCTTCAGGGTGGTAGTAGCAACGTTACTGGTATTGCTGTGGGCTTCGCCATCATCGACAACAAACTGAATTGTACGGGTAGTAGTGTTGGGAGTAGCAGCTGTATTATGGTAAGTTACCGTCCGCAAAACTTTCTGGTAATTCGCTAGTGTATCTGTACCACTGAGGGTAAGGATGCCAATGGCAGCGTTGTAACTAGCGCTGATGCTGGTGCCAGTTGTGTTAGCATTGAGGCTTTCATTTGTACCATTCAAGAGATTAGTAATGGTAATGGTCGCTTGTTTGAGAGTCGAAGTGTTGATGTCGGCAACGGTGAGCTTGGCACTATCCACAACTGCTACAGGGGTGGCGCTAAAGGTGGCAGCATAATTAATGCCTGCACCAGCACCGTTGAGGTCAACTTTTGGGGCGGCGTTGCCGTAGAGGACATAGCTTTGCCCAGCATCGTCATTGCCGTTGGGGTCGGCACCACTTGCCCCAATAATCAAGTCGTCAATATCATCACCGTTGATATCTCCCGCTTTGCTGACTGAGCGGCCAGAGAAGTCACCAACAGCAATGCCGTTGATGGCGAAGCCGTTAGTGCCATTGAGGTCAGATAGGTTTAAGATGCCGTTACTCCCCACATTCGTCCCCCCAAAAACTACATAGCTTTCTCCTGCATTAGAGTTGCCGTTGGGGTCGGCAGTAACTGCCCCAACAATTAGGTCATCAATGCTATCACCGTTAATGTCCCCTGCATGGCTGACCGACCAGCCTGATTGGTCTTCAGCAGCAATACCGTTAATTAAAAAGCCATTAGTACCATCCAGGTCAGATAGGTTGAGGATGCCGCCATTCCCCACATTCGTTCTTCCAAATACCACATAACTTTGCCCGGCCAAATCTTTGTCGTTGGGGTCGGCACCTCTTGCCCCAATAATCAGGTCATCAATACCATCGTTGTTGACGTCTCCTGCATTGCTGACTGACCAGCCTGAGTCGTCAAATCTAGCAATACCGTTAATTAAAAAGCCATTAGTGCCATCCAGGGAGGAAAGGTTGAGGCTGCCACTACTACCCACATTCATCCCCCCAAACACCACATAGCTTTGTCCAGCATAATTATTGCTGGGGTCGGAACCAACTGCTCCAATAATCAGGTCGTCAATGCCATCGTTGTTAACGTCCCCCGCTTTGCTGACCGACCAACCTAATTGGTTACCAAAAGCAATGCCGTTAATGACAAAGCCATTAGTGCCATTCAGGTCAGAGAGGCTGAGGCTGCCACTACTGCCGACATTTATCCCCCCAAACACCACATAGCTTTGTCCCGAACCAATGTTGCTGTTAGGGGAGGCTAAATTGTCCCCAATAATCAGGTCGTCAATGCCATCGTTATTGACGTCCCCCGCACTACTGATTGAGATACCTAAATCGTCATTTTCAGCAATGCCATTAATAGCAAAGCCATTAGTGCCATTTAGGTCAGAGAGGCTGAGGCTGCCACTACTAGTTACATTTGTCGCTCCAAATACTACATAGCTTTGCCCAGCAGCTTTGTTGTTGTTGGGGTCGGCAAAGGAGGGTGCCCCAATAATCAGGTCGTCAATGCCATCGTTATTGATGTCCCCCCCATTGCTGACCGACCAGCCTAATACGTCACTTTCAGCAATGCCATTAATAGCAAAGCCATTAGTGCCATTTAGATCAGAGAGGTTAAAGATGCCGCCACTGCCCACATTCGTTCCCCCAAATACCACATAGCTTTGGCCAGTACGAGAGTTGCCGTTGGAGGCTAAATCTGCCCCAATAATCACATCGTCAATGCCATCGTTGTTGATGTCCCCTGCATTGCTGACTGAAAAGCCCGATCCGTCATCAGCAGCAATACCATTAATGATGAAGCCGTTACTGCCATTGAGGTCAGCGAGATTAAATGATGAATTAGCCATGATTTTCTCCTATGTTTTTTGTTATTCAGGGAGTAGCTCATATCTGCTATCAGGCAACTCTGAGTCTCGGTTACATGCAAGACAAGGATTTCAAAACCAAGCAGACTTGCTTTGTGTGCGCGTAAATTCTGCACACTTTAGGGTGACGATGATTGGTCAGATATTTAAACCAATGAAAATTAAACATACAAATTTCGCCACTAGGTTTTTACTTGAGTGTCCCTAGTTTTTTTAGTCATCATTGATCTTGATGGATTGCCAATTCGGCAATTTGATTACCCATCAGAATTAATGCGATCGCCCGCTAGTGGTCTGTCCCATTAATTTTGAGGGGTTGGATAAATCTTTGAAAGCTTAACTCTTGCGTCTTCTGTACGAAAACACCAATCTACACAAACTTTATTTTGATTGCGATCGCGTTCCCAAATCGATACCTCTGTTTCTAAAGTTTCAAGATCCGGAATTCTTCTTTGAAGACATTGACGGACGAGTACAGACAATTCAGATTCAACCATATTTAACCAAGAAGCATGTTTTGGTGTATGGTGAATCTCTAATTTTTTGGCAATTCGTCTGGCCTCGGCAGGTTGAAACACTTCATACAATGCACCGATTGTATGAGTATTTAAGTTATCCATTACCAATCGAATTACAAGAGCGTCCGCAAAGTGGATATCGACCAATTCTTTCATACAAATTGCAAAATCTACTTTGGTACGACGTGAGGTTACTTTCATGTGTCTCCATCCTAAATATGGGGCAAAAAAGGTGAACAAATTACAACTACCATTGCGTTCATATTCGTAATCAAATTTTTCAATAATTCCGGGTTTCTCTTCTGTTTTGGCTGTTGGTGGTATAGGTTGATGAACATCTTTAATCATCAGGCATAACCTTTCATCAAAGCATACTAGTGGGCGTTTTGGGTCAAGTGGTCTTGAATACAAATCAAGCACATCTTCTATTCGACATACAAATTCTGAATTTACTTGTGGGATACACCATTGCTCTTTTAACCAAGGTTTTAGCTCGTTTTTTTTAATATCCGACCAACTGTACTTTTGCTCAAGCTATCAACTATTTCAAGACTCACAAGTTTGTCTGCTAACATTCTTAAAGTCCAGCGTGCGCTCCCACAAGGTGCATCACTACAAGTTGTCGCAATTAAATATGCTTCTGCAAAAGCAGTTAATTTTTGTGGTTTCCCACTACGCTTTCGCTCTTTTAATGTCGCTTCTAAATTTTCTGTACAAAACTGTTTGCGAGTTCGCTCCACTGTTGCTACTGATATGTGTAATGTTTTTGCTATTACCTCATCACTCTTGCCACCACTGGACATAAGCAATGTATGTGCGCGACGAATTTCTCTGGCACTCGCTTTTCCCTTTTTTACTATATCTAGTAGTTTCTGTTTATCCTCGGCGCTGAGTTCAATTTTATACTTCTTACTCATACACTTTTTTTTGCTAGCGATCGCACCTGGGCTTGTGGCTTTGTTGAGTCCACATTGCTCTGTAATCAGGATACAACATTACCCCTCAAAATTAATGGGACAGACTACTAGTGGTCTGTCCCATTAATTTTGAGGGGTTCGTAGTAGGCACTGAAGTGCTTAAAAATCTAGTAGGACTTACGCAAAATATCTCTCAAACTCTGATTTCTCCGTGTACTCTGCGCCTAATAAGGTTCGTTATTCCGTAACTCTTGCGTAAGTCCTATCTAGGACTAAAGTCCTTACTACGAACTTGTTCACCCCTCGTAACTAATGGGACAGACTACTAGCCAGTCAATTAATTTCGATTAAAAACTTTAAATTGCGTTTCAAGCTGTGGAAACACTTAAATATTATTATGTCATACATCTCTACTACAGATATAGTAATTTGTCAACAGTTATAGTACTAAAATACTCCAGATCAATTGAGCATAGTTACGTGTATTTACTCATTGCTTTTTTGCGATGTTTGTGAGAATCTCCTTTACATAACAATTAATGCATTAAATCGATAGTGTTACCGTAGTTTAATAGAAGCCAGAAATATGAAAATCTCTATAAGGCTGACATTCAAGCAAGCGCAGTTGAGTTGTAGGGGTACGGCATCAGCAAAATTCTCTGCCAAACCTAAAAATTGCGTAGGCGCAGCCCGTCATAGGCATTGCTATTGGGAATTAATCTGATGTCTCAGAATAAATCCGTAGAACCCGCTTCAGTCCACAGTCGAATTCTCGTGCCTCAGAGGTATCACAGGCAACCTGTAATTTCTCGGTTGGTGTCTCGTTATGGTTTAACCGTCAATATCAAAGCTGCATCCTTAACATCTGACAGTGACAGCGATGGCTGGTTTGATTTGGAACTTTCGGGAAATCCCCAAAAACTGACAAATAGCCTATCTTACTTGCAAGGATTGGGAGTTAATTTGCTGGAATTAGCGATCGCTACCCAGATTCAACCCAACCAACACTCTTTAACTTTCCCACATCCAGCTAGCAAACGGAGTCCCAAAGACTCTAGATGGCTAAAAAATCAATGGCAAGAACAATTCCAGCAATGGATTTCTCTCGGTCAAACCAGTCGATTGCGCTTGCAACTGTGCGTCTTAAAATCTTATTACGAAGAACCAGTGATTTCCGAATTAGTTTCTCGTTATGGACTAACAGTCAATATCACCAGTGCTAGACTCCAACCCGATACCGAAGATGACGGCTGGTTTGATTTGGATTTGTGGGGGAGAACAAAGCAACTCTACTCTAGCCTGAGTTATTTAGAAAAACTGGGGCTACCAATTTGGCTGGATTTGTCTAGCGTTTATAGCGATGTCTACGACGGGCTACGCCTACGCTAATTCCCAAAATAGTCACTACCCAATGGCAGCATTAAATAACCGTCAAACCAATTCCCAAACCAGATTATCACTGGTTTCTTCAGTTGACACAAAAAGCCAAGTCACCCAAATTCGTCTGCGGATATATATTCCTAAATGCTATCTGCAAGCGCCTGTGATTTCGCAGTTAATTTCTAGTTACGGCTTGGTAGTTAATATTACTAAAGCTATGCTACAACCAAATACAGATCAAGAAGGATACTTTGACATTGAATTGCGGGGAACAGTGCCACAAATCTCTAGCGGTCTGGCTTACCTGGAATCCCTGAATCTGAGAATTGTGGGCAAACCGAATGCTGACGGCGATAGCTGGTTTTGCTGAAATAATTTAAATTTCGTAGTACCAAATTTCTTCTTCTCGCAGCACAATTCGATGCAAGGAAAGACGAGCAATCAGTCCCTCTTGCTCAAACTGTCCAAGAATACGAGTGATAGTCACACGAGTTGAACCGAGCATTTCCGCCAGGTCTTCGTGAGTCAGACGCATATCTATTAAACGTCCTTTTTCAACTTCCGAACCAAACTTTTTGGATAACCATGCCAACAGCTTGAGCAGCATAGTTTCAACTTTTTTATGGCTACGAATAACCATCAATTCTTGAGCCTGTTGGATATGGGTAAGTAGAGTTTCTGTTAGTTTACTCCATTCCTCTAAAGGTAAGACCGTCGCCTCTACTTTAGTTAGGCATTCCATTTGGTAAGGATCTAATTTTGACAAAGCCTTACCAACGACATCTCCAGGGCCCCACAATCCCAGAGCGACGGTTGTACCATCTTCCAGATAGGTAAAAGTCCGAACAAAACCCGTTTCAATTTTCCAAAGATTGTTTTGATGTTCTGGCAAAAATGACCGACGTGCAAAAACTTCTTTGGTACTACTGGATGGGTTAGGAATAACTGTGTATAAAGACACCATATTATTTAAATACTGCTTATCGATCAACTAATCGTATTATATATATATCAGGTTACTGAGTAATTTGGTAGCATAGAACCTGCCCATCCCTAAAGATAGCCCATGATTACATGGACCAGGAATGCGGGACGGAAGAATGTTCAATTCATCAGTTAGTTTAAACCATGCTGTGTCCCTACTTTCTTATATAAGACTTAAATTCCTGCACCATCGAGAAAATCTTCAATTATCCCATCAGAATTATTGCTCTTAGGGTTGTCGGTTAGTTCGTCGTCAAGCTCAGTTGGGGACAAACTTGATTGTTGCAACTCCTCGAACTGTTTCTCTAGAGCCTTGACGCGTTCAAATAAAGCGCGGATGACTTCAGCTTCTACGTCCCGTACTTTATCATGATCCAGAACATTGGTAGACGAGTTGTTCTGACGAGTCACGCGCCCTGGAATCCCAACTACAGTAGTGTTACTGGGAACATCTCGCAGCACCACAGAACCAGCTCCAATACGGACGCGATCGCCAATTTGAATATTTCCCAATACCTTTGCACCCGCTCCCACAACTACATGAGAGCCTAAAGTTGGATGGCGTTTGCCGCTTTCTTTCCCAGTCCCGCCAAGGGTGACACCTTGATAAATCAGGGCGTAATCACCCACGATCGCTGTCTCGCCAATCACAACTCCCATCCCATGATCTATAAACACTCCCTGGCCAATTAATGCCCCAGGATGAATTTCAATTCCGGTTAAAAACCTACTAATATGAGAGATAAGCCTTGGTATAAAGGGAATTCCAATTTTATACAGCCAGTGTGCCAATCGATGAAACACTAGAGCTTGGAGTCCAGGGTAACAGAACAATACTTCTAGCCAGTTACGGGCTGCTGGGTCACGCTCAAAAATGGTTCGCAAATCAGTTATTAGCATACTCTGTTAAGGTTTTCGTTGGTAGGTGAGGCTCTGAAAACAGAAACTCAGGATAATTCCTACAAAAAGATCAAGTCATTTATAGGAATTGTGTAAAATAATAATCTACGGTAAGTCGATAGCGTATAGTGGTTTTGTGGGTAATAAGTGGGATGCTATCACATTCCACACTTTGAGAAAAATTAATTTCGCATAAACTGCGAGAAGTCCCCCAATTCACCGTAGTATGTTGAGTACAGTCTTGAATAGCCAAAACTACGCTCTCTTGGATTTGTCTTCCAAAGTGGAATACGCGCTGCTGGCACTCTTAGAACTGGCAAGCCACCACGGGAAAAAGCTTCCTCTAACCATGAGCGAGATCACTGCCAAGCAACCCATACCTGAGCGCTATCTGGAACAAATTTTGACCAACCTCCGGCGTGCTGGTGTGGTGCAGAGTCAACGCGGCTCTAAAGGAGGTTTCGTTTTAGTTCGTGAACCTTGGCAGATTACAATACTTGAAATTGTCACTTTGGTAGAAGGCGAGCGGAAAGAGAAAGATACTTCTGAATCTCCGACTCTGGAAAAGACTCTGCTTTATGAAGTTTGGGAGCAAGCTAACGCTGCCTCAATTGAAGTTTTGGGTCGTTATACACTCCAAGACTTGTGCCTAGAAAGAGAGACTCGCGCACAGCAAAGTCCGATGTATTATATTTAGACACGACGGAGTAACCACATGCGGATAGCCAAAGATATCACAGAGTTAATCGGCCGAACTCCTTTAGTTCAATTAAATAAGATTCCCCAAGCTTCAGGAGCGGTTGCTCAGATTGTGGTGAAGCTAGAAAGCATGAATCCAGCATCTTCTGTCAAAGACAGGATTGGTGCGAGTATGGTGGAAGCGGCGGAGGAAGCAGGCTTAATTCACCCTGGAAAAACCGTTTTAGTAGAGCCGACTTCTGGAAATACAGGAATTGCGCTGGCGATGGTAGCGGCCGCCAAGGGTTACCATCTTATTCTAACGATGCCTGACACAATGAGCCACGAAAGACGATCCATGCTCAAAGCTTATGGCGCTCAACTAGAGTTAACGCCAGGGGTAGAAGGGATGCGAGGAGCGATCGCTCATGCAGAGCAGATTGTAGCTAAAACGCCTAATACTTATATGTTGCAGCAGTTCCGCAACCCCGCTAACCCAAAAGTTCACGTCCAAACTACAGCCGAAGAAATTTGGAATGATACCGATGGAGAGGTAGATATTCTCGTGGCGGGAGTGGGTACTGGTGGGACGATTACGGGAGTTGCAGAAGTTATTAAAAAACGGAAGCCGAGTTTTCAAGCGATCGCAGTTGAACCAAGCAACAGCCCAGTATTAGCAGGCGGTAAATCAGGGCCTCACAAAATTCAAGGTATCGGCGCGGGATTTGTCCCAGCAATTTACCGTTCAGAACTGGTAAATGAAGTGATTCAGGTAGCAGATGATCAAGCGATCGCTTACAGCCGTCGTCTAGCAAAAGAAGAAGGATTGCTATCGGGGATTTCTACTGGCGCTGCATTGTATGCTGCTATTCAAGTAGCACAACGACCAGAAAATGCAGGTCGCCTAATCGTCATGATACAGCCTAGCTTCGGTGAACGCTACCTCAGTACTTCACTGTTTAAAGATCCAGAGGAGAATGAGTGGTTGAGTAAAGTTTGATTTTTAGATTTTAGGAACTTCTAAAAAATAAATGATCTAGTAAGGTGTGTTAACGCGACAGCGTAACGCACCTATTATCTGTTAGGCGGTGCGTTAGGCTTAACGCCGTAACGCACGCTACGATTATTGATTGGATATTTTTTTAATTTGGAATCCCTGAGATTGTCACCCACGGATCAATGGTTTTTTTTGAAACCGATTTTTTAGATTTAGATGAAAAATCTAAATCTAAAATTTGCTTAATTATCTACTAGAATTTTCTTCAATTTCATCGGTACTTTCATTATTTTTCACCAAAATAATCAAACACAAACAACTAGCAGCTAGCTTTATTAAGCTCAAAGCTTCACTTTTTAATACAATAAAAGTACCTAAGCCTATAAGAACAAAAGGCACAATATTATTACCATAGCGAGTCAATACATCAGCTATTACTCTGTATTTAATTAATTTGTATGCCGCATAGCACCAAACTCCTAACAATAGAAAAAATAATCCGATAATTATCACAAAACTCTCTAAGTCGCTGCTAGCAAATAATGGCACATAGACACTAATATTGTCACTACCATTTGCAACTGTAATAGCTGCCACGCTGTAAGTTTGAGGAGATAGGAAACTAGTAATTGTTGATGCCTCAGATTCTTCAGTTGTAGCTACAACTTCCTCCAATGCATCTTCTTGCTTATTGACTAAGCTGCTGATACCTATGGCAATTGGTAGTAAACCAAGTAATCCAATCCAGCTTTTTGATAAAACTAACCCACCAAATAAACCAGAAAGACTAAGGATTAACAAAACTGTAAAACCTAGAAACTGACCGGCAACTATATGCCTGCGGCGAAAATTAGCATTTATTTGAGAAAAAAGCAACAATAGAATGACAATATCATCAATGTTAGTGGCAATGAACGCAATTGACCCTGTACTAATTGCAGTAACTAACTCGTTCATATTTTAAAAGAAATATAGACATGCTTTTATTTTGCATAGAGAATCTCACCTTAGACATTTCCAGAAATTAAATATGCGTTATCCAGAACCCTTGTAGAGACGTAGTAGTGCTACGTCTCTAGATTCTTTTTCATATCATGTCCGCTTGATTACTTATTAAACCCGAAGAACCCCACCCCGCCAAAGCTGTGCTTTGTCTCCCCTCCCCGCCTGCGGGGAGGGGTTGGGGGTGGGGTGTAATGATCGTGGTTAGCATAACTATTTATGCGGACATGATATCACTCCTATGTCTAAGAGAGTGTTTGAAAAGTCTTCTTTTTAGTAGCAAAACGTTCTAAGTACCTCTAAGTACCCTAAAAAAGGGTTACTTAGAAAGGTTTTGCACCCTTTTGAAGGGGGGTTGGAGGGATCAATAAGTGCAAAGATACAGCCAACCACTTTTCAAACAACCTCTTAATAACTGCTATAGACCTTTGCTTCACTCCCAAGTATAGTTAGCTAGTTTACCTAGAAACAAAACTGTTCCCATACTATTCACGACCAAGGCAAAACTATCGCTTAACGAGTCCAAGAAGCGCCCCATAATTTTTTTATGAAGTTGTGGAGTTTCTGGTTGAATAGCTACAAAGTCTTCTCTTGAAAAAGTATCTACACATTCGTATTTCTCTACTATCTCCTGTTCATAATTTACTGGTTTGTCTTGCTCATATTGAGTTTGGGAAAACGTGGAAAAAATCTTGCCTGTTTGCTCAAGCTCACCTACAATTTGACTGACTAAAGCCTGACTATTTTCATCGAGGTCAGCTAGACTCGCCCCACTAATCACAATCTCAGGCTCAGAATCTCCTCTGAGGTTAAAAATAATTAACAGGGTTGGCTCTATGAAGATGGGAACGTTCAATTTAATAGCAACAGTAAATTCGCAGGCGTTAGGGTAGCATTCGGGGTTGTATGTAGACATAAGTTGTACATTACTCCTTAGATAATCGATTGTTTGTTAACCCTTTAGTTCTTTGCTCTCCTCGTTAGCACAGCAAAAAACCGTTTTAAACCCGCATTTCTCACAAGCGGTGTGATCGCTATTACCCAAACTTTTATCCAGCTTAGATTTTGAGCATTTTAGACACTGCACGAATCACAACAGGGGAGCATCTCACTTTCGTAAAAAGCCTTGTAAAACCTCACCCCAACCCTCTCCTTGGTAAGGAGAGGGAGTAAGAATCTTGTTTCTCATCTGGTATATTTGCAAAACTGAGATACTCCCTTGCAAGCTAGACTCAGCGTGAGAGTTCGATAATAACCACAGCAACATTCTCTGCTATGAGATGAGTAGACATAAATTTCATAAGTGAACTTTTCTTATATTCAATATAGAATAGTTTTTATTAAATACAAAATTTATAAATCTCATATATTTTAATCAATATAGATTTAAAAGCTCATGCAAATACTAATATCTAGGTTCCTAAAAATATCAGGGTTAGCGCATCTCAAAGCCTATTGACAAGCGGACTCGCCCGATCAGCAATAAGGTTTGAAACAAAGTGGCGCTATCAGAGGATGTTTGAAAAATCGCAAAGTATACTACGAACCCCGCTTCCATTCTTCTCCCCGAAAGGTCGATAGGCTTTGAAACCCGCATTCCCTTGTAGAGAAGGCTTGCTCGGGAGGTTAGGTTTCCGAGGCTTTGATGTTACCAAAAATACTTTTCAAACATCCTCTAATTGAATTGTAATAATTCTCGTTTCAGGTCAAACTGCTGTAAGAGAAAGAGTTCTCTGCAAAGATAAAATTCTCAAAGCCAGTTGTTGAAAGGGTAATGAGGTTGCCATTGTTGTTGAAGGTAATGTTAGCAGGGTTTAGACTCTTGCCAGAAATAACACCAGATACACTAACTTCAGAACGCTTGAAAGCGCTCACGTCAAGGGTGTCATTTTAAAGCTTAGTTATTCCAGAAGGTTAAAATAATTCGTAATTGAATTAGTTGGAGATTTAGATCCCAACTTTCTTAAAAACCACAAATAAATATAATTTGGTGGGGGACTTAAACTCAATAATTACGAATTACGAATTACGAATTACGAATTAGTGAATTTGGTATGGTGATAAATCGTAGGTTCTAAAAATCCAGTATGAGTAAGCTAGGCACAGCCTTTAGTGAAGGGATAATTGCCTTCATCGCCACTAACATAGATGACATCATTATATTGTTAATATTTTTTTCACAAGTAGATGTTAATTTTCGGCGGCGGCATATCTTACTTGGTCAATATTTAGGTTTTGCAGCCATTATCATCGCTAGCTTACCAGGATTTTTTGGTGGCTTAGTCGTACAGCGAGAATGGATAGGATTGCTAGGACTGCTACCAATAGCAATTGGAATTCAACAATTAGTATCTAAAAAAGAAGAAACTACAACAGTTCAGACAGTCAGTAGTGATTTTAGGCAGTCCACACCTAGTAACCCTGTATTGTCTTTTATTTTGAGTATTTTACACCCCCAAACCTATAAAGTAGCGGCAGTAACGATCGCTAATGGTGGTGACAATATTAGTATATATATCCCTTTATTCGCTGGTCACGATCTTGCCAGCTTGGGAGTCATTCTAAGTATATTTTTTGTCATGGTAGGGGTTTGGTGTGCGATCGCTTATTTTTTAAGCCGTCAACCTACCATTGCTGATATTTTAAGTCGCTACGGTAAAGCTGTTGTACCTTTTGTATTGATTGGCTTGGGTCTGTTCATTATGTATGAACGAGGTACATTCACTCTACTACCTTGGGTGAGAAGTTAATCAATGTTGGATTTTGAATGCTGGATTTGAGGTTGAACGATGAAAACCCCAATCTGAAATCTAAAGTTTGTCATAGAAATATGCACAAAATCGTTAGTGTTCGATCTTCGGAGAAAAACTTTTTGTTTACCAATTCTTAACCTAGATGAGGTTGAGTATCAATATAATAGTCTGACTTATTAAAAGCTGTGTAATGCAATACTCCCTTATCTCTGCGATTAGGTGCAATCCTATCCGTTTTCGCCCAAGCATTCAACCTGTTTTTTGTCTGATTTCAATGATCACCCCATTTTTGTGCTTTACCTCAGCACAAGCTCAGATAATTGGACAAGATATCACTTCAATTACTACTGACACTGCTTCGTTTCCTACTACATCCATTACCAACGTTGCAGGTGATAGCGAATTCGCAGGCAGTACTTTTACTCTCAACTTCGGTGGGCAAATTCAATCAATTACAGGATTAACCGCCACAGAAGGTAGCACAACATTTAGATCCATCCCTACTTTTGTGCAGATTCGCCGTAACCCTGCTACAGATGAGAGAAAGCTAGCTTACTACCAAGGCAGTTTTGACTCTTCCTCTAATACCTTTAACTTTATCAGTTTGGGCCCACTTCCAGAAAAAACGCTGTTTAGTATCAACAATATCTTGGCAGGCCCAGATAACGTTTTTACTAACACAGGTGCAAATTTAAGCGGCACACTTTACAACGGTAACGCTAGTATCGAGCGGCTTGACTTTGTACTTGTTAAACCTGTGAAGGCAAGTAATAAAATTCGCTTTACCGTCTTCGAGCGTGGATTACCAACTGGACACGATGGTTTCGGTATTGCGGCGATTACAAGTGTGGATAAACATGGAAATCCTACTTCCTACGGGCCTATTTACGTGATAGCAGCTTCCACCTGGGGTAAAACACCCTTACAAGACCCGATTCCCCAATATTATTTCCTAAACAATGCTGCCAAAAATAATCGTGGAATTCCCATAAACCCTGCACTCACTATTCCACCGAACCAAGTTTTAGGAGGTCTTCTGATTCGCACCGACGAACTCGTGTCACAGGGAAAAAAGGTCTACGGCTACTCGCTGTTTGCCCCTGATGTTACTTGCACTCCCAAAACACTGCTGAATGTTGCTAATTCTTGTTTTCCTACGAATACTGGAACGAACGGAGGGATAGATTTAGCCGCACCTAATCTCGGTGCCGTCTTTTTGGAGAGTGAGTGAGCAGCGAAAAACTTTTACAACCAAACTCTATTACCGAGTTTTGTCAAACCTGATGAACTAATTTCCAACTCACCATCATTAAGATGGTATAAATGATAAACCGTAGTGGGCGTTGCGGAGCTACCTGGCAGATTTTAGCGCCTACTAACACCCCCGGAACAGAGCCTAGCCATATAGGTACTACCAGACTCCAATCGACTGTTCCCAGGCTGAGGTGACCGAGGGCTGTAAACAGCAGTAAAATTGCTGCGTGTGAAATATCTGTACCCACTAACTTCCGTGCATCAAGCCGGAAAAACCCAATCAGCACCAGGGCAAACATTGAACCTGAAGAGACGCTAGTTAGACCAACCAAACAGCCTAAAATTGCTCCCAAAGTGATTGTCACACAGCGCCCAAAGTTTGTTTCTAAGTCTAACTTTGGTAGTTCGGGTAAATGAAATTTAGGGAAAAAAGTCAATAACAACAATTGCACTAATGCTAATAGTGTGACTAGCAAAATCATCACACCAAGCAAACGGAGCAAGATGTTATCCAGGTTATACTCACCTGTACGTTTAAGAAAGTGCAAAATTCCCACGCCGAACAGTGAGCCTGGAACACTCCCAAATGCCAGCCATTTGACAACTTCTGTGTCAAGGGTTTTCTGTTCCCAATGCTTGACGCTACCAACAATCTTCATCAATGTGGCAGCCACAACATCAGAACTCACTGCTATAGAAGGCGGAACCTGAAAGACAAAAATCAACATTGGGGTGATGAGAGAGGCTCCCCCAATTCCCGTCAAACCAACTATGATGCCAACAAAAAAGCTTAAGAACGGTAGTAATAAATATTCCATACTCTTCGGGGGTTTCAACAATCAGTTATTAGTTATCAAAGTCCTGTTGAATCTCCCACTTCCTATTAAGTGAGACCAATTTGAAAAATGATTGCGACAGATGGACAGAGAAAACCCAGATACACCAAGCGGTTTCCAATCCAAAATCTAAAATTCAAAATCCAAAATGGTATGAGCAACATAGGTTAAGGTTTAAATCCCCAAATAAAGCCTTGATAACTGTTCACTGACTTAACTACGAGCAGCTATAACTGAAAGTCAGCTAAAGCTTCACTACTAGAGAGCAGCAATTCAGCCAAACTATAGCCCAGTCGTAGACAGAGCTAGTGATGCCAAGTTATTGTGTTTCTCAAGGGATGAGTGACACAAAGGTTATCCAGCTAAAAGTTAGGGCAGAGGATTCCTGGACAACTTAAAACCTGTATGGAAGTTTTTGGTAGCATGACAACTGGCATTTAGCTGAAACAGGCTTTGATAACTGCTTATGGGTCAGTTGCTCTGCTAAAATCAACTTCTAACTGGTTTTTTGCGGTTTTACATGTAAAAGCACGTAAGGCGATGCACTTACCGTATTTTACTTGTAAGCATGAGCAAACGTCCAGCGTATTCGCGTTGTATCTCGCTAGATTATCTGGATAAAGAGGGAGTGGGTAGAGACGCGATTAATCGCGTCTGTACTGGGGAGTGGGAGTAGGGAACAGGGGAGGTAGGGGAGGTAGGGGGAGAATATTAATGCCCAATACCTAGTTAAGAACTCAGCGCTGAAAAATGCTTGACTTTAAAGCACTTATCGCGCTAATTTAAAACAAACCATTCGGTCGGTAATATTTTATTTACAGCAATTTTCAATTCAATCAATTACTCTACTGCCCAGTACAGACGCGATTAATCGCGTCTCTCCCGACTCGCCGTAGCCCATTCATCTAAAAATCGCTGTAATGTCCAAAGGCGAAGAAACAAAAAGCAGAATTCTCCACCAAGCAGCTGAACTGTTTAACCAACAGGGATATGTAGGCTCATCCATGTCAGACATCATGCGTGTTACGGGATTACAGAAAGGAGGAATTTACAATCACTTCCAAAGCAAAGATGATCTCGCGCTACAGGCTTTTGACTTTGCGATCGCTCGCATCAAACAGCATACTAGATTTGCATTACGAAGCAAACGCCACGCACTAGAACGCCTGCAAGCAATCATTGGCGTATTTAGTAGCTTCACCGAAAATCCACCTATCAAGGGAGGGTGTCCACTGCTAAATACTGCTGTGGAGAGTGATGATGCTCATCCGGCGTTGCGGGAACGCGCCCAACAGGCGATGAATTCTTGGCTGCATCTGATTCGTCGAATTATTGAAACGGGAATTAAAAAGGGAGAAATTCGCCCTGAAGTGAGTGCTGATGAAATTGCTACGATCATAATTGCAACGCTGGAAGGAGCAGTAATGATCAGCAAGCTTTATGGAGATTCAATTCACATGCATAGGGTAATTAATCACCTGAATCAATATTTGGAAACTCACCTTTAAATGTATGGTACAAATCAAGGTATATGGTTTAGCAGAAAAATTAAATCCTGTGAAAATGGAGCTATCAAATATAATCCATGCCACTGTTATTGAGGTTTTACAGCTTACGCCTGAAAAAAGATTCCACCGTTTTTTACCACTGGATAAATCAGATTTTTACTATCCATCTGATAGATCAGACAATTATCTGATTATCGAAATTAGTATGTTTAATGGACGCTCGGTGGAAACAAAAAAAGAGTTGATTCGCCTGCTGATTCAAAATATTAATAAAAAGTTGAATATTCCTGTGTACGATATTGAAATCACAATATTTGAAACGCCCAAATATAACTGGGGGATTAGAGGTTTACCTGGCGACGAGTTAATCTTAAACTATAAAATAGAACTTTGAAATATGGGCAATGGGTTATTAGGCAATTAATAATTATCCATGCTTGAAAGGAGGAATTTTTTTATGATTTTACAGACCAATCGGGTTGAAAAAATATCAAGAGAAATAATGCTAGTAAATAACAATTTGCACAGACCATTAGAGGTAGTATTAGAAATTCCTGTAAAAACATACGACATTGATTTTATGGGAATCGTGAGTAATATTGTGTATATCAGATGGCTAGAGGATTTACGTTTAAAGTTTTTAGATGAACACTGGCAACTCAATCAACAAATTGAGCAAGGATATGCACCTGTTCTAGCTGGAACTGAAATTGAATATAAACGTCCGATAAAGATTATTGATCAAGTAATTGGACGTTTATGGCTGAGTAATTTAGGACGGTTGAAGTGGACTGTGCAAGCTGAAATTTTATCTAACAATGAGTTAGCAGCAGTGGCTACCCAGAAGGGGGCTTTTGTCAGTTTACAAAATAGTCGTCCTATTCCCATTCCAGAGGAATTACAGAAGAAATATTTCGAGGATCAAAAAGGGAATTTAAAAGACTGTTTATAAAGTAATACGCTTGAGTTAAGACTTGATCCTCCCTAACCCTCCTTAAAAAGGAGGGAACTAGAGCAAGCCTTTTTAAGGTGATACAAATCCTAGTTCGTAGTGAGCGATTCATCGCTCATAGCAAGGTTTAGGGACTTCCAGAAAATAAATTATCCAATTTACTCAGATAATATTTTTCTTTCTCCCCCTGCTCCCTGCTCCCTGCCCCCCTGCCTCCACAGCGATAGGATATTTTTTTAGTTGGAAGTCCCTTATCAGGACTAAAGCCCTTACCCAACGGGAAAGTTAGTCGCTCATGGGGGAAACCCCCTTCTCTACGAGACGCTCCGCGTTCACGTAGTGTCTCGTAGAGAAGGCGCTAGCCTCTCACGAATGGGAGAAGACCGCGCTAACTCACTACAAACTTTAATTTATTTACGCCTAGCTACTTAAACAGTGAGAGGCTATTTTCAAACACACTAATTTACTTAGCACTAGTCAATATACTTTCGATATCTGCTAGCTGCACCACTCCTGAAAAAGTTGGACTATTAATTACAAAAAAAGGTGTGCCAGCAACAGCCAATTTCTCAGCTAGTTGAATATCTTTTGTAATTGCGGGAGTAGCAAGAGTAAGGTCGCGTTTAAATTTACCCAAATCTAGCTTCAGTTTTTTAGCAATATCTAAATATAACGCTTGACCTAGTTGCTTTTGATTAGTAAATAGCGCATTATGATATTCCCAAAATTTGCCCTGCTGATATGCCGCCCAAGCCGCTCTTGCAGCTGGCAATGCTTCAGCATGAATTGAAGTCAGTGGAAAATTCTTGTAAACTAATCTTAGTTTATCTGGATACTTTGCTAACAATTCTTTCAATGTTTTATGCGCCTCAGCACAGTAGGGACATTGAAAATCTGAAAATTCTATTAGCAGAGTTTTTGCTTGAGTTGAACCTGTGCTGGGAGACTCACCAATCACTGTTTGAGGATTCGTCTTTAAATCCTGTAAAAATGATTGCTGTGCTTGCTTGACTTTCTGCTGTTGTTGCTGCTGATAAGTTTGAACAGATTCGATAATCACCTCTGGATGTTCGCGGATAATTTGTAATACTTGCTGTTCCAACTGCGGATCAATACCGCTAGCAGCTTGTGCAGAAAATGACCAGGTGACAACCAAAAGTAGCAGACCTATTGCTGTCCAAGTACGGAGATACTGAAATAAGGGAGTAAACCAATCAAAGAATGTACGCATACAAAAACTCTTAACAATTCAAAATTCAAAATGACGCTCTCTACGAGACGCTGCGCGTAGCTTGCTTCTCTGTAAGAGTACGCGGACTCGCTCATAGCGTTGCCATGCCGAAGGCGTTGCCTAAGAAGAGAAGGCTTTACGCTGCACTAACAAAATTCAAACATTTTAGACATTTTCAGACGGGGATTTAAACCCCGAATAAAAATGATACTACGTGTAGAGGTAGGGGTATTAAACCCTTTGATTTACGATAAAATATTTTTTTGTTTCACCTATAGACGCGCATTAGCTTCGATTTACGAGTAAGCTTCGATTTAAAAAGAGCCAGCAATCATCCCAGCAAGTAAAATAAAACCAATCCACACGTTTTGCCGGAACATCTCACCATAAACAGGATTAGGTAAGTCTCGCTGTCTTAATCGCAGAGACTGCCAAACCCATCCAATAGTAGCAACTGCAAGGCTAATCCAGAAGGCTAAGTGCAGATGTATGAGTACACCTAACCAAGCCAATAACAAGATTGTGCCAGCAAAGAAAATTCCAATGGCTACAGGGGCATAATTCCCAAAAAATAGAGCGCTAGAATTAATGCCAATGCGGCGATCGTCTTCCTTATCGCTCATGGCGTAAACTGTATCAAATCCCAATGTCCAAAGTACAGTCGCGCCCCAAAGTAACCAAGTTGGTTGGGAGATGGTTTGTGTGACTGCACTCCAGCTAATCAACACCCCGAAACCCCAAGCGATGGAAAGCACCAGTTGCGGCACAGGAAACACCCGCTTTGCACCTGGATAAAGCAGAATTACGGGCACTGCTGCCACGCATAACCAGAAACTTAGGGGGTTAAGATAAAATGCCAGGATAGCTGCACATGCTAAGGATACGATCGCAACTACAATCCCAACTTTCACAGACAAGGCGCGAGAAGCGAGGGGGCGATCGCGTGTTCTCTCCACTTCTGGATCAATATCCCGATCCCACAAATCATTGACAACACATCCGGCGGCACTTGTGGCCAGAGTACCTAATATAATCACACCAACCAGAGGTAAAGGCGGTTTCCCAGAAGCTGCCAAAAACACAGCCCAAAGGGCAGGAATCATTAAAATTAACCGTCCTTCTGGTTTATGCCAGCGCAAAAGCCGGATAATTACAAGCCAAACTGGTTGCTGGGGGCGTTCTGGCGTCCTTAACATAGTACTGGGGAGTGGGGAGTGGTGAGTGGGGAGTGGGGATTGGGCATTGGGCATTGGGCATTGGGAATTGGGCATTGGGCATTGGGGATGAGTCTTTAATACTCGCCGACGAGTCTTTGATACTCGCCGACGAGTCTTTGAACTCCGTTAATGAGTCTTTGAACTCCGTTAATGAGTCTTTGAACTCCGTTAATGAGTCTTTGATACTCGCCGACGAGTCTTTGAACTCCGTTAATGAGTCTTTGATCTCCGTTAATGAGTCTTTGATCTCCATTCCTCTGCTCCTATGCCCCATGCCCCATGCCCCATGCCCAATGCCCAATGCCCAATGCCCCATGCCCTACTTCACACATCTTTACATCTATAGAATAACGTTATTTGTTATTTGTAAAAACATAACCTCAAGTGGCAACTTTAAATATTTTTAGATAGTCACTACGGTTAGAAACAGTAGGGTGAATATACTTAGCTCAGTTACCCTCGACCAAAGATGAAGAGTGCTGAGTACGGGCTAAACGCCCCGCTACCGCTAACACTACTCAGTTTGAGCAAGTGTGTTGCAACAAATTATCAGTGCCAGCTACCCCGACATACCACCGTTTGCCATCATTTCTTATAAAGAGAGAAAACTAGATGCTAAATTTAGTTTCTAGCTGGGAGAGTGTTCCAACTCAACCACCTAAGCAACATCGGATTATTGCTGCCATTGACCTGGGAACAAATTCTCTACACATGGTAGTAGTCAAGATTGATCCCACACTACCAGCTTTCAGCATTATCGCTAGAGAAAAAGAAACTGTAAGACTAGGCGATCGCAATCTTAAGACTGGGGAACTTAAACCAGAGATAATTGAAAAGGCGATCGCTGCTTTAGGACGCTTCCAAGAAGTTGCCAAAACTATCAATGCTGAAACAACCATTGCTGTGGCAACTAGCGCTGTGCGGGAAGCCCCGAATGGTAAAGATTTTTTGCACAGAGTAAAAACGGAGTTGGGTTTAAGCGTTGACTTGATTTCTGGTCAAGAAGAAGCGCGACGAATCTACCTTGGCGTGCTGTCGGGGATGGAATTTAACAACCAGCCCCAGATGATTATTGATATTGGCGGTGGTTCCACAGAGTTAATTTTGGGTGATAGTCACCAAGCACGCACTCTCACCAGTAGCAAAGTTGGTGCAGTGCGACTCACTAGCGAGTTAATCACCACCGACCCCATCAGCAACACTGAGTTTCAGTATCTGCAAGCCTATGCACGCGGGATGTTAGAACGTTCCGTGGATGAGATACTAGCAAACCTAGAGTTTGGAGAATCTCCCCGTTTGGTGGGTACGGCTGGCACAATTGAAACCCTGGCGATGATTCATGCACGAGAAAAGTCGGGTGTTATTCCTTCGATTCTCAATGGCTATCAGTTCAGTCTTAAAGACTTGCAAGAGTTGGTAAATCGCTTGCGGAAACTGAATAATTCAGAAAGGGCTGCGATTCCCGGTATGCCAGAGAAGCGGGCTGAAGTTATACTGGCTGGTGCAGTAATATTACAGGAAGCAATGACGCTTTTGGGTAGGGAATCGATAACAGTTTGTGAGCGTTCTCTGAGGGAAGGCGTAATCGTAGACTGGATGCTGACCCACGGTTTAATTGAAGATAAGCTGCGCTACCAAAGTTCAGTTCGGGAACGCAATGTTATCAAACTCGCTAATAAATACCACGTCAATTTAGAATATAGCGATCGCGTCGCAAAATTTGCCAAGAGTTTATTTGACCAAACTCAAGGTACTTTACACCACTGGGGGTCTGACGAGCGACAATTGCTGTGGGCAGCTGCAATATTACACAATTGCGGTCATTATGTCAGCCATTCGTCTCACCACAAACACTCTTACTATCTAATTCGCAATGGTGAATTACTCGGTTATACAGAAACTGAGATTGAAATTATAGCCAATTTAGCGCGTTATCACCGCAAATCGCCGCCTAAGAAAAAACATGAAAATTCCCAGATGTTGCTGACTAAACACCAGCGACAAATGGTCAGTCAATTGAGTGCAATTTTAAGATTAGCAGTGGCATTAGATAGACGACAAATTGGTGCGATCGCTCAAGTCCAATGTGAGTATTATCGACAATTTCAGCAGGTAAACTTGCTGATTTTTCCATCTCAACCTGATGATGACTGTGCTTTAGAACTTTGGAGTTTAGATTATAAAAAAGGAGTATTTGAGGAAGAATTTGGAGTGAAATTAGTAGCGACTTTAGAAAAGTCTAGCGTTGCTAAATTGTCTTAGAAAGTAGTGTGCGTTAACGCAGTGTAACGCACCTGCTGAATGTATAAATGCACATACATGCGCTACTACAAATCATCTGTATTTTACACGTTTGCTTTCAAATTTCAGTTAATTCATATAGTTTTCATCCAACTTAAGGATGAATTGAGAAACTATCTAAAGGAGTAGTTTAAAACTAAACTAAAGGAGTAGTTTAAAAACCAAAATTCTAATTATAATTAGGTTTATAAAATAATCTATTTACTCTAGGTTATGTTGCAATTGGATATCTGAGCTGGGAAAACTTAGATATCCATTATATAGAATTTTAATCAAGCAGGCTCAATTGCTTGGTTCTCTCCACTGGAGAATACTCACGCTTCAGCATAGAGCTTGTGGGGAGCATTCCACTTTTTTGCATGTCATTGCAAGCGTTGCGAACGCGAGTGCGTCTCTTAGAGTTGCAATCACAAAATCCTCCAACTCAGAGCGAGTCCATGCGATTGCTTCGTCGTTCCTCCTCGCAATGACCGAAGACAAAAAGGATACAAGCCCCTCTCTTACAAAGTTCTGAGCGGAGGAAACCTCCGCTCAGACTTTGCGCTAAATTCATTTATGGAAAATATAAAAACAATTGTGCCGCGATGCTTCAGCTTTAACGCCAAAAAGTCCAAGTTTTCAGCAGCCCTAAATTTATTTATGGGGATTTTATGCCGTGAATTTTGAATACTTCGGCTACGCTCAGTACAAGTTTTGAATTTTGAATTCGCCGAAGGGCTGACAATTATTTTCTCATTTTAGAAATTGAAGCACTCAAAGTAGAAAATCCTTGGTTGCAAATAGCTGGTAAATATAAAGATGATCCACAATTTGATGAGATGCTGGAATATATACAAGAATATCGACGTGAATTGGATGCAGGCAATGAAGCCAGGTAAACTCAGAGGTGAATGATTTAAGGATAAGCAGAAGTGGGAAAGAGGAATGGAAGCGGGGTTTATAGTATACTTTGCGACTTTCCAAACATCCTCTTAAATGTATCTATCTGATTACAATCTTCAGCCTCCTGTAACCTTAGCTACACCATTAATTCCTTCTCTTTGAGACGCTACGCGATCGCAAAACTACATAATTTCGGTAAAATTGGGTAAAGCAATTTTTGCACTTGTTAAACAAAGGCATCAGCAAACCCATGCAACTGAAACTCAGTGCATCTAAACTTCCCTTCGCCCCTCTCCTCTTAATTGCCCCCTTTTTCCTATGGGGGACGGCAATGGTAGCCATGAAAGGAGTAATACCCCACACCACACCGCTATTCATGGCAGGTGTGCGTCTGATACCAGCAGGGATGTTAATTCTGATTGCAGCAGCATTCATGGGTAAACCCCAGCCGAAGGGTTGGGCTGCATGGCTGTGGATTGCCTTATTTGCCCTCGTAGATGGGACGCTGTTTCAAGGCTTTTTGGCAGAGGGATTAGTTAGAACCAGTGCGGGGTTAGGGTCTGTGATGATTGACTCGCAACCCTTGGCTGTTGCCTTGCTGTCGTTGTGGCTATTCCAAGAACACATTGGTTTTTGGGGATGGTTGGGGCTAGGCTTGGGTGTCACAGGCATTAGTTTAATCGGCTTACCTGATGAGTGGATTTTGCATTTTCTCGACTCAGGCGCAAATATTACAATTGGCAACTGGCAAGATTTGTTTGCTAGTGGCGAGTGGTTGATGCTGTTAGCAGCCCTATCAATGGCAGTGGGAACAGTGTTGATTCGGTTTGTGTGCCGACATGCTGACCCAGTAACCGCCACGGGATGGCACATGATTTTGGGTGGATTGCCACTATGGGGAGTTTCATCAGTTGTCGAATCCCAGCAGTGGGAGAATCTAGGAGCATCTGATTTAGTGGCTTTGGGTTATGCTACCGTATTTGGCAGTGCGATCGCCTACGGATTATTCTTCTACTTTGCCTCTAGTGGCAGTCTCACCAGTCTTAGTTCCCTCACCTTCCTCACACCCGTCTTTGCCCTACTATTTGGCAATCTCTTTCTCTCAGAAGTCCTCAGTCCGTTGCAGTGGGTCGGTGTTTTTCTAACTTTAATCAGCATCTATCTCATTAACCAACGTGATACTTTAGCAGCGCAAAACGACACAGTTACTGTCGGCGAGATAGCTAATATACAGCAACCAGTTTTAGAAGCATCCGCTAAAAAATTAAACCCCATAACTTTAGCAGTCAGAGAATCTGAACGAGAAATTTTACCCTAACTGGTAATTCGTAATTCGTAATTCGTAATTCGTAATTCGTAATTCAGTAGGGAGATGAGGGAGAATAACTAATGCCCAATGCCCAATGCCCAATGCCCAATGCCCAATGCCCAATGCCCAATGCCCAATGCCCAATGCCCAATAAAAAAATGACAGTTAACATTTGGTAATTTGGTAATCTTGAAGGTATTGTGGTATCGAAGAAGAATACTTCAAAAGCACCTTCGGGCTGAAACTTGCAATATGAGGCTATGCCGTTCCTCAATTTTGATATTTACCTGTTTTTCTTGCGTGGGTTTTTACCCAAATCGTGCAAGCACAGCAACACCTAACCTAGCACCTGAAATTTTAGAACTTGCACAAGCTAGTTCGACAGTTACTGCTAGTCCGACTGTTTTGAGATATGGTAGTCGAAAATCAGATGTGCAGAGATTACAAACCCAATTAAAGGAGTTGGGATACTACAGTGGCGTGGTAGATGGAGAGTACAACGCCAATACAGAAATCGCTGTAACTAAATTCCAGAAAGCACAGGGTTTAAAAGTAGATGGCCTTGCTGGTCTGGCGACTAGGGGGAGACTGCAAGCAATAATGGTAGCCAAAAATCATATTGTCACTTCTCCAATAGTTACTTCTCCAATTATTAACTCTGCTGCTGCAACTTCCAAAGCAACTACAGCACCTAAACCAACCGAGAGGGGTTTTGTCTGGTGGTTAATATTTTCCATCGGAGTTCTAGGAAGTATTGGCGCACTTGTTTACCTGCTGAAGTGGTTTGGTCAGGGCAAACAAGTGCAATCCGAAATATCAGAGACTAAAAGTTTGAGTGAAGCTAACAAAAACCCCATAATATTACCCTCACCAGAGACTGTAACTAATCCACAAACAGTTACGCCACCAATCGCCACACAATTACTGCTACCAGAAAAAACTTCCCGGCTAGCTAAACTAAATATTGTTGACGAATTAATTCAAGACTTACGCAGTTCTGACCCAACGAAGCGGCGCAAGGCTATTTGGGATTTGGGTCAGCAGGGAGATTCGCGGGCAATTCAGCATCTGGTTGACCTGATGATTGATGCCGATTCTCAAGAAAGCAGCTTAATTTTAGCAGCTTTGGCAGAAATTGGCATCCGCACACTCAAACCAATGAAC
This sequence comes from Nostoc mirabile CHAB5784, assembly GCF_020829645.1. Taxonomy (GTDB): domain Bacteria; phylum Cyanobacteriota; class Cyanobacteriia; order Cyanobacteriales; family Nostocaceae; genus Nostoc; species Nostoc mirabile. The sequence continues at coordinate 27,934 of NZ_JAIVFS010000025.1, read as the reverse complement.
CGTGGCCTAGCAATTTCACTCCAAGATGAAAGTCCACAGGTACGGCAAAATGCGATCCGTGACCTGACGCGCGTTTATGACATGATGAGTCAAATGAGTCAGATGTTGCACCATGCACTGGAAGACCCAGATGCCGAGGTGCAAGCAACAGCACGATATGCTTTAACTCAGATGAATCGAATGCGTGGTTTGCCGGAACAACAAAGTATACCAGAAGATTCACATAACGATTCACGAGAATAAACCTAAAAATATTTCAATTGGATTTGGATATTAGTGTCCGGGCCTGCCACCAAAAACGCTGCTTCGCTAAACTTGGCCGCTCTTGTGCGAATTTCTGGGTTCCTGGAAAATCCAAAGCCTTCGCTTGGTATACCTAAAACATTGCTATTGAGAGTGCCGTCGTTATTTTGATCGTGGAAGACAGCAACGGCGTAACTACCCGCTTTCAAGTTCTCAAAGGTAATGGGTAAGGGAGTGCCAGTAATCTTGGTACACTGCTTTTGTAAGCCGCGATCGCGATCGCTAGGAAATCCTTCACTGCTAGCAAATATACTCACACAAACTTGTCCTTGTTTATTCTTCAACCCATCAATTTCTACGGTGAGCTTGCCGTTAAAATTTGCCTTGGCACTAAATGACCACGCCAGATTTCCCAGAACTGCCAATAGCAGCATACTAACTCTCAACCCTCTAACCATAAAATTTTCACAAGGTAAAATAAGTTTTGCTGAAATAAGTTTTAACTTTGATTCAGATCAGGCAGATTCATGGTGGCATTATTCAGTTAATACTCGCAAGGATATTGGTATATTTAATTGTATACTTTTCTAAGTAAGTCGGCGTTAACGAAGAGACAAGGGGTTAACAATTCAAAATTCAAAATTAAAGACATTTCACTAGGGGACTGTTACCCCAACTGTAGCAAGCTCCCGCAGGGTAACTAATGCTACATGTAAAAATTTGAAAAAGTAGGGGGTTTTATACCTCCTACTTTTCCTCGCTTGGATAGAGAATTTTGCGGAATCAGTTCAATCTACTAATGGTGTATAATGGTGTATTGGTAGCTCATATTAGAAATATGCCAAAGAGTAAATCAAGAAAATACAGCGTATTTCAGGTAAATGAAGTACAGGGGTAGGGGCACAACATGTTGTGCCCCTACGATTATCTATACCTCACGCCTGTTGCAATCTGCTGTATTTACCCTAAAATCTCCCAATTGAGCTTTGTTCTTCAGAAAATCCAGTTCCATCACCTTCTTTGAGAAATCCACTGTAGGCTTCCATACCGTGTTCACCGATATCCAAACCTTCTAGTTCCTCTTCTTTGGATACTCTGATACCTAAAGTAGCTTTCAGTGCTAGCCAAAAGATGCTACTGAGTAAGACAGTGAAGCCGCCTACTGAGACAACGCCCAGCAACTGAACACCGAACTGTCCAAAACCACCACCTGCAAATAAACCTTTTGCTGGGCCAAGTGTATCGCTATACCAGGAATAAACACCAGGGCCAACTGCCCACAGACCCACTGCTAGAGTTCCCCAGATGCCACAAACTAGGTGAACTGAGGTAGCTCCCACTGGGTCATCAATACCAAGTTTGTCAAAGAATGTTACAGAAAAAACTACCAGTACTCCAGCAATCAACCCAATGAGTAAAGAAGCAGGAATGCCTACGTAAGCACAAGACGCTGTAACACCAACCAAGCCAGCCAAAATACCATTGATAATCATTGACAGGTCTGGTTTACCTAAGTACAACCAAGCTGTAATTGTAGCGGAAATTCCACCGGCAGCACCAGACATGTTAGTGGTTACAGCAATGTGACTGATCGCACTAGGATCGGCAGCCATCACAGAACCGGGGTTGAAACCAAACCAGCCCAACCACAGGATCAGACAGCCCAAAGTGGCAATACTCATGTTGTGACCAGGCATAGCAACAACTTGCCTATCTTGATATCTACCAAGGCGGGGCCCAAGAAATGCTGCTCCCATCAAAGCTGCCCAGCCACCTACGGAGTGAACCACCGTACAACCGGCAAAATCCCAAAAGCCTCTGTCTGCTAGCCAACCAGTTCCCCAAATCCAGTGTCCGGTGATGGGGTAGAGAATACCTACAAGTAAGAGGCTGAAAATTAAGAAATCAACAAACTTAATCCGTTCGGCTACTGCACCAGAAACGATTGTTGCTGCTGTTCCAGCAAACACTAGCTGGAATAAAAACTTGGCAGCTAAAGGTACACCAGCCCAACTAATAGCACCGAAAACACCTTTATAAGCGTCTCCTGTGGCGGGACTGTTATCTGCTCCTCCTAAGAAAAACCCATTCAATCCAAAGAAGTCGTTGCCATCACCGAACATTAAGCCAAAACCGAGCACCCAAAAGGCAATGCTGGATAAAGCAAATACAATCAAGTTTTTGGAAAGAACGTTGACAGCGTTTTTCTGGCGACAGAAGCCAGTTTCTAACATACAAAAACCAGCGTTCATGAAGAACACTAAAAAGGCAGCGATCGCAACCCACAGTGTATCAAGAGCAACTTTGAGTTCTGCTGTCGTTGGCCCTGCGGCTGGAGTTTGGGCAACTGCGGCATAACCCCAACCCAACACAATCAGACAAGCTAAAGGTAAGCAGGCTTGCCAACTGGGAGAGAGTCGCTTAATTGCTAGATTAAATAGCTTGACTTTTGAGTTTATCTGTGGATTGACAGCGTAATTTCTTGCAGACAGACGCCTATTTTTTGTTTTCGATTTTTGTTTGTACATGAATTTGAACATCATCCTTAAAAAAGGGAAAAAACAGGTTAAGCAGAAAAAACTACCGTCCGAAGTTTAATCCAGTGGTTTTTGATATTTTTCCTTTAGACCACTTGTTTAAAAACCAGAAAACAAAATTACCTTAGTAGGAGTTTAGGAAACTCTTGGCACATCTGTAAATATTTTTTTTAGCTATTCTTAAGTAATTATGGTGTAGTTTCTGAAACAGTCAAGTGTTCTTTACTTAATCTTTAATTTTTCACAAAGAAGTTTTGTGCAGCAAATTGCCAGAAATTGTCAATATTATGTCTAGAAAAAAGGGTGCAACACAGTTACAGCCGATTTTTCCAACACTAAGATGGTTACAGCGAGGTCAATTGAGTTTTCTAGTAAGGCATTAACTACACCTCTTTGGCAGATCAAACCTGCTTCTAACATGGCAAAGCCAATTTCATGAAGAATACTAAAAAACTAGTGATTAGTACGCAGGTAGTATCAATGGAAATTTGCAGTTTAGTTGTAGTTTCAGATAAAGACTCAATAGTGGGAGCTTTACAGAAATTATCGAACAGAATACATGCGTCAGTCGTCAGAATTCAGTTGGGTATTCTGTATGACTGGCGTCTGAATAATCGGCGTTTTTGCACCCCCACAAAACTAGAATTTTTGGTGGTCAACTTTCGTAGTCGCGGGTCTGAATCCCCGACTGATTGATTATGACTCCTGAATTCTGACTTCTGAATTCTTCTTCAAGAGACTACTTCCTATTTTACCCTTGGTAAATTTATGCCTAGACGGATAAATTTGACTGATTGTCTATTTACTCAAACCAAAAAACTGTATCGCAGAATACATTTTTTTGCTTTTGTTATGGCAAATAGCTCCTGATGCAACAAGTCAAGCATCTATATCCTTTATAGGTAGGTATTTTTCGATTTCAGGATAGGACAATTATGAATAATATTAAATTTTTATACAAAAAATTAATTTTTTGTTACTTTAAAAGCTACATTGAAGACCAGTAATTCTCCTTTAAACCGACCACTGGGTGAAATAACCGATAAATTGCCCACAGCCTCCACCATGCAATCTTGTTGATAAAAGTGACCCTTGTAGAGATAAACTCAACACGAAGGTTAAGATAATTCATAATTCATCCCTGCGAAAAGATTTGTATTAAAAGCAACGCAGATTTCCAAGCTTATCCTCAGATACTGGATTGATCGAGCTATTTACATAAGAGTTATGACTCAGGTAAACTCACAGGCGATCGCTATCTTAATTGATTGGGTGCGCTAGTTGAGCAAGGACTCTCCACTTTCTGGCTTATCGTTAGACATCGCCTTGCTCATTAAGCACGAATCAGCGACGGAAACATCTATCGAAACTCCCATACAAGCTTATAGGCTAAATTAAATAGAACCGTAGGAGGAAACAAGGCTAACAAACCTAATTTCCTTAAAAAAAGAGGGTTTACAGTACCTGTAATATGGGAGACTTGGCAATATTCCCTATAAATCAGATTCAAGATGAGTAAGACAATTTCGGATATCGCAGTTAAGACTATCAACGGTGAGGATAAGCAATTAAACGAGTATACCGGGAAGGTACTCTTAATTGTGAATGTGGCTTCCTACTGCGGTTATACTTCTCAATACGAAGGGTTAGAAACATTGAACCAGAAGTATGGGGAAGCAGGGTTACGTATTTTGGGGTTCCCCTGTAACGATTTTGGAGCGCAGGAACCAGGAAGCAATGAAGAGATTGTGCAATTCTGCACGAGTAAATATAGTGTTACCTTTGAACTATTCGATAAAGTTCATGCCAAAGGCTCACAGCAGCATCCACTGTATGAGAGACTTACCAAAGCCGTTGAGCCGACCGGAACTGTTGCTTGGAACTTTGAAAAATTTTTAGTTAATAAACAAGGTGAAGTGATAGCTAGATTTAATAGTAGTGTCCAGCCAAATTCACCAGAAATCATTGCCATAATTGAGAAAGAATTAGCTAAATAGTCATTAGGTTGTACTATTGGTATTGATTTTTGGCTCTGGAGTGTTAATTTATTTACGTCCAGTCCCTTAATTGAGAATATTTTCTCAATGAGTAGTTTAATTTATTTGTGTCTAATTTGTCATGAACGTTGCAATCATTGGTTGTGGTTATGTTGGTTATAAAGTTGCTGAATATTGGCATAAAAAGGGGGATTTTGTTGTCAGTGTAACCACAACTTCTTCTGAGCGTGTCCCGGCACTAAAATCAGTATCTGAAAGAGTTGTAGTTACCCGTGGTAATGACTTAGATAGTCTAAAATCAGTTTTGCACGATGAAGATGTTGTAGTTTTGAGTGTTGGTGCAAAAGGCGCAGAAGTTTATGAAGAAACTTATCTACAAACTGCTCAAACTTTAGTTTCATCCTTGCAGCAGGTTCCGAGTGTAAAACAATTAATCTACACAGGTAGCTATGCAGTGTATGGTGACAGAAATGGTGTATGGGTAGATGAAGAAACACCGCTTGCACCCGCTAATTTAAATGCACAAATTCTCCGAAAAACAGAGGATGTGCTGCTATCAGCATCTAGCGAAAATCTCCGCGTTTGTATCTTTCGCTTAGGAGGAATTTATGGCCCTGGTAGAGAACTGTTGAAAATATTTAGTAGATATTCTGGTACAACCCGTCCTGGTGGCGAGGATATCACAAATTGGATTCACCTAAATGATATTGTTGGTGCGATAGAATTTGCCCGTCACCGTCGTTTGCAAGGGATTTATAATCTGGTAGATGATGCACATCTCACCAGTCAAGATTTGCTAGATAGCCTATTTGAAAAACATAATTTACCCAAAGTTATATGGGATACTTCTATTAAGAGTACCCGCCCATATAATGCTTGGGTATCGAATGAAAAGCTGAAAGAGGCTGGATATCAGTTAATTCATCCACAGATGATTTTTTAGTAAGTATTAAAAACTAGGAATTATGCAACCATCTGCTGTAACTAACACAACCAATTTGACAGCATCTCCTAGCCAGTTTTACAGTTGGCAGAATTATCGTTGCGCCTATGAAGTTCATCAACCAACTAACACAACACCTGAAGGCATTCCCTTACTGTTAATTCATCCTATTGGCGTTGGATTATCGCGGCAATTTTGGCAGCGATTTTGTCGGGAATGGTATAATACAGGTCAGAGGAATTCAATTTACAACCCTGATTTACTAGGATGTGGCGAAAGTGATATGCCTTATATGGCTTACACTCCTAGTGATTGGGCAGAACAGTTGCAGTACTTTTTACAAACAGTAGTGCAAAAACCTGTGATTGTAGTAGTACAAGGTGCTTTATTACCAGTTGCGCTCGCATTAGTTCAAAAGCAATCAAACTTAATTGCCAGACTTGTACTCTCTGGGCCTCCAACGTGGGCTTTGATGACAAATAAATCACCAGAATGGCGGCAAAAATTTACTTGGAATCTGTTAGATTCGCCTTTTGGGAGTGCTTTTTATCGCTATGCACGCACCCGAAAGTTTTTACATTCTTTCTCGACTCGTCAACTTTTTGCTTCTGATAATGCTGTGGATGCAGAGTGGTTGAATACATTGCTTGCAGGTGCAGAAAATCCCGCTAGTCGTCATGGAGTGTTTTCTTTTCTAGCAGGGTTTTGGCGACAGGATTATACTAATTCTATCGCCTCTATTGAGCAAGCAACATTAGTGGTTATGGGGGAGAGTGCATCGAGTATTAGTCAAAAAGGTAAAAAAGAAACGCCAGACGAACGCTTGACTCATTATCTCGCCTATTTGCCTCAAGGTCGAGGTATAAAAATAAATGGGCGCAATGTTTTACCCTATGAATCAACTGCTGAATTTGTCGCAGCGATCGCGCCATTTATCAACGAGAATTCAGAACCCAAGAGTTAGAATTCAGCATGAATTGGTGGAGTCCGACACAACGAATAGGGGTAGTTGAGCGCAGTTGAAACTCAGTGCATCGCTGGGTAATGAATATTGGTTTAAAATCTTGCCCCTTATAGGCGCAACGAAATTCAAATATTCTTCCGGTTATTACTCCATCCCTTAAGAGCGGGACGCTGCGCGAACATGGGTAGAGTATTCTGACTTCTGACTTCTGAATTCTGTTTTATTAATGAAGTTTTTTAGCTGATTGATAGTTACACTACACCAGTCTTCCCATGATAGGTTATGACTGGAATTGATTACTAAAGGCAAGCAAAATTATGTTCCCCAATCGCCGAGGAGAAAGAGTTCCCAGCGTCACTTTTCATACTCGTGTGGGCAACCAGTGGGTGGATGTGACAACCGATCAATTGTTTGCTAATAAGACAGTGGTTGTCTTCTCCTTACCAGGTGCTTATACACCGACTTGTTCATCAACTCATCTCCCTGGTTATAACGAATTGGCCAGGGTTTTCAAAGAAAATGGAGTTGATGACATTATCTGTATTTCTGTGAATGATGCCTTTGTAATGAACGAATGGGCAAAGGATCAAGAAGCAGAAAATATCACACTCATTCCCGATGGTAATGGTGAATTTACTGAAGGCATGGGGATGCTGGTAGATAAATCAGACTTAGGGTTTGGGAAGCGATCGTGGCGCTATTCTATGCTGGTAAGAGATGGTGTAATTAACCAAATGTTTATTGAGCCAGACGAGCCAGGAGATCCTTTTAAGGTATCCGATGCTGAGACAATGCTCAGATATATCAACCCCCAAGCAGTGAAGCCCGAAGTAGTTTCTCTGTTTGCCAAAGTGGGTTGTCCCTTCTGTGCCCGTGCCAAGACGATGCTCAAGGAACATGGCATTAACTACGAAGAAATTACCTTGGGTAAGGATATCACCACCCGCTCGTTACGAGCGGTTACAGGTGCGACAACAGTTCCCCAAGTGTTTATCGATGGTAAATTAATTGGTGGTTCTGAGGCATTAGAAGCCTACTTCGCTGCTAAATAGGTTTCAGTTGGCGCACACAGGCGTCACCTGTATCAACTTCAGGTGAAAGTCACGGTATTTTTGACCATAGCCTGATTTGTGAAAATTGAAAGCTACAAATCCCTCAATACTGCTCGGGTTTTGGTGCATAGTCATTGAAGATCCCCCTTAGTCCCCCTTAAAAAGGGGGAAAATAAGCCCCCCTTTTTAAGGGGGGTTGGGGGGATCGACTCAAAACCTACGCAGTATTGACAAATCCCTGACTTCTCAAAGAAGTTGGGGATTTTGTTTCTATTCAGCAATTAACAAATCTTCAGATGAATAGATGTAGTTTTGTCTAGCTATTCACTACTTATCCGATAAAATTGATTCGGATTGAATTCCCCTTTATTTAAAAGACAATATGTTTGCTAGAATCCGCCGAATTTTGAGCCAATTTTTTAGTAAATCAAGGACAATCAACAACGAACCAGTGAATAAAGTAAGTTTGATTGTCATTATTTTAATTGATATTTTTATTTTGATTAATGTTTTTACCGGACTCGATGATATTAGTAGATGGCATATCAGCCCAACTGAGGCTTATCCATGTTATTCAGAGTGGCAAAATTACCGGACAAAAACCACTCAAGAGAAAGACTATGAAATTGTTAAACTTTCATTGCCAGATAATCTGAATAATCAACTCAGTTTTCAGCGAAACTATCAACAAGCCGAAGCAGGACATCTGGGTAAGGTTTCTAAAACGTGCTTACAATATGCCGACTACAAAGATAAACTTAACAATCCCCAAAAGGAGCAAATCATCAAAACTATTGATCAGAAACAAGCGAAAATCAGTTCGCTTGAACAAGCAAATCGCACTATTAAAGCCCAATATGACTCAACCCTCTTAGAAAAAATTGCAGGTCAGGGTCGTGAACAATCAATTAATCAAGTCAGTGCTGAGAAAGCTAAACAAACATTAGAACAAAATAATCGCCAAATTTCTACCCTTAAACAAGAAAATTCTACTCTTAAAAATGAACTGCTTGCCAAACCAGAAAGCATTAGTTTTCTAGCCTTTCTTAAAGATGACAATCAATTCGGGGAAGTTGACAAAGGCTACGAGCAGGCATCATTTTGGTATCCAAGTATCCAGCTTGCTTTTCAGTCCCTCTTTCTTCTACCGTTGATTCTCATTGCCTTATCAGTTCACAAATTTGCCCAAAGAAGAGGATATGGACTCATCTCGCTAATTAGCTGGCATTTGCTAGTCATCTTTTTTATCCCATTAATCGTTAAAATATTTGAATTTCTTCAAATCGGGGCAATATTTAAATTTCTCTTTGATATTATTAGCGCCCTTTTTGGTGGTTTACTTTTCCTGATAAATTATGTTTATATCTTGCTAATTCCAATTATCGGTTTTGGAATTATCCAGTTTTTTCAAAAGTTTGTCTTTAATGTTAAAGTCCAGGCAGCTAGCAGAGTTCAAAAATCACGCTGTGTAAATTGCGCCAAGAAAATTCGACACCTTGATACTTACTGTCCGCACTGTGGTTATTATCAAGATATTGAATGTCAAAACTGCCATAATCTTACTTATAAACATTTGCCCTATTGTAAACATTGTGGAGCTTCTCAAAATTCTAGTATTTTGTAATCTGTGAATTCGTGAAACTTTCGACATGCTTGGCTCAAAATAACATGATTAAGTTTATTTAGTGTTCATGAGTCAAAGTAACTAAAGCTGTCTCCTGATAGATGACATTGAGAAACAACTTCTACGTTAATTGATGACAACGGACTTAATATGGAAAAAGTGAAAAAAGCCAATATAGAGATTCAGTCGCCTCTTTCTTTTCTCAAAAACCTGTTGATTGCCCGTTGGCGATCGCTCTTACTTCTCTTGATAGGAGTTTACTTACCTTTGCAGGTTTTTGAAATTCTGACAGTGAAGATATGGGAGAATCAAGCTGGCTTCCCGTGGGATGTGCCTATTTTGTTAGCAGTTCATTCTACAGCAAACCCACAGCTTGATGTTTTAGCCGTGACGCTAGCGAGAATTGGAGAGCCTTGGACGGCGATACCGATTTTAGGTGCGATCGCACTCATATTATTACTTCAAAAACGCTGGCGATCGCTAGCTTATTTACTCACCGTCTCAGTGGGAAGTGTGATCATCAACCGCACAGCAAAGGAATTAATGCATCGAGTGCGTCCACAATTGTGGCAGTCCATTGCGCCTGAGTCTAGTTTTGCATTTCCCAGTGGTCATGCTATGGCGAGTATAACTGTAGTAGCAATTTTGCTATTTTTAACTTGGGATACCTCCCGGCGCTGGTTAGTTCTCATCCTCGGCAGCTTATATGTAATAGCTATTGCGTGGTGTCGTCTCTATCTGGGGGTACATTTTCCCAGTGACGTTCTCGCAGGTTGGATGGTTGCATTAGGTTGGACAATTGGCGTCAGTCTAATTATCAAACCCTATAGAACTATAGCCAAATCGGTAGATGGCGATCGCCCTGATGATGAAACTACCTTACTTCCTGAAGAAAGAGAGTTGATAACTAAGGACTGATATTATATCCAGGGCAAACGCATCAAAAGTATAAGAATCCTTAATAGCAAAGGTTTGAGTGTTTGATAATTGAGGGAATTTTTTCATCAATATCCTTATACAGCAGGTATTTCAGAAATTATATGCGTTTGCCCTGGTATTCTCCCTTAGTTTTTTTCAGAAATAAAATCGGATTGCTATAGCAGAGGTAAAAGTTAAATTTAACTTTTTTGTGTTGCTCACGACATCTAAAAAATAATGAGTATGTTATGTTACTGAGCGACATCATTAATGATCTCATTTTCAGCAATTAACTTAAGTGTGAATATAGCCATTGCGGTATAGGCAACCAGAGGATTTCTAAATCTTCCTGGCCAAGACTATACCAAACTTTCTGGTGAGTTCTCACGAAAAGCTAGTTTAAATAACGAATTTATAGCACCTGATATCACAAATAATTTGTGAAAAGCAGCTACTACAAAATCCGTTAGATAAAACTATTATAGCTGTTTTCAATTGTATGGAATACATATCTGTTGAGGAGTGCAAAGTCTTGCGCCCCATAGTGGATTGCATCCATACGATAATCGCTATACCCAGTCTGAGGGAGATCCATAAAAATAAATCTTCAGCCTGATTAATAACGAATAACCGACTACGCCCACACTGAAACTACGTTCGGTGGAGCATTTCTTAAAGAGTAGGCTGGAGATTTATTTCGGGTTGGTGTCTGAGCAAATTTTTGTAGGAGTTAACTGAACAAGATGAAACTGTGCAAACAACGTCAAAGCAAAAATAGCGTATTGATTTTAACTTCTCTGGCTGTGTTGGCGTCTCCATTAGTATTGCCCTTGCAACAAGCCTCTGCACAAACATTAACGACCGTTGTAAATTTCAACGGTACTAATGGAGCGGCCCCAAGAGCAGGTGTGCTTGCAGGGAAGGATGGCAATCTTTATGGAACCACTTCCGAAGGTGGTTCGCAAAATAGAGGAACAGCATTCAAATTAACTGGTTCTAATTTTAGTACTCTGACTACATTAGTTAACTTCACTGGAACCAATGGAACTAACCCAGTTGCTAGATTATTCCAGGCAAGTGATGACAATCTATATGGTGCAACCTTTACAGGTGGTACAAATAACCTCGGTACGTTGTTTAAGTTGCAAAAACCAACTTTTACAAACTTGACAACTCTTTTAAATTTCAATGGCACTAATGGAGCCAACCCAGCAGGTCGATTGATTTCAGATAGCGATGGCAAGAATTTGGTGGGGATAACTTCTGCTGGTGGGGTCAACAGCAGAGGAACTGTATTCAGGATTCCTCTGACTGGTGGTGTCCCCACTATCTTGGTTAACTTCAACGGTACTAATGGAGCAACTCCATTAGCAAGGTTGCAATTAGGTAGTGACGGAAACTACTATGGCAGCGCCTCAGCAGGTGGAGCAACTAATAATGGTGTGGTATACAAGTTAACTCCCGCAGGAGCAATAACTTCATATAACTTTAGTGGCGCTAATGGGCGAAATCCCCGGTCTGCATTAATTGAATCTGATAAATTTCTCTATGGCACAAGTTTTCTGGGTGGAGCCAGTAATCGAGGAGCTATATTTAGGTTTCCGCTCGGTGGCGGTACACCAGTTTTAGTTGCCAGTTTTAATGGTAGCAATGGGGCCAACCCCACAGCTGCACTCACAAAAGGAAGGGACGGTAACTTCTACGGTACGACTTCTACAGGTGGTGCAAATAATAAAGGAGGCATCTATCGGTTGACACCTGAAGGAACCCTCACTTTGTTGTTTAGTTTTAGTGGCACGAATGGGGCAACGCCAGAGTCTACCCTAATTCAACTTGCTGATGGTGCATTTTACGGTACTACCTCTGCTGAAGGCGCTTCGGGACGAGGAACTGTGTTTAAATTTACACCATAGCCTCAAATATAATCTACCTGCAAAATAGTAGAACGTAGATTTGAAAAATGTAGATTTTCCACTTTCAGATAGTCAGTTATTAAGCGTAACTATCTGAAAGTGGAAAAGACATTCGCAGATAAGCCAGGGCAAACGCATCTTATTTACTAATAAAAACTAAAAAGTATTTTTAAATTATCTAAATAACTGTAAAATTGGATAAAGTTATAAACAAATTGAAGAAGAACCTAGAAGTCAGAATTTAGGAATCAGAATCAATTAGTGGGAGATTCAGACTCGCCACTAATTGTAGACCCCTAAATTGAAAATTTAGCGGGGGTCTTAAACCCACTTATTCAGACGCGACGCTCGAATACTCGCTAACGCTGCGCTATCGCGGACTCGCTCATAGCGTTGCCATGCCGTTGGCGGAGCCTCTGGTAGAGAAGGCTTTACGCTACGCTATTTGCCAGTCATACAGAATTCATGCTGAATTCTGACTCCTGACTCCTGACTCCTGAATTCTATTTAGATAAATCGTATTTTATCAGAGAGCATTAATTATCTTATCTTCAAAAAGATAACTCTTTATTAAGACTCAAAAACTCATGGATTGAGGATCTAAAAGTAAAATTATCTTAAAAAATAAGTGGAATTTTTACATAAAATATTCAATTCCAGTGTTGACCAAATAATTACTAATTCGTAATTCGTAATTCGTAATTAAAGAGGGTACAGAGCAAGCACTAAATCTTTGTAGGACTTACGCACAGCTAATGAAAAACGAACCACAGAGGACGCAGAGGTCACGGAGAAATGAGAGTTTGAGAGGGTTTTTGCGTAAGTCCTACTTTGATTTAGGGTCTACAATCAGTGGCGGGTACAGAGCAAGCACTGATTGCAATTACGAATTACGAATTATCAATTACGAATTATTTTGACGTGCTATTTTTTTGCTAATGCTAAAAGTATTGTTAAATAGTTGTTATCTATCGCGGCGAGAAACTGTTTATTTTTTATTCCACGTTTAAGACGCTTCTCTTTATTTAAAAGATTGACTGCAATTTGTCGTAATACTGGGAAAGTCTGGGGGGCATTATCTTTGCTAATCCGACAATTATCTTCTTTTAAAGCTACATCCAGCACCCAATGCAATGAATTTTCAATTTCCCAATGATTCCGTACAGAATTGACAATTACAGCAGATTGCAACAGGCGTGAGGTACAGATATCGTAGGGGCACAACATGTTGTGCCCCTACCCGTGTACTTCATTTACCTGAAATACGCTGTAAGTTCTCAATAATACAAAAAATATATTGGCATCTTGATATACATGTAAAAAAAAGAGGAAGTAAATTTGACTATTTTAGAATTTTCATTACTAATTTGGATTGGTTCATTTAGCGCTGGCTTATTAGGGGCGCTAACTGGGTTAGGGGGCGGAGTAGTAATTGTTCCCTTATTAACCTCGGTATTTGGCGTTGATATTCGCTATGCCGTTGGTGCTTCACTGGTATCTGTAATCGCTACTTCTTTGGGTGCAGCATCTACCTATATTAAAAAAGGCTATACCAATTTGCGATTGGGAATGTTTTTAGAAGTAGCGACAACCATTGGTGCGATCGCAGGAGCAATGATCGCCACTTTTGTTTCTGTCAAAGCCTTAACTATCGTACTAGCGATCGTCCTCATTTATTCAGCATACCTTTCACAACGACCCAGAATAGAACATATTGAAGATGAAGTAGCAGATCCTATAGCAAATTATCTAAAACTGAATGGTACTTATCCAACTCCTGATGGAGTAATGTCTTACCAAGTTCATTCAGTACCAATGGGTTTTAGTGTGATGTTAATAGCTGGGGTGCTTTCTGGGTTGCTTGGTATTGGTTCCGGGGGATTCAAGGTATTGGCGATGGATCAAGCCATGCGTTTACCCTTTAAAGTTTCTACCACCACTAGCAATTTTATGATCGGCGTGACAGCAGCAGCATCAGCTGGAGTTTACCTAGCACGCGGCTATATCGATCCAGGACTATCTATGCCGGTGATGTTGGGGGTATTACCTGGTGCTTTCTTGGGCGCACGAATTCTGACAGGCGCTAAAACGCAGATTTTGAGAATTATCTTCAGTGTTGTGCTAGTGGTAATGGCTTTGAAAATGGTCTACAACAGTTTAATAGGGGGGCTGTAAAATGTATAAATTTAATAGTAACTTTCGCTGGACATTCCTGGCACAACCTGATATTGAAGTGGTTACACTAACCTTACCGCAGGAAAATATAGACTCTAATATCGAAAAATTAGAACAGTCCAGTAACACAGTAGCACAATTGCCTAATAGCTGTGAGATTGATGCTAACAAGAATGTGACAAAAACATTAAGTGAGCAGCAATTGGAATATTTGCTCAGTAACCTCATGAAATATGGCGTTTTGATAGCTAGTGCTGTCGTTTTGCTGGGGGGGATACTCTACTTGATTCATCACGGTGCTGAACCTGCTGAATATCACTTTTTTCGCGGAGAACCATCGGAATTTCGCTCACCAGGAGGTGTAGTAAAAGCAGTTTTATCAGGTAGTGATCGCGGCATTATTCAACTCGGACTTTTACTACTAATTGCTACTCCAATTGTCCGCGTTTTTATCTCCCTATTAGCTTTCCTGCTACAGCGAGAATTTATTTATATGATTGTTACCTTATTAGTATTGGCTAGCCTGATTTACAGTCTTGTAGGAGCGTATTATTAGTAATAATATTAAAAGATAAGGGGTAAAATCAACCTTTTCCCCTTAACCTAAAATTAATTTTTAGACCTATTACGAGCCTTGCAAAAGGTCATTTATTGAACTTATACTCTGTTTAATTTGTTCTAAAACAGAACTTCTTAATAAGTCAAAGCTGACTGTTGAAAAATTGAGTAATCCCAAAGCATATAATAGGCTCGAAATCCCAATAAATAAAGCCAAAAATCTGCCAAAACAACCGGGATTAATTTCAATAAAACCTAATTTAGATTGCCCAATTACAGCAATCGTTACAAAAACAATTCCTGCTATTAAAAATGTGCTATTTGGAGTTAAATCTGTCATTTTGTTATTAAGATACCTCAGTAATTTTATTGTAGCTATTATTAATTCAAATTTATGCCCAGTCTATATAGAAAAACATAAAAATTTTGCTACTCAACATCGACTCACTCAAGTCTAAGGAGGCTTTGGCTATTGCAGGATCGGTATTGGATTTCATCCTATGCTATGATTTAAAAAGATATATTTTGATTTTTAAACCTATTGAGCGACAAATAGCGATTTAGCTTAGATACCAAAGAAAAAACTCAGATTTTGCAAGATGTGATAGCACTCATGCATCTCTGATATAAATCAGCCCTGAGTAGCATCTAAGTTAAACCTCTATTTGGCTGAAACTATGCAGTGGCAAAACTTTCAGCATCAAAAAGCCAAAATGTTATCACTTCTGTACTAGACTTTGGTTTAGTTTATATATTAAACTACACTAATTCGATACGAATAGTGGGTTTTTATGGAAAGCGTCCAAAACGTCAGTCAAGAGTTGAATGTAGCAGGAGACACAACTCTGGAGGGCTTAGAACAGTTTACTCCAAAAGAGTTCAAAAAAGACATTTTCAAAAAACTCAGAGGTGGATTCTTTCTAGTACTGGGATATTTATTGTCACCACTATGTTGGTGGAATGACTTACTATTTAATTTGCCAATAGCTTATGGTTTTGGGTATGCATGTAGTTTACTTTCCCCAAAATTACTTCTACCTTGTTCAATTATAGGATACTGGCTCTCTAATATTGTGGGAATTCTCTTGATGCAATTCGGTTCTAAAGACATTTTTCAAAAAGAACCTCAAGAGCATAACCTCAAAAAAGAATTAATCACTGGTCTAATTTCTTCAACAGCTTATACCCTGTTGATTATACTATTGATCCAGTTGAAGATTCTCGATTCTCCTATTTTATTCGCCAACGGTTAATTTAGTTGATTACATTTCTACAAATGAATCAATTGTAGGGATGCACAGATGTGCGTCCCTATGTATATAGCGGTTCTCAGTTGAGTAGGTACAGAACCCAATACGCTTGGGTTAAGGCTAAAACTCTTTATCAAAGTCAAATTTTTAACGTAGACGCAAAGCGGTGAAGCAGCGCGGTCTTCTCCCAAGGGGAGACGCCAAGGGCGATGGGGGTTTCCCCCATGAGCGACTGCACCAAGCCGGAGGGCTTGCCGCAGGCTACCGCAGAGGCGCAGAGAAGCCAGTGCGTTGGGCGGGTTCCCCGACTTGTTCGCGCAGCGTCTCCCCTTGGGAGAAGCAACTGGCGCGAAACAGAGAGAAGAGAAAAAAATCCTTAACCCAAGCGTATTGGTACAGAACCCTACCCCAACCTCTTCCCCGTTTTTCGAGAGCTTGCTCTGATGTACCTCATTTGATTAGGAAAAGCTATAAGCAGATATTTTCTTAAAAAGAATCTCAATTTTTATCAAATTTTAAAATTTCACTTAAATTAAACAATTTTGGAGCCTCCTTACTGACAATTAATGGCAGTTTACCATTCCATTTTTCTATTGCTTGCCTTTGCAGAATTTCTGGAGTTAAACCATCACGTAATAATCTGTGCGCCTCAGCCTCTCCTTTTGCTAAATTAACTTTTGCCTCAGCCTCTTTTGTTGCTTTCAAGGCAATAAACTCTGCTTGTTTTGCTTCCTGTTCAGCAATCTGCTTCGCCTCCACCGCCTCACCAAATCTTTCTGAAAAATGGACATGAACTAGAGAAATATCATCAACTGCAACGTGATAGCTACCCAGTCGTGTGGACAATGCATCATCTACTCCACCTTTGACTTCCCCTCGTTTAGTAATAATTTCTTCAGCAGTATATTTTGCCATTACTGCTTTTAGCACTTCTTCAACTGCCGGGTTAATAATCCGAATAACTACATCTTGTTCATCTCCAATTTCTTGAAAAATGGCATTTGCTTGCTGGGGAATAATATGCCAATTTAGAGCAACATCAGTGAATACATTTTGTAAATCTTTAGAAGAAGCCTCAGCCGAAATTTCCTGCTTTTGGACTCGAATACTCAACTTTTTTACAGTATTAACTACAGGAATAATTAAGTGAAGTCCTTCTCCTAATATCTGGTTTTGTACTTCGCCAAATTTCATCAATACACCACGTTCGCCTGCATTTACAATTACACAAGGCGTGAGAAAGAGAGTTATCAAGAACAAAAGAGCAGTCAGTTTACCGGCACTGTTAAAAGTTGTATTTTTTTTCATCTGTGTGAAACATGTATGCGTCTTGCATAGAGACACATATTTAGGAGTTGTAACCTTCTTCTCGTCATGCTCTTATAACTTTGGTTCTAAGTTAATTTTCATATCACTCTAGCTAAGGTAACAAATCAGTATTACCAATAAGCAAGTCCCTGACTAAGCAGTTAATTTATTGAATATACAGGCATATAGTTCAGCCGTCAATGTGTACTTTACTACCCCAACTTGGAGCTAGCGAAGCTTAGGGTAGCTTTATGTTTACCTAAATTACTGTAATAATATCGAAAAATCGTAGTATTTGAAAAGTTAATACCAATTCAAAAAATCTTTGCGACAGATTAATCATCTGTAGGGGCGCAAGGCCTTGCGCCCCTACCCGTATATTTGTCGGATTCTTTTTTCAAACTGGTATGAGATTGCCCTTCATTGAGTAAAGCAGCAGGGCAAATCACACTGTTAATTATCAAAAAATGTACCCAGATGCTTCCCCAACGATAAAGAATATGATCATTGAGGAAATTTGTCAGGAAGCAACGGGAGCAGCAATCACAGTTTTTCAAGGCTATACGCTACAGGATCTTTACGATAAAGCACTAGAGGCGCAACGTATCCAACCCATGTACTACATTTAGCTATTGTTTTCAATTTATAAAGTTACTGCAAAGTTTGAGATAAAACTTCGTAAAGTTACTCCGTGAAAACTCTATAAGTGTAAAGTATAAGTTGTAAAAAGTTTAGATATTACGCGATCTGCAACTTATTCTTAGAGCCCAGCTTCCATTTCTCTTGCCCACTAGGAGAGAAGTTTTGATTCTTGCTCCCCAACCTAGTAGTAAAGGGGTTGGGGGTTAGGTTTGAGAGAAAGTTGCACACGGCGTAATATTAGCTTTGGGTATTTACACAAAATTTAGATAACTATGAAAATAGGAAAGACAACCTTATGTATGGGAGTAGGGCTGGGGCTTTCTTTTGCCCTTTCGGCTCCTGCAATAGCAGTAGGAATTGGTGGCGGTATTACAAGCGGCCCTGATGACTCATTTTATATCGACTTCACTCTCTTTGACGAGGTGCTTTCTACGTCCGATGTAGTTAGCATCACCCTAAACGGTAGTACAGCTAGTACTTTTCCCCTTGTTTGGGAAGATGTCGTCAACGAAATTCCTCCACCTGGTGCATCAGTTTCAATCTCTGGTCAAAATACACAATTACTAGCCTTCAACTTTACCCCAACCTCTGATGGATTTAACCCCGGTGAAAGTTTTAGCTTCTCTGTAGACCCAGACACAGTTGATGACCCAGATGCTGGTATTACTATCCAACAACTGATTGGAACACAAGTCAATTTTAATTTTGCGGACTCCTCATCGTTTCTCGGTGTGTTCGTGGATAATCCAGCGCCAAATGCTGGATTAGTATTGCGTCCGCGGACTGTACCCGAATCGGCTTCATCCTTAAGTATGGTGTTTGGCGCTTTGGGTGTAGGTTTAGTGCTAAAACGCAAACAAAAAGCTATAGCTAAAGTATAAATTGAGAGGCAAGTATTATGTCATCCCTGGTAGCTACCAGGGATAAGTCGAAAACGCGGATGTTCGACGTATCGACTCAAATTGTTGTTAGCGATCATCTCATCAGCATATTCAAAGCCTGCACCGTAGGCATCTGCAATCGCTAACTCTAGCAGCATATTCGTATTAAACTAAAAACGGACGCGCCAGAAAAAAGCTAGAAACTGATTTAGCATCTACCGGCTCACCCTCCAGAATCGCTTTCTCTAATTCTTCGGGAGTCAAAAACACAGTTTCGATATCCTCGTCCCCATCTT
Organism: Nostoc mirabile CHAB5784; assembly: GCF_020829645.1. GTDB lineage: Bacteria > Cyanobacteriota > Cyanobacteriia > Cyanobacteriales > Nostocaceae > Nostoc > Nostoc mirabile. Next base: position 8,633 of record NZ_JAIVFS010000025.1, on the reverse strand, counting down.
GTGGTGGTGGTGTTTCCAGCTTTTCCAAATCTCGCGCCAGAAAAGCATAGATAATTTCATCAGAATAGCCGGGAGCTAAGAAAAACTCGCCTAATTTGTCCCATTTTTTGGCACTATAGCCAGTTTCTTCTTCGATTTCACGCTGTATCGTCTCTAAAGGTTCTTCATTTGCTTCCACAGTTCCCGCCGGAAATTCTAATATGCGTCCCTGAATTGCAAAACGATACTGGCGCACGAGTACAAGTTTACCCTCTGGCGTCACCGGCACAGCTAGAGCGCCACCAGGGTGACGAATACATTCCCATTCTCCTTCTGATTTATTAGGCAAACGCAAGCGATTAACTTCAAAATCAAATTTGCGTCCTTTATAAAACAGGCGTTGTCTTAGTAGTTGTGGTAATTCTCTACCTAATGGCATAATAAAATCTGATTATCTGTGAATACAGAAGTGAAATCAGCGTTCTTCTGCGTTTAAGGATGGTATTTTTAATTGCCCATCAATAAATGTACATCAGAACAGTCTACCTCTTTCAGCAGTTCTTTAATAACATACCCAGATACTGGTTCTATCCAATCTGGGGCAATTTCTGCCAGTGGAACTAACACAAAGGCCCGATCCCGCATTCGTGGATGCGGAATCTGGAGATTTGGTGTATCCAGAATAATGTCATCAAATAATAACAAATCTAAATCCAGGATTCGTGGCCCCCAGCGTTCCTGACGCACACGCCCAAATTGCTGTTCAATTCCTAACAAAATTTCTAATAACTGCTGGGGTAGGATTTCTACCTGCAATGTGACGCAGCCATTTAGGTAATCTGGCTGTGGTGGCCCCACAGCTTTGGTTTGGTACCAATTGGATCTGGCTTCTAAGAGAATACCTGGAGTTTGAGCTAAAGTTTCTATAGCTGCTTCTAAAATTGTTTGGGAATCGCCGATATTACTACCAAGGGCAACGGCGCTTCTTCTTGGCTTTGCTTTGGCGTACCTCGCCTTAAGCATCGCACTCTCCTTAACTAAGCTGTTTTCGGGCTGTCTTTGCCAATACTTCAGTACATCTATACATTTATTCCAGAAAATGCCAATAATTTCAGATATCAAAATTGCAGCGTTTTTACAAAACTAAATTAACCAAATCTCAAAAACATTATTTTATGGTGAATTTAGTTAATTCTTTATAGGATATTATACTAACACAGATGTAGTGCTATAACCCCAAAGCTGATTAATGGTGGTTATACAATTACTACTTTGAGCGAGGAACTGACGTGGGGAAGCTTACCTCCTGGTTCAAGCAAAGACCAACTAATTTGAGTGACTCTGACAAGGAGGAACAAATGATAGCTTACCACCAGCACATCTGGCGCAGGCGAGGCAGTTACTGAGCAAATGAAAATTTTACGATCTAGGATGAAGGCCAATCAGGCAACTCGCGGTAAACCACTCTATCGTCGCATCTGGTTTTGGGCAGGCTTGGGTTTAGGTGGTGGTATCGTTGCCTTGATCTACGGCATCAGTTTAATAGATCGGACTTTGCCAGATCAGTCCGAGTTGAATGCCGTGGTTAGAGAGCAAACACTGACCATCAAAGCCGCCGATGGAACTATATTACAACAACAAGGTGAAACGGCCAGAGAACAGCTAAAGCTGGAACAAATACCAGATAATTTAAAAAAAGCTTTCATCGCCTCAGAAGATAGAAGATTTAAGCAACACAACGGAGTTGATCCACAAGGGATTGCCAGAGCGGGTTTGAATAATTTGCGATCGCAAGGTGTAGTCGAAGGTGCTAGCACCATCACCCAACAGCTAGCGCGGATTCTGTTTTTGAAACAAGAACAGACAATCTGGCGCAAACTCAAGGAAATCCGCCTAGCACAAAAAATGGAGAATGAATTAACCAAAGATCAGATTTTAGAGCGTTACCTAAATCTGGTTTATTTGGGAGGTGGAGCTTATGGTGTGGCAGATGCATCCTGGGTATACTTTAGTAAAACGCCAGACGAGCTTTCTTTAGCCCAAATGGCAACGATTGCTGGATTAGCCCCTGCTCCTAGCTTATACGCCCCAGACAAGAATCCAGAAGCTGCAAAACGGCGGCGGGACTTGGTATTGCTACGGATGCAAGAAGATAAAATAATTACGTTAGAACAAAGACAGGCAGCAGTCCAAGAACCACTGACTCTCAAAACCAGTTTACCCAAGCGACTGGAAGTAGAATCACCCTACTTTACCAGCTACATCCAAAAAGAATTGCCGAAGTATGTTTCTGCTAACGTGCTAAAAAGTGAGGGATTAGTAGTAGAAACCACGCTGAACCCGACTTGGCAGAAAGTCGCAGAAGAGGCGGTTGCCAAAACGCTGCGAAATCAAGGAAGCTGGGAAAACTTTAAGCAAGGATCAATGGTGGCCATTGACCCCCGTAACGGCGAAATTAAGGCAATGGTTGGGGGAAAAGATTTTGGTAAAAACCAGTTTAATCGGGTTACTCAGGCACAACGGCAGCCAGGATCGACATTTAAAGGGTTTGTATATGCCACTGCGATCGCTAGCGGTAAAAGCCCCTACGATGCCTATGAGGATGCGCCCTTTGTTGTAGACGGCTACGAACCAAAAAACTATAGTGAAAGGTTTCGGGGTTCGATGAACATCCGAGATGCCCTCACGCGCTCTATTAATATTATTGCGGTGAAGGTGTTGATTGATGTGGGATTTACGCCAACGATTAAACTTGCCCATGATATGGGGATAAAATCTGAACTCAAGCCCACGTACTCCTTGGCTCTTGGCTCAAACGAAGTCAATTTGTTGGAATTGACTAGCGCCTATGGCAGTTTTGCTACTCTTGGATTGCACACAGAACCTCATGGTATTACTCGCATCCTCAACCGCCAAGGCAAGGTGATCTGGTCAGCTAATTTCAAGTCAAAACGGGCCCTTGACGCTGACAGTGCCGCCATCATGACTTGGATGTTACGCAACGTCGTAGAAGCGGGAACTGGTGCTGCTGCTCAATTAGGTAATAGACCAGTTGCTGGCAAGACCGGCACCTCCGACGAAGCCCGTGATTTATGGTTTATTGGCTACATTCCCCAGATGGTGACAGGGGTTTGGCTAGGTAACGATGACAACCGCCCCACAGACGGCAGCAGTGGTAGTGCGGCTTACACCTGGCACGAATTTATGGAAAAAGCCGCAGAGGGGATGCCCGTAGAAAAGTTTCCCAAACGTCCTAAGTTAGAAGGTCGTAAAGGCACTATCAAAGCCCAGTCAATCAAGCCCAAACAAGTGCTAAATCGTTCTATTTCCTCTGATGATGACTCACAAAGGGAAAGTGCTAGAAATTCTGAAGAGAGTGGTTCATCTAGGAGACGTAGAAGGAGGAGGAGCTATTCTCAAGAAGAACAGCAATCAAGTAATTATACCCCAAGACGGAGAAGACGCGATCGCACCCAAGAATCAAGTTCCAATAACTCTTCCTCAGAATCATCTCGTCCACGGCGGCGATCTAGAAGAGTAGAATCTGATTCTTCTTCTCCCCCGCCTCGAAGAAGTCGGCGATCTTCCTCTCCCGCCAATAGTTCTGGTTCTTCAGGTTCTTCATCGTCACAGCCATCCTGGCGGGATAAACTTAGACCTTCTAATTGAAGAGTGGGCATTGGGCATGGAGAAGAGGACTTGGGGACAAGGAGAAAGACTTGTTGCAAGTTCTCACCTCTTGTCCCCTTGTTTCCTCTGCTCCCCCTACCCTCTGCCCTTTTCTATGCAATATGAAGTTACTCAAACTAAACTCCAGAGGGATGTTAAGTGATACGCTCATTCTATAGTGTGTCAAGTAGTGTTACTTAACATTGGAGAATATACTCATGCATATATTGATGCAGGCAGCAGATTCAGTTGCAACAGGTGGCGGTCAGTTTCCTTTTGCTTTCACCTTGGTCTATGTCGTTGGTTTTATTGCTGCTGTAACCATTGGTTCAATAGCTTGGTACAACTCGAAACGCCCCGCAGGTTGGGAAAGCAAAGAGCGTCCTGATTTTGTGCCTAAGGTTGATAAAGAAGAAACTCCGGGTCTGGGTGATCCGAAGTCATAATTTAGTCATTAGTCATTAGTCAGTAGTCATTAGTTATTAGACTATGGACTTTTGACTATGATTAGTTTTGCACGTCAACCCAACGGCGGTAAAGCTTTTGAATTTGTTTGAGAAGTGCAGTGTGAGCCGGTTGAGTTGAATCATTCGGCTTCGCTATATCCTGCAATTCCGTCAGGAGTCTGGCTTCTTCGACGGCAACTTCGCCATCACTATAAATTAAGCCACTGATGGCTTCAATTAGATTTTCACAATCTTCAAGGCTGGGGCGATCGCCTAAATACTCACGCACCCAGTCATAGCATTCTTTTGGCTGTACAGGAACGAATTCGTACAGCCAAGGCTTAATTTCTGGATCGTTAGCCAAACCTTTTGCTTGAGCTATTTCGCGGAGATATTGCCGTTCTTCTGGTTGGATTCTGCCATCGATCCAGGCGGCTCCAATCAGGATTTTAACTAAGTTTTTGACATTGTCAGGGGTAACCATTGCTGCCTCCTCTGGTAGATTCAGGCCTCCACCAAATCGTACAATCCCAAACAGTATTCACTCGGAATTATTGGTTTTTCTTAAGCGCACCATAAAAAAGCCATCCATGTCCTGTCGATGGGGCCAGACTTTAAACCAACCTTGAGGTGTGCTATATGCAGAAGTAGGCAACTCAAAGCCGCTTGGAGACTCAATTTGCCAATCAGGTGACTCAGCTAAAAATGCCGAAATTACTTCTTCGTTTTCTGCTGGATGCAATGTACAGGTGGCATAAACTAGTACACCACCAGGTTTGACAAAAGTTGACGTATGTGTTATTAATTCTTTTTGCAGCACCGAAAGTTCCCGGACAGATTCTGGTGTCTGTCGCCAACGAGCATCAGCATGACGGTGCATGGTTCCTAGCCCAGAACATGGAGCATCAAGCAATACGCGGTCTGCGGTGTTTTGAAATTGGTTGAAGTGGCGACTATCACCAGTGTAAATTTGAATAGATTGTAAATTTAGCCGTTGAGAATTTTCTTGGAGTTTGCGAAGACGAGAAGAAGTGCGATCGCAAGCCCAAATTTTACCCTTATCCGCCATTAACTCAGCGATGTGGGTTGTTTTACCCCCTGGTGCAGCACAGGCATCAATTACCACCTCACCGGGTTGGGGGTCGAGCAAATGACTTACCAATTGGGCGCTACTATCTTGTACAGTCCACCAACCTTCTTTGAAACCAGGTATTTTTTGAATTGACCCACTATTACCAATCAATCGTAAAGCTTGGGGTAAATGAGGAATCCGTCTCACCAAAATACCAACAGATTGCAAAGCCGCCTCAACTTCTTCGATGGAAGTGCGAAGTGGGTTGATACGCAAGTCGATTGTTGGTGATTGGTTCATCCATTCACACAGTTGTTCTGTCTCAGCCAAACCCAGTTGTTCTAACCAAACTTGAATAATCCAGTCTGGAAAGCTGTGTAAAATACCCAAGCGTTCCACTCGGTTTTCTGGAAGTTGTAACGGATCGGTGTGGAGAGATGAGGGGGATGAGGGAGTGTTTTCTCCCCCTGCTCCCCCTGCTCCCCCTGCTCTTCTAAGATACTGGCGTAATAGACCGTTAACAAAACCCGTTAGCCCAGAAAAACCGTTTTCTTTAGCTAGTTGGACAGTGGTATTAACAGCAGCTGAGGCAGGAATACGCTCTTGATAGCGCAGTTGGTAGAAACCTAGATGTAAGATGGTGCGGAGGTCTTGTGGTTGTTGATGAGATTTCTTTTTGGCGAGTTGATCGATGAGAGTATCAAGAGTGCGCTGCCTTCTGACACTCCCATAAACCAATTCTGTCAGTAGGCGGCGATCGTTATCAGCCAAATTAACTTTTTGCAGTACTCTGTCTAGGGCAACATCAGCATAAGCCCCCTTGTGAACATCTCGCAGGGCGATAAAAGCTAGTTGACGGGGGTTTGTCATGGAAACTTGATTCAGGAGTCAGAAGGCTTTTGTATTTTAACTCCCAACTCTTTACTAATTCCTAATTCGTAATGACGCTCGTTCCGACGCTCGATGACTCGCTAACGCTGCGCTATCGCTACCGCTTCGCTAACGTAATTTGTAATTGTCGGATTTAATTTCCCCTTGTTTATAGGTGGTTTTGTTTCAATCCGAGTCTAAATTCCTGTCTGGAACTGTCTTTTAATTACGAATTACGAATTATAAATTACGAATTATTGCATATATGGGTCTACACTAGCGATTTCAAATTCACATGCTCTAGAAACCTGTTCTGCTGGTAATTTACCAAAGCTGATTAATGGTAAATAAGTGGGGTTTGCCATCAGTTCTTTTGCTAATAAGAACCCAGTAATTGTCCAAGTTTGATATTTCCGAGCTTGTTTGCCAATTAGTCGCCCTTTCTTACCGTCGTAATATTCTGGCCATTCATCTGTACTGAGGCGTCCTTGGGCAGTTTCAATAGCCTTTTGTGCAAGACTTGTTCTATTAGTTTTCACCGCCGCCGCCGCTAACATCCACATTAAAACTGGCCAACTACCAGCATTATGATACGACCAGGGGATATTTTTGGGGTCACATCCAGTTACAATTCTGTATTCTTCATGTTCTAAAGCTGGGAAACAAATTTTCATTGGCATATCTCCCACCAAATCATCCCATCGATCCTCAATGAGAGTCATAATCGCTTGTGACTGTTCTTCGGTAGCTAAGTCTGAAATGATTGCCATTAAGTTTCCGAGTGAAAAGAAGCGAGTATCTAGCTGTGACGGCCCGACATTACCTGCTAGATAACCACCTTTTTTTGGTAGCCACTTATCTAATTCATAATAGGGAACAGAATCTACATATATGTTGAACAGATTAATAGCACCCTTGCCATATTCTTCACTTTTGAAACGATAAATTGCATTCAGGCGATTAATATCTATCCAATAATGCTGGCGAATATGAGCGCATAAAAGAGGCAATCGGTTATCAATGGCTGCAACAATATCGGAATTCCCTTGGCAAACTAGCAGTTCCCGAGATGCACGCAATGCTGTGTAAAAGAGAACTTGTAGTTCTATAGGATGCCCATAAATGCCCATACGACGGTCAATCATACAAGCACCATCTGGAACCAACAGCGTTGGGTACATATCAAAACGATTCGCCAAGCAGATTTCCATGATTAACCTGATACCATTTTGGAATTCAGGTTGATAGGCTAGAGAAAAATCTTCTGTGGCGACTACATAAGCACGCAATAAAATAATCCACCATAAGCAAGAATCTACGGGTGTAACTCTAGCGATCGCATGTTCACCAAAATCAGCCTCTAAATATTCTTGTCCATTTTCTGATACAACTTTAAAGCTAGCTGGAATTAATCCTCGTCCAGGTTTATAGGCATCTAATGCCCTTTCTTTAGGTTGTAACTTTAAGGTTTCTTCTAAGAAATTACGAACAATATCTGTTCTACCTTTGATCAGAAAAATTAGACCTGAAGAGACAAAATCCCGAACAAAGCACTGGTCATAATTGAGCGCCTCTACAGATGCATCATAAGCGGCTACCGTCCCAACGGGGCGTCCCTGATAATAGAGAATTGATTTTTCTAGTGTTCGCCAAGCTTCTTCGACTTCTTTTAAATTTTCAGTAGTTTCCAATTCGTTTACGTGCATCGCCAGAATAGCTCCATTTGGATTGTGAATTTGTGGTAGATGCGTCTTCATTTATTATTTTTGCCATTCTCAGCATAACAAAAACGATTCTTTGAATAGCAAATATAATTTGAATAAAAATTAATTAACTAAAAACGAATAAATCTGCTGACATAGATGCAGCTTTATTACTAGTTAATTTGCTTATAATGGATTACTATTTTGGTGAATTCTAGTTGTTGCTCATCACCGCAAGCAGTAACATGATTTTAAAAACAGTTACACTAGATATATTTTTAAATTATTTATTGTTCCGTTTCATGTCCAGAATCTTTGCTTTACCAAATAAAAACATATCTTCAGTGCTGTTTAGGATTTGCATGAAGTTAAAACTGGTTACAGTATATTTACTTGAGCAGGATTAGTTTTTGACACTAAGAAGTCAGATTATTCCCCTATATTCTAATAATTTATAACGTTTTTTCAAAATATGCAATATAAATGCTTGAAAAAGCCAAGATGTCAATACTTCTTAAGAGTTATATATTTTACCATAGTGACATTTGTGAGCGTTTAACTGCTCCTGGAATTCTTTATAAGCTTGATTAATTGCTTGCATAGAGGCTTTTGCGATGTCTACGACGGGCTACGCCTACGCAGAACTATTTACATCAGGATGATACAATCTTGCTAATCGACGGTAGGCAAGTTTAACAACATTGGGGCGATCGCCCTGATTTACGCCCAAGACTTCCCACCATTCCCCAGATAACACAGAGTCGAGATTGACACTCCCCGCTCTAAAGAGACGGGGATTCTTTAATCAAAGACATGACTTGCTCATCCAGGATTACTCCAACATGAGTAGAGGACTCATCTCCTAAAGCGGGGAAGAGCATCAAGTGCAAAAGT
>NZ_JAIVFS010000259.1:2060-3245 GCF_020829645.1 Nostoc mirabile CHAB5784 | reverse complement strand
TAGCAAAATCTGCGGTTGATGAATCAGCGTACAACATAAACCAAGTTTCTGCTTCATGCCCCCTGACAAGTTCGCCGCTAAACGGTCTTGGAATCGTGCTAAACCTAAAAATTCTAAGAAATATTTGCTACGAGTTTTGAAGGCTGCCTCACGCACTTCACGGAGACCTGCTGCATAGCGCAAATTTTCTATAATACTCAGGTCTGGGTAGAGACTGAATCGCTGGGTAAGGTAGCCCATCTGTAAACGCGCATCTTGTGGACGAGAACCCAGTACTTCGATAATGCCACTAGTCTGAGGCATGACACCTGAAAGCATCTGAAATGTTGTGGTTTTACCTGCTCCATCAGGGCCAATCAATCCAAAAATTTCACCTTTGTAAATATCTAGATTGATCCCAGCTACAGCTTCCTGCCCTTGCTTGCTGTAACGATACCGAAGATCGCAAAGCAATATTGTTGGCGTGTGAATCTGCTGCTTGGGTGCGATCGCCAAAAAGGTTTGATTCATAGTCTAAAAAACCCTAATATAGAAGGATTTTTAGCAGCACGCTCTTGTTGTTCCTGTGGGAACCAAATACGAGCATCAGCAGGTATTCCTGGTTTTGCTAAACCTTGCGGGTTTTTAAGCGTGAGTTCCACACCAAATACTTGAGTAACTCGGTCTTTTTGGAAATAAATGTTTTCTGGGGTAAAGCTGGCTTTGGAGTCTATGCGAGTTACTATTGCCTCTAGCGGTTGGGTGGGAATAGTATCCAAATAAACCAAACTAGACTGATTGATTTTGACTTTACCTATTTCCTCCACTGGAACAAAGCCACGCAGATAAAGATGATTGAGATTGACTATTGACAATAGTGGAGCACTATTTGCAACTACTTCACCTACTTCCACCGAACGAGTGATAATAGTACCACCAAGTGGACTTTGAATTACTAAATCATTCAATTTTGCTTGAATCTGCGATTGGTTGGCTTGAGCATCATGAATTTCTTGCTCGGCCTCCTCTATATCAGTGTGAGCTTGAACAATTTGCTTCTCAATTTGTAAGGCAGCAGCAGCACGAATAGGTCGGTTACGGAGGGTTGCTTGAGCTTGAGTTAGGGTTCCTTGGGCTGCTAAAAGCTCTTGTTTGGCAAAATCAACACGTGCTTGTTGTACTTTTAAATCGGCAGTATCTTCATCC
>NZ_JAIVFS010000259.1:0-1962 GCF_020829645.1 Nostoc mirabile CHAB5784 | reverse complement strand
TAACTGTTGGGCAGATACAGCACCTTCGGCGTACAATTTGTTGGTACGTTTTTGTTTTACCTGTGCCAGATGCAAACTTGATTGAGCTTCTACTAATTGGGCATGTGCGGAAGCTATAGATTTTTGTGCCTCAAACACTTTACCTTGTGCTTCTTGAGCCACTTGTTCAGTTGCTAAATTGGCTTGCTGTAACTGTGCTTGCATTACAGGTAATTGTAGTTGTTGACGCTTTAACCTTTGTCGTGCTGCTTGTACTTTAGCAATAGCTCCTTGCATCTCTGCACGTATTTGGGAATCATCAATTTGCGCTAACAATTGACCTGGCTTAACAAAATCTCCTTCTCTAACATTTAAAACAGCAATTCTGCCACCGCTCTTAGCAGATATATGCGTTTCATAACCCTCAATTCGTCCACTTAAAAATAAGCCTTCAGGTTCTGATTGACGAGGGAAGAAACGGTAAATACCATACCCTACACCAGTTAAAATCCCAGTTATAGCCAAGAGTAGCACTAGTTTTGAAATCTTTCGCTTTGGCTTTTGGAAACTTGTTTGAGGTTGGGTTGATTGGTCTTCTGGATATTTAACAAAATTGCTAGGTGTTTGCTGAGATTGATTATCTAATGCGTTAGGACTTTTTACCATAAACGCTTACTCAACATAAGGTAAAGGTTAATTAACTGTAGGAAGTGTTAGGTACACTTTTATGTTTGATTGCAGAAGTCAAACCCGTGTGTTACATGGACTAACTCATCCTACGATTTGAAAATTTACCGCACTCGTAACTCAGCACTATTCATTTGGCTGTTAGACTTTTTGCGAATTACGTTTGAGACTGGAAATTACCCCTGTTAAGAAGACGATCGCATAACCCCAAAGTAGCCATCCTCCATAAAGTCTATCTACTGCTACAGACATATTAGGAAATACTTGTGGAAAGAAGTATGTTGTTGGCACATCAAGCAGCATTCCTGGAATTCCTAGACAAAGAGCAAGATTAATTCGCTGTTGAGGCTTAACATTTTGCCAACGAATAACGCCATAAACTATCAATGGCAAGAACAATAGCGACCACAGAAAATTAAGTCCCATGACGAGGTTGTTATCGGGGATAAGGATTACCTGTCCCCACAACCGCAGAATCACAGTCGCAGTTAACCAGATTAAAAAACCAAGAAAGATAAAGAATCTGTAGGAGATTTGCTTGTTAGAACTTTCACTCGTAGGGAATTGAGTTGTACTTTGCATGGTGGTCTCCATTAAAAATGCGATAAACTAGAAAGCGAGGTTAACCTCACATTTATAGAATACGAGATTAACCTCGCGTTTGTCAACCTAGATTTGAATTATGACTGAAGTTTTTCATCCAGAACAACTGCGACGCCTACCACAACAAGCACGTAGCCGGGAGCGGTTTAACCGGATTCTGAACGCGGCAGCTGAGTTATTTGCAGAAGTAGGCTTTGAATCTACAACCACTGATGAAATCGCAGCGCGTGCAAAAACTTCTGTTGGTGGACTATATCGTTTTTTTCCAGATAAGTTAGCTATATTCCACGCTTTAGCCTATCGCTATATAGATCAGCTCAGAGAAATATTTACAGCACTTCATACTGAAGAAAGCACCCAATGGAACCTCGACACTTACGTCAGCCAAGTAGTCGATGTCTTTGATCAGTTTGTTGCCGCAAATCCTGCCTTTCGAGTTGTATTTGTTCAATCTCGTCTTGTCTCTACAGAGGTTATTGCTATGGATACCGCCTTGAACCTGGAAATCGCACAACAACTAGCAGCCTTTTTTGGAGTCCGTAATCCTTCGTTAAATCCAAGTGAGAGAGATTTGCTTGCGATGATAGTTGTTGAGGTCGCAAGTGCTCTAGAAATTCTCTCACTCACACGTGATCGTAATTTTCAAGATCAAGTTCTTATCGAAACCAAAAAAATATTGACTTCCTATCTACA
>NZ_JAIVFS010000258.1 GCF_020829645.1 Nostoc mirabile CHAB5784 | reverse complement strand
TCAGGACACGCGGCCATAATTTTATGCAAACTTTTATGTGATGTTTAGGCTATAACCCTTGAAATGTCGTTAATTTTTGGTCAGGGTATGATTCACAATTTGGTCATCCAGGGGGTAAAAGCACACATACCACGGTATTGGTTAAATATTATTATCTGGAAAAAGCGATTTCTTTACATTATCAAGCCAAGCTAGAAGGGCGAGAAATTCTTTTATTCCCTGAAAATCTAAATCCTGATAACTTTGATTACCTTACCGTAAAGTAATACTCATTCAAAGGTTAACGTGATAGCGATTACTCGTCCATTCTGAGACGATCGCGTTTTTTGCACTAACCCTTTATCGACCAGCGATGTAACCGCATCGCTGGCAGTGACAGCCGTGACCGCAAGATGTTTTGCCAAACGTATCCCAGTGTTGCCTTGTATCCACTCAGAAGCGCCAGGATTTGCCCGTGAGTCGATGTTAAGCCTTGTTGTCCAGCATTCTGCCAGATTGACTTTTGAGCGCCAGCCCAATTTTTTTTAGCCCAATCAAGATGTGTTGCTTGATCGCCCTTGAGGCATCGAAGGGATTTTCGCTGACACCAACATTCGAGTCTTCAGCAGGAAGGGCTAATTCTGTGTTGCGATCGGGTTGAGTACTGTCTACGAATACTGACCTTATAAAGCACCAAGTAAGCGAATAGCCCAGTAGCCCCATCAACCAGCCTTCATGAGTTATTTCCCTTCGCAACACAGCACTGCCATGATTAATCGCGAAAAGTAACGATTCTATAACGAGAGCCACTTTTAAGGCAGTGGGTCGCAAGGCTGGATCAGTCCCGATAGTATAGCAAAACTTCAACGTTTTCAACATGACACCATCCACGTTTAAGCGATGGCTTGCAGTGCTTCAATCGCAGCCTGGTAATTCGGTTCATCCAACAGTTCAGGGACAACTTCTCGATACGTTACAATGCCCGTGCGATCAACTACATAAACGGCGTGTGCTAGTAGCCCCACTTCTTGAACCAACAATCCCCAATTGCGGGCAAAATCCAGATCACGATGATCCGAAAGCATTGTGATATCTGCAACATCTTTGATCGTTTGCCAACGGCTTTGAGCAAAGGGCAGATCAGCAGAGACGAGAAAGACTTCAACGAAATCAGTTACCTCTTGACCCAGTGAGTTTAGACGTTGGCTGAATTTCTGAATTGCAGCGCTACAAATCGGCACATCCAGGGAAGGAGCCGTGAGGAAAAGGCGAATCTTTCCCTGCGATCGCGCCAGTGGCAGCACGGGTGACAGGTTGTTGTCAATCACCCGCACGTTACGGGCGCGATCGCCGACTTTCAATGGTAAGCCCAGCAATCGCATCGGTTGCCCATGAAACGTTACTTGCATAGTTCCTGGGTTACTCTTTTAAAGGTGCAAAGGTGTTTTTCGATGCGCTCAATCACTGCTGCTTCAGGCGTATGCCCAAACCATCCATCTAGCAATTGCAGGTTTTGGTCAACCAGAAGAAAGGTCGGTGTCCCCAGTAAATGATTCAGCGTAAAGGTTGCCGATGTTTTGGCGTACCGCTGCAAGTAAGCGTTCACCTTTTGACGCAGTATTGCCTGCTCTGATTTGGGCAGGTGATCAAAACCAGGGATCGTTTCAGTTAAAGCCTCAGTGTTTTCAAGTGTTGCGAATAGTGTACCCGTGGTAAGTTGATCGACAGCAACGGGAAAGTCGATTGCTTGAGAGTAAAATTCTCCTAACGCTTGCCGAGTTGCTCCAACCAGTTTCATCTCAGTCAAAAGCAACTCTGTATTGGCAGCAGTGTTGTACTCAAAATCCTCAAAAGCCGTTGAGATCCCCAAGACATTTAAGCCGGACTGACGATACTTCCAGTGCAACTTGTTGACGAGAGGAAAACCATAGATGAAACAACCGGGACAATTGACTTGAAACACAAACAAAAGATTCAGCGCTTTGAGGTCAAATGAACCTTGTAAGACGCGATCAATCTTAAGTTGGATTACCATTATGCTACTCCTAAGCAAATCGAGTTGGGTTGCCATTGACAGAGATCAGGCGATCGAGCCGAATCTCAGTCCCGTCTTTAAGCTTCAAAAAATCTGCTTGGTTGGCAGCATACACATCCACAATCTGATCCTGAACTTGGACGATTTCTCCAGTTACAGTGCGATAGGAAATCTGGCAAGACTGCCGTAGCGTTGCTAGGACTTCTAACTGGTCGTGAAAACCACAGTCCACTAAACAATAGTCATTCATTGCCCACCTCACTTCTGCCAATAATTGTTAGCAGCCGCGATCGTGGCAAACTCAGTGGCAACTGTTTGCCCTACGGCAATCAACATCATGGCATCGTTACCATAGACATCTCGTAGCTTTTTGCGCTTCTCTTCATCGGGTTGAGTTAGCTTAATAATTAGTCGCGCCAATTTCACGGCTAATTGCCGTCCTTCCTCAGGTGTTTCGGTGATCAACGAGTTGTTAGGAACCAGTGCAATCGTATCCATTGTTTGTTCTCCTGTTAATTGCGTTCTTAAGAGCTCTGTCATGTAACAAACTTGGGCGGTTCAGAGTGGAAGTGCGGAGATGCTAGACTGAACAAAATGCCTTCGCTGCCTCCTCAAAATCCCAAACATAGAAATTAAGCGCCTCCTGATTGACTGAATCAACCGTGAATGTCTTTGAACGGAGCCCAGGCATGCCTTCAAACTTTGCTCGTGCTCCGTCTGCGATCTGCCGCACGTATGCCTCATTGAATTCGCTTTTATAGCGGAAACGGACAAAAACTGCGATCATGGTGCGCTCCTTGTCTGTTTTCGTCGTGGGTAATGTTTAGCTCAACTCCTACAACCACAGGAATGAAACATACTATAGGCTGCGAAAAATTTTTAAATTTCCGTAACCTAAATCTATCACTTATTTGCTTGAACCCATTGAAGCTAGAAGTTGCCACCAAGGAAGCTCATGGCCAATTGGTAAGGATTCACGCAATTGATGAATCATTCAACTACTTCTGTTTAGCATCCCCACACTTCCCTAGGGCATGACCCAACCTTGCCTCTTTTGAGCTAGAAATGCTTTTTCAGTAAGCTTTCTAGATAATAAATTGTAAAAGTTGTTTCTTGAAAGCGCCCCACTGGCGGCGATCGCCACCCGTTACTGATGTAGAGAAACTTTTATAATGGTAAAGTACCCTGACAGCTAAAACCGAATCCTCAGTAGTGCTTTTAAGCCTGCTTGAAA
>NZ_JAIVFS010000257.1 GCF_020829645.1 Nostoc mirabile CHAB5784 | reverse complement strand
ACTCCTCTAGTTCCTCGACAGTTTCTTCAATCTCGATATGCGTTACCCCTGCCATCACATACCCTGAATGCTACTTCTATCTATATTTACCATCTGTCGCATTCTTTTTTCAAATTGGTATAACAATCCCACCCTCAATTACTTGGTCAAGGCGATTGCGAACATCAAAGGTGTAGTTTACTGTACCAGATGCGGTAGTAACAGAAGTGCGATTACTTGCAGCATCGTAAGTATACTCAATCTTGCGTCCATCTGGGTCAGTACGTTTCACTAAGCGATCGCGTTCATCGTAGTCATAATCATAAGTTGCAGTAGTTTGACCATTAGCATCAACAAACGTAATAACATCTTGCAACCCTATGGATGTGTAAGTATACGTTACCTTAGCCCCATCCTGGAACTGTTTAGAAGTCATCCAGTTCAGGGGATCGTACTGATAAGTAATGGTATTGCGTTTAAAGTCAGTGTAAGTTTGTACATTACCTACAGCATCATAAACAGTATTAGAACGCTGCTCAAGTGGTAAAATCGTAGCAGTCCGGCGACCAACGCCATCATATTCATAGTTAGTGCGGTGGTCGTTAGCATCTTCTATCCAAATTAAGTTGCCAACTTCGTTGTAGCCGTATTCTGTCCAATCTTGAAGCGTATTCTTCACAAGAGTCAAACGACCTAACGCATCGTAACTATATTCAGTCCGCTTGCTGTTTTGGTCGGTCATAGCAATGCGCCGACCCAAGTTATCATATTCACTGGTGGTGTATGTCTTGTCGTTGAACACGGTTTTTCTTAACCGTCCCAAGTTGTCATAATTAAAAGTGGTCGTGTGGTTGAGTGCATCAGTTTTGGAGAAATATTGCCCCACTTTGTCGTATTTATAAGTCGTTCTGGAATTATCATCCAGCGTGTTTGGCGTATCGTCAGCGTAAATTACCTCAGTTTGCCGACCATCAGCATCGTAACGAAACTCTGTGCGATTGCCGCGCTCATCAATTTGTGCTTTAACTAAGCCATCGTCGTAATAGACAGTTTCTGTCTTGGGATTATCCCATAATTCGGGCGAGATATTTGGATTATCGGGTGTACTGTCTGGAGAAATAGTGTATCTTAAACGACCAACCTTATCGTAGACAAACCGCGTTTTGTGTCCAGCTTTATCAATGCTGGCAATTCTACGCCCTGCCTCATCGTAGCGGCTAGTTTCGCGCAGGTTGTCGTTAGGATTATCTGGTGTATCATCCGCGTAGATTGTTTCTACCAGTTCGCCCCTGTCGTTGTATTTATACTCAGTCCGGTGCTGAAGTGCATCAATAACCGCAGTTTGATGACCTAATTTATCATATTCATAAGTCGTTGTATGATTTTCGGCATCGGTCATCGTTGTCTGTGTCCCGGAATTCCATCCGCCACCCATAGCCGAAGTCATCTGCGCTGCCGGATGTTAGGCTATCATACGTGCGAGTTAGGGTAATTGGGATACCAGTAACAGGCACGGTTAAATCAGTAAACGACAGCCGGAAATTCCCCAGTTTCAATTCGCCAGAAACATTAACCGTGTCTTCTACAAAGCTGATGTTCCCGCCTTTATCATGAGCTTCCAGGCGCAAGGTGTACGAATCATTTTCCAACAGTGACGGGTCAAATCTACCCAGCACACCATCATTAACAGTGCTTGTGCCTCGGAAAAGTTCTTTGAAATCGTTACTACCAATGGGCGCAACCAGCAGGCGGTAGTAGTCCAGGTTATCATCATTAACAGTTCCTTTAATATCAACAGGCGCGGTAACTGTACCGTTGGCGATCGCACCCAAATTCAGACTGACATCAGGTGCGCTCACATCGCTGGTATCAATTACAGCCACTTCAAAAGTTGCTTGTCCAAGATTACCAGCCGTGTCATTAGCGATCGCTTTTGCGGTAATCGTTCCGGCTGTGGTAGGCGTGAACCGTGCCATACCATTGCTATCCAGCACTACCGCAGTTCCATCAATCAACAATTGCAAACCAGCAACCTTGATATTGTCAGTCGCTCGTGCTTGAAAAGTTATCGACTCGCCTAAATTAACTTGGTCATAATTAGCAATCAACCTAACTTTGGGTGCTTCACTATCAGCCGCCACCGACAGATTATAGTGTTGCTGTTGAGTACCGCCATTGCCATCGTTTACTGTAATGACAACTGTGTGAGTACCAACATTGCCAGCAGTCGGTGTCCAGCGCAGTCTACCGAGAGTATCCAAACTCATACCCAAATCACGGGATGCTTGGTCTTATTTGGATCTAGGGCAGTGAGCGTATAGCGATAACCATCTTCTGCCAAACTGTAATTGGTGTCAGGCGTGCTGGTAATTACAGGATTAGCATTATCGGGGTCGGCAAATAGTTTGATATTGTAGTCTTGGAAACTACTGCCTCCTTGGCCATCTTTGGAAAGCAGTTTCACGGCTACAGTTGCTAGAGAGCCGTCATCTAGTTGATCATTAGATTTGCCTACACCAGGGGTGATAATGTCTCTGGTATTGCTGGTATCTGTTTGTATAACTCGGAACTTGTAGTCTAATTTATCGGTTACGGCTTGTCCTCGAATCACAAGGGTGTATTCGCCACTATTCGTGAAGTCGTATTGAAAATCATTGTAGATATAATTGTCAGTATTGCTTACATAGCTACCATTGGGTGCATAAAGTCCCCAAGTGAATCGGTTGATATTTGTGGTGGTAGTAGCTGATAGATTATCAAAATATAACCGCTTTCCTGCTGTGGCATTTATTTTATAAAAGACATCCTTTTGTCCATTATCCAAGGAGCCTGTAGTTGGTAAGTTATATTCGACTGGAGGCGCACTGCTTGCATCTAGCATCTGGAAGCTATAGTTACGATTTGCTCCAGAGTCACCTGCGATCGCTAAGTGGTATAGACCTGATTGTGTCAATACATACTGAGCAGAATCAGTGTATTGGAAGTTGCCAAAGTTCATCACCACATTGCCGTTGGGATCGTAGAGATAAGCATTGACACCATTACCAACCATGCCATTGAATAGAACTTTTGTACCGACAAAGTTCTGGAAGGTGAATACCTTAGCTTCTCCACTATTAAACGTGCCCGTTTCTACGCCATTGAAGGCTAAATAAGCTTGCGGGGGGACAAAATGGTCTAGAATGCTTATATTACAAAGAGTGTAGCAATTTGTGGTAAAAGAAAAAGAGCATTCATTCGCAACAAGCTCTATTTAATGATAATATTACCAGAATTCTACGAA
>NZ_JAIVFS010000256.1 GCF_020829645.1 Nostoc mirabile CHAB5784 | reverse complement strand
CTTTGGAAGCCTTTAGAACAGCTATGTCTTTCCGATTTTTTGATTGGTTGACTCTCAATCGTGACCTGTTTGCTTCTTATAAAGCCAGTTTGGGCTATATTTGGGCTTGATTTTTGTTTAAGTCCCGATAAAGGCGATCGCGATGTTTCTCAGGCAGGCGATCGCCTTTTGATTTACATGAACAACGTTGTGCTTGCACAACGCTCACTCTCTTATTGGCGCAGCCTCATAAAGTAATTCAGAGGCAAAGCGTATCAGCTGATGTCAAAACAGCAGACAGCACAAAGCTGTAGAGAAGATATTGGGATGTTACCGTGTCCTCTGTACAGCCGCGTGGTAACAATTGAAAAGGCGATTGAGGAATTCACAATCGCCTTTGTTCTGCAAAGATTGAAGTTTTTTGCAACCAGTTTTTAGACGTGGTAGGTCATCGGAATCATCTCGCGGTGGCTTGGCCATTACAAGTTTTAGGCTTCCGGCTGCTAGTCCCGGCGGCTTCTGATTTTATTGGTTTCGTAATTAACTTGATTTGGTTAGTTCTATTTCGAGCGTCTCTATATTTAGCTAAAAGGCTAGCGCTCTTTTCCTCTATTCTTAAATTATAAGCTTTAGACCGTCGCTTGTCAAGTGTCATTTTATGGTTTATATTTAAGAGGTGAAAGGTGAGATTAAATATAAGGAGGTAGTTAAGTGAGATCGTGTTTGATGCAAGTTGAGAGGCCGTTACGAAAAGATGTTCCAGGTTTGGGTGAAAAAATTAAACAGGCGAGAAAAGCAGACGGTCGTCCGCTCACAAAGTTAGCTGCACTTGCTGATATGAGCGTTCAGAACTGGTACTCCGTTGAAAATGAAGATATTAAGGTATTACCAGAATCAACCCTTAGAAAAATAGAAGCAGCTTTAGGCGTTGATTTTGACGTTAGTTTTGACGAAGAAAATTAGAAGCGATCACCCCCGGCCAAGAGTGCGATCGCTTAACTACCCCGTAAAGGATAGTCATGTCTACCCTACCAGTTTTACAACTACTCCTTCAAGACAATCCCAACTTATTCACCACAGAAGGTTTATCAGCCTTACTGGAAGACTGTATTCGTCTAAAATATTCCAAACGCCACGAATTCACTTACCCGTCTCTGCTAAACCAACAGGTTTACTTGTCCCTTGCAAACCTTGGTAACGGTAGCAGTGAAGATGAAGAAATCCTTCGCCGCATTCTGTCAGACCCTAAAGGCTGGTGCTTGGATGCCCCACAAGATGTGCAGTGCCTTCTCTGTTAGCGGGTTGTTAAATATAGCTCTTTGTTTTAGATTTTCATTATGAATCATTTCTTAAAGGTGATTTAGGAATTGCTCATTAGCGGTAATTTTATCTGGAACGTCGAGCCTGTACCCTCATTGCTCATCACATAAATATGACCACCGTGAGCCTGGACAATTTGTTGAGTGATCGCTAATCCTAACCCAAATCCGCCGCTTTCTCTGGCACGTTCTGTATCAACTCGGTAAAAGCGATCAAAAATGTAAGGTAAATCTGCCTCTGGAATTCCAATTCCAGTATCGATGACCTGAATTACTGCCCGATCTGGATGAAGTTCTAAGCGTAACCAGACAGTTCCACCAGATGGAGTGTAATTACAGGCGTTATTGATCAAGTTTTCAACAGCTAACCGCAGCAAATCGGGGTCAGCCCACAACTCAATGTGTTGTTCTGGTAAATGGCTGATCAACTTGATCGACGCTTTTGCAGCAACAGTATTGTAATAAATAGCTAAATTCTCTAGCAAGCTATTAAGACTAACCTTTTTGAGAGATTGGGGAGTTAATTTTCCTTGATGCCGAGCCAACAGCAGTAGGTTATTGACCAAGGTACTCATCAACTTGGCGCTATCGATGATGTTCTCCATTGAGGGATGGATTTGGGGATGGTCTGCTGCCATTAGTAACCCAACTTGAGCATTGGTCAAAATCGCAGAGAGGGGCGATCGCAACTCATGAGAAGCATCTGATGTGAAGCGTTGCAGTTGATTATAAGCTAGCTGAACAGGCTGCATAGCTATACCACTGAGTACCCAACCTGTAAGTCCAATTAACCCCAGTGCTACAGGTACAGCAAGGGTTAATATTAACTGAAATTCTCTAAGCTCGTTTTGAGTTTCCGTCAGTGGGATAGCAACTTGCAGATAACCGATAACCGAATTTCCTCCTTGAACAGGTAGTGTAACTTGACGTAGCCAAAGCGTCTCACCTGTAAACTGGTCAACGGACTTAATCGTGAGAAACTCAGATGTTATTTCTAACTTTTGTGGAGGTGGAGTACCAAAAAAACGATTGATTTTGCCATTCGGTTCATACCAGCGAATATAAACTAGTTCAATATCAGCAGGGTGAGAACCACTACCTAATAGCGGTATATTGCTCAGATCGACTTTTTTTTGTCCTTGATCCAGCCGATACTGTGAACTAGCTGCCATTAGCTCTGCTCTTTTATAAAGCAGTTGATCTAATGCTTTGAGCTTGTCTTTTACCTCAAGATTGTAAATGACTCCAGCGAAGAGAATCAGAATGCACCCCATTGAAAGGATAAACCAACGAGCTAAATTACGACGACTGCGGTTAAACACAAATAGAAGAAGAATTCAAAAGTCAGAAGTCAAAATGTAGTTAAATCGGATTAGCATTCTACTTGATTGTAGACTCTGAAATTAAATCTCAAGATGGTTCTGGAGGATTGAGGCGATAGCCCATACCGTAAACAGTTTCAATCCAATGGGCTGCTGCTAATGTTTGCAAACGTTGGCGAAGTTTACGAACTAGCACGGTGATTGAATTGCTTTCTGGCTCACTACCCCACTCCCATACAGCTTGCTCAATCTGGTTACGAGTCAGGACTTGCTTAGGATGACGCATGAAGTACTCTAGCAACTGAAATTCTTGGCTGGAAAGGGATACAATCGCCCCTTGTCGCTCCAAAATTAGTCTATCGAGATGAAGTTCGAGGTCTGCCAAGCAGAGAGTGTCTCCTTGCCAGAGGGGTGATCGCCTCCTCAATGCCCGCACCCGTGCCATGAACTCCACGATATCAATTGGTTTAACGAGGTAATCATCAGCTCCGGCATCTAATCCTATGACTTTATCAGGTGTGGCATCTTTTGCCGTAATCATTAATACGGGAGCTGTTTTTCCCGCCGCCCGATACTGTTGACACAAACTCACTCCACTAATCCGAGGTATAGCCGTAGCCATTTTAATTAGGACGCAGCTTGCTTGAGAACGATTTCCATAGCATCACGTAAATTATCAGATTTAAGTAATAGCTTGCGAATTCTGCTTTTTAAAGTCGCCCAACACTTTTCA
>NZ_JAIVFS010000255.1 GCF_020829645.1 Nostoc mirabile CHAB5784 | reverse complement strand
GCTTCCATGACACTGCATCAAGGACGACCGCCTGACCCCTCCTCGACTGTTCAATAACTTTCAAAGCTGTAGCCCTTATTCCGTATAGCTTAGAGCTTTTCTTAGTGCCATTCGACTACGAGCGCAAGCTATGGAAGCTACGCCTCAAAGGTTGGTAAGAGTGAAAGATGTTGTAAAAAACCGTAGATTTTACTCTAATAAAGCTTCAATTTGCCCTAACAACTTCTCTAAAACTTTTGCTTTATTAGGATCTTCCCAGACTTTAGCTTGCTTAACTCGCTGATAGGCTTCCTTCATCCGATTAGTCAGGATATTCGGCTGAGAAGACTTAGGAGGTTGAACTGATTGAATGTAACTTTTAATATCTCTAACTGAAAGGTTTTCTTCAAGAGTTTTCACTAGAAGTTGATGTCGCTGATCTTCGTCTTTCAATTGAGCGATGATACGGGCTTTGGTATATTCTAGTTGTCCTTGGCGCAAAATTTCTAGAACATCTTTAGGTAAATTTAGTAAAGGTAGGCGATGACTACGAAAACTGTCTGGAGTCACCCTACCTATTACTGAAAATATCTTTTCTACCATTTCCCATTGGTTACGAACAACGTTGTTCGTAGTTTCTGTTTTTTGCTTTTGTCGGTTAGCAATATGATTGAGTAGGGAAATAACTTCTCCTTGAGAGCATTCCAAGCGGATAGATAGCAGTTGCAAAATAGCTTCAGTTTCCTCAACCGGATTTAAATCTTCCCGTTGCAAATTTTCGAGGAGGGCAACTTGAAAAGCATCTTGGTCATTGAGATGGCGGATAATAACCGGAACTTGCTCCATTGCAAGAGTTTGAGCGGCACGGTAGCGACGTTCACCAGCGATCAATTCATAATTACCGGATTCTAACGGTCGGACAAGCAGTGGCTGCAAGATGCCATGTTCACGAATAGAAGCAACTAGGCTTTCCATTCCTTGAATTGAAAAATAACGCCGAGGCTGATGAGCAGCTAGGTGAATTTGAGTTATTAATAAAGATTGTTCAATAGATTCGTTTTCCGAGAGTTGAGGATTATTGGTAACTCCTACCAAGTCAAGGAATTGTCTGGTTTTATTCGGAAATTCCATTTCATCTGCCATTGACAAGCGCCGCTTCGCCATATTACTCCTGTTCTGCCATTTTCCTGGCGATTTCTTGATAAGGTTCAATCAATTTTCTTTCTGTGGTATACCGATGGATTGGTTGACGCGCCAAGTTAGACTCTGGAAACTGAACAGACTTAGGAACTGGTTCAAAAATTTTGACCCCAGGGAGTTTAGTTTTAAGCGTTTTGAGAGCATCTTGGGTCGTGAGTGTACGGTCTGCCATTGTAGGCAAGACTCCTAAAATTTGCAAATTGGGGTGAGTGTCTTCATCACGAAGACTTTCGATAGTTTCCAATAATTGTCGTAAGCCTTCCAAAGCAAAGAACTGACATTGAACGGGGATCAAGACTGCATCTGCTGCCATTAGTGCATTTAGAGTCAACATACCTAAGCTAGGTGGGCAATCAATGAGGATATGAGCAAATTCTTGCCGTAAAGGATTCAATTTCTTTCTCAGGATTCGGCTATTATCTGCCGAGGTCAAAATTTGCTTTTCTCCAGATGCTAGAGATATGTCAGCCGGAATCAGCTTGATTCCATACTCAGTGTCAATAATAGTCTCAGATGCACTCTGTTTACGATCTGTAAGTACTTCATAAGCAGTCATCTGCCCTGGCTGAATCTTGATTCCTAGACCTGTGGTTAAATTGCCTTGGGGATCAAAGTCAACTACAAGGCAGGAGTAACTTTCTGCCAGCAATCCACTTAGTGCGATAGTAGAGGTTGTCTTGGCTACTCCTCCCTTTTGATTAGTAACTGCGATAATCATATTTTCTTAGTACTATGCGATTTTTGATGAAAAAACATATATATATTAGTTACAGAATGAACTGATTCTATGACAATTTAAGTAGACCGCAAAGATTTTCACAAGTTTTACACCAAAGTAGTGAAAAACTAATGTTCCAAATTGCTCGTTACCTAAAAAGCTAACTATACTTTCGTTCTGGCGATGAGGAGCGATTTAGTGAAATAAATTGGCGGTTAAAATACACTCATTTTCCAAAGTTCACATAAAAAGTTCTGATGAAATCAAAAGAGCGATCGCCCAAGCTACCTAAACAACAGTCAAAACCCAACGACCAAAGCCCAAAGCTTGACCTTGTTGCTTATAAACCAGTAGAGAAACAGCAGCCAACCTCTCAGCCTGGCATTACTCCCATTGATGAACCGCCGTCAGTTGAGCAGCCAGCCCAAGCAGAGGTGATACCTCCTTTAAGGTCAAAGCCGAACGCTGCTGAAAAACCCCAACATTTAGAGAAAAGTAAAGCAGAACGTACCTCTTCTGACAAGAGAAAATCCAAATCACCGCAACAGCCTAAGCAACAGGGTCAATTGACAAAGAGCGATGATGAAGAAGAGTTACCACCAGAAGGCTGTCAACATATCCAGTTTTTGGATTGTAACTCCTCAGTGGGGCGTGTCATATTCGAGTGTTGGCACTGCCAACAGGCAATAATTAGCGAATATACTGGAGAGCCTGTGATGGGAGAATACAAAGGCCATCCTTCACTTATTCAGATTAAAATCCAATGTCCTAATTGTGAGAAGACAGCTATCAGATTAACAACGGGAGAAGTGCTTTCGATTACGGCGATAGCTTCACCTTGGCAGCAATGATGGCATACACCCTTTTCAAGAGTGATTGTTGAAAGATATTCATAATTGATAATGCAAAAGCTGAGATTTTTAACCTCAATAATAACTGTGCTAACGGCGCTCACGCTTAATAGTTGCAGCACTGCTACTACTGAACAGTATGAAGCTACAGCACTCACCAGTTACGTCTGGCAAGTTAAGTATGCGAATAACCTAACTAGTCAACCACAACCACGCATTGAAACCTTTGCTATTACTTCAATGTTGAATCGGAATGGATTGAAACTGGCAGGAGCAGTTGTTGGCCCAGATGACCAAACAATTCGCAATTCGCAGTTCGCTTTTTCGCCCATTACGGACGTAATTGATAATTGAGCCGTTGGGGTACAAGCCCCTAATTTCAATTATGAAAAGAAAAGAACACGTAGTATCAATATTCAAGCCCCCGCATTTATGCGTAGGGTATTATTAATTGCGAATTGCGAATTGCGAATTGCGAATTGGAACTGGAGTTTAGACTAAAAGCGATATGAGAGAACGCAAATCAAATGGAATTAGAGATTAAAAATATTATCTTGTCAGCCTCAAAGCATCCGCGACCTTTAACAATTCTGTAGTATATCTGCT
>NZ_JAIVFS010000254.1 GCF_020829645.1 Nostoc mirabile CHAB5784 | reverse complement strand
CAATTACATCGAGGTCAGGATGTAGGATGACGAAATCATCGGCATATCTTATGAGAGATAGTGCTTTTTGATTAGCTTTCTTATTTCCTGGTAAGGACTGGGCGACCTTATTGATTGCCTCTTCCATTCCATGTAGTGCGATGTTCGCTAGTAGGGGAGATATCACCCCACCCTGTGGCGTACCTTCACCTGTTTGTAACCATTCACCGCCATCAAATACACCTGATTTTAACCATGCCTTAATTAGGCGGTTTAAGGTTGGGAATGTATTGATTTTGGTTAGCAGTTCTTTGTGGTTGATTTTATCAAAGCATTTTGATATATCGGCATCCAAAACCCATTTTGGTTTTTGTTTGATGATGCTAAATATTGCTCCGTGAGCGATCGCGAACAGCGGGGCGTAGCCCATCGCGAATAGGGTCTCGTAAAGCCTGCGGCATAGCTTCGCTTAGGGCGCAGCCTCAGAAGAGAAGCGAACGACAAAATGAAATAAGTTACTCCACTTTGAATTTTTACTAATTTGGCAATGCCTAATTAGTAATGATTTGAAGCTTTTGTCAAATGAACATTTCAACAACAGATGTTCATTTGACATGGCAATATTATACTTTAAATTAGGTCAAAAATATGGAAGTTTACTTAATATTTGTCGATGCGGCTCAGAACAGTAACAAATTCTGGAGTGCAAAAGTTGAGCAAAGCAATCTAACTGTTGAGTGGGGTAGGATCGGCTACAAATATCAGCAAAAAGTTCACTCTTTCGGTAATGCTCAACAAGCAGTTTCTAAATTCCACAATCTCGTGGCTGAGAAGAAAATGAAAGGCTACCGAGAAAGCCAACCTCAAATTGATAGTACTTCTGATTCTCTAGAAATCAAAAGAGCTATCCAATTACTGGAGATTTTGCGCCCTTATGTAGCACAAAGAAAATTTGCCAATAGAAATTATCTAGAGACATTAAACCAATATTTAAAAATCGTTCCTACACCTTTAGGAATGAAAATAGACCCGTCTCTAATATACCGCGATGTGGCAGATATTGAGCATCAACTATCACTTCTGAACTCTTTGTTGGAAACTGATTCTGTGCTAGCTGATAACACTATAGAAGAATCTGCTAATAACAGCAAAGTTATCAGTTTAAAAAGCATTGGAAAGAACTTTTGGAGGCATTTGTAGAACTTAATAATTCAGGAGCAGAGCCAGATACTCCGAAAGCTGCGATCAGAATAAAGGCTTACCTGAGAGCCGTTAAATGGGATATACAGCAAAATTCAGAAGTAAAACAGGCTTTACATCTGGCTTTGAGACTTAGCTTGTGTACAACACTTTCCTTGAAATCCGCTGTATCAGTAAAACTCTGTATGTCTCACAGAGTAAAAGCATCTAACTCAAAACTTCACATCCTTTATTTTCTGCTATCACAGTCACCTTTCTAACAATGACGCAACCAGAAATAAATTATCATGACTCAAACAGCATCGAAACAAAGGGTAAAGCCTGCCAATCAGACAAAACAAACAAGTGTAGCTACTCCTAAAGCCGAAAATGAAGTATCAGCAAATATCCCAGAAATATCTACAGGTAAAAAGAAAAAACCTACATCTTCAGATGCTGATACTTCAACTGAGCCTATCTCAAATAAGCGTACTAATAAACGTTCTGCCAAATCAGAGTTAAACTCTCAACCACTTATAGAATCAGGAATGGAGGTAATCTGCTCACAAACTAAATTTCACGATGCACTCTCTTTAGTTAGTTGTGCTACCCCAGCAAAACCTACCCATCCTATTCTTGCTAATGCTCTAATCATTGCAGATATCGAAACACAACAGATACATTTAACTGTTACTGATTTAGCATTAACAATTCAGGCAAGTTTTGAAGCCCAGGTGTTGCTCAAGGGTGAAATTACTGTGCCAGTAGAAATGCTATTTGAGATAGTTAAGCATTGCCCTAATGGTAATATTACCCTCAGTAGTCAGACTCAGATTATACAGTTTCTTGGCTACATGTAAAAGTTATTTTGGCTTTTTTAGTTGCTCCCATAACTTCAGAAATTGTTAGCACTGTTCATACATAGTACTTTACTTCTGTATACTTCTGCAAGTTTCTGATAGCTTCAGAACTTATCCTCCAAAAAGCGGCTTTAAATGGCGCTAAATGCCGTGATGACCGTATAAATCTTGGGTAATAACCGTACAAAAAATGTTGTTTTTTTCATTTAGAAGTAAAAAAAATTTAATGTTTTGAGCAAGTTTAATGGCTGAAACCTTTGTATAGCAGCATTTCCATAAGAGTTGTATTTTTTTGAGTTTTTTTTGAATCTTATTAATTTTGGGCCCCTTATATATACCCATTTTTTTTCATAGGGGGAACAAATGTTGAAAAAATTTCTGCTATCCATAACTACAGCCATTCTTGTTGGCTCATTTGTACTTGCTGTGCATGATAAAGACTTTCGGGATGACTACGTTCGTCTTGCAGTGCCTGCCTTGAGAACATTGGTAGATTTGTCGAAAACTGACAAAAAACAAAAAAAGTAGGACAAACATAGTGGCTGTCACAAGCCACCATGCAATGACACAAAGTATTTACTCCCTTTCCAGAGTTAGTTTACCTATTTTTTTCTTGACTTTCTTGCTGTTCTTGGCATCTTAACAGTCCATTAAATTAGGTATTCTTCTGGCAAGGGAGAGTAGCACGTCGCTAGAGCAACATTTCTCTAGCGATTTTCGTTCATGTGTTACCCAATATGGTAAACACTTTACAATCAGAGTATTACTCAATAGTTCCACCATGCCAGCAAAAGACATATACCATAATGAAGTCAAGAACGCATTGATAAAAGACGGTTGGACTATCACAGATGATCCTTACTTTATCAAATATGAGGATGCTGAACTCTACGCCGACCTAGCAGCAGAAAAACCAATCGCCGCAGAACGCCAGGGACAGAAGATTGTCGTAGAAATCAAGAGCTTTGTGGGCAAATCGCTGATGTATGATTTTCATAATGCCCTGGGACAATACATAGTCTATCGGAAACTCATTCAACTTACGGAGCCAGAATATAAACTTTATTTAGCTGTTGATGATGTTGTCTATGAGAACTTTTTTCAACGTAAATCTGTACAAGCAGTCATCAATGAAAATCACCTGCTGTTAATAGTTGTAAATACAGAAAAGGAGGAAATTCGGCAATGGATAAGCTAGAACAATATCGCAATGCTATAGACATCTCCGAAAATAGTCAAAGCCTTTGTGTGACTAGTTTAGAGCACGTAAATGCAATCATCTAAATTAGCTAATCTGTACGAGAAAATGAGGCTTTCAGATATTTGTTGTTGATAATTAGGC
>NZ_JAIVFS010000253.1 GCF_020829645.1 Nostoc mirabile CHAB5784 | reverse complement strand
TCTCCAGAAGAAAGCGCAAGCTTTTGGTCTTCAACTTGTCCCCAAATCTCAAGATAAGGAGGAAGCTTCATTTTATCAAACCCTTTCTACATAAGCTTTACGTCAAGTGTTTCTTGAAAGAGGGTTATAATCTCTTTTGAAGAGATTGTGAGGTGTTCCTGAACAGTTCGTTAGGGTTTCTGGAACCTTTGCTCTGGTTGAGTTTTATCTGAAATAGATGCTTTATACGAAGCACGCATTTCTTCAGAGCCAGCATTCATCTCTGTATTTTCAGTATTTGATTCTTGTTTTTGAGAATTTGGTTCTCGTTTTTCAGCATTGGCTTTCTCCCAGAACTCTTTCATTCGGCTACCGTGTAAATTCTGTACCATCCACTTCACTGTCTCCCGTCCATCCTGAATAGACTTGTCGGGTTTGAAGACGAACAACCCACTTTCAGATAGAATTTTCTTCGCAGAGATAAAAGTACTGTACCCCAAAGCAGAAGTTAGCGGCATCCACCGAGAACCGTATGGGTCAGCCGTCCAGCACTCCTGCCACAGTTGGTTAACAGACGGCTTTTGCTGCGATGCCCACAACATATCTTCAATGGGGATAATCACATGAAGTCGCTTGTACGGTGACTGTGATTTACTGGTAGCACCAGCCTTTTTGGGCTTAGGTCTTGAATAGTTGCAGTCATTTTACAATCTCCTGTTAATGTTGACGCACGGAAATTTTCCCCACTGTGATTGCGGGGCTTGGTACTTGCATTTATTTGTCTAAAAAGTTACCGATACACTGGAAGCCTATTGAGGTTGCCAAAACCGCAACTCGTCTCGGAAATACCTGTCAGCTTTTTTCGATTGCTCCTTCCAACAATCCCAGACCACCACTACTTCCTCGCCCAAATCTTTCACAACTTCCCCCCTCTCCACATACAAAGTGCGGTATGGATCAGCATGGGCAACAATAGAACCAACTTGAATGGTGTCCGATTCAGTAGATGCATTTTGGAGAGCCGTAATCAATTCTGTCTCCTAGGTGCTTAATTCCGCCCAGTAGTCTTGTTTAATCACCTCATATTCTTGGGCAACAGTCCAAAATTCCTCCCAGCTACACCCAGGTTTTGCAAGCACCTGCCTGATATCGCTAACCGCTTGGGGCAACATTTCCAATTGCTCGGCTCGATATGCGATCGCAATTGGTGTCGGTTCACTTCCCAAGATTATCGCCGCAGCTTCAAGAGCTTGGGTATTGTTCATCGCTTCGCTTAGGTTCTTCAACGCCATACCCATCAGCCGGAGACATTCTTGGGCATTCTCTTTTGGGGGTTCTTGTGCCAGCGATCGCAAATCAATTGTCTTTTCCAGGGCTTGCTGAACCTGCTTGTTCAACGCTTTAGTCGCCTGTTGGGTCATGGTATTTCCCCACTGTTGAACCGGATGCTGTTGTACGGCGTGTTCTAATTCCTGAATGCGTTGCTGGAGTTGCTGATTTTCAATTTCCAGTTTCCGTAACCCCTCCATCTCCGAGAGCCGTTGCTGTAACTGGATATTTTCTTCTTTCTGTTGTTTAAAGAGTTGTTGCAGAGATTGGATTTGCTCTTGTACCTGGGCTTCGGCTCTGGCTGTGGCCTCTGGGGAGCAAACCAATCCTCAATTCCTGGGAAAGTCATTCTAGTTCCTGTTTATGGCGTTCTTCAATAGCAGCGTTCGTCCTTGACGTTGCCGAAGGCATCGCTTCCGTATATTCTGGTGGATAGTTCCGCTCTCTGGAAAATGGGACACTAGCGGCATCTAAATCAGCATTGTTGATCAATAACCTTTCGCCATCAGCAAAGGTGACAATCTGTTGCCAATGATTTGATGCGTCTGCTTCAATGGTTTCCTCTTCTCCATACCTTGGGTGTGACTGTTGTGAAACTGTGACAATGGCTTTTTGAGGAACCACTGGTTCTTGAATTTTGGGAACCATTGGTTCCTAAATAGATTGCTTTTTGCGTGGAAGTTGAGGAACCACTTTTTTTGCAGCAGCAGCAAAGTCTGATTCACTTGGGGAGGGGTTATCTTTCAGAGCCAGGGATACAGCAGCAAAAAGTTTTTCTGGTTCCAAGACTAAGCGAAGTAACGGACGAGCCTGACGCTCGTTTTTAATGTGTCCCCCCAACTCGCCAACTGCGTCTATGACCTTTTTGGCTCCTAGCAGTTGGTTGATTCGTCGGTAGCCACCCTAGGCGGATAATTCATGCTGGCAGTATTCTTCAAAGCTTTTGTATCCAGCTTTGAGGTAAAGCTGCTGTTCTCGCATCAGGAGGATTTCATCTACCGCGAAGCACTCGAACCTATCGATGGCGGTGAAGGTTTCCTGGATGCTGGTGTTGAGGTTGCTGTAATCGAGTGCTAATGTTGTCTCGGAACGGTTTAGTGTCAGCATGGTTTTACCTATATGTGCTGCATACACCCGTTAAAAACTGCTTATATGGGCGAACGGAATTAGCCACTGTAGATGGTACAGGGCGATTTGATATTGTTTTATTGATCATGAACTGTGCAATTTGTGAGACTGACCAAAGAGCAATGTTTTTGAGGCACTAACTCAAGGGGTTTAGTTTTCTCCACATTTTGAAAGGCACAAAACATATTTTGAGGTGTAGAGGAACTAGCTATACCCCCTGTTTACTGCCTGTAGCCAGCTGTTCTCACAGATGGTACAGATGCGCCACTTCCATGTGGGATGTGACACTTTTACAGAATATGCCTGTTATCCCAAATGGTAGCACATTATCATCACAGTAGATGCAACACATTTAAAGCAGTAAACCCGCCTACTGGTTGGCGGGTTTTTGCTTGAGCATTTCTTTTAGTTTTTCTAGTAATTGCCTGAGAGATTCGTTCTCTTCTCTCAGGCGGCAGTTTCCCCCAATACTAACTCTTCTAATTTTGCGACTCTGTGCTTTAGCTCTACAATATCGCCAGACTCAGCTTTGTTCCCCAGGTATTGCTCAATTAAATCAAGCAGGACATCGGTAGCGTTCTTACCCTCTTCCTTGACCTTTTGGTAAAAAGCATCCTTCTTTTCTGGTGAAATCCTGATATTTAGCCTTGATTCAGTCATAGTACTTTCCTCTTTTCTTGATCAACGCTATCAGCGAAACCCTTGTATTAACAAGTGTACTCCCAGGTATTTATATTTTGTTATCCCAAGATACTGACAAATGGGATAACAAACACTATACTATATTTATAAGCCTAAACGGCATAGAGCTGGCGAAGCTGTCACCAAGTGCAAACTAAACGGTTTAGTTTAAAAACAGAGCATAACTATAGACGTTTCTCTTTGAGTCAGGCGATCGCTATCGCTTCTTGTGCAATCATGTTAAGA
>NZ_JAIVFS010000252.1 GCF_020829645.1 Nostoc mirabile CHAB5784 | reverse complement strand
TTGCTTGTGGCAGAGTTTTTGGTGAGAGTTTTTTGTCAGCTTGGGCAAACGGTTTGACGCGACTGGCCTCTCGTGAAGCATTTCCTTCGGATCGAGCTTCGTTTTTTTATCGACCTGTAGAACTGTTAGGTATATCGCTTGGTGTAAGCTCTTGCCCAAAGGTTCGCCCTGAAGACTTGCGTTGGTTGCAGGATGTACTAGCAGAGGGAGAACAGAGATTAGTTCATGGCGAATTATGGACATTTATCCTCGGCATTTATGCAGCAAAAATTCTTTCTGTATCTTGGAAGCTGAAAAATCTACTGTTGCCAGAAGAAATGACTATTTCTGACTAAGTAAGTCGGCGCGTGCAATAAAACCAAACTGTGTGAAGAAAAGTAAATAAGGCTCAAACTCTTTCTCCCCCTGCTCCCTGCCCCCTGCCTTATCCCAACAATAATTATTTACGCCGACCTACTTACTCAACTCGCTAATGAGAAATGACAGCGTGATAAATCAATAATATTTCCGAAAAATTCTAAAGTAAAACTCAAATGGAGAATTCTTGATTACTTCCCAAATCAGTTCTAAGTTTCTGTAAATCCTATATGACCACGGGTATGAATTGAATGCTTGATAAAACTTTTCATAAGGCTTAGTATCAGCACATTTCATCATAAGTTGATGGAGTTCTTTTATTCTCAAGCTGCGACCGCGAAGAGATCGCACAAATGCCAGAGTTGTCATCTCACCAGTAACATCGATTTTGCTCAATTTTTCCGCCACCATGCATCGAATAATACTGCTCCGACTAGTTTCCAAGATTCTTAATAGTGCATGGGATGCAGTCTCATTACCAACGCTGATGGCACTCAATGTCTCTAATATTATTGAAAAGTGCTTATTCCAACCTCTAGAAGTATTTAGTATCCCCACCAATTCTTGAATGGCTGTTTTATCCCCGTTACCAATCTTGCCCAAAATGTCTGACGCAGTTTTATCGAATTTTTCCGAGAGTTTAGTAGTTTTTAATATCTTAAGCAGTCCTGGAACTGCTGTCTTATTGCTCGGATCGAGCATAGCTAATTTTTGCGCTGCTGACAGATAAATAGCTTCATCCTGGGTATTTTCCAAAAGCTGTACTAATATTTGTTTTGCAGTTTCATTACTTGGGTCGATTGTGCATAAGTCTGTTGCAACTGATAGGTAATTAGCTTCGTCCTGAGTGTTTTCTATTACCCCCACTGCTGTTCAAAAATCCGGTAGCTAGCTTCCCTTGCCATCGGATTTTTGGGAATGTGATTGAGGAAAAACTGCCCATCATTAATGCTGAGTGCAGCAAAATATTCTTCAAAGGTTGGGTGGTAGAAAGCATAAACTTTTTGTTCTGGATCATCTGCGTCTACACCAACCTGATTTAGCCAGCCAATTTTCAAAGCTAAGTCAAGTAGTGTTTCTTTTCCTTCTGGAAGCGGTCTATTCAAATAATTGAATACAAAATTTTGATGCAGTCGAAACCGACTTTGTTGGCGGTCATCTGCATCATCTATCGCCTGTCGAGATAGTTCTGCCAACGCTTGATTAAGGCATTCTCGCTGCATATGCGTCGTGGGAAACTGCTCCTGCTTCCACTCATAAATTCGATCCACAAATCTTTGATACAGTTCTGCCTGAGTTTGCGGGAACTGTCCCTGTTTCAAATACCAATTGAAACATAGCAAGGTTAACCGCAACGGATTCTTCACTAAATCTCGAATGCGCTCCCTTCCTGCTTCCTTCAGCGCAGCACACAGCACCTGCCCCAAATCTCCCTTTTCTCGTGGTGCAAACCATTTTTCAATGAATTGCTCTACCTGCTCTGGGTATGAAAAATCTAAGCTACGGTAAGTGTCAAAATTAGTTAATGAATTGCGATTGCCATCCCATAGATTTAATCGACAGGTTAGGATCAGGCGTGCCTGTTGCAGCCATCCCCCCTCTTGAATTTGACGTTGGATTTCACTTAGGGAATTGCCAGCAAACTGCATCTCATCCAAGCCATCCAGCAGCAACCAGGCCCGTCCCTGTTTAAACTGAGCCGCAAAGTGCTGTTTATCCGTCGCAGAGACTTCTGCTTCTCCTGCTTCACGAATAACTCGTCGCAGCCACCGTTTCTCCAAATAGGTTTCCAGCGTGTTGCCCTGTAAGTCTGCTAGCGATATCCAGATAACAATTGATTCTGGAAATTGCGTCGATATCCATTGGGCAATCTGCTGTAGTAAAGTTGTTTTTCCTGCCCCCGGCTCACCAATAATCGCAATCCTCTTTCCTTGACTCTTTGGACTCTCCCCCTGTTGCAGAACTTGCTTTAGAAATTCCTCGTGTTCAAATTGCTGAGTGACTTCTACTTCCTCCACTAGCTCAGAGTCTCGACGCAATCTCTCCTTTTTCCTGCCCTCTTGATAGAGTTCTGAACCCTGCTCCGGGGAGACATCCTGTTTCCGGCGTGGCATTTTCTTGCGTTCTACTAATCCCAGAGGGACAAACACCTGCTCAACCTGATAGGCAATATCCTCTCCACTGGTCATTGGGTTTGTTGTGATCTGAAGCCTTTCTTCCAGTAATCTTCGGCTGACCTCCTGCCAATTTATTTCTAGAGATGGAGAAGGCAGTTGAGAACGCAGTAGTAAATCCCGAATCTCAGCCAGCAAATCTGTCTCTAGCTGATGGAGCGTATCCCCAACCGAAATTTCAGATCCCTCCCCTAAGTTGACGTTATATTTTCCATGCTGCTCAACAAATTGAATGATAAGCGATCGCCCATCATTAGTTTTGACCCAACTCTGAAGTTCACTCAGCAGTTCGTCACGGTTTACCATGAGGAGTTACCCAAACGTCTAAGACTATACAGTGGAAGGTAAGCTCTTACGCTTCACCAGAATCAATTATTTAACCTCAGTCGGCAATATTAATTACCAACATTATTTCATAAATTGTCCTCGTGTAGGGGTTTACCTTCATTGATTAACTCGATTCAAATAAATATTTTATCGTTTAAAAAATAACAACATTCCATGTGGATTATCTAAGGTTACATTTTTATTACTATTTTGATTCTCCGATTCATCACCTTGTAAATCTTGACTTGAAAGTGAGTACACATCAGTTGCAACAAGCTGATATCCTTGAGTATTGAAATAACCAACTAGTTTATCAGGCATTATTATATGAGATGCACCGTAACTTGGTAACAAATTATGTTCAATTTTATCCTTGTCTAAAATATTTAATTGCATAGTACCTTTACGACAAAATATATCAAAATCAATCGGCTCAACTAAACCACTTGTAGTAATTTCAATTGAATTTAATTCCATTGCCAGTTGCTCTATACTTGCAAAATTCTGCGACCACGGGTTGCCCAT
>NZ_JAIVFS010000251.1 GCF_020829645.1 Nostoc mirabile CHAB5784 | reverse complement strand
AGCCGAGCCGAGTAGCAGGAACTGGCCGGTGCGCCGTCCGGCGGCGATTGCGATCGATCAAGCCCCGCAGAGTCTGGAACACGTTAGGCAGACGATGAACTTCGTCGAGGATGACGAGTTTGTCACCATGACTTGCAAGATAGAGCGCCGGTTCCGATAGTTTGGCGCGGTCCGCTTCTGATTCTAGATCAAGATAGATCGAGGACCGGGTTTCTCCAATATTGAGTGCAAGTATTGTTGCCGACTTGGCGGGGGCCCAACAATGTAATCGCAGGACTTAAGTCCACGAAATGTCGGAGTTCGGTTTCAATTCTTCGCTCAATCGTCCTTGCATTCATGGAGTTTTATTCGTAATTGCAAAGATAAAACTGGATCGCGTTAGGAACCTGGCTGCTCGACGGCTTCGCCGCGACGCGTTGGGCACTTGCGGACATTTCGTAAGACGCGACTAATCGACCGCGTTGGAACGATCCTACGGCATGGGCGAAAGCTCGCCTCCTACGGAAACCCTCGCCGTCGACATCTTGAGGGCCTCGATCATATTGACCCGGCGGTGGTTTGCGTTGCGGTCCCTGATCAGGCTGCCGCTCTGAGGTCGAAATTCGCGTGGATGACTTCGTAGGGTACGTGAACCTTTCCGTCTTCGGTTTGTTCGAATATACCCCAGTCCGACAATGCGGACACGTCCTCGTGGACACGCTTAACGTCACGTTCGACGGATCGGGCAAGTCCGCGTATGCTCGATGGACCGATCTTCTGAAGATGTTCAATCAATTCCCACCTTTTGGGGGTGATGACAGAAAAAAGCTGTGCGGGCGACGAAAAGGTGAAGACTGCCACGGGCTCTGAGGGATTGCCTGAACGCATGGCGTTCGTTGCCCTTTCAAAAACCTCATTGAGGGCAGCTTCGCTGTCTGCTCTGATTTGAATCAAGGCTTCTCTCATGGCTTCTTCCTCCTCTTGATTATCTCCTTCCGAAAGTCGGACAGGAGGGCATCGGGCGTTTTGAACATGTAAGGATGCTCGTCGCCGTCAAGATGACAATGATCGCCTTTGCCGCGTTCGTTGTCGAAACCGACGATGCGCCGACCATCCTTGCCAAAAAACAGTCGATAGTTGAAGAGGTGCGTGCTACCGGTTCCCGCACGTTCCACACGACAATCGCACCATCTGGCAAAACAGTTTTCGAACATTCCACAAGTACCGCGGCAATCATGTTGTCGTTTACGCCATCACAACACGCTGTTGTCAAGGATGCCAACGCAGCTTCGAGGTTGATTTGGCAGCAGGTTCCAGGATGTTTATGCTTGGAATATTTTACTGATTTATCTTCTTTAAATACATATATTATTATTTTTATACTTGATGAAAGGAATGAATTACCAGCATTGACATAAGTGAACGATCGCGGCGCGCTATTGGTTTGAGGCAGGGGAGTGTCGGTCGTAAACATATAATTTGTGTAGGAGTGGCGCTAAAACATATAAATAGTGTAAGCAGACCGTTGCTGTGAAAGGTGGGGAGTTTGATTGGCGGATTTTGCTTGTTGTACGGGCGGGCAATTTGAACTGCCTGCAACCAAGTGATTTTTATAGGTTTTTGCATGAAGGATGATTATTTATTGGTGGAGCAGAGAGGGAATCTGATTATGAAGTGGACTGAAAAGGCGATGAAAATTGGTGGCGATCAATCGTAATAACAATATCATGATATTGTTATTACGATTGATCGCCACCAATTTTCATCGCCTTTTCAGTCCACTTCATAATCAGATTCCCTCTCTGCTCCACCAATAAATAATCATCCTTCATGCAAAAACCTATAAAAATCACTTGGTTGCAGGCAGTTCAAATTGCCCGCCCGTACAACAAGCAAAATCCGCCAATCAAACTCCCCACCTTTCACAGCAACGGTCTGCTTACACTATTTATATGTTTTAGCGCCACTCCTACACAAATTATATGTTTACGACCGACACTCCCCTGCCTCAAACCAATAGCGCGCCGCGATCGTTCACTTATGTCAATGCTGGTAATTCATTCCTTTCATCAAGTATAAAAATAATAATATATGTATTTAAAGAAGATAAATCAGTAAAATATTCCAAGCATAAACATCCTGGAACCTGCTGCCAAATCAACCTCGAAGCTGCGTTGGCATCCTTGACAACAGCGTGTTGTGATGGCGTAAACGACAACATGATTGCCGCGGTACTTGTGGAATGTTCGAAAACTGTTTTGCCAGATGGTGCGATTGTCGTGTGGAACGTGCGGGAACCGGTAGCACGCACCTCTTCAACTATCGACTGTTTTTTGGCAAGGATGGTCGGCGCATCGTCGGTTTCGACAACGAACGCGGCAAAGGCGATCATTGTCATCTTGACGGCGACGAGCATCCTTACATGTTCAAAACGCCCGATGCCCTCCTGTCCGACTTTCGGAAGGAGATAATCAAGAGGAGGAAGAAGCCATGAGAGAAGCCTTGATTCAAATCAGAGCAGACAGCGAAGCTGCCCTCAATGAGGTTTTTGAAAGGGCAACGAACGCCATGCGTTCAGGCAATCCCTCAGAGCCCGTGGCAGTCTTCACCTTTTCGTCGCCCGCACAGCTTTTTTCTGTCATCACCCCCAAAAGGTGGGAATTGATTGAACATCTTCAGAAGATCGGTCCATCGAGCATACGCGGACTTGCCCGATCCGTCGAACGTGACGTTAAGCGTGTCCACGAGGACGTGTCCGCATTGTCGGACTGGGGTATATTCGAACAAACCGAAGACGGAAAGGTTCACGTACCCTACGAAGTCATCCACGCGAATTTCGACCTCAGAGCGGCAGCCTGATCAGGGACCGCAACGCAAACCACCGCCGGGTCAATATGATCGAGGCCCTCAAGATGTCGACGGCGAGGGTTTCCGTAGGAGGCGAGCTTTCGCCCATGCCGTAGGATCGTTCCAACGCGGTCGATTAGTCGCGTCTTACGAAATGTCCGCAAGTGCCCAACGCGTCGCGGCGAAGCCGTCGAGCAGCCAGGTTCCTAACGCGATCCAGTTTTATCTTTGCAATTACGAATAAAACTCCATGAATGCAAGGACGATTGAGCGAAGAATTGAAACCGAACTCCGACATTTCGTGGACTTAAGTCCTGCGATTACATTGTTGGGCCCCCGCCAAGTCGGCAACAATACTTGCACTCAATATTGGAGAAACCCGGTCCTCGATCTATCTTGATCTAGAATCAGAAGCGGACCGCGCCAAACTATCGGAACCGGCGCTCTATCTTGCAAGTCATGGTGACAAACTCGTCATCCTCGACGAAGTTCATCGTCTGCCTAACGTGTTCCAGACTCTGCGGGGCTTGATCGATCGCAATCGCCGCCGGACGGCGCACCGGCCAGTTCCTGCTACTCGGCTCGGCT
>NZ_JAIVFS010000250.1 GCF_020829645.1 Nostoc mirabile CHAB5784 | reverse complement strand
TAATTTTGTGAAAAATACCCTGTTCTGTGATCAGTCCAGTTACTAGATGAGCAGGCGTAACATCAAAGCCATAGTTGGCAGATTGAACCTGTGGCACAGTAATACAAACCTTTTCTAATTTGCCTTGGTCAGTTAATCCAAAAACATGCGTAACTTCTTCTGTATTACGCTGCTCAATAGGAATTTCCGTAATGCCATCTTTTATTGACCAGTCAATTGTTGGTGTGGGTACAGCTGCATAAAACGGTACGTTATTATCGTTGGCAGCTAGAGCTTTTAAATAAGTACCAATTTTATTACAAACATCACCTTGAGATGTTACCCTATCAGCACCAACTAAACAAATATCTACCATGCCATGCTGCATTAGGTGTCCACCTACATTATCAACAATTAGGGTAAATGGAACACCATGCTGGGCAAGTTCCCACGCTGTTAAGGCCGCTCCCTGATTTCGTGGGCGAGTCTCATCAACCCAAACGTGAACAGGAATACCAGCATCATAAGCCATATAAATTGGTGCTAGTGCTGTTCCCCAATCGAGTGTTGCCAACCAGCCAGCATTGCAGTGCGTCAGAATGTTAACAGTGTCTTGTTTCTGTTGATAAATTTCTTTTATAAGTTTCAAGCCATACTTACCAATAGATTCATTAATCTTAATATCTTCCTCGCAGATTGCTTTTGCCTCTGCTAAGGCGGCTTGATAACGTTGACTGATAGGTAATGGTAGAAGCTTTTGCTTCATCCGATTTAAAGCCCAGGCCAGGTTGACTGCTGTTGGGCGGGTTGCCAGTAATTTTTGACAGGCAGTTTCGAGGGTTGTATTATTATCTGGATTATCTTGCAAAGCAAAACATAATCCCCATACAGCGACAGCCCCAATCAACGGTGCTCCGCGCAACCACATTTCGTGAATAGCAGTTATAATTTCTTCTGTTGTCCTAAGATTAACAAAAACTAGCTGGTGTGGTAGTTGCCTTTGATCTATAATCCGAATAGATTCATCAGAATTAACTGTAATTGAGTGATGCCAAATACCATTAATTTTCATAAGAATTTCAGAGGAATTTGTGAGAAGTTTTTTACATAGATAAAGTCATGAGATACAGCCATAGTTTGTCTACTTAACCCACAAACGTTTAAATTAGCAGCACTGGCCGCAGCTAACTCTTGTGAAGAGTCAGACAAGAACAAAATCTCCTGTGGAAGGACAAGTAATTTATGTGCAATGGTAAGGTAGGAGTGACTCTCTATCTTACTGCCTGTAGTTGTATCGAAGTACTTGGAGAATAATGGGGTTAAATCTCCCATTAAAGTGTTTTGAAACAATAGTTTTTGAGCAGCAACAGAACCAGAAGAATAAACAGCTAGTTTTAAACCCGCGCCATACCAATGTTGAAGATATTCAACAGCATCAGGATATACGTGAGCCTTCAGCTCACCACTTTTATATCCTTCTTGCCAGATTAAACCTTGCAAGCTTTTTAATGGAGTAATTTTGCGGTCTTCAATGTGCCAAATCATCAACTTACTCAGACAGCTTTCCACATCAAGATTTGGTTGATCACTGATTTCTCTGACTTGTTGCAGGATATCCTGAATAATCGGCAATTCTAAGTGGTTCTGTACCCATTCTGATAAATGTTTTGCAGAATACGGAAAAAGAACTTCATGTACAAAACTAATATCGGTTGTAGTACCTTCAATGTCCGTCAGAATAATTTGAATTTGATTGCTTTGGTAAGTAACTGTCATAGTTTGAAAACTTTAATTACAGTTAAATCACTACTGAAATA
Source organism: Nostoc mirabile CHAB5784 (assembly GCF_020829645.1). Classification (GTDB taxonomy): domain Bacteria; phylum Cyanobacteriota; class Cyanobacteriia; order Cyanobacteriales; family Nostocaceae; genus Nostoc; species Nostoc mirabile. Next base: position 1,618 of record NZ_JAIVFS010000250.1, on the reverse strand, counting down.
CTTTACTCGTTTTATTTCTCTCTTATTTTTTTGCAGAAAGCCGCGAAGAAGCCCCTCACTTCAGTATGAATTTATGGGCATATTCCTCATTCTGCTGCATATAAGTTAAAGTTGCTGATACTCAAAAATACCGCTTCAATAAAAATTCTAACTTCTCTTTCGTAGCTAAAGGAACTTTATCCATTTGAGTAAGAATTGCATACTTTAAAGCCGAGTGAGCATCTGAGGGTGGTGAGTTTTCCTTAAAACGGCGTACTGTTTCTTGAATTACCTTTTGTGCATTCACTGCATTGCGTTGTAGATTGGCAATGACCATCTCAACTGTTACACTGTCATGATCTGGATGCCAACAGTCATAATCAGTTACTAAAGCTAAGGTTGCATAGGCAATTTCTGCCTCTCTCGCTAACTTGGCTTCTGGTAAGTTGGTCATTCCAATCACTGTAGCCCCCCAGCTACGGTATAGATGTGACTCTGCTTTAGTTGAGAATGCTGGACCTTCCATACAAACATAAGTGCCACCAGAATGTAGGGTAACATTTGGTAATTTCAGGTTAGTAATCACATCTGCTAACACTGTAGCCAGCTGATTACACACTGGATTGCCAAAAGCAACATGAGCAACAATTCCTTCTCCAAAAAAGGTAGATATCCGATTCTTTGTTCTGTCAACAAACTGATCTGGTATTACCATATCTAGTGGTTTAACCTCTTCCTTGAGTGAGCCAACTGCTGAAGCAGAAATCAAGTACTCAACTCCTAAGTATTTCATGGCATAGATATTAGCACGGAATGGAATTTCAGAAGGTAAAAGACTATGATTGCGATTGTGACGAGCAAGGAAAACAACTTTTACTCCTTCTAAAGTTCCTATTATCAAAGCGTCGGAAGTTGCTCCAAAAGGTGTATCAATATTAACTTCTTTCACATCATTCAGGGCATCCATTTTGTATAGACCACTACCGCCAATGATTCCAATTTTTGCCTGAGCCATGATTTTTCCCTGTATTTAGTTGCAGAATATACACTAATTATTGTTACTAACAAAAAGATTATCTGTGATAGTACTGAGTATTTTTAGGGATGCTTAATTGCATGAAAATGACTGTGATCGCTAGTATTCAACTAATGCAATAATTGGTACATCTGGCAAATACTTACGGCCGTGTAAATTCTTTAACTCCACAATGAAGCTAAAGCCTACTAGTTGACAACCAATTTGCTTGATTAACTTTGCTGTAGCATTGGCTGTTCCACCTGTAGCTATTAAATCATCCACAATCAAAACTCGACTTCCTGCTTCTAGAGCATCTTGATGTACTTCTAGGCGATCTGTACCGTACTCTAGTTCATACTCAACCGAGTAAACTGAACAAGGCAACTTACCAGGTTTACGAACTGGTACAAAACCAGCTTCTAGTTTATAAGCCAATGGTGCACCAACAATGAAGCCTCGTGATTCAATTCCGACTACATAATCTACACTTAGCCCAGCAGCATTAATCTTTTGGGCTAGGGAATCAATTGTGTAATTTAGTCCATTTGAATTACGTAGAAGTGTGGTTATGTCTCGGAAATAAATTCCAGGTTTGGGAAAGTTGGGGACATCACGAATTAA
>NZ_JAIVFS010000024.1 GCF_020829645.1 Nostoc mirabile CHAB5784 | reverse complement strand
GGCGGCTACCTAGAACATCGAAGCAAAACACCAATTGGTATCCAGGTACTGTGGCGAGGTTGGTTAAAATTACACGACCTCTGTGAAGGTTGGCAGCTTGCAAAACAGACTTAACGGGAAAAGTCAGTTGGTTCAACGGGAGCCAAATTACCAGCCAACATTACAGAAATCGTCTGTTCTTCCCAAATTGCGCCTAGTTGGACACCAATACTATATGGCAGAACGCTGACGCTTGCTCCAGTATCTAACAAGCCTGAAACGTCTACTGATGAGTTACGATAGGTTAATATTAATGGTAGCTTTGGCAGCGCATCAGGAACACCAAATGTATCGTATTCCTCAATTTCATTAATGGGCTACCTGAACAGTTAAGTGACAGATTATGTATTGTGGCCAGAGTTTACAAGAATATACCTCATTGGCATGGGTTTTTAATTAATGACGAATATTTATTTTTGGGTAGAACAGATTGGTCATTCTTAAGAGATAAACCTAAGCTTACCGTAGGTCAAAATAAGTACAGATATTTTGATCGTAGTAGTAGTACAGGCATTGAGCGAATTGAACTATTCAAAGATTGGCATAAATACTACCTTCAGTTTGGCTCTGAGCCTCTTCCTTCAGCACAACCCAGTAAAGTGAGATAAATACGATTACTTTTGTTGTCAGTTTGGTAGTAAGTAGGGTGCATTGTTCTGAGAGACAATGCACCCTATCAAATTTTATTAGCCAATTTAACTCCGGTTATAAACCGACTCAATTTTCAACTTCTCAATCTCTAATCTCAACTTGTCATTCTCCATCCTCAACTTAGCATTCTCCTCCCTAATCAACTCAATTTCATTCCTCTTACTCAACGCCTGATTAATCGCCAACTTCCGCATATCTAGCGAAAACCAACGCTGATAAGTTTGGGTATGAACTTGTACACTATGCCCCAAATTATCCGCCGCCGCTTTAATTGGGATTCCCAAAATGTGCGCCCGAATTGCCCAAGCGTGACGTAAATCATAAGGTTTAAAATCCAATCCTATCTTGCGAAACCACCAACTAACTCGCTGTGTTAATGCCGTTATATCCGCATGATTAGTGTTATCTTTTTTAGCGATCGCACCCCTTAACATCTCTAAATATTTAGGATTTCTCAAATCAAAATCATCAATCCATTGCATATATAATGGTAATGCTTGTCTCTCACCAGTCTTACAATCCTTATGAACTTTCCATGTCAAGTCTGTATTTTCTTGGCTCAACCACCAATCAATATCAGGATTAATAAAAAGTTCCCGTGGACGTAAACCAAAAACTGCTAACATTCCATACGTCCAGCGCCAAAGTTGCCAGCTATCTTGAACATTTTGATTAACTTGATTACCTCTGGTATTTTGATAATATTCAAACTTAATAATTCCCTCCAATATTTCCGCATCGGTCGGTATATTTCGAGAATTATTCTCAGGAATTTTGGAATATTTAGATAAATCAATTTCGATATTGAATGTCACACAAAATGCTGCGATCGCTCTAGCTGCATTATACTTAGCCCATTCTTTATCGATTTGTTCTATTGAATTTATCAAATTCTCAGCGATCGCTAAATCTTTGGGATTCGTAAATCTCTTTGTTCGGGAAAAGTAATAAAAAAAAGTATGTTCGCTTTTGGTTGTGCGTTTGTGAATTTTAAAATACTCAGTTTCAAATTCTTCGAGTAATTCTTCGATGCTTTTAAAATCTTTTCTAATTGCTTCATTACCTAAATATTTATCATTCCATTCAAAGGTTTTTCGAGCGATTAACTTCCCTAATTCATAGGCTTCTTCCTCAGCCGTCTTGAGTCCATCTAAGTTAGCGGGAATATTCAAACTGAGATTATATTGCTTTCTCCCAGTACCATTACTATCTTTGTCTCCCGGCTTAATTGGTAACGTAGCTCGTAATTGCAGACTTCCATTCGATTCTCTAATTGTCACCTTTGCCTTTGCAGACTTCAAACGCAGATTAACTTTCTCTAATTCCAGTAGTACTTTAGTTCTCATGTGTTCTTTTTGCTGCTATGATTGCAGACTTGAGCCAATAAAACTGCGATCGGTAGATGAAACTGGCTCCAAGTCTGCAAAATAATTACGAATTACGAATTACGAATTACGAATTACGAATTATTTTTCCCCTGGTTATGCATCGCTGTGTTTTTAGCCTATATTTAGCCTAAAAATAAATGTGTTCTCAGCGAACAATGCTTATCGCTGACACTGTTTACTGCAAACATTAGGCTGTTGAAAAGAATTAAACCACAAAAAGGATTACTCCGGCCCTTATCACGGTTATGACGGCTTTGCCATCTTCGCTCGTGATATGGACTTGGCACTCAACAGCCCAACCTGGTCATTAATTGGCGCTCCTTGGAATGAAAAAGCTCAGGCTAAGAAGGCTGAAGCTAAGGCTACGGCTGCCGTTTAGGGAAATCGGAGAGTGAGATAAGTAAGGATAACCTGGGGCTAAAACCCCAAGGGGGAGTTGGGAATCCAAAATTCAAAACTGAAAAATTAAAATTTCTTTTGATTTTTGCATTTTGAATTTTGAATCATATTCCCATCTCCCTTGTACAGACGCGATTAATCGCGTCTCTTCCGCCTCAAATCCTTATTCCTCAATCAGTAAAAGAATTCAGTAAGCTTGGAGATCCAGAAATGCCTCAGAATCCAGAAAAAATTCAAGATCACGTCGAGTTATTCCACCAACCGGAGTACCAACAGCTTTTTGAAAACAAAAAGCAGTTTGAAAACGGTCACGAAGCCGAAGAAGTACAACGGGTTGCAGAGTGGACGAAGGGTTGGGATTATCGTGAAAAGAACTTCGCTCGTGAAGCTTTAACCGTTAACCCTGCTAAAGGTTGTCAACCACTAGGAGCAATCTTTGCTGCTGTTGGTTTTGAAGGTACTCTACCTTTCGTTCAAGGTTCTCAAGGTTGCGTTGCTTACTTCCGCACCCACTTAACCCGTCACTACAAAGAACCATTCTCTGGTGTATCTTCTTCAATGACTGAAGATGCAGCCGTGTTTGGTGGTCTGCAAAACATGATTGACGGCTTGGCGAACTCTTACCAACTCTACAAGCCTAAGATGATCGCTGTCTGCACCACCTGTATGGCAGAAGTAATAGGTGATGACTTACAAGCCTTCATCAACAACTCTAAGCAAGCTGGTTCAGTTCCTCAAGATTTCCCAGTACCCTACGCTCACACCCCTAGCTTTGTCGGTTCCCACATCACTGGTTACGACAACATGATGAAGGGAATTCTTTCTAACCTGACAGCAGGTCATAAGAAAGAAACCAGCAATGGTAAAATCAACTTCATCCCAGGTTTTGACACCTATGTAGGCAACAACCGCGAAATTAAGCGGATTGCTTCCTTGTTCGGCTTTGATTACACAATTCTAGCTGACAACAGCGACTACCTGGATTCACCAAACACAGGTGAGTTCGATATGTATCCAGGTGGAACAAAGCTAGAAGATGCAGCAGATTCAATTAATGCGAAAGCTACAGTTGCTCTGCAAGCACACTCTACCCCCAAAACCCGCGAGTACATCGAGAAAGAGTGGAAGCAACCAACCTCAGTTTCCCGTCCTTGGGGTATTAAGGGTACAGATGAGTTCTTGATGAAACTCAGCGAACTGAGTGGTATCCCCATTCCCGAACAATTGGAAATTGAACGCGGTCAGGCAGTTGATGCCATGACTGACTCTCACTCATGGATTCACGGCAAGCGCTTCGCTATCTACGGCGAACCAGATTTAGTATACAGCGTTGTTGGCTTTATGCTAGAAATGGGTGCTGAACCTGTGCATATCTTGGTTCACAACAGCAACGAAGTATTTGAAGCAGAAATGAAAGAACTGCTTGCTTCTAGCCCCTTCGGTCAACATGCAACTGTTTGGCCTGGTAAGGACTTGTGGCATATGCGTTCTTTGTTGTTCACCGAACCTGTAGACTTCCTGGTTGGTAACACCTACGGTAAATACCTGTGGCGTGACACCAAGATTCCCCTCGTGAGAATCGGCTACCCCATTATGGATCGTCACCACCTACACCGCTACGCCACCATTGGTTATCAAGGTGTGATCAACCTCCTCAACTGGACTGTAAATACCCTGTTTGAAGAAATTGATCGCAACACCAACATTCCTTCTAAGACAGATATTTCTTACGACTTGATTCGTTAGGAATTGCGTAGAAACACAACGTGTTAATTAAGGGGAGAAAATAATTACGAATTACGAATTACGAATTACGAATTATTTCCCCCTTTTTCTTGATAGCATTTACCCAAGGGATTTATAAATGGAAACCATCAATCATACTCACGAACACACTCACACTCATCCTCATCCTAATTACCATCCACCTAACCAGAAAAAACGAGGGTGGTTCCACAATCTTCTTAATCCGTTGCGGCGTGTGGTGGATGAAATTCAGGTTAAAAATAATCGCATTGCTCATCTAATTTGCCAAACAATTCCTTGTTGTTGTCCCTTTGAGCGACAAATTAAATTATTTGGGAAGTCTATTGATATCCCACCACTATGTAAACTCAATCCTTTATATGACGAATTTGTAGGATTGCGTTTCCGCGCTCTATCTTATCTCACCGATGTATGTGGAGAGGATGTCACAAAATACATTTGTTAGTTATTGGTCATTAGTCATTGGTCATTGGTCATTAGTAAATAACAAATGACAAATGACAATTAACAATTCAGCACAAGAAGAGAGATGAAAATCACCCAAGGCAAAATCAACGAGCTGCTGACTGAGACAGGATGCGAGCATAATCAGCACAAACAAACAGAAAAGAAAAATAAGTCTTGCGCTCAACAGGCACAACCTGGCGCGGCTCAAGGGGGCTGCACTTTTGATGGTGCAATGATTGCTTTAGTGCCGATCGCAGATGCTGCTCATTTAGTCCACGGGCCGATCGCCTGTGCTGGTAATTCCTGGGGCAGTCGTGGTAGTCTGTCGTCTGGCCCGCAACTCTACAAAATGGGCTTTACCACTGACTTGGGTGAAAATGATGTCATCTTCGGTGGCGAAAAGAAGCTTTACAAAGCGATTCTGGAACTCAAAGAGCGCTACCAACCAGCAGCAGTATTTGTCTATGCCACTTGCGTTACAGCCTTAATTGGCGATGATATGGATGCTGTCTGCAAAGCGGCGGCTGAGAAAATCGGTATTCCTGTTGTTCCCGTCATTGCCCCAGGATTCATTGGCAGTAAAAATCTAGGCAACCGTTTTGGTGGTGAAGCTTTATTAGAATATGTTGTCGGAACAGCAGAACCGGAACATACAACGCCCTATGATATTAACTTAATCGGTGAATACAACATCGCCGGTGAAATGTGGGGAGTAACACCACTGCTAGAAAAATTAGGCATCCGTATTTTGTCTAAAATTACGGGCGATGCTCGCTACGATGAAATTCGCTACGCCCACCGCGCCAAACTCAACGTCATGATCTGCTCACGAGCGTTGCTCAACATGGCGAGAAAGATGGAGGAGCGTTACAACATCCCCTACATTGAAGAGTCTTTCTACGGCATCGATGATATGAATCGCTGTCTGCGAAACATCGCTGCTAAATTAGGCGACGCTGATTTACAGGAGCGGACAGAAAAGCTGATTGCAGAAGAAACGGCTGCTTTAGATTTAGCGCTGGCTCCCTATCGCGCTCGACTCAAAGGTAAGCGAGTTGTGTTGTATACAGGCGGTGTTAAGAGTTGGTCGATTATTTCGGCTGCTAGAGACTTAGGCATTGAAGTTGTTGCTACCAGTACTCGGAAAAGTACTGAGGAAGATAAAGCCAAAATCAAGAAATTGATTGGCAACGATGGCATCATGCTGGAGAAGGGCAACGCTCAAGAATTGCTACAACTGGTTAAAGACACTCGCGCAGATATGCTGATTGCTGGTGGACGTAACCAATACACCGCTTTGAAAGCTCGGATTCCTTTCCTTGATATCAACCAAGAACGCCATCATCCTTATGCAGGTTATGTGGGAATGATTGAAATGGCGCGGGAACTGTACGAAGCTCTGTATAGCCCGATTTGGGAACAAATACGCAAACCCGCTCCTTGGGACGAGGAGGAAGTTTAATGGCGATCGCAACGTTCCTAGATTCCTTGGTGACAACACCAAATTCTCATCTTTTTCTCTCTGTGTACTCTGCGTCCTCTGTGGTTCAAAAAAATCATTTTTCAACCGCAGAGGCAAGAGAGACGCAGAGTAAAGAGCTTTCACCATGTAGGACATGGGACGAGGAGGAAGTTTAATGGCGATCGTTACCGTTTCTAACAAAGCACTGACAGTTAATCCCCTCAAGCAAAGTCAAGCTTTGGGTGCAACTTTAGCCTTTCTGGGATTGAAAGGGACGATGCCCTTATTCCACGGTTCTCAAGGTTGTACTGCTTTCGCCAAAGTTGTCCTCGTGCGGCATTTCCGGGAAGCGATTCCTTTAGCTACCACAGCGATGACGGAAGTCACTACTATCTTGGGTGGTGAAGAGAATGTGGAGCAAGCAATTCTGACTCTGGTAGAAAAAGCTAATCCAGAAATTATTGGTTTATGTAGTACTGGGTTAACAGAAACTAGAGGAGATGACATCGAGGGTTTTCTGAAAGAAATCCGCGATCGCCATCCAGAATTGAATGATTTAGCGATCGTTTTTGCGCCTACCCCAGATTTTAAAGGTGCGTTGCAAGATGGCTTTGCTGTTGCTGTGGAAAGCATAGTTAAGGAAATTCCTCGCGCAGGTGGACTCAGAACTGAACAAGTCACGATTTTGGCGGGTTCTGCCTTCACACCTGGGGATGTACAGGAAATCAAAGAGATAATTACGTCCTTTGGACTAGTGCCGATCTTTGTACCTGACCTTGGCGCTTCTCTAGATGGACATTTAGAGGATAGTTATAGTGCGGTTACTGTTAGTGGAACTACCTTAAAACAGTTACGAGAAGTAGGTAGTTCTGCTTTTACCCTAGCATTAGGTGAAAGTATGCGTGGTGCTGCCAAGATTCTAGAAGAACGCTTTGGCACACCTTACGAGGTGTTTGGCGAACTGACGGGATTAGAACCAGTAGATGAATTTATCCAAGCATTGGCGATTCTGAGCGGTAATAGCGTACCCGAAAAATACCGCCGCCAACGTCGTCAGTTACAAGATGCGATGCTGGACACCCACTTTTACTTCGGTGCAAAACGAGTTTCTCTCGCGCTGGAACCAGATTTATTGTGGTCAACAGTGCATTTTCTGCAATCGATGGGAGCGCAGATTCATGCGGCGGTGACAACCACGCGATCGCACTTACTAGAACAACTCCCCGTAAAAAGTATCACCATCGGCGATTTGGAAGACTTTGAGAGTCTAGCAGGCGGTTCTGATTTGCTAATTGGTAACTCGAATGTCGGTGCGATCGCAAAACGGCTCTCGATTCCTCTTTATCGTCTAGGATTGCCCATTTATGATCGCTTAGGTAATGGTCAATTTACCAAAGTTGGCTATCGAGGCACGATGGAAATTGTGTTTGGCATCGGCAACCTGTTTTTAGAACAAGAAGAGTCATTAGTCATTAGTCATTCGTCATTAGTAAGTAACAAATGACAAATGACAAAGGACAAAGGACAAATGACAAAGGACAAATTACGATGAAAATTGCCTTCACGACGAGTGACCGAGTTCATATTAATGCTCACTTCGGATGGGCAAAAATGATTGATGTTTACGAAATTACCGATGAGGGATATCACTTCGTAGAAACCCTCAATTTTGAAGGTGAACTCAAAGAAGATGGAAATGAAGACAAAATCACCCCAAAACTTGAGGCAATAGGCGACTGTACGATTGTTTATGTAACAGCAATTGGTGGTAGCGCCGCCGCTCGGTTAATCAAGAAAGGTGTCACCCCAGTGAAGGCGCGATCAGAAGAAGAAGAAATTAGTGAAGTGCTAAATAAGCTAGTGAAAACCCTCAAAGGTAATCCCCCACCTTGGTTGCGTAAAGCTTTACAGCCAAAATCCACAAATTTTGCTGATGAAATTGAAGACGAAGCAACAGTATGACCGCAAATAACAGTGTTAATGGAACTGCTACAACTGAAGTCTTGAACTCACCTTTCCTTAAGGTATTAATCAAACAAATCCGTGGTCAAGACAGCTATGGAGTTTATCGTACTTGGTCGGATGAATTAATTCTCAAACCCTTTATTGTCACCAAACAAAAGAAACGGGAAATCTCCGTTGAGGGCGAAGTTGATCCGATCACTCAAGCTCGGATTATGGCATTTTTTCGAGCTGTAGCTGCTGGGATTGAACAAGAAACAGGTTTGATATCCCAGGTTGTAGTTGATTTGAGCCATGAAGGATTTGGCTGGGCACTAGTTTTTTCTGGTCGTCTTTTGCTAGCTGTGAAAACCTTGCGAGATGCTCATCGCTTTGGCTTTGACTCGCTAGAAAAATTGGCAGAAGAGGGAGAAAACTACGTCAAAAAAGGTCTTGATTTGGCGAAGCGCTTTCCTGAAGTTGGCAAAATTTAATTAGTCATTGGTCATTGGTCATTGGTCATTAGTAAAAGACAAATGACTAATGACAAAGGATGAAGGACAAAGGACAAATGACAATTGAGGAACTACAAGGGCAAATCAGACGCCTCAACAGCAAAGCGGGTCAAATGAAAATGGATCTGCATGATTTAGCTGAAGGTCTGCCAACAGATTACAAACAACTTATGGATGTTGCAGCTGCAACTTATGAAATCTATCGCCAGTTAGATGAACTTAAGCAACATCTGAAAAAATTGGAGAATGCTAAATGACTGGAACTATTGATGAATTCAAGAAGCTCGTAGATGCAGAAGAATTTTTTCAATTCTTTAATATGTCCTACGACTTAGAAGTTGTGAATGTAAATCGTCTACATATTCTGAAAAAGTTTTCTCAATACATTCAGGAAATTGATGATAATTCTCCTGACTTGAGTCAAGAAGAGAAATTAAATCAATATTCTTTGGCTTTGCAAAAAGCCTATCAGGTATTTATCGAATCAACACCCCACGAACAAAAGCTGTTCAAAGTGTTTAACGACAAGCAGAAAAATGTAGTCACACTGACAGAAATCACTTCTGATTAGGAGGTATAAATTGGTTAACCTGACGCCTACCGAATTAGAACGCTATCGTCGCCAAATGATGCTTCCGAATTTTGGCGAAACAGCACAGAAGCGCCTGAAGTCAGCGACGGTTCTGGTGACAGGTGTGGGGGGATTAGGCGGTACGGCGGCGCTTTACCTAGCAGTAGCAGGCGTTGGGCGGCTAATCTTAGTCCGGGGTGGTGACTTGCGGCTGGATGATATGAATCGTCAGGTTCTGATGACTGATGATTGGGTAGGTAAGCCAAGGGTATTCAAAGCTAAAGAAACTCTGGATGCGATTAATCCTGATGTCCAAGTGGAAGCTGTTCATGATTACATTACCCCGGAAAATGTAGATTCGTTAGTGCAATCCGCCGATATGGCTCTTGATTGCGCCCACAACTTTACAGAGCGCAATTTGTTAAATGAAGCCTGTGTGCGATCGCGTAAGCCAATGGTTGAAGCCGCAATGAATGGGATGGAGGCTTACCTGACAACGATTATTCCTGGTGTGACTCCTTGTTTGTCCTGTTTGTTTCCAGAGAAGCCTGATTGGGATCAGCGCGGCTTTTCAGTTCTAGGCGCTGTTTCTGGGACACTAGCTTGTCTAACAGCTTTAGAGGCGATCAAGCTGATCACCGGGTTTAGTCAGCCTCTATTGTCGCAATTGCTGACAATCGACCTAAATCGGATGGAATTTGCTAAACGCCGTTCTCACCGCGATCGCTCTTGTCCAGTATGCGGTAATAGTGCGCCTTGGAGACACGCGCAATCCAATTCGATGGAACCCACAGCCACAGGTATTGCACAAAATAGTTAATTTTCGTCATTAGTCATTGGTCATTAGTCATTAGTGAATAACAAAGGACAACTGACAAAGGACAAAGGACAACCCCACCTGAAATCAGAACAACTAATCGCTACAAATCAGGAGACTTAATGGCCGTTATTTTATCAGAAAAAGCAGAATTTCATCTGCGGGCATTCCTCAAAGGTTCCGCACCCGATGCTAATGGCGCAACTAAAGGTGTCCGCATCTCTGTAAAAGATGGTGGTTGCAGTGGCTATGAATATGCGATCGATATCACCAGCAAGCCCCAGCCAGATGATTTGGTAAGTCAGCAAGGCAAAGTGCTGGTTTACGTTGATGCCAAAAGTGCGCCGTTATTAGACGGAGTTATTGTTGACTTCGTTGAAGGAGTGATGGAAAGCGGTTTTAAATTCATCAACCCCAATGCGACTGATACCTGCAGTTGTGGAAAGTCCTTTAAAACAGACGACGGTACGCCTACTGGTGTACCTTGCAGCTAACATCATTTTGTTAGCGCTAAGTCAATTTTAGAGGCTTCCCATAGACGCACTCCGCAGAGTTTCAATGCTCTCGAGGTAGCTTTTAGTTCGTGTTGCATTCCTTATCCCTATAGAGAAGCCGACTAAGCGTAGCATCTCCGTAAGAAAAAGGGAAGCAAGAAGTAGGATAGGTTGCTCAAAAAATTCGGAAATTAGACCAACTGTATAACGTTTGAGGAGAATCTGAAAATGGCTTCCTACCAAGTTAGATTAATCAACAAAAAAGAAGACCTCGACACCACAATTGAAGTTGACGAAGAGACAACAATCTTAGACGCAGCGCACGAAAACGATATTGACTTGCCAGCTTCTTGTCAAGCAGGTTCTTGCTCTAGTTGTGTTGGCAAGGTCGTTGAAGGTGAAATTGATCAAGAAGATCAAAACTTCCTGGATGACGAACAGATTTCTAAGGGATTCGCTCTACTTTGTGTCACTTATCCCCGTTCTAATTGCACAATTAAGACACATCAAGAACCCTATCTCGTCTAAACTATTATTTTGGTTGCTGCCTTAGGCAATCAAATAAAAGATGAAGAATGAAGGATGAAGGATGAAAATATACTTCCTTCTTTCCTTCACAATTCCTAATTTATAATTCAAATGTTTTCTCCTTTTAGTGTTACTGGCTGTTCATTAGAATTATTAAGAACGGGAGAGCGAGGAATCGTCACCTTCTGTAAAAGTCAAGATGAAACAATCTTGACAAAACTGATATCAATGGGAGTAACACCAGGAAGTAGTATCACTTTATAACAAAACTTTTCCTCATTAATTATTAAAATAAAAAACACATATTTAGCACTAAATATAGAAATTAGTCGTGTTATTTATGTCCGCATTATTGATAATTAATTAAATTAATTAACATCTATATAATATTCTTTTGACAAAATAATTATTATTTCATAATTAAAAAGGTACAGAGCAAGCACTGATTGCAACTACGAATTACGAATTACATTGACCTCACTCCTTTCCTAATTAATTCCAGGAGTGAGGTCACTAAATTTATAGAGATGAATGCAATTTGGTATTACAGACAAAGCCACTTGTAAGAAAAAGAAACTTGCCTATTTTTTAATCAACAGCAACTATTACATCTGATGATTTAATCACGGCATAAGCCTGCTTACCTTCTACAAGTCCTAGCTTTTCCGCCGATGATTTTGTGATTATTGACACTAACTCTACTCCTGGTGCTACTTCTAAAGTTATCTCAGAATTAACTGTTCCAGGTACAACTTTTTTTACAGTACCTTTGAGAGAATTACGAGCGCTAATTTCCATGTTTTTATTTGCTAAGTTTAGCTATTTATACTTTAGTAAATTAGCAAACTTTAATATTAAAAATGTTATTTTTTTAAATATCTTAATAATTCTAAAATAATTCTCATTTGCCTAACGGTTATACCTCTAGTTGATGATCTTTACAAGAAAGCGTGGTAATGTGCTACAAAACTCAGGATCAAACAATTTAAAAAAATAATATTAATAGGTCTTATCGAAAATATACTTATCAATTAAATATCTTATTATTTTATTCCTAAGATTTTAGAAGCGCTGGATACAAGCGATCGCTCTCTTATAATTGATACTATAGCCAGTCCCCAAGAATCAGCCAAAGCAATTATTTCTCAATTATGCTTTTCTTTTATTTTTCAAGCTTTTTTAAGAAAACTATCTGACGATCTTTATAAATGATTCATAAATTAAACTTATAAAATTGATAGTATATATGTAAATTAAAAGAATTTAGATAACATTTTTTCAAGAATGGTGGGCATTGCTCACCATTCTGTTTACCAAGCAAATTCATACTAGTAAACTAGCACTAACAAAGCTAACTAAGCGATACTTATGAATCAAACCAACAGTCAGAATCTCAGTGAAACTACAATCCAATGGCTAATAGCAAAAGGCTATAATCCTGGCGATTTAAATCAGACAGGTGAAAATGGCGATACAGCTTTGATGAAAGGTACAAGAGAGGGAGTATATCCAGTGGTTAAAGAACTCATTCATGCAGGTGCGGATATCAATGCTCAAAATAGCGATAGCAACAATGCTTTGTGGTTTGCTTGTTTTGGTAATCACTACGATTTAATTAATTTACTGCTTGCTAGCAAGATTAACATAGATAACCAAAATGATAATGGTGCAACTGTTTTAATGTATGCAGCATCAGCCGGAAAGACAGAAGTAGTTAAGTTACTTTTACAATATCAGCCTAATTTATATTTAAAAAACTTAGACGATTATAAAGCAATAGATTTTGCTAGCAACGTAGAAGTCTTAAGGATACTTAAAAATGCCACAAAGCCAGATATCGGGCAAAGCTTATCATGATGCTACCAAGCATTCTTACTTATCGGTACAACTTGATCCAAATTATATAGATGCTTCAACACAGCCATCTCCATTTAAAGTTTATCCCAAGTTTTATCGGAGAGTGAAATTAAATCTCAATAATCCTGTTCATTCTTTTATCTCATTAACCAGTGCGATAACACTGGAAAAAGTATATAAAGATGGCCCATTAAAACTGCGGGTGAATCCATCAGCAGGCGCTCTGTATCCTACGGAAGTTTACGTACAGGTTCGCGGGATTGAGGGAATGGTAAATGGTATATACCATCTAGAAGTTGAGAATAATTGTTTAACTCTCATCTATGAATTAATTGATGATGGGTTGGAGAATTATATTATACCGGGTAAAAGTATCAACGGATTCATCTTTTTAATTAGTTGTGTTTATTATAGGTCTAGCTGGAAATATCAAAATAGAAGCATAAGATATTGCTTCTTAGATAGCGGACACCATTTAGGTGCAATTGCAGCTTCAGCTTTTCTCCACAACCGAGATATACAACTAATTTTTGAGTTTGATAAACTTGCTCTCAATTCAGATTTGGGTTTTGAGAATAAGGAGTTTATTACTGCTTGTGCGGTGTCAGGAGAACTACAAGACAAGAAAATCAGACGTTTAAGGCTGAAAGTTCCTTTTGTGTCTGGTACTGATTATTTTAAATCTAATCAATTTATTGAAGATGCCTATCAAGCAACAACTCTACAAAAGAGTCGTCAGCAGAAATTAGAGTATCCTCAATTTGGCTTCGACAAGGATAAATTTTATCAAGTTGTTTGGAATAGACGTTCTATTAGACGTTTCCGGAAAGAGTCTATTTCTCAAGAAGATTATTTATATATAGTGCAGCAACTTGAGCAGTCAATACCGACAGAAAACTATGAGGAGATAGAAATTTACTCAGTGGTGCATCGGGTAGAGGGAATGACACCTGGGTTATATAAAGGTACGTATCTGGTTAAAACGGGTAATTTTACTGAAAAGACGGGTTACTTATGCATTAATCAGGCTATCGCTAAAGATAGCGCTGTAACTTTATTTTTCGTGTCAGATTATTTAAACTATCAAACTGCTATGCAAATAGCTGGTTTTCTTGGGCAGAGGCTTTATTTAACTAGTAATTATTTGGGGATTCAGTGTAGTGGTATTGGTGCTTATTATGATGACGAAACCCAAGAATTATTAGAAACAAATAAAGATGTACTTTATGGAATGGTGATTGGAATATAAGCAGGAAGCTAAAGAGAGATGGCTAGAAAGATGTATTACTTAAATGGTGATGACTCACATCCGATACAACCGACATCGGCAGATATTATACTGCGTCAGCAACTAGAGTATTCTATTAGTAGATACTTTTATGACGCTTGCGATCGCACTATTCAAAATCTTCTATCTAATTGTCGGTGGTATGTCACAACCCACGCCAGCGCGATGACATTAGTAATTGAATGTCCCGACCAAGTTACCAACTGGCGTATCTTACAACAAATTGTGCCGATGGGGACATTACTTAACCAAATTATCAGCAGCGCCAAAATCCGCGTTTGTCCGCCAGAAAGTCAAGGCGTACCTTTTGAAATGAGGGTAGATGAACTCTCTGTATACCGTGATTTGGCGGGATGAGAAGATGGGGAGATGAGGAAATAAAGGGAATAACTAATACCAACTCTGTCAAATCAGGCGACACATTCAAACTCCGAAACCCAGAGCATCACTGGCTTTCTTAATTACGAATTACGAATTACGAATTGGTATAATGCCCCATACCCACATCTAGACATTCTGTTTGATAAGTGCAGCTACCTCTTCAAAAACCAAATCGGCAGAATGTTTAACAGCAGGACTTAACTCTAGTCCCAAATCAAGATTTGCCGCCTCAATTAAATAAACTATTACATCTTGGGGAAAGTCATTTTCAAAGATTTTCCGTCCGGCGGCTAAAGCATTATCCCAACGAAAATCATGCAAGTTATAACTGGGTTCCGGTAAAGCTTCTAATTCTTTGCCAGGAACCTTAAATATTGCACCCGGTTCTGAATTAGTTGAACTTGCATCAATAATTACTAATTGTTTGCTACCTCTAGCTTGAAACATCACCTCCATCCCTGCGGTTCCACAGTCATACACCCGCACATTAGGATGAAGATTTTCGGCTAGATATTGTTGTAAGCGTTGAGCAATGATTACGCCTACAGCGTCGTCACTACGATTTAGATTGCCGCAACCAATTATGGTCAACATTAGATGAGCCTAATACAACTATTATTAACTTGATTTTAGATATAAAAACAGATATTGTAAGCTAATGAGCATTTCAGTTGCGATCGCTATGAACAATTATAGAAAATTTGGGTCAAAGTCTTTTCAATTACTCATTCGTAAAATTATTTTTTCATTTTCACTAACTTTTCTTATTATTCTGATTGTCAATCGATTAGAGCAAGTTACATCAACCAAGTCAGAGCGTTGTCCCATAAATGAATATTCAAATTGGTGTTTTCTGAAAGAGCTAGCCCCTGTGATTAAAGTTGATAATGTTGAAAGTTTTAGTATATTGTTTGCGGCAATTTTATTTATTGTTGATAGCAATAGACGTAAAAAAAGCGAGCGTGCTAAAGCATGGCAAGAACTTGGTAATAGTGATATTGCACTAATGCAAACAATTCAAAATTTAAATAATGACGGTGATTCACTAACAGGATTAAAAGCTTCAGGAAAAAGTTTGAAGGGAATCAAAATACCAGGAGCCGACCTAAGTGAATCTGACCTGAGAAATACTGACTTAAGTGGGGCAAATTTGAGCAAAACCAACCTCAAACAAGCTAAACTCACGGGAGCTAACCTTTATGAAGCCGATCTCTTTAGATCTGATTTAAGCGCAGTATCTGATAACACAGCTACACTTGTAAGAACTGACTTGATTTTTACTAAACTTACAAAAGCTCAACTAATTGGGGCAAATCTCTCTCAGGCTGACTTGAGTCTAGCTTTGCTTGATAATGCTATTTTTAGTCGAGAACCAAATGCATTGGAAAAATTTTTAATTATTCTTCCCTTAACTAAAACTAATAGCTTTTCTTTTAAAGCCGACTTGAGTCAAGCTTTACTTACTAGTGCTTCACTCATTCAAGCCGAACTCAAGGGAGTTAATCTTAGTCGAGCCGAGCTTCAGAATGCTAATTTAACTGGAGCTTTCCTTAATGGTGCTGACCTCACTGAAGCTGTTCTTGAACAAGCCAACCTCAAGTCAGCCTCTCTTGAAGATGCTATTTTCATCAAAGCTAATCTTACTGGAGCTAATCTCAAACAAGCCAACCTCAAGTCAGCTAAATTTCAAGATGCTAATCTCACAAATGCGGATTTTACTGGAGCTAAAGAATTTGATCCAGCTAATTTTAAGGAAGCAACATTTAAAAATACAACTCTGCCTGATGGAACCAAAAAATCTTAGAAATTGACATAAATATTTCAAATTATACTATGGAATATTGACTTCTACTGTATCAATTTTTTCGATCAGTTGTGATACCTCTATAGTTATATTTGTATCCTCCAAGGAGTTTTCTTGAACTTTTAACTTTAACCAAACTCCTTCGTTATCATAATTTACTTGAGAAAGAATAACTACATTTTTCTTTCTTAAATTGTTAAGTTTTTGAGAGATCAATGTAAATTGATCTTTATTAGCATTAGCTAGATGCTCTGAGCTAGAATCTATCTCATCAGATGAATTTATTACTTGGTCATTATCTATTAATTCTAAATATTTATTCACAGATTCTTCCACTAATTCTCTTATCTCAGTTGTGAATCCATGAATGCCAGCAGAATCATCCTTTGCGTTTAAAATACATACATCATAAATTAAATCTGCCTTTTCAACTTCTAGATTAATTCCTAAAGTAATATTACTCATTTCTCTATCTGATAAATAATTTTTAATTGCAATTCCAACTCCAGATCCAACTACTCCACCTACCATAGCGGGAGTTCCCATTAATCGTTGTGCAGCTCCAGCTAATGCAGTCAATCCGACTACTTTGAATAATAGAGATAAAGTTTTATTATCTTTATTATCTTTATTATCTTTATTATCTTTATTATCTTTATTATCTTTATTATCTTTATTATACTGATAAATACAGTCAACTAACACTTGACGTTCTGAAATATCTATTCCTTTATATTTAAATGATTTTAAAATGTGTTGACTATAGTAACTTAACTTTTTCTCCTCAATTTTGGCTATTTTTTCTCGAAGTAAACCTTCACCTATTCTTATACCGAATTCTTGAGTTAAAGGGTCATAATCTAAGGCATTATTATTACCTTTAAAAATGGTGATTCTATATTCATTCAACTTTGAGTCATTCAACTTTGAGAGTGGTTGTTCTGAAGTCATAGTTAGATTAGTTTTATTTGATTTAAAGTAGCTTTCATGGTGAAAGAATGCTTTCACTCACTAAT
Source organism: Nostoc mirabile CHAB5784 (assembly GCF_020829645.1). Lineage (GTDB taxonomy): Bacteria > Cyanobacteriota > Cyanobacteriia > Cyanobacteriales > Nostocaceae > Nostoc > Nostoc mirabile. The sequence continues at coordinate 88,490 of NZ_JAIVFS010000024.1, read as the reverse complement.
ATTTTATATCATTCCAACAATTAGTGCTTTTTACATCGCTGATGTTCAAGCAAGGTTTTTGTGTCTCTCTACCTTAAGTGTAGCCTAGCTTCATACCTCAACACAACATAACTGATTACTTTAGGCTGATAAGTAGATGGACGTAAATAAATATAATATGCTCTGTCATTGCGAGGAACGAAGCAATCGCGGAGACTGGGATTGCTTCGTCGTTCCTCCTCGCAATGACATCTTACGTTTAATTATGTCTACTTACTTACTAGTGCGATCGCATACTGGAGACAAGCACCGATATCATCAATTTGTAGGTCTAGATAGTAGTCTCGGATAATTTCTTCAAAAGAAAGCCCATCATTGAGCAGTTCAAGAATGCTTTGTACCTTGGATGCCAGCAAACTGCTAGCATAAAGGTAATAATCCACTAGTCGAATAGCACTAGCAAAGGAGGCAGTATGGCAACAATTACCATTCGCAATATATCTAATGAGTTAGTCGATCGCATTAAACGCTTGGCAGAACAAAAGGGGATTTCGATGGAGCAAGAAGTCCGCGATTTGTTGCAAAAACGCTATGGACAACGTGATGAAGTGCTTGCTCGTATTCGTCAACGGGCAAAGGCGTTACCGATGGAATCAGAAAGTCGGATGCAGACTTGGAAATCTGAAGGACGATCCTGATGGTGATTGATACGATGGTATTTGCTTATGCACTCTTACACGTAGAGGACAGGTATGAACAGGCGATCGCTGCTTTAGAAACTGTAGATCAGATTGTGGTGCCTGATTCGTTGTTTGCCGAGTTGGGCAATGTGATTTGGCAATGGATACAATTTCGGCAACTACCGTTGCAAATAGGTTTAGATGTGCTGCAAGATGCTGAGGCATTGGTTGATGTAATGATTTCTAGTTCTCAAATTCGGGATGTTGCTCTAAAACTGGCAGTAGAGGCAAGTCATTCGTTCTACGATACGTTATTTGTGGCAGCAGCAATTCAATCTGATACTCAGGTGCTAACTTATGATCGGAAACTGGCGGCTAAGTTTGGCGATCGCGTTGTATTGCTGGAATAGGATAAATTAAAATTCAAAGATAGATGACACCATGAATACTGGTATCGAGTAGGCTCTAATTCAGGCAATTAGAAATGACTAAAACAGAGGCTCTGACTAATATTATTGACAAAGCCTCTGAAAAATAATTTACCAGCCAATAAACTACAAATCTACACCATGTTTTTTGGCAACTTCAGTTAGTTTCTCATACTGATGTTGTGATGCTTGACTTAATATCTCTTCAGCCTGTTCTTTAGTACTTCCTTCTTTAGGAATTAAATACTTGATATAAAGAGATACAAAATCGGCTACGATCGCTAAACCGGATAAAGCATGTTGGTCAGCTTCCTTACCAGCGATCGCAGCTACCAAACCTGCTTTAATTGGGTCTGGTTTAACTTTCATGAACTGATCAACAAGTTTCGGAATGTAGTCTGCTGGTGGCAAGTTATCTAACTTACTTCTGTCGGGAGTAAAGTTACATTCTGCGGCTTTTGCCTGCTCTAAAACACACCATTCGATGAATTCTTGCAATGCTGCATCGGGAACGCGAGGGAGATATTGATGTAGCGCTAAATCAGACACAAGCTTACCGTGTAAATTGCTGTTTTATGCAAATGCATTAAGGCAAGCCTAACGCATCGTTTCTAGATGTTTTGGTGTGTTACGCTACGACTTTTGAATAAATAGTTAGATTATTAGATATCTCAAGCAAAAATCATCCTAGAGTAGAGCGATGATGCCTGTCATAGTGAAATAATTGTCGATTAACGGTAAAACCACAATTACAAGGATATATTTTAAAGAATATTTACAGATGTATTCAAGTTGTATTTCTCATGGGAATCTTAAGAAGATTATCACCCACTTTGATTAATTAGTTTAAGGAAGGCAGAGTTAGCTATGGGAAAAGATTATGTTTTATTTCTGCATGGCGTAAATGTACGGGAATCGAAAGAAAACGAAAGGAACCAGAATTACACCTATGCCGACAAGTTGTTTAACTTGATTGTTGAGCTAGTCCGGCAGAAAGATCGTAATCGTGAATGCATCAAAGTGCCTCTTTACTGGGGTGATGTCAACCAAAGCGCCTTGAATGAACTACTAACAAACCTGCAAGGCTCGTCTAAGTGGAACCAACTCTGGTTTCAGGATTTTCGCCAGAAGCAAATATTGCAATTTGTCGGGGATGGAGGACTTTACATCAGTCGCCTAATTGGATCAATGGCGGCTGACCAACTCAAAAAGCAAACATTTAAAGGCTTAGAAAAGTATAAACAGGATGATCGCCTACATTTGGTGACTCACAGTTGGGGGACGGTCGTACTGTTTGATATTCTGTTTGCCAGCCGTTGGGATAATCAGGAAATTCCTGGCTATCCAAGTGTAAAGGCTATTCGAGATCAGCTTTATGGCATTGGGGACAAGCCTAAAGAAGGTATCCGGCTGGCTAGCATTCAAACTATGGGTTCTCCCATCGCCTTGTTCAGCTTAATTAGTATCAATGGTAGAAATGCTAATGATGAAAGTACTCATGACATCAGCCCTGGTTTAAGTAATTTGTTGAAGAACCTTACCCAAGGAGATCGAGAGTTGTCTTGGCTCAATTTTATGCATCCTGGTGATCCAATTGCTTGGCCGCTAGAAAATGTCATCACCAAGTTAATTCCCGATTCTGGTTCTTACGTTCACGTAGAAGACGTTCTTACTGGTGACTCTGGTTTCTTGAATTTATTTGCTCAAACTCCCCCCATTAGACAAACGTTTTTGGCTTTGGCAAACGGCGGCAGCGCTCACGGAAGTTACTGGCAAAATAAAGATGTAGCACAGCGAATAGCAGCAAATATTCTAACAGCTTAATACTATTGTGTTTTAATCAAGCTCTATATTTCGTTTTTTACCTTTTCCTCTCTGCGCTTTTAGCATCTTTGGGACTTCCAGTTAAAAAAATATTACATCGTAGGGGCGCAAGGACTTGCGCTCCTAAAAATCTAGAAATAATTTTGGATAATTTATTTATTTCTTGAAAATCCCTTTGCGGTTGATGATTTATTTGAGGGTATAAATGCAGAAAACCTACTGAGCCAGCAAGCTGTAAGTGATATGAAAACTTTTACTGCGATCGCTCAAAGAGATCCTGATACTAAGTTCTATGTCGGCTATGTCCCTGACTTTCCTCGAACACATTCTTAAGGCGAAACCTGGATGAGTTGCAGGATAAATTGGCGTGAAGTGATTAAGATGCTTCTAAAGGATGAGGATCTGGTGTTCGAGACGGAGTTTGTAAGTACACAACAGATTGTGGTTTACTAGACTTAGACTATGGGTAATGTTTCTATTCTTATAAATGCTGGAGTTGCAGTGAGGTCTTAACTAATGACTTTAATACTTGAAACTCAGAGGCTGTTGTTAAAACCAATTTTGGAGAGTGGGCTGAACACACTACACGCTATTCTCATTGACTCATACGTGAGAAAGTATCTGTGCGATGACAAAATTTTTCCATTGCAACAGGTTGAAGAAATGGTGATACAAAGCCAGAATAGTTTTGAAGAAAAAAAATTTGGTTTATGGTTTATTGAGACTAAAAATGAGCAAGAAACCATTGGCTTTGTTGGTTTGTGGGATTTCTTTGATGAAGAACAGCCCCAATTAGTTTATGCTTTGCTGCCTGAAGCAACCAAAAAAGGTTATGCTACCGAAGCTGCAACCAAGATGTTGGAGTATTGTTTTAATAAACTTAACTATCAGTATCTTTTAGCAAGCTGCGATCGCCCAAACCTTGAATCACAAAAAGTAACAGAAAGAATAGGCATGACAAAGGTGGATGAAAAAATCGTCAATGGCAACCCTTTAGTATTTTTCAGGATTGAGAGGTTGTAGGTAAAAATATTGTAACTATTGATAAGTCACTAGTGCGTGCGGCATAACACAGCGTTGTAGCTGATTGCAATCTAGATTGTCTAGGTCAGTCTGTTGTTTGGGGATGAACGCAATGAGCAGCAGTCATCGCTGAAATAGCAAATGTAGTCGCCGAAGTAGCATTGGAGAGTTTTTAGTTCAAATTGAGTTTTCAAAATAAATTGCATTCATAAAATCAAGTGGCTAAGTGAATCACAATTAGCCACTTGTTACTTAACACCGTGTGCAACTTTTACTCAAACCTAACCCCCCAACCCCCTTCCCTCATAGGGAAGGGGGAAAATTCAAAGCCTCTCTCCTTTTAGGAGAGAGGTTTGGAGAGAGGTCAAAATATTAAGTTGCACATCGCGTTAATTAGTAATTAACATCCTCTAAGCAGTCCGAAAACGCGCCAACTCTTCACCAGTCTTAGCATCATGGGCGTGAACTGTACACACCAAACATGAATCAAACGATCGCGCCACATGACCAACTTCCACCGGGTCGCTAGAATCGTAAATTGGTGTGCCAATTAAAGCTTCTTCAATGGGGCCGCGGATACCTTCACCGTCACGAGGGCCGATATTCCATGTACCTGGGGCAATCACTTGGTAATTCTTAATTTTACCGCCCTCTATTTCTACCCAGTGACTCAAAGAACCGCGTGCTGCTTCCGTTGCACCCCAACCGCGACCATCTTTTTCTGTGGGTTTGATATACCAAGGGTCGTTTAATTTGAATTCGCGTAAACAGTGTTCAGCTTGCCGATATAACTTGACAAGTTCGTGAACTCGTGCTAGCTGACGCACATGAATACTAGCACCACCCATCTCCTTGAATACATCTAGAATAAAGCCGTCGTAGTGTTGCCAAGATTCGCCATGTTTACCACCAGCTACTAATTGACGCGCTAAGGGGCCAGTTTCCAAACGTCCGAAGTCTTTGTGAAGGATTGCACTCGACCAAGAGTAGGCGTTATCGAAGTCTTTTGTATTATTTGCAGTGGGTTTAGTGGTGCGATCGCTAGGGTGAATATCCTCTGTCCCTTCATCGTACCAAGAGTGAGTTGTATTCTCGCGGGTAAATGACTGATCCATTAAAGTGTGAGTGTGTGCGAAGCTGTCATACACTCCACTTTTCATGATCATCGCCGCATTTCGTCCTTCAATAGTCGGCTTTTGGTATTTATCTTCATGGGCTAAATATCCCCAAGTCACATATTTACCAACACCAGCGCCATATCTATCTAAACCGATATCTAAACCCATGCGCCAATAAAAACCTAAGTCGGAATCTCGATGATTTCGGTCTTCATCCAACCAATCTCTAAAGTCATCATAAGTTTGGATTTGTTCGTAGCGTTCTAAAGAACAACCCAACCACACTGGTTCTAACCAATTGGTGCGGAAATATTCTAGAATCGCCCAAGCGCGGGTAATGTCTGTTAAAGTGGGGGCGCACATCACGCCACCGGGAACCATGTAGCTAGAATGGGGCCATTGTCCGCCTAATAGTGCATAAATTTCTACGGGTTTAGCGGAAATTGTTATGCCTAGTTCATAAGATTTGCCAGTGAAAGCAGCAAAGCGTCTGGTAGCTTCCTCATAAAAGCGACTATGGCGGTATTTTTTATTGGTTAAATCAATAGCAAACAATCCATAAAAATAGCGGGGAATGCTTTGAATTGTCTCGACAATTTGACCAAGATTTCTAGCTAAAATTGCATTGCGGGGAACTTCTGTTTCCCAAGCTGTATCTAATGCCCAAGATGCACAAGTTAGGTGAGAACCGCCGCAAATACCGCAAATGCGAGGTGTGACTATTAATCCGGCTTGGGGGTCTTTACCGCTTAGGATAACTTCAAATCCGCGAAATAATTCGGCATGTGTCCAGGCGTTGACTACTCTTCCATGTTCAATATCGACTCGGACATCTAAATCGCCTTCAACTCTACCGACGGGCGAAATGTCTAATGATTGAATTGTCATTTGTCATTTGTCCTTTGTCATTTGTTATTTGTTATTTGTCATTGGTCATTTGTCATTTGTTGTTCAATAAGAGGTTGTTTGAAAAATGGTGACTGAGGTATCCAAAACTTTAGATCCTCCTAAATCCTCCTTAAAAAGGAGGACTTTGAGAAGGTTATTCCCCCCTTTTTAAGGGGGGCTAGGGGGGATCTGGATACAAGCGTAGACTTTTCAAACATCCTCTAATGACAAAGGACTAATGACTAATGACTAAACTGTAAAAAAGTCTTCTTCTGCCCAAGGTGGTGCTGCATCTTTTGCAACCATTGTGAGTAAGGCGTAGTCTTTTTTGTTCACCCCTGGCGGTAATTCTTTGGGAACTCCCATTACTGTTTGGGTTTTGAATACTGTTCCTGGTTTGAGGTCAAAAAAGGGAAATTCAGGTTCGGTGCAACCTAAACAAGGCATTCCGGCGCGAGTTTTGGAAGAGACGCGATTCCATAAGATGCGGTTGCAGGAGGAATGAGTCATGGGGCCACGACAACCCAAGTCGTAGAATAGACAGCCTTTGCGCTGTCCAAATTCGGCGGTTGAGGCTTTGTAGGCAAAGTGGACGTTACGGGTACAACCTGTTTGGGTATAGCTGTTAAAGAAGGTTTGGGGACGATTTAGTTCGTCGAAAGCAATGTCTGCTATGCGTCCAGTAGCGATCGCAACTAATATCTGCGTAATCCAGTCGGGATGGGCGGGACATCCAGGTATATTAATTACAGGTAATCCGGCTTGAGATACAAAGTCTTTCCCTAAAAAACCGCCTTCTTGACGCTTGAGAAATTGCAAACCTTCCGATTCGCTGGGGTTGGGAGACATGGCGGGAATTCCTCCCCATGTGGCACAGTCTCCCACAGCTACGATAAATTGAGCAACTTTGGCGAGGTCTGCTAACCAGTCTTTCATGGCGCGATCGGCAAACCTATTCCATTCGCCTGTACCGTTGGGGGCATTAACAACGCTGCCTTCAAATACCAGGATATCTAAAGGAATCGTGCCAGAAATACAATCCCGCAGCAGTGTTTGTAAGTTGTTACCCAGTTCCAATCCCAAAGATGGATGCCAAAGTAAATTGATGCCAAAGTCGGCAATTAAATCGCAGACTGTCGGTTCTTCGGCGTTGAGAAATGACATGGTGTTGCCTGAACAAGCACCACCTTGCAGCCATAGTACATTAGTCATCGGCTAGGTGTTTTTGTATTGTTTACCATGCATGATGTAGGTGATAATGCTTGTAAAGTCTCACCTGTTTATCAATATTTATTTTTCAATTTTAAGATACTTTTTTATTTAATTCACTTTCATTAAAAAAGAATTAATCATTAAGAATAACTGAAATTACATTGAGATTAATTTCAAGAGTTATGTCTGTTATCTATGTAACACATTTAAAAAATAAAAAATAGTAAAAATAAAATTACCTTTTGTTTTTAACTCTTAACGTTCGCTACTTGCAGGTGATTGGCTATCCAAATGTTAAAGACTGGAGTCCACTACTACCAACCGCTAATGCGGGTGAGGTAATGATATGAGTATCTTAAGCCGTCAGATTTTAATGCAATAACTCAATACGCTTGGGTTAAGGCTTGATCCTCCCTAACCCTCCTTAAAAAAGAGGAAATTAAGCCCCCCTTTTTAAGGGGGGTTGGGGGGATCTTCCGGGGCAAAATATCCTTAACACTAAGCGTATTGTGCAATAACTGAGTCAAATAAAGCAAAATATCGGGGCGCAAAGTCTTGCGCCCCGTCAGGTATATATCAATTGTTTTAAGATTTCGGTTGTGCAGCTTGCCTAACAACTTGTTCGTCCAAGCCTAAGCCTTGAGCTATCTGCTCAATACTCAACCCAAATGCTAATAACTGAGGTATCGCTTCTAACTTACCTTCTTGTTTAGCTTCTTCAAAAACTTCTTGCTTACCTTCTTTTTTACCTTCTTCAAAAACATCTTGGAAAAATCTAGTTTGCCTCAAGTCATTTAATTCAAACATTTTTCCGATCTCCTCTTGGCTCAATCGCGGCAACTTGTAGATTAATATCGTCTCTATTAAACGCACTGTTAAGCCTTCGCGCACCCTATTGTTTTAGGATTTCGGTTGTGCAGCTTGCCTAACAACTTGTTCATCCAAGCCTAACGCTTGAGCTATCTGCTCAATACTTAAACCCAGCACTAATAACTGGGGTATCGTTTCTAACTTCCCTTCTTGTTTGCCTTCTGCAAAAACATCTTGGTAAAATCTAGTTTGCTTTAACTCATTTGCTCCAAACATTTTTCCGATCTCCTCCTGGCTCAATCGCGGCAACTTGTAGATTAATATCGTCTCTATTAATTGTATAATTTTCCTAATAGTAGCGACATCTGGAATTTGCTGTCGGGCACTGTTGACTATTTCTATAGCTTTTGTTGTCGCAACTGGATATAGTATGTCAACAATTCAATAAAGAATATTTGCATTGTGTCAGGTGATGATACAAAAAGTATTTTAAAAATATTAGGTGTTTAAAGCTGACATTAATATTAGCAATTCCCCAGTAGAATTTTAGAAATAGGGTGTTTTATAGTAAACAAATTGATTGGGCATGGGGTCAACTGTTTCCCTACTCCCTAATCCTAGTTTCAGACAAAAAGGGGAATTCCGCCTAAAGGACTCGAAGCCTGCGTAAATCAGTATGGCCCGTGATTAGACGCGATGGCGTGTCTTGATCATTCATGGGTGTTGACAGATTCAATTCCCAATAGGCTAGAGTACGGCAGAGTTATGACCCCCAGCATTACAGATTCGGCGGTGAAGGCTGCGTTAGCAGCTGTTGCTTCAGAGTCAGCCACAGCAGAGGAAAAAATCCAAATGCTGATCGAGATAGCACAGGGTTTTCAAAAAAAGCCCAAAGCTGCCCAAGACTTGCGAAATGCAGTTGGGTTATATTACCGGGCCTATCAAATGTGTGGTGAGGAGTATCCCCTACTAAAAGCCAGGGCCCAAGTGGGGATGGCGGGGACGTTACAGGCAATACCGGATGCTGACTACCAACTGCTGCTGCAAGCGAAAGTCGGTTATGAAGAGGCGTTACCGATTTTACAACAATTAGCGTCGCCAGAGGAAGTAGCAGAGACACAGATGAATTTTGGGCTGGTGTTGCAGTCGCTTGTACCGTTCAATTTGGCGCGGATAACCGACAGCATCCAGGCTTATCATGAGGCGTTACGGGTGTTTACTTGGGAAGATTACCCCCAGGAATACGCGATTTTGTATAACAATATTGCGATCGCTTACCTTTGTATGCCTTTAGCATCGGAACGGGAATACTTGCGCCAAGGGTTAGCTGTGCAATCATTTGAGGTAGCACTAAAGCATATTAATCTGATTGACCATCCTAGAGAATATGCGATGTTGCAAAACAATTTAGGTAACGCTTTGCAATATTTAGTGAGTTCCCATCCTGTGGAGAATAATTTAAGGGCGATCGCAGCTTATGACGAAGCGCTAAAAGTGCGTAACGCCAAAGATACACCCCTAGAGTACGCTAACACAATTTCTAACAAAGCCAACGCTTTATTCAACTTACCAGACGACCAGGAAAAACCAGAAGCTGGTAATCCCAATAATCTTTTGCAAGCGCGTATCTACTATCAAGACGCTTTAGAAATATTTACGAAATACCAACAAATTGCACAAGCAGAGGTAGTAGCCCAAGCGCTACAAGATGTAGAAGCAGAAATAGGGAATAGGGAATAGGGAATAGGGAATAGGGGATAGGTTAGTTATTCTTTCTCCCTCATCTCCCCACTCCCCACTCCCTACTCCCCTAATTCCTAACAATCAGGACAAAACAGCATGAGAGATATTTTTACCTACCCAAATGTGATAAATTTTATCACAAGTTTAGCAGATGGCGACTTGAACATAGCAACAGAAGTTGTGTGGTTAATCATCGCTACATTCTTGTCTATGGTCGGCGGTGCAATTGGCGGAATGCTGTTAGCTGGGAAAGACATAGGTTATCAGTTTTCAGCAATGCTTGGTGCATTATTTGCCCCGGCGGGTGTAATTCCCGCCATCTTGTTAGGGCTTGCTGCCTTAAATTTATTGACAAACTATTAGGAGACAATATGTTAGAGATAGGGTGGTTTTCAGCCAAGTTATTTTTTAAAGGAAAGCTACTACGCGACCCAGTGTATTTTGTCAAGCAAACTACTATTGGTATTGCTGTAGGTTTCTTACTGTTAGTGTTACTCGCACAAGCTCCAATTCCCTTCTACTTACCAATAATCTTATCTAGTTTAGTGACAGGCATCATTATGCCATTTCTCCTCAAAGATTTCAAAATGAAGTGATTAGTCATTGATGAATAACCAATGACCAATGACTAATGACCAATGACCAATGACCAATGACCAATGACCAATGACCAATGACTAATGACTAATGACCAATGACTAATGACAAACCTTGAAGAATTAGTTCAGGAAATTAACCGCTTTGAGGCGATTATATCCGAGTGGGATGAAAGCCAAAGGTGTGTAGCAGTAGGTCTGAAAAGAGCAATTGAGGCTTTGCATAAAGCTGCATTGACTAATTTGATTAAAAGCCTAAAGCAAGAATCAATGTCAGCTTTGCGTCATGCTGTTGCTGATGAAGTAGTGTATGCAGTGCTGCTTTATCATGAACTAGTTAAACCGCCAAAAGTACCATTAGCACAGCGTATTCAGACAGCCCTTGAAGAAGTTCGCCCAGGTTTAAAAAGCCATAATGGGGATGTAGAATTAGTGGCAATTAAGTCACCAGATACAGTAGAAGTTAGACTAATAGGAACTTGCAGCAGTTGTCCAGCTTCTACTTTAACTTTGTCTCAAGGAGTAGAACAGGCGATAAAAAACCATTGTCCTGAAATTACCAAAGTAGTTGCGGTCAATAGCAGTCCTACTATTAACAAAGCGAATTCTGGTTTAATCAGTCCATTTTCTGCAAAAATAACTTCTACCTGGATCAAAGTGGCGACTATTGATCAAGTTCCTGAATTTAGTGTATTGGCAGTACAACTTGCTGGTACTTCACTAATTTTACATCGTCAAGGCGTTACAGTTAAATCTTACCGTAATGCTTGTACCCATCTAGGATCTCCCTTAGAAAAAGGTAAAGTTGAAAATGGTATTATTACCTGTCCTGCCCACGGATTCCAGTACAAATTAGAGACAGGTAAATGCTTAACCGTTCCTGATGTTTCGCTTCAGTCGTATCCAGTCAAGGTTAAAGACGATAAGGTTTTTGTGAAACTACAAAAATGATGATGCGAAGATAAGATTTCAGCAAATATACTAGGCAATTAGTCAATCACCGCTAATTTACTTTTTCATTTCAGTAGTTCGCGCATTCATCTTAATGTTTTGTGCAAGCAAAATGCCTGAATGCTTTCTCAATATCTCTGAATTTATTCTCATTTGTGTAATTCAGGTAATTATTTTAGGGCTTTGAGAAAGCAAAAGGTCATTTGACTTACTCAAAATGACTTTTGACTTACTCATTTTAGTGTTTTCCGCAAGCAAAATGAGCTTTGACTTTCTCAAAAGGTCATTTGACTTATTCATTTTGGTGTTTTCCGCAAGCAAAATGAGCTTTTACTTACTCATTTTAGTGTTTTCCGCAAGCAAAAGCAGCTTTTACTTACTCAAACCCCAGTTTGCTTTCTCATTTCAGTACATCGCGCACTCATGCCAAAAATTCGCTATGTAGCAAAAGTTACTATAGCGGTTCCCACTCAGGTGCGGTACAAAATTAATCGCAAGGTGTAGGGGCACGGCATGCCCATGCGTGTCAACTTAAGCTAAAAATAACTTAACTGAAGGCTTGACTCAACCGCCTAGAACTTCAGTTCCTTGCGGGACATAGCTTTTACGTTAAGTTGACACCAATGGGCAAAGACAAGCCCCTACGGGTGTACTATCTTGATTTTTTTAAGCTTGATTAATACAGAACTTGATTAAAGGTTTTAACTGAATTTGAAAAAAGCATAATGCAAAACCGTTACTGTTGTTACATGCTAATCAACATTAATGATTTTAAATAATTATCAGCGTCTATCTGCGGTTCATGGATATCCCAATCAAAATTAATTCAATATCACAATTACCGCTAGAAGCAACAGAAATTTCTCAATATTTGCCTCTATCACCTCAAGGTGCAGAGGTAATTTTAGGTAACATTATTGAACCACAACAATTAGTGATACCTGTAGCACCCAGTCCCACAACAATGTTCGGGCCTCGTGCTGCTTGTTTGTTATCAGAAACAGGCCCCTTATGGGTATCAGATACAGGACATCATCGATTATTGGGCTGGCAGAAATTACCCACCAGAGATAGTCAACCGGCTGATTGGGTAATTGGACAACCTGACTTTTATCATGAAGGACAAAATGCTAAAAGTACACCGGGAAGCGCAACCTTAAGTGTACCAACAGGGATTTGTGCTTGCGGCGAAGGGTTAGCTGTAGCAGACGCTTGGAATCATCGGGTTTTGATTTGGAAAACTTTACCAGAAGATAACAATGTTCCAGCAGATTTGGTGTTAGGGCAAGTTAATTTTACCGAGAATGAACCAAATCGAGGAAATCAGCAAGCATCTGCTAGTACAATGCACTGGCCCTATGGTGTTTTCTATTATCAAGGACGGCTATTTATTGCTGACACTGGTAATCGAAGAGTATTAATTTGGCATCAATTACCAACAGAAAATGGTCAACCTGCTGATGTAGTTTTAGGACAACCAGATATGATATCTCGCAATGAAAACGGCGGTGGTTCTGCAACCGCAGCGAGTATGCGTTGGTGTCACGATATTAGCTTTTGGGGAGAAAATCTGGTTGTCAGCGATGCAGGTAATCACCGAGTAATGATTTGGCAGGGAATGCCTACAGAAAATAATACACCTTGTGCAGTAGTTTTAGGACAAAAAAGCTTTGATTTCGTGGAAATGAATCAAGGAGTTTATTTGCCAAGTGCTAGTAGTTTGAGTATGCCTTATGGTGTGGGAGTGGCTGACAATTGGTTAGTAGTTGCAGATACTGCTAATTCTCGTTTGTTAGGATGGAGAAAGCCAGAATCAATTTTATCACTGCAAAGTTTAGTGGCAGATGGGTTAGCAGGACAAATAAATTTTCAAAGTAAAGGTGAAAATCGTAATTTTGGACTGCCAAAACGAGATAGCTTAAATTGGTGTTACGGGATAAAATTTTGTAGCAATACGGCGATAATAGCTGATTCTGGAAATAACCGAATATTGCTGTGGCAGTTTCGTAATTCGTAATTCGTAATTCGTAATTCGTAATTCGTAATTCGTAATTCGTAATTCGTAATTCGTAATTTTTGAAAGTCAGAATTATATGGCGACTGAAGAAATTAGAGTTCGTGGTACTGTTCAAGGAGTAGGATTTCGCCCTACTGTATATCGTCTTGCTAAAGCTTGCGGTTTGCGTGGAGATGTTTGTAATGATGGACAAGGTGTTTTAATTAGGGTATCTGGTAGTGAAGAAGCAATAACCAAATTTGTTGCCAGATTGCAAACAGAATGTCCACCGTTGGCAAAAATTAATCAACTAATTAGAACTCATTATGAAAGTGAATTGAAATTTGATAATTTTGTGATTTCTACTAGTGTCAGTAATGCCATTAAAACAGAAATTACCCCTGATGCAGCCACTTGTCCACAATGTCAACAAGAAATATTCGACCCCTTTAGCCGCTTTTATCGCTATCCCTTTACCAACTGCACTAATTGCGGCCCCCGCTTGAGTATTATTCGTGCGATTCCTTACGACAGATGCAATACCAGTATGTCTGCGTTTGCTATGTGTTCAGAATGTGCAAAGGAATACCACGATGTCGAAAATCGGCGTTTTCACGCCCAACCTGTAGCTTGTCATGCTTGCGGCCCTTCAGCTTGGTTAGAACGCGCTGATGGTAAATCGGTTACTGCTTCCATGTTCTCGATGCTAGATGATGTTGATGCAGTTTGTACCTTGTTGCAAAAGGGTGAAATTGTAGCAATTAAGGGCTTAGGTGGTATTCATCTAGCTTGTGACGCAACTCAGGAAACCGTTGTAGAAAAACTGCGTCAGCGCAAAAAGCGCTATCATAAACCCTTTGCTTTAATGGCGCGAGATATTGAGGTAATTAAAGAATATTGCACTATTAACGCCAAAGAAAAAGAATTATTGACAAGCCCTGCTGCACCAATTGTTTTACTACAAGCGACAGGCAAAAAAGTAGTAGCACCATCGATAGTATCGGGGCAAAATACTCTCGGTTTCATGCTACCTTATACGCCCTTACATCATTTAATTCTCCGACGGATGAATCGCCCAATTGTTTTAACAAGTGGCAATCTAGCAGATGAACCACAATGTATTGATAATGACGAAGCAAGAGAAAAATTAGGGACAATCGCTGATTATTTTCTCTTTCACAATCGAGAGATTATTAATCGGGTAGATGATTCGGTGGTGAGAGTTATCGGCGATAAAGTCCAAATAATTCGCCGTGCCAGAGGATATGCACCAGCACCAATTAGTTTACCACCGGGATTTGACAATATACCGCAAATTTTAGCAATGGGTAGTGAGTTAAAAAATACCTTTTGCTTATTGCGTCAAGGACAAGCCATTCTCTCTCAACATCTGGGAGATTTAGAAAATGCTGCGGCTTTTAATGCTTACGAAGACACTTTGAATTTATACTTAAATCTATTTGAGCATAAGCCAGAAATAATCGCCATTGATAAACATCCTGAATATCTCTCAAGCAAACTTGGTAACGAACTCGCAGATACAAATCAAATCAAAATTCATCAAATCCAACATCATCACGCCCATATCGCCGCTTGCATGGTAGAAAATGGGATTCCTTTAGATGCGCCTCCGGTATTAGGGATTGCTTTAGATGGTTTAGGTTACGGTGATGATGGTACACTTTGGGGCGGAGAATTTCTTTTAGTAGATTATCGTAAATTTCAGCGACTAGCAACATTTAAACCAGTGGCAATGATTGGTGGTGAACAAGCGATATATCAGCCTTGGCGTAATACTTATGCTCAATTAATAGCTGCTAACCTTTGGGATAATTGCCAACAACAGTACGCTGATTTAGAAATCGTAAAATTTTTAGACAACAAGCCACTCAAACTACTCAATCAACTTATTGAGAAAAGAATTAACTCTCCTCCAGCGTCTTCCGTGGGACGATTGTTCGATGCAGTGGCGGCGGCTATCGGCATTTATAGAGATGAATGTAGCTATGAAGGACAAGGTGCGATCGCAATGGAAGCTATAGTAGATGTAAGCAGCTTAAATAATCATAAAGAAACCCTAATCTATCCTTTTAACTTTAGCTTTTTAGATAGGATTTATTATATAGACCCGCGTCCAATGTGGCAAGCATTGCTCCATGACTTACAGCAGCAGATTCCACAACCAGTTATGGCTGCCAAATTCCACAAAGGTTTAGCTAATGCAATTGTGCAAATGGTTAAATATCTTTCTCAAGAAAATCAGATTTCCCAAGTAGCCCTAACAGGAGGAGTATTTCAAAATCGTATATTGTTAGAGCAAGTTAGCAAACGATTACAAACATTGGGGATAAAAGTACTTACTCACAGCTTAGTTCCAGCTAATGACGGCGGGTTATCTTTAGGACAAGCAGCTATTGCAGCCGCACAATTAATATATGAGTCTTGATATTTGACAAAATTTCTCTCACAAATAATTCTCTCTGCGTCTCTCTTGCCTCTGCGGTTCGTTTATCTTAAAAAATAAAAAAATGTGCTTAGGAATTCCCGGACAAATTATAGAAATTACCAACGTCAACCATAAATTAGCCATAGTTAACATTGGTGGTGTCAAGCGTCAAGTAAATATTGCTTGTATCGTAGATGAACAACATCCCCCCCAAGCTTGTATTGGTGATTGGGTGCTAGTACATGTTGGCTTTGCCATGAATCGAATTAACGAACAAGAAGCAGCAGAAACATTACAACTATTCCAAGAATTAGCAGCAGCACAAGCAGGGATTAGTACTTAAATAATAGACTTTTCTTGTCTCACATAGAGGCGCACAGAAAGAGTTTAATTTCTTTCTTTCTTCGCGCCCTTCTCTACGAGACGCTACGCGAATGCGTCCTTTGCGGTTCGTTAAAAAATACCCCGTAAAGAAAACGAAATTAACTGATATCCAAAAACTATTTCTCAATCCCTATGAAATATGTTGACGAATTCCGCGAACCTGAAAAAGCTGAAGCCATACGCCACGAAATCGCCAAATTAAGCAACCAGCTAGAAAAACCCATCAAAATCATGGAAGTATGTGGCGGACATACCCACTCCATATTTAAATACGGTATCGAAGAAATATTACCCCAAACCATCGAACTAATTCATGGGCCTGGTTGTCCAGTATGCGTTATGCCAAAAGGGAGATTAGATGATGCGATCGCAATCTCCCAAAATCATAACGTCATTTTTGCCACCTTTGGCGACGCAATGCGAGTTCCCGGTTCCAAAACCACTTTACTGCAAGCTAGGGCACAAGGTGCAGACATCCGTATGGTGTACTCTCCCCTAGACAGCCTGCAAATTGCCAGAGATAACCCCGACAAACAAGTAGTCTTTTTCGCATTAGGCTTTGAAACCACAGCCCCCAGTACCGCCTTCACCATTCTGCAAGCAGCAGCCGAAAAAATTCATAACTTTAGTCTGTTTTCCAATCATGTCCTCGTGATTCCCGCCCTCAAAGCACTATTAGATAATCCCGACTTACAACTAGATGGATTTGTTGGGCCTGGCCATGTCAGCATGGTAATTGGCACTGACCCATATCAATTTATTTCCCAACAATATAATAAGCCAATAGTTGTCTCAGGATTTGAACCCTTAGATATTCTCCAATCGATTTGGATGCTATTGCAACAGCTATTAGAAAATCGTTGCGAAGTCGAAAACCAATATAACCGAATTGTCCAAAAAACTGGAAATCTCAAGGCGTTACAAGCTATAAACAAAGTTTTCACGGTGCGAGATAGTTTTGATTGGCGCGGCTTGGGAGATATCCCTTATTCAGGATTAAAAATTCAACCTGAATATGCCCAATTTGATGCCGAACTTAAATTTACCATTCCTAATCTGAAAGTAGCCGACCATAAAGCTTGTAAATGTGGAGAAATTCTCAAAGGAGTTTTGAAGCCTTGGGAGTGCAAAGTATTCGGTACAGCTTGCACACCAGAAACTCCTATTGGTACTTGCATGGTATCTTCCGAAGGTGCTTGTGCAGCCTATTACAAATATGGACGACTCTCCACCATTGCCAAAAGAACAATCACCCAAAAACCAAAAATAACTCAAGAACCTCTCCCCGCCTGTGGCTTCTCCTCAGACTAAATACTCTGCGTACCTCTGCGCTTCCCTCTGCGTCCCTACCCTGCGGGAAGGCGAACCGCCTATGCGTTTAAAAAAACTTTAATATGAATATTTCCCCCACAAACTCAATACAAAATCCTCTATTCCAAAAAATAGAACAAGTCCGCCGTCGCCAAAGAAAAGTGCAAGACACTCATATAACTCTCGCACATGGTAGCGGTGGTAAAGCCATGCGTGATTTAATAGACGAAATCTTTGTCAGCAATTTTGATAACCCAATTCTCTCACAATTAGAAGACCAAGCCAGCTTCAACTTAGCCCCTCTCCTCCAACAAGGAGACAGACTCGCATTTACAACAGATTCCTATGTTGTAGACCCTTTATTTTTCCCCGGAAGTGATATAGGAGAATTAGCTATAAACGGCACAGTTAATGATTTAGCTGTTAGCGGTGCTAAACCTTTATATCTAACTTGTAGCGTAATTTTAGAAGAAGGATTACCAGTAGAAACCTTGCGGCGTGTCGCAGCCAGTATGAAAGCGGCCGCAAAAGAAGCTGGTATTCAAATTGTCACTGGTGACACAAAAGTTGTACATCGTGGTGCTGCCGATAAACTCTTTATTAATACTGCTGGTATTGGTATCATCCCGCGAGGAGTTAGTGTTTCCGCCCACAATATTAAACCTGGAGATGCAATAATAATTAATGGTGAAATAGGCAATCATGGTACAGCAATTTTAATTGCCCGTGGGGAATTAGCTTTAGAAACTAATATAGAAAGTGACTGTCAGCCGTTACATAGTTTAGTAGAAACGATTCTCCATGTATGTCCCCAAATTCATGCTATGCGAGATGCTACACGCGGTGGTTTAGCTACAGTATTAAATGAATTTGCCCTCAGTTCTAATGTAGGAATCCGTCTCTTTGAAGAATCTATTCCAGTGCGGGAAGAAGTCAACGGAGTTTGCGAAATTCTCGGTTTAGACCCATTGTATTTAGCTAATGAAGGTAAGATAGTTGTAGTGGTAGCAGCTAAATATGCAGAAACTGTTTTATCAGCTATGAAATTACACCCAGCAGGCAAAGATGCTTCTCTTATTGGCGAAGTTATTCCTTCACCTCCAGGTATTGTATTGTTACAAACAGTTTTTGGTGCTGAAAGGATTGTTGATATGCTGGTAGGCGACCAATTGCCAAGAATTTGTTAAGATTTAATAGATTTTATAGTATGCACGAACTTGGAATTACCCAAAATATTGTGGCAATTGTGACTGAACACGCCAAAGGCGCAAAAGTGCAGCGAGTTTTATTAGAAATTGGCAAACTTTCAGCCATTATGCCCGACGCTATTCGATTTTGTTTTGATATTTGCACTCAAGGTACAGCTTTAGAAGCGGCGACATTAGAAATTTTGGAAATTCCTGGCTTAGGGCGATGTCGCCAATGCGGTGCAGAAATTTATTTAGATAAACCATTTGGTATCTGTAACTGTGGAAGCGTGCGATTAGATTTAATTACTGGTGAAGAACTGAAAATTAAAGAAATAGAAATAGAGGAATTATGTGTGTAACCTGCGGTTGTTCTGATGATGGCGAAATAAAAATTACAAATTTAGAAACAGATGAAGCTGAACATAATCATACTCACACTTTACCGGATGGAACTGTCATTACTCATTCCCACAGTCATATAGAAGCACCTCAAATTCATGCCAAAATACACAATACAACCATATCTATAGAACAAGATATATTAGCAAAGAATAACCTGCTAGCTGCTCAAAATCGGGGATGGTTTAAAGGTCGAAATATTCTCGCTTTAAATTTAATGAGTTCTCCCGGTGCTGGGAAAACAACTCTTTTAACTCGCACTATTAATGATTTAAAGCATCAATTATCTATTAGTGTGATTGAAGGCGACCAAGAAACTGCTAATGATGCCAAAAAAATTAAAGAAACAGGCTCTAAAGTCATCCAAATTAACACCGGAACAGGCTGTCATTTAGATGCATCAATGATAGACAGAGGTTTACAACAACTGAATCCGCCCCTAAATTCAGTAGTGATGATTGAAAATGTTGGAAATTTGGTTTGTCCTGCCTTATTTGATTTGGGAGAACAGGCAAAAGTTGTGATTCTCTCTGTCACAGAGGGAGAAGATAAGCCGCTAAAATATCCCCATATATTCCGTGCTAGTGACATAATGATTCTCACTAAAATTGATTTGCTACCTTATGTAGATTTTGATGTTCAAAAGTGCATAGAATATGCTAAAAAAGTAAATCCCCAAATTCAGATTTTCCAAGTTTCCGCAACTACTGGTACTGGGTTAGATAATTGGTATGCATGGCTAACTCTATCGTCATAGCAAAAACTCTGCGCCCCTCTGCGCTTTCCTTTGCTACCTGGAGCGTTTAAACTAAAACCTATCATCACAAAAATAACTAACTTACAAAATCCCTCTGCGGGTTGATGAAAAGTGCTGCTATTTGGAGAAATGGCTTTGATAAAAATTGCAAACCCTGCACTTTAGGAGTACAGGGTGGAAGACAGCGATAAGGATAAATAAGCTATATCTTGTGTGATTCCCAGTTCATGCCTATTTACCTCAAAGCCAATCTCGGTAAGCTGATATTTCATTTACGCTGATTTCAAATGGCATCCCCTTGCCAAATGGCGGATAAACGCGGATTTTGCCATTGCTAGCAAACCGCTCTAACCTATTACCCAACTGGGCAATATTGCTGACTATATGCCAGTAAGCTACTAAGTCAGGGCAGTCAATAATTAATGTTAGGATGCTAGCATTTGTTGTGAGATACCACTGACAATTAGACAACAGGACTCGCGTAATGCGATCGCAGGCTAGATAAAAACATCTAGCTGTAGACTGTTCTAGCTCCATTTGCAGCATTCCATCCTGTTTCGTTACCTCAGATGGAGGTAAATCATCGGGAGGAAGCTGGTATAGTTTAGAAGACATAATTTTGCACCTCTTGGTTGTAGCGCGTCAAACTCTCTAAGTTTTTTTGCATATCCGAAGACGAGGGTTTGAGTGCTAACGTACCTAAATTTAATTCGTCTTGAAATTTCTTGATTTTGTCTCGACAAGTCTCCACATCACCAATAATTGAGTTCTCAATTAAATAATCTTCGTCGAAACAAATATTTGTGCGATCAAATGGTTTTTGGTTGGGATTCGCACTATTCTGCAATACTTCAGCCGAATTAGCTTTCATTTTCTGGCTAAATTGGCGGATGAAAGGCAATGCCTCACTCACTGCCTCATCAAATGTTTTGCCAACATAAAAAAAGCGTGCCAACACGAAGTTTTCCGCACCACTAGAATTTAAGGCTCGATATTTAGCAACAGTATCCTTCAATCTCTGTAGGGAGAATGGCGGCCCACCCATCAAGCTGAAGGAATGTTTAGCAGCAAACTCGATACCGTCATCACCGCCAGTGGCAACATACACTGGTATTTGACTCTGCAATGGTTTTGGATAAATTGTCAAGCGATCGCATTGATAATACTTGCCATTAAATGATACATCAGTTTCATATAACAGCTTTTGAATCAATGCGATCGCCTCTAGCATCTTGGGACGGGATTCACTTGGGAGTGTCGCAAAATGCTTATTTTGTTGGGGAAACGGGCCGCCTTTAGCAACCCCAAATAATAATCGTCCATTGCACAGGTTATCCAAAGTGGCGATATCTTCCGCTACCCGAATCGGGTTATGGAATGGCAGTAACACCGCCGCAGTGCCTAATTGGATAGTTGAAGTCAGCCCCGCCAAGTGTGCCATTAACAGCAACATGGAGGGGCTGAGATTGGATTCACTAAAATGATGCTCACTCACCCAGGCTGACTCAAAACCTAAACTTTCTGCCTGTTTTATTAGCGTGACTTGCTCAAAGATGGCACGATGAGCATCTTGGTGATGATTATCGTAATTGCAGAAAATTCCAGTTTTCATTACTTGCGTTAATACTTTGTGCTGGCTATTCTAGTGGTCGATAGGTTCGTAGTAAGCACTAAGCGTGCTTAAATATTTGAGGACTAAAGTCCCTACTACAAACACCTTTACTCCTCTCCATTAATGCGATCAAAGACTAATTTGCAACCCACTGCAACTCCAACCATAGACGTGGGTTATTGTGTTTGACCTTCGACATCGGGTCGCGCAATAATCGCTTGGCATTCATGCAGACTACCTGTACTAGACCCATGTTGTCTGCTACTTCTCTGAGTATTTCTTTGTGGGCTTGCACACAGGAAATCATTTCGTCAGAGCAATAAATTCCTATATATTGCAAGCGTCTAGCAGGTCGTCCCCAAAAACAGGTGATGACTTTCACATAACACCCGTCTAGTAATTCTCCAACTTTTGGATAGTAGTCGTTGAGGACTCTTGTGAATTCTTTGGCTAAGAGATCTTCAGCAATCATTGGAACTGATATTTCTGTAGCGTCCATCACGCTATTTAATATAACATAATTTTATCAATAAAATATGACAAAATAGCCTATTAGGCTTAAATAAAATATTAAAGATTACAAAAAAAAGAGGCATACATTGTTTAGTATCACCTCAAATTTGCGTAAAGCATCTTTATATTTAAATATCACACTGCAACGCGAGAGTCATTAGTCATTAGTCATTAGTCATTAGTCATTAGTCATTAGTCATTAGTCATTAGTCATTAGTCATTAGTCATTAGTCATTAGTCTAAGAGAAACCACACCCACACAACGGCTTGCTCAGGGCATCGCAAGGGATGTGGTTTTAATTAGCCTGATATCATTAGTTTTTTTGCCCATAAGGGACGAGGTATGTACCAAAAACTCTTTATCAAAGTATTGGTTTTAACTAGTCCCGTGGGTTTAAGTCCCCCGGTTCAAAAATCACGCAAGTTTTGTGTTGGGGTTAAATCCCCATTACAAAACAAAATTTACGAATTACGAATTACGAATTACGAATTATTTAATACCCCTAGTCTTGACGAATGGAATGAGACTGTTGGCGAATTAATAGGGAGTCTAACCCATCAGTCCAAATCCATTTTAATTTCTTTAATTTTAGTGCGTTTCAACACACTTTAGCTATGAGCAATCAATTTATTGCAGGGCGGGAAAGCAACGCCAAACCAAGATTTTAGGGATGGGGAGTTTAACCCCTCATAAATTGGCCAACAGTCTCATGGAATTCGCAGCTATACGAAATTTTAACCTATGCAGGTGGTTAAACCAGTTGCTTGAGCAAATTGCTTTCTTAGTCAGCGTAGGCGAACTACCCTGCGGGAAGCCGCAAAGCGTCTATGTTTGCAAGATTAACCGCGATTTCTAATCGCCAGGTATATTTGTAAAGGTGAGATGCTCCCAAATACTCTAATATTAAAAATTATGAATTCAAAGAAAATGCATTTAATCAGCACATCTTAATATTGAATTCTAAATTTTGTCTTTTTAATTATTATCGAGCATTGCGTTCACAAACTAAGACTTCTGCTACAATATCCGGCACATTTCCAAAGTCCGTAAATCCTTCATAACCACGGATTGGCGATATAAATGTGTAGTTTGGATCGCACACTCCATTGTCATATACTTGAATAAACCATCTATCGGGAAATCCTTCTACACCTAATTCTACAGTGTACCAACTTTCGCCAATCAGACGAGAGTTAAAGATTGTAAACCACTCACGATTCTCTTCTGAAATATTCCAATCTGCCATGAGCAGTTCTAAAGCTATTTGTCCCGCATCCGTTGAAGTCAATAGCATTTTTACTCCTTATTAGCAGCTTCAGTGTTTGCAACTTCAGGATTGGAAACTTCCGGGTATAAACCCAATTCTTTAGCTAGCTCACGCGCTACAAAAAATAAAAACTTAGCACCATCTTGATTGCCTTCATGGGCAAACATAGTTGCTACTTGTAACATTGTTTCTACAAAACCAGAATCAATCAATTCTGGTTTACTTTCCAAAACTTCTGGTTCTTGACCATTAGGGCATTTCAGTAGCTCATCAATCAGATTAAAATACAGTTGTTGGCGTTGTTCTGACATAGTAAGCTTCTTGATTTTAGTGAGTTGTGAATTAGTTACTGTTCGATACTGTGCTGCCACAGCCTTTCCAACATTTCAACTTGTTCTTTTAAAACAGCCGCACGATGAACAAGATATCTGTCGTAAAAAAGAATCCCTAACCCAACACAAATAGGGGTTAGCAAGAAGAACCATTGTAGGATCGTGGCAAATTTATATTGTTCAGCAACAGTCAGCATTTGATGAATCACATTACGATCAGAGGATTGGATGCTAGTCTGAGGGGAATGTGTACCCTCTGTCCGGGGAGCCAAGATAGGAGCATCTCTACTAGTCTTGTTAACTTCGCAGGCTAAATTATGGGATTTTACTAACTCCAAATGTCGCTCCCAAACTATGCCAAATACTACTACTCCTGGAGAAAGTACTACTAAGGTAACTACGCAAACTGTGAGAAGATTTAAAAGTTTGGCTTTCATCTCGGCTCTCCCTTGCTAGGTAGTATGCACTCAGCAAGAAAATATCTTTTGCTGTTTATTTTAAGTAGCTATATATTTCTACTTTTCAAACAGGTTTGATATTAAAATATGTGTAATCGGTAATTTTTCCAATCGTTAGTTGCCAGTTATTTTTATAATTACCACTGATTACTGACCACTGAAAAGTTACCAAGCTTTTCACAAAACGTAGGATTAATCAGTCAGAAATAACGCACTTAGATTCAGAGAATGTGATTTCATCTTCCTCTCAAAAGAGAGATTAAGAAGTCCCCCCTAGTTCACTAAGCTTTCGCTCAGGAATGTTGGGGGGTAGAGGGGAATCTCTGCGTAAATCCTATACGATTTATATCAGCCGCTCTCCACAAAACAGTTTACCCTAGCCCCGTTAAGATTATTAAATTCATTAGAATAGTACTCAAAGCTTGTAATTCCCGCCTGATAAGCCTTACAAAAATTTATTGGGGTATGGGTGCTAGTGTTTTTAGGACGGGGTTCTAGTGTTTCTGAGGTGGGGTTCTGGTATTTCTGTACTCAACCTCAAAGCGGTGTAGGCAACGATTAAAGACTGTTTCTGATGCATTTTTTGGAAGACAAAAACTGCACTCAAAAGAAAATATCAATGTCTTTTGATAAAGATAGACTAATAATTTGGAAAAAACAATTAAATGTTTGGAAAGTAAATGATATTTCTATAACAAATAGAAAATATTAAAATAATTCGTAATTCGTAATTCGTAATTCGTAAATTTTGTTTTGCATTAGCGAACGCGAGTGCGTCTCTAAGAGTTGCGTTAGCGAGTCCGCGTTCGCTTTTAGCGTCTCTTCGAGAGCGTCTGGGAATTTTAACCCCACCGTAAAACAAAACTTGTCGCTTGTTAGAAGCGAGGGACTTAAACCCCTCAAAAATGTTAAAAATAATGGTAAAAATTATGCCTATATACAAATTTTCTGCCCAAGAAGCAATAGTCAGCAATTCCAAATGGTAAAATATAAGTATGACAAGCTAGCCCTCTGCTGAAGTGAGAATCAATGGGAACATGTAATAAAGGTTCTTCCTAAACTTTCATATTTTGTGATTTAGTTAGAATACATAGTATATGCACTCATTGACATTAAACTGCAAATTAAATAATACAAAAGCTTATTCTTATAAGTAAATACTCTGTACTAAGATTTAGAATTTTAGGAGTTAAATAATGCGGATTGCTCAAGACATAACAGAACTGATTGGACGAACTCCTTTAGTTCAACTGAACAAGATTCCTCAAGCTGAGGGAGTAGTAGCAAGGATAGTTGTCAAATTAGAAGGGATGAACCCAGCAGCTTCGGTGAAAGACCGCATTGGGTTAAGTATGGTACTCTCAGCAGAAGCTGCTGGTTCAATTTCCCCTGGAAAGACGATTTTAGTTGAGCCTACTTCTGGTAATACAGGAATTGCTCTAGCGATGGTAGCAGCAGCGCGTGGCTACCGTTTGATTTTGACAATGCCAGAGACGATGAGCCAAGAACGACGGGCTATGCTTAGGGCTTATGGTGCTTCTTTGGAATTGACACCAGGCGTTGAGGGAATGCGGGGAGCTATTCGCAAAGCCGAAGAAATTGTGGCTAATACAAACGATGCTTTTATGCTGCAACAGTTCCGCAACCCTGCCAATCCCAAAGTTCACCAAGAAACCACCGCAGAAGAAATTTGGGCAGATACAGACGGGGAAGTGGATATCGTCATTGCTGGGGTAGGTACTGGTGGAACGATTACTGGGGTTGCAGAAGTACTTAAACAGCGTAAGAAGACTTTTCAGGCGATCGCAGTTGAACCCAGCAACAGCCCAGTTCTCTCAGGCGGTGAAGCCGGGCCACACAGAATTCAAGGTATTGGTGCCGGATTTATCCCCGATGTTCTCCGCCTAGAATTGGTTGATGAAGTAATTAGAGTCAGCGATGAACAAGCGATCGCTTATGGGCGACGTTTAGCAAAAGAAGAAGGCTTATTGTCTGGGATATCCTCTGGTGCAGCCTTGTGTGCTGCAATTCAAGTAGGTAAACGTCCAGAAAATGCCGGACGTTTAATCGTGATGATTCAGCCTTCCTTTGGCGAACGTTACCTCAGCACACCCATGTTCCAAGACTTGTCCTTAGAAACTGCTGGGGCGCGTTAAAAAGACAGAGGGACAACGGAGTAATGAATCTCCCTGTCCTTCTCATTTGGCTCTAATACTTCATTCGCTGCAAGTCCCTTGTTAGCTTTGCCAATAGCGCAGGTACTTGCGAAAGACTATTAATCTTGTCCCCATCATATAAGTCAATCTCGGAAGTCTTTTGTTCACGGTCAAGCCACACTCCCAGCATTCCAGCTTTTGTCGCAGCAATCGCATCCAACTTCAAGTTATCCCCAATGTAGATGCAATCTGATGCAGATTCTCTAAGCTGCTCACACAAAGAAAGGGTGTGTTAATTTTTGCAAGCCGAAACAATCGCATTGTGAGTTGAAACAATCGCATTGTCAGTCGAAACAATCGCATTGTCAGTCGAAACAATCACATTGTGAGTTGAAACAATGGCATTGTCAGTCAAAACAATGGCATTGTCAGTCGGAACAATCGCATTGCAGGAGGTTACTTTTAGATAGCATGGCAATTGAGAACTACCATAACTAATAAACCTCTTAGCATAAATCAAAAATAAAAACCCCACCCGACAAAGCTACGCTTTATCTCCTCTCTTTGCTTGCGGGTGGGGTATTAGGGATTTTTGCAAGAAATCTAATGACTACACTTGCCTTGCTTTTGATGTTGTTCACCCTGCTGATTATGGTGATGATGACTATGATCATGACCGTGGGAGCAGCCTTGCAAATTCTCCTTCATCAGATTTTCGCTGATTTCTTGCAAGGACTCATCTACAGGTTTTAAACCAATCCAAGCATCAATCTTTTCTACATCGAATCCTACCTCACGCTGTTCGCCTACTTCTAACAAAGGACGGCGAATCAACAACGGCTCTCTCAACATCAGCGCCAAAGCGGTTTGTTCATCTACTTTTTCAGGAACCACCTCACCAGATTTTACCTTTGGGGCGGAAGAATTAAACCATTCGGCTACGGGGCGATCGCCAAAAAATGAACGCAACCGTTCAACTGTCCAAGGTTCTGTTAGCAGATTATATGGTATCACCTCATGTCCAGCAGCTGTTAGCAAAACTTTTTGCTTAGTACCACCTTGACAACCTGGTTTGCTATAGAAAATTACCCTTGCCATTCAACTATCTCCTAATTACTCAATTGTTTGTAGTTGGCGCTTTAGCGCTAAAGCGCCAACTACGAACCGATGAAATTAATCCTGACGATTCCTAATTAAAAATTCCTAGCCTTATGGCTAACTGAGTCAAACTCAAATCTCTCATTCGGATCGGTTTCGCCGTAAACATTAAAAGTCACAGTTGGTTCATCACCCACTGCTTCTACACAGTGAATTGCATCAGGAGTAAAGCTAATAATATCCCCTGGAAATAGAGTTAGCTCTCCCGTCGGTTCAATTTTGTCCTGAAATTCTGGGTTATGAGTGTGTCGCCAAAAACTATTTTTTTCCTGGCCTTTTAACACCGCCACAACTCCCCACGTCCCATGATTATGAATGGTTGATCGGGTTCCTGGTGCAAATGTTACTGTTTGCACCGTCAACGGAAAACCCAATTCATCGTATAGGAGTAAAACAGAGGTTCCCGTTTTGGGCGAAGGCTCTAAATTTTGACTTCGCACCCAGTAGGAATTTACTATTAAGCGCCTTACAAGCATCCGAATTTCTGGCAGACGACTGGCTTCATCATCCCCACTATTGAGAACATCTTCGACTTCAGTTAAAAACCGATAAAGACGATAATTCTCTCTCAACAAATCCCATGCTCTCACAGATTTACAAGCTTGATGCTGACCGTCCCCCGTTAGCAGCCAATCCTTACCTTTCATAACTTTTAAATTGATAGCTGAGAAGATTGGATGATAATAATCGGAGAGACATTAGGAATATTATTACCTCCAGGAAGTTTAGTAGGTATGGTGATAGCAGGAATGATAGAGTTGCTATCAGTAGCTGCTCCTAATAAGGAGTAAGAGGAATATGATGTGGTAGATAACCAATTGTTCATGATTGTTCACTAAAAGGGAATTGGGAATTGGGCATGGGGCATTGGGAATGGGGCATGGGTTATTCTCCTTGTGTCCTTGTCTCCCTTATCTCCCCACTCCTTACAGACGCGATGAATCGCGTCTCTACTTCGCACATCGTCTTGTCGAGATGTGCATTGACTAATTAATCATCTTCTTCTGGACGTGTCAAAATATCCAGGAGAATACCGGCTCCAAAATCATGCTTTTCGTCTATCTCTTTGACTCTGGCGCTGATTTCTTTCGCTTCCTCAATTGCTCCTAACTTTGCTAGTACTAATCCAGAAGCAGCATAAGCATTTAAGTACAATCGAATTTGTGGGTCTTCTTTACGATTGACTAATATAGGCTTAAGTTGCTCCCAGTCATCAGGGAATTTTTCTAGTTCTTTAATTTTATCTAATAATTTAACTGTTGTTTGTAATGCAAGAGAATAATTATTCTTATAATAGAAAAATCTATATGCTGCTACCAAGACATCTGTATTTTCACCAGTTTGCGCTAAAGCTTGTTGAATATATTTTTCTGATTCTGATGTGTTCTCCCAGGTTTGTGCAGCTAAAATTAACAGATTTTTGATGTCCTCTGGAACCTGGAACCATGAAAATTTATTTGTATTAGCTTGCATAATAAATTTATTGGTGAGTGGGGGAGATGAGGGAGTGCTACATACCCTATTTAAAACAAAGTGAGAACGGAGACTAAGGTAAAGAGAAGAATAGCAATAGGGAGTAGGGAGTAGAAATATTCCCCACTCCCCACTCCCGACTCCCCACTCCCCTTTAAAACAAAGTGAGAACGTACACCAAGGTGAATAAAACAATCCAAATTATGTCTACGAAGTGCCAGTAAATTTCTGTCATTTCGATGAAAGTATGATTGGTTGCAGAATATTCACCGGGAAGACGCGATCGCCACAATGCACGTAATATCAATAACAGTCCCACAAAAACGTGCAAACCGTGGAACCCTGTCATGATATAAAAGCAGTTGGCGAAGACGTTGGTAGTCAGTCCGTATCCTAATGTTGAATACTCATAAACCTGACCACCTAAGAAAATTGCCCCCATGATTGCGGTAATTGCGTACCAGAGTTGCATTCCCTTGACGTTATTCTTTTTAATTGCCGTATCACCGAAGTGAATGACGAAACTACTAGACACCAGAATAATGGTGTTAATTGTCGGCACGAGTAATTCTACTTCGCTTCCTTCTGGAGGCCAAACTGCTGTAGTACCCCGAAAAAACAAATAAGTGGCAAAAAATCCCCCAAACATCAGGGATTCAGAAGCGAGGAACGTCAACAATCCCCAAACTCTTAAATCTGGATGTTCTTCGTGTCCTGCACTGTGATCTTCGCTTGTGGTTGTAGCTATAGTCATAGATTTTTTGACAATATTATCTGCTGCGTCTGTTGTGGAAGCTTGAATGAAGAATGAAGTCTGAAGCGGCAAAATTTTCATTCTTCATCCAAAATCCTTGTTTAATTCAACTCTTCACTTGTTCAGGAATTATCAAAATTCCGAGTTTCGAGTTCTAAAGCTCAAGTTCCGAGTTCCAAGCTCGGAGTTCCGAGTTCCGAAGCTCGAGTTCCGAGTTCTGAGGCTCAAGTTCCGAGTTCCGAAGCTCGAGTTCCGAGTTCTGAGGCTCAAGTTCCGAGTTCCGAAGCTCAAGTTTCGAGTTCTGAGCTAGAAGTTCCGAGTTCTGAGGCTCAAGTTCCGAGTTCTGAAGCTCAAGTTCCGAGTTCTGAGGCTCAAGTTCCGAGTTCTGAGGCTCAAGTTCCAAGTTCTGAGGCTCAAGTTCCAAGTTCTGAGGCTCAAGTTCCGAGTTCTAATATCATGTCCGCTAGATTACTTATTAAACCCGAAGAACCCCACCCCGCCAAAGCTACGCTTTGTCTCCCCTCCCCGCCTGCGGGGAGGGGCTGGGGGTGGGGTGCAATGACTGTGGAAAATAACTAATTATACGGACATGATATAAGCTTGAAGTTGCGAGTTCTGAAGCTCAAGTTCCGAGTTCTCAAATCAAATGACTAGAAATTGCAGTCACCTTGAGAGCGATCGCATTACTCACTCTACTAACTAAGCACTAGCTTCCGGCGTTGCAGATGGCTGTACTTCATTACTATGAACATGACCGTAGTCATAAGGGCCATGAGTCACAACCGGCAACACTTCCCAGTTTTCAATTGCAGGTGGTGAGCTAGTTGTCCATTCTAAGGTCAAACCTTGCCAAGGATTATCACCAGCCAAAGGCCCTTTCAGCCAACTGTAGATCATGTTGATGGTGAAAGGAATTACCGATATCGCCAAAACAAATGAACCAAAGGTACAAATTTGATTGAGGTCGATAAATTGGGGGTCATACATTGCCACTCGTCGCGGCATTCCTTTTAAACCCAACTCGTGCATGGGTAAAAAGGTCAGATTAGTACCGATGAAGGTGAGGGCAAAGTGAATGCGTGCCAAGCTTTCATTCAACATTCGTCCGGTCATTTTGGGGAACCAGTGATAAATGCCGGCGTAGATGCCAAACACGGAACCGCCAAACAGAACGTAGTGGAAATGTCCTACAACATAATATGTGTCGTGGACGTGAACATCAAAGGGGGCTGTTCCCATCGTCACACCGCTTAAGCCGCCCATGACAAACATGGACAAC
Organism: Nostoc mirabile CHAB5784; assembly: GCF_020829645.1. GTDB lineage: Bacteria > Cyanobacteriota > Cyanobacteriia > Cyanobacteriales > Nostocaceae > Nostoc > Nostoc mirabile. The sequence continues at coordinate 57,752 of NZ_JAIVFS010000024.1, read as the reverse complement.
AAGCCAATGGCGAAAAGCATCGCACCTGTGAAGCGGATTTTACCACCCCAAAGGGTAGCAACCCAGGCAAAAATCTTCACGCCAGTGGGAACTGCAACTATGAGAGTGGAGATGGTGAAGAACATCCGCATCCAACCGGGTGTGCCACTGGTGAACATGTGGTGTACCCAGACGAACAAACCGACAACGCAGATAGCTACACTAGAATAAGCGATCGCTTTATAACCAAAGATTGGCTTACGGGAGTGAACTGGAATTACCTCCGACATGATGCCGAAGATAGGCAGAATCATTAAATATACTGCCGGGTGAGAATAAAACCAGAATAAGTGTTGATAAATTACAACGTTACCGCCTGCATCTGGTTTAAAGAAGGAAGTACCAAAGTTGAGGTCAAACAATAGCAGAACTAAACCAGCTGCTAATACAGGTGTGGAGAGAAGCGCCAGCAGAGAAGTTGCCAAGATTGCCCAGCAAAATAGGGGTACTTGATCCCATTTCATGCTAGGAACCTTCATCATCAAAATGGTGATCACAAAGTTCAGTGAACCCAAAATAGAAGAAGTTCCCACCAAAACGATCGCAAGTATCCACATAGTTTGAGCGATTGGTGCTGTCACCAAGCTCAAAGGTGGGTAAGCTGTCCAACCAGATTGCGAACCGCCAAAAATGAAACTACCTAATATGAGCGCACCTGCTGGTGGATTTAACCAAAAGGCGATCGCGTTCAGCTTCGGGAAAGCCATATCCCTAGCACCAACCATCAACGGCACCAAATAGTTACCAAATCCACCAATGGCGCTAGGGACAATCCACAGGAAGATCATGATCGTCCCGTGATTGGTCATGAAAGCGTTATACAGATTGGGGTCGAGTACGTCTGCATCTGGTGTTGCTAATTCGACACGGAGAGCAACAGCCATCAGTCCGCCGATGAGATAGAAGACAAACGCCGTCACTAGGTATTGGATACCAATAACCTTGTGGTCAACATTAAATGTAAAATAGTCCTGCCATTTCCACGCCTTCGGATGGGAGGTGTGGCCAAGCACCATTTCCGGTTTCTTTTCTTCTGGTGGAGTATTCCGTGGAAATTCTACCTGTGTCATATTTTTATCCTTTGTCCTTTGTCATTTGTCCTTTGTCTTTTGTCCTTTGTCTTTTGTCCGTTGTCATTCGTCAGTTACCAATAACTAATGACCAATGACTAATGACTAATGACTAATGACTAATGACCAATGACTCTAGAGTTGCTGCACTAATTCCCATATCATGGGTGTGAGGCGCGAGAAACTCTGATGTTGATAAGTCGGCTGGATTAACTGCAACGACTTGATTTAAATTTTGCTGTTGAGCAATTTGGTTTTCTGTTTGCCAGCTATCATATTCTTCTGGTGTGTGGACAATTACCTGTGTCCGCATTGAACCGTGATAACCGCCGCACAATTCAGCACAAACTACGGGATATGTACCTGGTTTGGTGGCGACAAATCGTAGTTCGGTAGGGATACCAGGAAGTGCATCTTGCTTCAAGCGGAAGTTTGGCACCCAGAATGAGTGAATTACATCTTGTGCTGAAAGGTTGAGTTGCACATCAGCACCGACGGGTATGTGCAATTCCCCAGAGGTAATGCCACTATCAGGGTAGTTAAATAACCAGGCATACTGTATGCCTTTGACATCAACAACTAAGTCGGCTGGTTTGTTTAAAGTTTGAGGAGACGCGCCAATACCAATTGTCGGAGCAATTGTTGGGGCAGTTGTTGCTTCAGTATCGCTTAATGTAGCAGCAATAGCACTCCCCGGCAGATGAGCAACATGAGCTGCTGAATGAGGATGACCCGCAGGATCAAAGCCGCCCATTCGGTTAAAAACATCTACACTGTAGATGCCCAAGAGGAGGACAATCACTGTTGGAATTGCTGTCCAAAAGACTTCTAAGGGCAAGTTACCTTCTATTGGCACGCCATCGGTATCGTCACCCCGACGGCGACGAAACTGAATCAAAAAAACTACAATTGTTCCTTCTACCACTAAGAAGAGTGCGATCGCAATGGTAAACATGATGCTGAAAAAACCGTCTACCAAAGGCGCTTGTAACGATGCCTGCACCGGCATGAGAGTGTGGTTTTGACCGATCCAAATACTGATTGCTGTAACTACTATCCCAGCAACCAGAGTCCATAGTGAAACAGGAACTTGTTGCATACATGCTACCTGTGTAAACAGTCTTTAAAGGTGTGATTTTCTGGTATTAGGTATCAGAGGAGAGGTTACAGGTTACAGGTAATAGGAATTCATCTATTCCCTGTAACCTGTACCCTATTCCCTTGTTCTTTCCCCATTCCCTATTCCCTATTCCCCATTCCCTTTTCACTTATTAACTTTCTAACGTGCAGCCATAAAAAATGGGAGAAACTTCCAGATTTTTTCCATATCTTTCCCCCAAAAACTTACAAATTATATTTCAACTCCTATGAAAAAGGTAGCCCCCTGCTCCCAGAAAAGCTAGTTGTTCCAAGAGGGCACTGTTAGACCTAATATTGATTAGGCTATATTAGCAGCAAGTTTAAATTTGTTAATAACTAACATTTTGCGATTTACGGATTTGTTTACTGTGAACTTTTTATTAGTTACAGTAAATATTTAGTATTCCCCTCAAGTTACCTTGCCTAGCGTATTTGCGCTTTATACAAACAGTGCCTCCTTGAATTAACAACAATTTTGACTAACTTCAAAAAACTTAGTTGTTTAATGCAACATGCGTGTAGCAATTCTTGGGACAAATCCGTGAACAAGCTTCACAACCAATACAGTTCTCTGGAGAAGTAACTGCCATTACTTTCCGTTCAATTTCATCATCATCTTCATCTTCTACAAATTCGCCTTCTTCATTGAGCGCCTTCAAACCTAGCACATTGTAACCGCATACTTTAACGCATCTGCCACAACCGATACATTTATCTTTGTCAATTTCTTGAGCAAATTTTGGTGTCCAAGCCTTCCCGCCAAATGTCAAACCTGTTAGTTGTGCCATGAATAATCCTTCGGCAATTTTGCCTGTCAATCTGTTTGTGCATTAATCATCATATTATCCTAATCTTTTATTATTTTGTATTCAAAAATTACTTTTTAACCATCAAATTTCGATGACTTTGAACACAAAATTACATTGTTTTTAATTTCAAATTATAGATAAAACTTATTGAGAATAATTGTCTAGTCGTAGAAGGGTAAAGTAGCCTGTTCCTACTATGTGTTGGTGAAAAAAGGATAATTATTATTTCCAGCAGATACAACTATCTCTATAAGAGTGATGATATTATTTTTCAAATATTTTTTTTATTAGGCGGATAAATGTATGTAAATCGTATTTTTTGATACAAAAATAAATGTTCATGAGTTACATTTTTATATATGCAATATGTATTTTCAAAACCAACAATTTCTGATTTTTATTTAATTATTCTATTTAGATAAATGATTACAAAAGAGATTATTCTTTTATCTCAACAAAGTAAAGCTAATTATGAAGGAACTGTAAACTTAGTAGCAGAATATTATCCTGCATTAAATATTAAAATCATTAATAAATCAGATCAAATCCAATTAGAAGAGGCTTTAATATTTTCTAAAAACACTTTATGGTCAAAGTGCAAATGTTCATCAAGTTAGATTTTAAATAAATATTAAGATTTTTTTTAAGCTCGACACGAACAAATTAATCATTATTTTTATGAAATGTATAGTTAATAAATAAGTTTTATTCGGCTCGGTTTGAAAGCCTTAAAGAGCTTCCAATTGGATGCGAACTAAAAATATGGATGTGGGGAGTGAGTGTGGTGAGAAAAGATTATTCTCGCCATAAAGATAATGTGGTAGCGAGTCATGAATAAACAGGACTCATCCAGGGGAGACCTGAGCCAGACATCTCAACGATTAGAGTGGGAAAAGAGCCAAATGCCTTATACAATTCCTAACAACAGTTGCGTTGGATGTGACAACTGCCGCCCCCAATGTCCTACGGGTGCAATCAGAATAGAGGACAATGAATACTGGATTGATCCTGGTCTTTGTAATAATTGTGAAGGCTATTATTCAGAACCGCAATGTGTAATAGCTTGTCCAACAAATTCTCCAATTCCTTGGCAATCGAAAAAGGGGAGATGCAAAGTTGAACCGAGAGATGCTAGCAGTTTAGACTTGTTTTCTAACGGCAAGAATAACCCATTTGCTTCAGCGATCGCTATTTGGGAAGCTTGTAATGTACTAGCACAACGCACATCGCTACATTGGGAAACCGATGAAGAAGGCTACATAAGTTATAGCCGACAAATCAATCAAGGCCGAGGTGCGATCGCTTTTCACATCCAAGATCCATTCAAAGTTAACGACAAAGCCACAGATTTAGCAGCAATTGAGGGGCTTGACATCAGAGCCGCTTGCATACATCTAATTTTTGCAGCTTATGCTACAGCCTTAGATCAACCTTGGGAGCAAGAATTTGCGATCGATGAGCGACAAATTGAGAAATATTTGGGGATGGAGAAACGCAAAGATTTAAGCAAAGCTGCCAAACTAGCTTTAATGAAAAATCTTGTCCAGCAAGCTTGCTCCCTGGTTATCTCCATTGACTGGCCTCAACAAGGTCGAATTAACGGATTCTCTGTTACAAACAGCCGCTTATGGCACTTAGTAGATATTCAGCACCACTTTCAAGAAGACAATCTCGGATGCAAATATCTTATTGGGCTAACTTTTAAAGTAAAAGCAGGCTTATGGGCACAATATTTCTTAAACAAACAAGCATGTAAAGAGCGAACCGCATTCTATCAATACGGCAGTCTCCCCAAAACATTGCTAACCACAGTCATGAGTATTTGGCAGCAACATGAAGGCGCAGTCCGATTAATGCTGTGGTTGCTGTTTAAAACCAAAATGGGCAAAGAACAACGCATTACTATTCCTACCTTGCTGCGTATTGCTTACGGTGAAGAAAAAGTCGCCCTTGCATCCAGACAACGGGAAGAACGCAAACGTCTGCTGCGAACTTTTGAAAGCGATTTGGAAATTCTTAATCACTATGGAATGAAACCACTTTTCGATCCAGTTACCTACCCACCAGAAATTCAACCTTTATGGGCAAAGTTAGTTGATCTTCCTGAAGATCCAGATGAAGCATTAGAATTTTGGACTAATGACGGTGGTGCTGAAACCCGCCTCACAGACACAGGTCCCCGTGGGAAGTGGAATCTGCTCATGAATGCGCGGATTTTGGCTTTTGAACTCCCACCAGAATGGGAACAGCAAATCTCAGAATCGGAAAAAAAGAAAACAAGAACTGCTAAAGCCAAAAGGAAGCCTAAAGCTACAAACGATTTACTAGGTAAACAGATTTTGCAGGCGCGAAAAAATTTGAATCTCTCCCAAAGAGAATTAGCAAAGCTTACAGGTAAAAGCCAAAGCTGGATTCGAGATATCGAAAATGGCCGTTTAAAAGCCAAATTAGAAGACCAAATACTTTTACGAAAAGTGCTAAATATGGGTCAATCTTGATTTTGGAATTTAAACGCAGAGGGGCGCAGAGGAAAGCGCAAAGGGACGCAGAGATTTTGTGACTAATTTGTGCAGCGTTATACTACATACAGCAAGACTTTGCGTACCTCTGCGCTTCCCTTTGCGTGATGGCAGTCGCTACAACGGGGAGCCACTGCGTTGGACGGGTTCCCCGGCTTGAAGCAAGTAGCGTGGGAACCCCCCTCCGGGTTCGCCAGTCGCCTACGGCGGGAAACCCGCCTACAGCGCTGGACTCACCGCAACGCGCTGCCTCCCCTCTGCGTTTAAAAACTCTTCTCTTTTAAGTACTATAACTCATCACCTTACTAGAAGTAACCCAAAGACTACCGACAGCATATTTAGTAACTACCAACTCTCGTGTAGCATTGCATGAACTTTTCAGTTGTTGAGTCTTAGTTTCATCTTTCACAAGTTTAGCTTGGTAAGTGTAAAGAGAACCACAAGGTTGTTCAAAACTTAGCTCACCCAGAATAGTATTATTGTCTAAACTTTGCTCCAAAATTTTGCCTGCAACTTTGTAATTAAACCAATCCCATCCATTGCAAAGCATTAGTTCTCTTTCCAAAACCTGAAGTGCAGCAGGTAGAATTCCCCAGCCTCTATAGACTTTATTTAAGCATTGAATATCGCCAGTACGAGTCAAAATCGATCTAAATGAATCTATATCTATACGGCCGTAATATCTTCCTTCTGGCAAGTCTATAATTGTTGGTGCAAAACGATGTCCGCCAAAGTGTGATGATTTCCAAATTCGCACATTATCCAAGCACAAATCAGCATTCTTTGCTGTAACATTGAAGTAAAAGGGAGCGCCATATCTGGCACAACATTTATCATGGCTACCGTGGGTACAAACTAAAATATCTCTAGTTGTACTAGTTTCTATCTCAGAATTAGAACTGATACCCCATAACCATTTTTGGACAAGTGCTGCTACTTGCTCAATATTTGCTAGCTTAAACTCTTTTTTATGGTATCCATTACTTAGCTCCTCTTCTTTTTGATAAATCAGAAGTGTAGTGTGATTTACCTTGTGTGATACATCATTAGCAATTAAAAGAAATCTAATCGGTAGTTTAGCACGCTTCACTTCCTCTACCAAAATCCTCAAATTCTGGGGTACCCATTTGGAATTAAAGGCTTCTGATGTCCAAGGTAAAGGACACTCAACTAAAATATAAGTTTGATAATTGGTGGCGCTACCAATAACATCTTCTCCTACTTGCCGTGAATTATCAGAACAAAAAAAAGTATTCATCTCGCTGTACTCATTAGCGTATTCTATGGACAAAAAGTATAACAAAATACAATTGTGTTCTTAGCTACAATATCCTTGGCTAAAGGAGATAAAAAAGAACAATATTCATTTCCCAGTTAAAACTAGGTAGCCACTTTATAACATCATTATTGATCGAGGTCTTTCCGGTTAATAAACTCTCCACAATCGAGATAAACAGCATTAAAATAGATTTTTCCGTATGCGCGGCGTTAATTTTGTATCTAGTTTTATTGTTATTTGGTATCTTGTAAATTTTCACTTGCTGAAACTCGGCTTTTCTGAACTTGGTTTTTTTCGCAAAATCAAATATGTTCAATCTTGGGCGATCGCTTAGAGAGTAACAGGCAATTAACTTGCTTACAATATGGATGTAACTGAGATTACAATCAAAAATATTGCTAGCAGCAACATAATTATTTAAAGTTTTGCTGAAATTTTTTACATAGTTAGTTACAGTTGTTGTTTTTACATATAAATATATAATTTTATGTTGCTTTTGCGAGAAACATATTCCTAAAAGTAGATGCGATAACACCTGATAAACAGATAATACTTTGGTAAGCCAATACTGTTTTAAAACTTTTTTATCTGCTTTTAATGTATTTATCCATGTAGACATATTGATAATAATTGTCAATTAGGTTAGAAAAAATAAAAACAATCAAATTAGGGGTAAATGCTTTGTGCCCCGTACTTCATGGGCGATAAGTTAATGAGCAAAACTAGTGACTAATTATTAGCAACGTCACTAACATCAACATTAACAAACCTGATATTTACCCCTTTACCTAATCTAACTTCCTGAAGCTCATGTCAGGGTTTGATTATATGCCTCTGCCTTGACTGTAACTGAACTCAATAATAAATGCAAGTTTTTGAGAATCTTTCTAATTCCTTTACCGTTTGTCGCCTCTAGAAGGTTGGTTAAATCAAGGTTAACTGACCTTTTATAGTGGAGATAGCTCACTTGAGCAAGTATTGATTCTTTCAATACAATAGATAAAGTTTGGCAATTGTGAAAAATTGTTGCCAGTAAGGGGACACAGCAGTGCGCTCCTAGTAATCCAAAGATTTTTAAGTATGGCGATCGCACATTTCTATTTTCATGGAGAATTGAATCATTTTTTACCACGGCATCATAAGCAGGTGAAAATCTCCCATTTTTTTGAAGAGAGAGCCTCAATTAAGGACATGATTGAGTCCTTGGGTGTCCCTCATCCAGAAGTTGATTTTATAAATGTTAATGGTGAATATGTAAATTTTTCTTACATAGTTTCGGATGGAAATACTATTAATGTTTATCCAATTTCTGCTAGGTCTACTATTATACCAAGCATTTCTGTTATGCCAGAACCGCTTAGTATTATCCGCTTTGTTTTAGATATCCATTTGGGGAAGCTTGCGACATCTCTACGACTTTTAGGTTTTGATACTTTATACCGCAATGACTACGAGGATGAGAAATTAGCCCAGATATCCTACAGCCAAGGGAGGATTCTCTTGACTCGTGATAAGGGTTTATTAATGCGTAGTTTGGTAACACATGGGTATTACGTTAGAAATACTAACCCTCAACAACAAATCTTGGAAGTACTACAACGCTACGACTTGTTTAAATTAATCTCACCATTTAAACGGTGTTTGCGCTGCAATGGATTATTAGAACCTGTAGATAAGCAATCCATCGTTGACAAGTTACCAGAAACAGTGCGATCGCAGGTTGATGTATTCCAGCGTTGCCAGGACTGCGATCGCATTTATTGGAAAGGTTCACATTATGAACGATTGCAACAGTTTATTGATGGAGTACTCAACTCACAAAGAGGTGAGTAACTTAGTAATGGCAATATTTAGCTACCTGAAATATTGGCGCTAATTATTTGACTACCCCCGATTCTAGGATCTTCATCTTCGTTATTTAAATCATCAGGAGTGGGGTTTTGCTTACTCTCTCCAGTTACTTCTTCAGGTTCTATGGGGTCTGCCTCTTGAGCTTTATCAATATCAAGAGAGAGAGGAGGTTCTTTGGCGTGAGAGAAATCGATAAGTGGATTGGGTTGATCGGAAGTCATGAGTTGCTAAATTATACAGTATTCTTTAGTGTTGAATTTATTTTGCTTGTCAACATCTTTCTTGAGAAATAAACTACCTATTATAAAAAATAAAAAACTATGACATTAATTTTAGCTCTCGATTTTGGCGGAACTAAATTGGCGGCAGGATTGGTAAATGTCGGTTCTAGAAAGTGGTTGCGTTATGAACGTCGTCTCTCACCAGTAGGTGCAAATGCTAGTACTGACTTGGAAATTATGCGATCGCTCATTTACTCGCTGCTGGAAGACACAAAACCTGCTGCGATCGGTGTCAGCTTTGGCGGCCCAGTAGATGTTTCTACGGGGACGGTGCGACTATCTCATCATGTGGCTGGATGGGAGAATATTCCTCTCAAAGGGCTGTTGGAAGAGGAGTTTGGTGTTCTTGTTGGTGTAGATAATGATGCTAATGTTGCTGCTTTGGGTGAACATCGCTTTGGTGCGGGACAGGGATACGATAGCCTGTTTTATATTACTGTCAGCACTGGCGTGGGTGGTGGTTGGATACTCAACGGCCAGCCTTGGCGGGGTGCTGGTGGGATGGCTGGGGAAATTGGCCATATCGTTGTAGATCCTGCTGGGCCAGTTTGTTTGTGTGGGAAGCGGGGATGTGTGGAACGTTTGGCTTCGGGGCCTTATATGGCGGAGAATGTTAGGGAAATTTTGGAGAAGGAACCGCAGAGGCGCAGAGGACTCAGAAATGGAGAGGTGTTGAGGGGTTTGGTGGGGGATAATTTAATGTTGCTGACGGGACAGGTGGTAAGTGAAGCGGCGGCGGCTGGGGATGATTTGGCGAAGGAAGTATTGCATAAGGCTGCTTGGGCGCTGGGTGTGGGTATTGGCAATGTGGCGAATTTGATGAATCCGCAGCGCTTTGTGTTGGGGGGCGGTGTGACGAAGGCGGGGGAGGATTTTTGGCAAGTGGTGCGTCAAGTGGCGCGGGAGACGGCTTTACCAGAAGTTGATTTTGAAATTATCCCGGCAACGTTGGGTGATGATGCGCCGTTGTGGGGGGCGGTGGCTTTAGCAGAAATGGATAATTAAAACATTAAAATAATTCGTAATTCGTAATTCGTAATTCGTAAATTTTGTTTTGCATTAGCGAACGCGAGTGCGTCTCCAAGAGTTGCTCTCTTCGAGTCCGCGTTCGCTTTTAGCGTCTCTTCGAGAGCGTCTGGGGATTTTAACCCCACCGCAAAACTTGTCGCGATTTAGAAGCGAGGGACTTAGACCCTTCAAAAATGTTAACTGAACTGTATTGCATTTTAACGGACTATAACCTTTTCTCTAGTCGTCTTTAGACGACTTTCGCTATTAGACTCAGAATTTATTCTGAGGCGGGATAGATGAGAATGAAATAGCGCTACTATTACTACTGAATACCCTTACGAAACTCTCTTACCGCTTCCAAGGGAGACGACAACAAAATACAACGATTGAGCAGGGATAAATCTAATTCTGGTAATAGCTCACTTGTAACAACTTTCTCATATTCTTGTTCTCGTAAGCAGTAAACTTCAATTGTGCCATCTTCCCAAAACCAAACTTCCGGGACTCCCATTAATTTGTACTTCTGTAACTTTATGGGACTACCGCTAGTAATAACTACTTCAATGCACAAGTCTGGTACAGGTTTGTCCGTTCCAAAGCAATAAGATAAATCTGCTTGATACTCTACTATCTCAGGAATAACCTGGCTAAAACTCCCACTGGGGAAAAATTCAATGCCCTGTTCCAAAAAATACTGCCCCAAGAGCAAACCAGTTAAACACTTAATTGCCTCATGAGGCTTACCAATAGTCACTATTTCTAAGATTCCCTCACAATAAAACAGACGCACCCCTGGCACATTTTCAAAGCTAGCTTGAATCGCTTTAAACTGTTCCCAACTTAATCCACGTTTGAAGAAGTGTTGTTCTTCTGGGAAGTTAACAGCATTTTCTAACGTTTGAGTCATAATATTTTTTACTCTCCCGGTTAGTAGTCACGAAATTTATCTTATTTTTATCCTAAATCAAAACCAAATTATCCCGATGAATCACGGTCTCCACGCCCGCATAGCCTAAAATTGCGGAAATTTCCCGTGAATGACAGCCGCGAATCTTTTGCAATTCATCGCTGTTGTAATTTACAAGTCCTCTAGCAATTTCGTTGCCGTTGCTGTCACACAATTGCACTGCGTCCTGTGTGCGAAACTCTCCTTCTACTAGCTTAATTCCAGCTGCTAATAACGATTTTCCGGCTAGAGAAATTGCCGCGATCGCACCTTCATCTAAATACAATTTACCCGCAGGTAGAAGTCCGTAAGCTATCCAACGTTTACGCGCCGAAGTTGGTTCAGGTTGCGGTTCAAAATGCGTCCCAATAAGTTCACCCTGGATAATTTTTTCTATATTCTGGGGAAATCGCCCTTGGGTAATTACGGTACGAACTCCCGCCGCGATCGCAATTCTCGCAGCCGAAATTTTTGTCACCATACCCCCAGTACCCCATTGAGAACCTTGGGAACCTGTTTGTATTTGTAATTGAGCTAATTCCTTTATGCTACTAACTAAAGCGATCGGCCGCGCATCTGGTACGGAACGCGGATCGGCTGAGTATAGCCTATCGACATCGGTAAGCAAAAATAGCCAATCTGCTTCTACTAGGCTGGCAACTAATGCCGAAAGGGTGTCATTATCACCAAATTTTAGTTCGTCTATTGCTACGGTATCATTTTCATTGACTATAGGGATCACTCCCAGTCCTAATAGTTCCTGAAAAGTGTTGTAGGCGTTGAGATAGCGGCTGCGCTGTACCAAGTCGCTGCGAGTCAGTAATACTTGAGCGATCGCCTGTTGCAGAGTAGTAAATAAATCATCGTATATCCGAATTAACCTACCTTGTCCAACTGCTGCTACAGCCTGTTTTAGTGCGATCGCCTTGGGCCTTTCTGTTAAGCCCAACCGCGCACAACCCACTCCCACAGCCCCAGAAGAAACCAAAATCACCCGGTGTCCCTGGCGTCTTAAATAACAGAGTGTTTCCGCCAAGGTAGCGATGGTAGAAAGTGCTAATTGTCCCGTTTCTGGTTGGGTTAGGCTAGAAGTGCCGATTTTGACAACAATTGTTTTAGTCATTAGTCATTGGTCATTAGTCATTAGTTATTGGTCATTAGTTATTGGTCATTAGTCATTGGTCATTAGTAACTGACGAATGACAAAGGACAAATGACAAAGGACTAATGACTAAAGAAATTGTAAAGCGCCAATCCCTCTATAGTGAAGGCTGACGCTTTACGGGTTTATATTTATTTTGTATGCTGTAGGGTCTTTTTTGGCTGACCCCATGTTATTAATACTTATGATCCCCGATTTTTGGATTCCAGTAAGATTCTTTAATCATTTCTTTAGATTTACTTTCCTGACGATTTATCAACTTTTGTGAATCTTGCTTTTCTTGGGGGTAATAGAGGCTCCTAGAATTTCAGATATCCAAACTTCAAAGTTGCGGACAGGATGAGAACGCAGGGCTGCGTCTGCATGGACAATCGGTTCAACTAGAATGGTAAACATCCCCAGGCGATTACCTGCGATGACATCCGTAAATAAGCGATCGCCTACCATCCCCACTTGATGCACTGGTAGATTCATTCCCCTAAGGGCTGCCCTAATTTTGCGTCGGGAAGGCTTGGCTGCACCCAAATAGTAAGGTAGATTGAGCGATCGCGCAATTCCCCCAATTCGTGCTTCACTCAGGTTGTTACTCACCAAGCACAATGCAGTACAGGTACGAATTTGCTCCACCCACTGCCGTAGTTCTGGGGAAGCTATTCCTACTGTAAAGGGTACCAAAGTTTCATCTACATCCAATACCAGCCCTTTAAGCCCGTATTTTTGGATAATATCTGGTGTTAGATTCAACACTGAACCTTCTAAAATCAAATCAGGCTGTAAAAGATTGTTCCAAGCCATAGTCAACAGTCAAATTTAAATAGCTCTAGACAAATGAGCATAACTCAATATAGTTTAGTTAGTCGAACTCGATCCTGGAATATCTCCCTGAACATTTTGAGATAAAATCCCTAAAATTTTATTTATCTCTTTTATGTAATAATTATTCAAATCAATAAATATATCGTTTTCTTCTAACCTCAAAAACTTCCAGATATCCCCGGTTGTTACCGCGCCATAAATTTTTCTAATTTCATTTCCTTCTTGTTGATTAAACAATTGTGCTGCCAACATTGCCGCCGCACATTGACCTAATCCACCTTTAATATTTTCATTTTTGGCTTCAATAATAACCACCACAGGCACATTAATTGTTAATTGCTCTTTAGCACGACTGATGATAAAATCACAATAGCTATTTATATCATGTCCGCTTGATTACTTATTAAACCCGAAGAACCCCACCCCTTAATCCCCTCCCCGCTCTTCGGGAGGGGAGACAAAGCGTAGCTTTGGCGGGGTGGGGTGCAATGACTGTGGGAATCATAACTAATTATGCGGACATAATATTAGACCTTTTTCGGCATCTACATTAAAATCTGTTCCCGAAAATAAACTAATTGGATAATTAGCCCTGCGTCTTACCTCCAACAATATCGGAGTAATAATCATTTCTGAACGAGCTTTTTCAGTATTAATTGCTAAAGCCAGTTCTGTAGTTTCTTCTAAAGAATTTATGAGTTTATCGCTTGGCTGTAAAGGTTCTATGTCGGCATATAAATCAGTTTCTTCATCAATGTGGATGCTGAATGACTTTTTAAATTTACTTAATGTAAAATCGCTATAAGCCATTTTCAGCACCTCATCCCAATTTTTGATTTTAGATAATGGAATTAAAAATCAATCCCTGCCAAACTGCTTTTTCCAGAATCTTAAACAATACTAATTGTCCCAATTTACTGTCAATGATTCATTGCTTCCACATTGAATGGGACATGGTAAAAGGTTTAGCTAGATTTTAATTACAATGAAAATTTTTAATTAAAAAATTCAAAATGAAAATGTTACATTTTGAATTTTTAATCTTATTCCACTTCATTAAAAAGATGTTCTTCTAACAGAGGTTGCACTTTGCGAAACTCCTCTGGAGAAAGTAATTCAGGTTCACCTGTTTTTGCTATCCGTGCAAAAAACAACAGGGGATCGAGGGGTGTATAAATTGCATACTCTTGATCTTCATCATAGAAGCTAGCGAGTAGCTGTAATTGCTCCGGATCTAAATCCGCTTCTTCATCTTCGATTTCTAAAGTGAAGAGTTCTGATTCTTCAACGGGCGGTAAATCACCTGCAACAGTCAGAGCATAAGCTGTATTCTTCAATATCAGGTTCTGCTCAGATAGTACAGCTTGGGCAGTGGCAAAAATTTGCTCAATAATGGAGTCATCTTCTACCAGAACCGCTTCTTCTTCCTCACCGTCACCTTCCCAAGAAAAAATTTCTACAGGTGAGTCTACAGGAAGAAGTAAAACGTATTCTTGTCCATCGACTTCGAGGGAATGCTCAATGTAACATTCGAGCGATCGCCCTTTGTCATCGGTTAAAGTGATGGAACCCGCATGAGCGTTATCATTTTCTTCAGGAAATGGAGAGGAAAACATAGCCGAAATGTAGAAAGAAATTTAATAAATACCAGCAACTTTGAAAATCGCTTAACTATTTGATGACATATTATGTCAACCAAATAGCTTTATACGTAGATACAACTGCTGGCTAATCGTTTTCAGAATATCATGTTAAAAGGTATCAATATTCAATAGCCGCAACTGAACTGCGGGAACTAGCACGCTTAACATCCAACCATTGTTGTAAAATCAAAGCGGCTGCCTTGCGGTCAATCAAACCTTTATGGCGTGACGGGGAGCGGTTCTCAGCTATCAGCAGTTGTTCTGCTTGATATGAAGTTAATCGCTCATCCATATATTCCACAGGCAGTTTCAGTGCTTTAGCAAGTCTTATAGTAAATTTTTGAACTTGACGCGCCTGAAATCCTAGTGAGCCATCCATTGAATAAGGTAAGCCCATTACCAGGATTTGCACCTCGCGTTCATTAACTATTTGCCGGATTTGCTCGACATCCTGCTCAAAAGATGTGCGTTCAATTGTGGTAATCCCCGTGGCAATTAAACCCGTGCGATCGCACCCGGCCACACCAATGCGCTTGCGACCAAAATCTAGCCCCAACGCTGAAATAAACGGTTTTGGTTGCTCCTGGGATATCACGCTAATTCTCCTGCTGTGCATCTGCTGATTCAGAAATCGGCGATGCTTCCATGCTAGGATTTTTTACCGAAAAGTTAATCGGTTCTGACAAGCTTTGCAGTGGTTTATCTGAAGATGGCAGCTTTCCTGGTTGTATCCATGACATTCCACCTGGTATAGGTTTACGTGCCGGTTGTAAACCTTGCAGCATATCAGTCCACTGAATTCCTTCTAAGGAGACGAATTTAGACTCCCGTAGCTTGTGCCACACGGAGCGAGACATCACTAATGTATGTTCTATACGTTTTGCTCCAATTCGCTCCAAATACTCTTCTCGCTCTGCCTGATAGTCTGAGGAAGCGAGTTGTAACCCTTGCTGGGGAAAATCTTGGGCAATACGAGCCAGCTGAGATAATAATTCTGGATACAGCCAGGTATAAGCAGGATGAACCGTCAGCGTTGCAACGTGGGGGACTTCACCCTTACGGTCAAGTTGCACCTGAAAATAGCCGATCGCAGCTTTGCGTTGCGGTTCAAATACGTAACCACTCACTACTTCTGTTTTGTTCACCCATTGCATTACCGCATCAGTTAAAGCACCGAACAAACTGGTTTTAAAGTCGCGGGTGTTACGGTCAAAAACCTGACGTACCAAAGGTGGCATAGAAGCCGTATCTAGTTGATATAGCAACTGGGCATCAGCATTACTTACTGGCAAAAGGTTGGGTAAGTCTGGCTCTGCTTGTGCTAATTCAGCCAGTAATTCTGGCCCAATTTCCCAGTACGTCATTTCTGCCAGACGCTGGAATCCATTTTGTCGATATAGTGCCAGTGCCTCTATGTCATTGATGTTAACTTCCAGTAACCAAGTGCGAGCTTCCAGAATCGATTCAAAGCAATGACGCAAAAGTTGGGAGCCAATTCCTTGTTTATCGACACCACGCTCTAACAGCACTTGATCAATGCGCCAAGTGCTGCGTGTCCGGTTAAAGGGTGACACTTGAATCATCCCTAGAAGCATCCGCCCTTGCTCTGCTATGTAGGCACAGAGGCGATACTGTAGCGGGTTAGGAAACCAACTCAAAAATTTGAGTAATCCATACCAGCGACGCAGCATGAGCATCTGGCTGATGGCAAAACCTGCTCCCTTGGGAGTGAGGGCTGCGAATGACTCTTGAGTTATGCGCTCAATCCCGTCCAGATCCCGGTATTGGACTGGTCGGATAACAACGCTGAGGTTTCTGGGAAGTAATGAAGTCATTTTTATTCGAGCCGCTATTTAGCCTTAACTAACTGCTCTTCAAAGGAACTGCTGCAATAATATTAACTGCTTTTTGCCCCTTACTATAGCGCCAAAAGGGTGATTTTAGTAACTCAATACTTAAAAAAGCAGAAAAAGCAGACCTTGTGAGAACACCATTGGCATTAACCCAACAACATCTGCCTTATATTTTATTGGAATTTTGATTAAAATTTGTATATATTTTATAGCCCTTGTCGAGAAACTAGCTTTTCAAAGTGGGCTTGGGTTTGATGGAGTAATTGCTGGCGACTATCTACCAATGTTTGCTTCAGGGTTGGAACAAGATTGCGAGCTTGCAGAGTCATGTGAAGTTGCAGGTTGGCGACATATTCACTGAAATCTTGATTCATTTCATCTGCGCTTGCATTCGTTAATAAATTTGATTCCATTGCCACTGTGTTCTCCTGTGTTAATCCTATGCTGTCTCTCTTCATGACCAAAAAGTATCACGTTGTTTGGACTAACTTCTTAATTTGCAATGAAGTTTAACGCTTATAGCGGGATAGGGATAGCGATCGCAGTATTTTTCTTTGCCCCTTAAAATCTCAAACCAACACCACCTTGTACAGAGATAGCTGTACCACCGCTATCACGGTAGGCATCAAAAGCGATAATGGCGTTGCCAAAAAGCACAGTATTGCTATTTGGGATCATATAATCAATGCCCGGTTGTAAAGCAAAACTAATTTTGTCGCCCACAGGAGAAGATCCACCACCACCAGCCAACACTAACCCAGCACCCAGGTAAGCATCAGCTTGCCAGTTGAGGGGAAAATCGTAAGAAACCGTTGGCACAACTGCCGTATTATTACCAACTAACACTTGGGCACGCAGTGAAATCGGTGCTTCCAAAAGCTTGTAGCGACCGGCTATAACCCCCCCCAATTGGATACCGTCAGTAAAACCAATAGCGGGGCCTATACCGATATAACTGCCATAGGCTACTTGAGCTTGTGCTGGTTTACTACTTGCCAGACTCAAGACCAAGCCAGCCCCCAAAACTGAAACCAAATATGGAATAAATTTCATAACCGAACTCCTCACACCAATTAGTCATTAGTCATTAGTCATTAGTCATTTGGCATTAGGCATTGGGCATTGGGCATTGGGCATTGGGCATTGATTATTCGCCTTGTCTCCCTCATCCTCCCCTGCCTCCCCTGCTCCCTGCCCCTCCATTCTACGGGCAACTAGAATGAATGCCTCCTTGAGTACAAATGTATGCTACTTGCTTGGGATCTAAATTTTTGGCTTTAGAAAAATCAACCCCTTGGACTACGGCAGATACTGAGCCTAAATCTGGGGTTTCTACAAATTGATCTGCTGGATCTTGTTTATTAGGAGCGAGAATTGCCCCCTTAAAATCTGCTCCGGCGACATTTGCCCCCCGTAAATCTGCAAGACTCAGGTCGGCATTTTGCAAGTTAGCGTTTTCCATCTGGGCAAAACGCAAAACAGCACCAGCTAGACGAGTGGCACTCAAGTTAGCATTGCTGAGATTAGCACGATCCAAATAGGCTCCTGATAAATCTGCCCCTTGCCAATCAGTATTAGTTAAATTGGCAAACGATAATTGCGTTCCTATGGCAGTGGCGCGACCTAAACGCGCACCGTACAGATTGGCTTCGTTCAATTTAGCATCGCCTAAATCTGCTCCAGTCAAGCTGGCTTTTTCCAAAACAGCGTTTCGCAGATCGGCTCCTACTAGTTGGGCGCTGTTGAGTTTAGCTTCATATAGACGGGCGTTGGATAAGTTGGCTCTGTTGAGAGTGGCGCGGCTCAAATCGATCCGGTTCATCAAAACGCGACTGAGATTAGCATCAGTAAGATTAGCTTGCTGCAACTGAGCTTGGCTTAAATCAGCCATTACATCATCATAGGTATCCCAGCGTCCATCTTCACCTACGCCTCGAAAGCGGCTACCCTTAAAGCTGGCTTGGTTAAGATTTGCAGATCTAAACTTAACTCCTGATAAATCAAGGTTGTCTAGTACCAAGTTGAAGAAGGAACTTCCTGGAGTCCCACTTTGACCTAATTGGGTGCTACTAAGGTCAACGCCCTCGATTTTACCACTGTAAACAGAGAGAATCTTGTTGATCGTCCGCTGGTTTCTTTGTAGCCGCCCTTGCCGTAATTCCTGTTCTTGGGTTGCAGTGCTACCCACAGACTCTAGTTCGCTAACCAAAAACTGATTTTTATTTTTTAGTTCCGGGATGGCTTGGGGGCCAACAGTTGTCAAAGCTTGTTGAATCGTATCCAGGAGGCTGGGGTTGGTTTCGCTAACCAAGACATCCGCCAGAAATTTAATGGACTGTGGGTCATTAATGCCACCCATAGCCAGAATTGCACTTTGGCGTTGCTCATTAGTCGCCCCAGAGTTGGAATTCAATTGGTTGCGAAGTTCGAGGAACTGTTCCCTGTTGATTTTCTCGGTTGATCGCTGGGATTGTTGAATTTGGATATAAACTTGAGTGCCTATTAAAGTTGCCAACACAGCAGTCATACTCGTAAGCCCTATCCCAAACAAAGTCAGATTAGGATTTTGCTGTATCCGCCGCCACAGATTAGGCGACTGGTTGGTTTCGGCTGCCGCTAATTCTTCTCCCTCCTGCCATTCTTCGGCTTCATCATTACCGCCAGTAGACTCAGCTTGTTTGTTGTTAGCTAAAAGTGAGGATGGCAAGGGGCGAGTCGCATCTATTGTATAAGTGCCTGCAAGTTGATCGTGCAATGCGCGACGCCCCCGGCGCGACGGTAAGCCTATCCCTTCACCTACAATCATTAACAAAGACAAAAATGTGAATAATCCTAAATTAGGAAAAGCAAAGCTGTAGCGCCACAGCAGATAGGCGATGGAAATGGGTACAGTCCAACGCCCAACTCCTTCTCTAATCACCACTGCCCCCAAACCAGGTGGCCTTCCTTGCTCGTTGACAACCCGCACTTTTAACCAACGTTTAGGAATTGTGCTACCACTCTTAGCCAGTAAATACAATTGCCACCATGAGAGAGTTACAGGTGCTAACAGGGCAATTGTCCACAAAATATTAGTCGGCCATGCCACGTTACGGATGCCATAGCTAACAGGTAGAGCCAGGGGTCTAGCGATCGTTCTTTCTGTAACTACCAATACGGGGTTAAGGGGCACTCGGTTAAAATCGCTTCTAGAATTGGCATAGACACCAATGCCGAAGGGAATCAACCCACTGCTAACCACTAGTGTGATTTCAGCCGCCCAAGCAGCAAACCGCCTGCTTGCTAGCAGCAGCGAATTGGCTCTTTCTGGTTGTTTTGACTGATCAGATTGATTACTTCTTTTGATAATTGGTGTCGTCATCGCATAATTTCCTTTGACATTATTTATACGCCGCGATCGGCACAGTTAAAATAGACTAAGCTAACCGGCAAAAAGTGAAATAGAATTTTGCAGCTATAAGTCAGGAGCCTTTTGTATCATGGCTCCTGACTTTCATAACTACAGGTATGCAAAGTAAATGCATATCAGCTTATTACTTACGTTGAAAGCTACTAGACACAAAAATTTTGTATCCAACATACACTAACACTGCCAAAAGTGCCAGACTAATTACAGATGCAACCAGTTTAAACACTGCTTGCAGCATCGCCAAGCCTACTACCACGGTCACACCCGAAACTACCAGCTTTTTTGTCCCAGATAAGCTGTTGAACCAAATCTGAAATCGCTCCAGTTGCAAGTTAAACTTGGCAAAAACAGATGCCTCAGTCTGTTTTTGCTCTTGTGGTTGGGGAACCACTTCAGGCGAACAATTAATCTCTGCCTCTAGCTTATTGAGGCGACGCTGCAAGTCTTCTTCTCTTTGAGGATTCATCAATCTTTTCTACCTCAGCTATGTCACTTATTCCACAACAGACCAACAAATTCTATTTTTGGTGGTTGTCTTAGTGATTTTAGCTAATGTCTGTGTGTGCAATACCTTTCTGGGCAGTAAAAATTATGATGATTTTTGGAATTTTTGCGTGTTACGGATTGAAGGGCAGAATATAGGGTAGAATATTTTGGTGCAAAAGCGCCACCACACATAGATAATTTGCACGATTAATGGTCTTTACACCCATGAAATATTCACAAGAAATCCTGAGATGAATAGTATTGCTTTATACGACACCTTTTGGAACTAAGACGGATTGCTGCCGTCTATATAAATCATCACCATATAACAATATTGCTCTAGAAAAAATCTGGAGCATTAATTAAAATGAAAACGCTTAGGCTACTTACAATTGTTCCCACAGCTTTGGCGATGAGTTTGGTTTTCGCCCAGACTAATTTGGCACAGAAACCAACAATCCAAATTAATCGGAATCTCCAAGCAGATCCACTGGTTTTGAAGGGAAAGTCTGGGGGAACTGTCAAAAGTAATTGTGGCAATATTACCACTGAGCCTAATCAAGTTATCCAGGTTACAGAATCACTACCTTATTTGCGATTAACAGTAGAGAGTGAAGGGAAGCCAACGCTGTTGATCGATGGGCCTGGGGGACGCTTTTGTGTAATGGCAGATAAATATTCTGGAGGCAAGCCAGAACTTTCTGGTTTCTGGCAGGCAGGAACATACTCGCTGTTTGTGGGCGAACTATCCCAAGAAAAGCCAAGCTTTAACTACACCCTCTCAATCTCGCAACAAACAAATAAATAGTCATTTGTCCTTTGTCACTAGTCATTTGTCCTTTGCTAATGACCAATGACCAATGACTAATGACTAATGACTAATCTTCCAGTGATTTGGCTGGGACTTCCACAGCTTTGACATCAATTGTGCCTTCTGGTGTGAAGCGCTGAAAATGACTATTTTGTACTAATAGTGACTCCCCACAGTTAGGACACTGCAACTGACTGTTATTTAAACCTGTAAATTCATATCTACAGACGGGACACTGGTCTGCAACCAAGTTACGTTGCAGCCACCAACGAAAGCCAAAAAAAGCCACAATGGGTGCTAAAAACAGCAACCCGACAATAATTAGCAACGAATTAACCAACCAACCCAAGCCCAGTGATGCCAGCAACCAAATAACTGCCAGCAGGGTAAGCCAAGGGCGGAGATTTAAAAGATTCAATTGAAATGACTTAAAGCTCATTTTTTAAATGTCGTCCTGCTCTCCTTCTAGGATAGCGATTTTAGTTATTGGTCATTTGTCATTTGGACTCAAATGGACTTTATTACTGAGGATAGAAGAATTTTTTGCAAGTGCTGTTGAAAGGCATCTATGCCAAACAGAGCGATCGCTTGTTCTCGTAGCCACTTTCCATTACATCGCTGGTCATTCCCTTGAAGCATTTCTATACAAGCCGTTGCTACCGCATCAGGACTGCGGTGTGGGACTCGCCATCCCAGTTTACCATCTTGCAAAGGATCAGCTGAACCATCGTCGTTACCGGATAATACAGGCACTCCACAAGCCATTGCTTCCAGATAAACAATGCCAAAGCCTTCTTGCGAAGGCATAATATAGGCATCAGCAAGGCGGTAATGTTCCATTAATTCTTCTGTGGCAACGAAACCAGCAAATACGACGCGATCGCTCACACCTAAATATGCAGCTAGTTTAGCTAATCGCGGTTGGTCATCGCCGCGACCAATTACCAAATATTTCACTTCTGGGAAAACCTGAGCGATTTGTGGTAATGCCCGAATTGTTACATCTACACCTTTGTAAATATCCCCTGACCATAACCGCGCTACTGTCATTAACACCTTAGCACCAGTTAAGCCATACTTCTTTCCTAATTCTGGCTGCTTGGAACCAGGAGTAAATTTATCCCCATCAATTGCACAAGGCATCATCTGTACCATTTTCGGGTTTAGACTATTAGCAGCACAAGCGCGATCGCGGCTGTAACGACTAATTGTCCAAATTCCAGCTGCTGATGTCAGGGCACGACGTTCTTGATTTTTGAGCGGTTCCCAGACTTCTTTGCCGTAAGTTAGCACGGTGTAAGGAATCCCCAAGGGCTGGCAAAGAGTTTGTACTAATAGTGCTAAGTTAATATGACCGCAGAAAACTTGTTGCGGACGGCTTTGCAACAGACACTTGAGTAAAGCTGCTGCCATTTGCAGTCTTCCTATTTGGGGAGACTGATTTTTAAAGTAATGAAATTTTAAGTTCTTGTCTTCAAACGGATTTAAGCTATCAGGACTATCTCGCAGCAAAAAGACTTCCGCTTTGTAGGCTTGGCTCAATCCCAGATAGGCGCGAAAAATATCTTTTATATATGATTGGATACCGCCTTCGTGGGCAAAAATTTCTAAAAACACGAAGACATGATTAGTTTTTTTGTTAATTTTATCACCTAACTTGAGGTTTTCTGTCACTGTAGTGATATGCATGTTAGGTTATTTACACTCGCGGTAAGGGCGCGATCGCACCGCTTTGTAACCGCTCTAAATCTGTTTTTACCATTTTTTCTAAAAGTTCCTCAAAGCTCACTTGGGGTTCCCAACCAAGGTTTATTTTAGCTTTACTGGGGTTAGCTACTAGTTGAAAATGCTCATCTTGTCGCAATAAGCTCGTATTTAAAACTATATGCTGTGTCCAATCTAATCCGACAGACTCAAAGGCTGCGGCAACTAAATCTCTAACACTGTGCAGTTTACCAGTGCCAATCACATATTCTTCTGGTTCATCGACTTGCAACATTAACCACATTGCTTCTACGTAATCTCCAGCAAAGCCCCAATCGCGTTTGGCATCTAGGTTACCCATTTCCAAGGTGTCAGTTAAACCCAATTTAATCGATGCAGCCGCCAAAGAAACTTTGCGTGTAACAAACTGAGGTGGTCGTAGAGGAGACTCATGGTTATATAAAATTCCACTACAGGCAAATAGCCCATAGCGCTGTCTGTGATGCACCATTGTCCAGTGGGCGTGCATCTTGGCCGCAGCATAGGGATTTTTGGGGCGAAAAGGCGTTTCTTCATCTTGAGGCGAAATAAATACATCGCCAAACATTTCTGAGCTGCTGGCTTGATAAAACCTGGTAGACAAACCAACCTGTCGTACTGCTTCCAAAAGCCTTGTAGCCGTACCAGTTATCAGATCCAGGGTTCCTAATGGATCGTTCCAAGAATCCGGTACAAAACTCGGAGCCGCCAAATTGTAAATTTCTTGGGGACGCAGCTGTTCAACTGCGGTCAACAGCGCCGCATTATCCCTCAAGTCAACCGTATAAATTTCTACTTGATTTGCCAGTGTTCCTAGTTTTGTCAAATTAGGTTGTCGATGTGGGGGTACTAATCCTACAACTCGATAACCACGGTTGAGGAGCAAATGGCTGAGATAGTAGCCATCTTGACCAGTAATTCCTGTAATTAGGGCTGTCTTAATCATATTTTGTCCTCTATTTCCTCTATCTCTTTAAGCACAAAATGGCACTTGTTGGAGAACATAAATTAAGACTCTCAACACTGCTGACAAATCTTAACAAAAGAGCTAGTCTAGCTCGAATGTTATCTTTACTGGATTCATTAATTCTTTTTATACAACAATATTCTTTATTTTACAAAATGCTCATAATAAACAAGCAATTTTACGTAAAAAACATATTACTCCAATCCAGATAATATTGAAAAAGGAGTATACTTTTATCAATCAAATAACTACATATTTGAGCAAACAGTTCCCTTGTGCTTCTGTTTTTAAGTGAATGGCTCAACTTTGGGAAAAAGTTCCACCCCTTGCGCGGCGACTATAGGAGAAGGAGAAGTTTTGTTTGTCCTACTCGTAATTATAATCAAGCTACGTGCAACATCTGCTAGACAAGACAAGCCTTCGTACCCTGGTACTCCTTCCCTACGCTACGCCTTTGCTCAAAACCCAAAATTGGTATCAGAAGTATTCTTACCTTCCTTTATTTTTGACTTTTGACTTTTGACTTTGCTGAAGGGGCTGACTGCTTTACTTTTACTTTTGTGCTTCTACAGAGTATTTAACGATGAGGAGGCAATTTCTACCATCTGCACCACGCTCGTATACAACACGATCAGCCAACCGCCTCAGGAGAAACCATCCATACCCACCTACTTGCAGCGTACCTGGCTCTGGCTCTGCGATCGCATCAGGATTGAAAGGTTTTCCATAATCCCAAATTCTAATCTCTAGTCGGTCAATCCACAGATAAATGTTAATTTCAATGGTTGTTTCTGGGGGTAAAGCATGATGAGCGTGACGAACAGCGTTGGTAAAGCCTTCTGCTAATGCTAAATTTAGGCGATCAAGTTGGGTTTTTGACCAGCCAAGTTGAGACAAATGTTGCAGACAAAATTGCTCGAACCATTCTTGCACCTGGTTTAGGAGACTGAGTTCGCTCTTAACCGTCAGATGGTCTTGCTGCACTATGCTAAACATTAACTGTGACTTAAATATAAGTAAACCCAAGTTGCTAGTTATTAAATTTTGCACTATTCGCAGAATTTCTCTGATATAGAAAAATCTAAATTGAGATATTCTATGTCCCAAAAGACAAAACATGAACGATTTTGGCATTTCGAGAATTGTAACTAGCAACTTACGTTAAGTAAGTGAAAAATGTTTGTAGTTGATGACTTTTTGGTGATTTTAGATTTTGGAATAGCTTTTCCATCTAAAACTTCAGATCCCAGATGCAATCTGAATTATTAAAATTGACGCCTGTAAATTTTTTTCAAAAGCACATCTGCATCTGCTTTTAAAACTCACAGGCGTCAAAGCACTTTGTGGTGACTAATTTAGAATAGTCCCAAGGTCAAAGATTTATCCAATGGCAAGGCAGCACCAATACCCAGCCACAAAGTGACAAGGGTACCAAAGAGGAACACTGTGGTTGCAACTGGACGACGGAAGGGGTTTTGGAACTTATTAACGTTCTCAATAAAGGGAACGAGGATTAGCCCCACTGGTACTGAACCCATTGCTAACACTCCTAAAAGTTTGTTAGGAAGCGATCGCAAAATTTGGAAGACTGGATACAAGTACCATTCTGGCAAAATTTCCAATGGTGTGGCGAAAGGATTTGCTGGTTCACCGGTCATAGCGGGATCTAGCACAGCTAGAGCCACAATCGCAGCGAAGGAACCCATGATCACGATTGGAAAGACGTAAAGTAGGTCATTAGGCCAAGCGGGTTCACCATAGTAGTTGTGACCCATGCCTTTGGCTAGTTTGGCTCTTAACTGAGGATCGCTCAGGTCAGGTTTTTTTTGTGTTGACATTTTGAAATATGCTCTCCTGCTTAAGTTAAATTAAAGCATTTGTGAAAACTATCAGCTACTAGTACAGGTCGGCGGAAATAAACCTACATTTCATTACAGTCAGAAAGCCCAAAATTTAAGCATGTGTGACTTTTGAATGCGTAACACTTCGACTCCTTTCGACTGCGCCCTTACTTCGACGCCGCCCTTACTTCGACGCCGCTCAGTACAAGTCGGCTACGCTCAGGACAAGCTCAGTACAAGTCGGCTACGCTCTCCCAAGGCTCAAGGCAAGTCGCTCAGTGTTAACTTTTGACTTCCGCCTTGCGGTACTAGGCAACCCTAGCAGGCGGCAAACAGCGTTTGTCTATTTACACTTAGCCGCCTGGAGAGTCTCTACAGCTTTAGCCTTCAGATACAAGTGTTTGTTTTTTGGAACTTATGTACAATTAATTTCTTGTGTTTCATAAGTTTAGAACAAACAACTTCATCTGAAAACTGACAAATGTTGCCTTTCGCGAATAACTGAGATTACAAAGGCCCAGAAATGCCTTGTTTGCGGATCATCAAGAAGTGAAACAGCATGAAAACTGCAATCAACCAAGGCAATACAAAGGTGTGTGCGCTATAGTAACGAGTTAGTGTTGCTTGACCAACACTCGAACCGCCGCGTAGCAAGTCGGAGATTAGAACGCCAACCACGGGAATTGCTTCTGGTACGCCGCTAACGATTTTCACAGCCCAGTAGCCAATTTGATCCCAAGGTAAGGAATAGCCTGTGACTCCAAAGGAGACTGTAATCACAGCTAGGATGACACCACTTATCCAGGTCAGTTCGCGGGGCTTTTTGAAACCACCAGTCAGATAAACCCGGAAGGTGTGCAAAATCATCATCAATACCATCATGCTGGCAGACCAGCGATGGATGGAGCGAATTAGCCAACCGAAGCTTACCTCATTCATGATGTATTCCACAGAGGAGAAAGCTTCAGTGACTGTTGGTCTGTAGTAGAACGTCATCGCAAATCCAGTGGCAAACTGGATGAGAAAGCAAACCAGGGTAATTCCACCCAAACAGTAGAAGATGTTGACGTGGGGAGGGACGTACTTACTAGTAACGTCTTCGGCGAGTGCCTGAATCTCTAGGCGTTCCTCAAACCAGTCGGAAACGTTGGCCATACAATCTCAAGTTCCTAAAAGTCGGTTGCGGTTGATAAATCCCGAAGTTCTGAATCGGCGACCAAAATTCTGATGATCTCAAGCCTCGGCATCCTGTGAGTTTGCCTTTAGGTTTTCCCGTTCGACAAAGGTGTTGTGCCACAGGCTAGGGTAGCAGCAGAATTGTCTATGGACTTCTCATAAGCCGCCGCTCGTGACTTCTCTCCCAATTAGCAATTTTGGGATTTTAGTAAAGGCGAGTTTTGTTTGCTTGTCAGCTTTTGGCGTGCTAAGAGTCTTCAGAAACTTTACACTCTGTAAAGAAGGAATATATTGCGATCTCTTTACGCCCCTGCACAGAAAATGGTGGACATAAAGTAGATTTTATCCTTTGATGAGTGGATACAACGCATCAGTTGACTGAACAACTTGATGAGAGGAATACACCACTTCTATAAAAAAAGTAACATAATCGAGAGATAGATTTCATCAACAACAGGGCAAGTGGGCATTTCTAGGCAATTTGGGTTGAGGTGAAATTGATAATGGGGTTCATGAACAAACAAGTCTTTCGGGTTGGATTTTCATTGTTAATGGCGTTTTGGTTGGCGTTGGGTACGCTCACGCAGCCGGCGATGGCTTTGACGACGGAACAAAAGCTGGTTTCGGAAGTTTGGCGAATTGTTAATCGCACTTATCTAGATGAGACGTTTAATCATCAAAACTGGGCAGCAGTCCGGCAAAAGGTTCTGGAGAAGCCACTGACAGACTCAAATGCCAGTTATGCGGCAATTGGGAAGATGCTCAAGAGCCTCGACGATCCTTTTACCCGCTTTTTAGATCCAGAACAGTACCGCAGCTTACAGGTCAATACTTCTGGCGAACTTACTGGGGTAGGATTGCAAATTGCCCTAAATCCTGAGACTGGGAACTTGGAAGTAGTTGCTCCCATAGCAGGTTCACCAGCAGATAAAGCGGGAATTAGACCACGCGATCGCATTCTCAAAATTGAAGGCGTTTCCACAAAAAATCTTACCCTAGATGAAGCTGCAACTAAAATGCGGGGCCCCAGTGGCAGCCTTGTTACTCTCCTGATCGAACGGGACGGAGAGGCAGAAACGGAAATTAGACTGACACGCGATCGCATTGCTCTTAACCCTGTGGTTTCAGATTTGCGTGTTTCTGCTGAGGGTACGCCCATTGGCTACCTTCGTCTTACTCAATTCAATGCCAACGCCTCAACGGAATTGGCACACGCTATTTCTAGTCTAGAAAAAAAAGGCGCTGCTGCCTACATTCTAGATTTACGAAATAATCCTGGGGGGTTATTACAATCAGGAATTGAAATCGCCCGTCTGTGGTTAGACTCTGGTACTATCGTCTACACTGTGAACCGACAAGGTATTCAAGGTAGTTTTGAAGCCTTTGGGCCACCCCTGACGACCGATCCTCTGGTGATTTTGGTGAATCAAGGAACTGCCAGTGCTAGTGAAATCCTCGCTGGCGCACTCCAAGATAATGGTCGTGCCCAGTTGGTAGGCGAAACCACCTTTGGTAAGGGACTAATTCAATCTTTATTTGAATTATCAGATGGTTCGGGCTTGGCAGTTACAATTGCTAAGTATGAAACTCCTCAACACCGGGATATCAATAAACTAGGTATTAAGCCAGATAAAGTGATTTCCCAAGATCCAATTAACCGTGACCAGATTGGCACGGAAGCGGATTTGCAATATCAAGCAGCAGTGGAACTTTTGAAGAAAAACTCGGTTGTGGCGGGGAAGGTGTAGAGACGCGATTAATCGCGTCTGTACAGGAGTATTGAGTAGAGACGCGATTAATCGCGTCTGTACAGGAGTATTGAGTAGAGACGCGATTAATCGCGTCTGTACAGGAGTTAGGAGTTCGCCTTGTTCCCAGTCATAGACTGGGAATGACCGAATAATTACCAATTCATAATTAATAATTAAAGAATGACATTAAGGTGCAATATCTTGTATCAATTGACTAACAAGACCATTTATTTATGGTTACTGAGCGTTTCACTGAGTGCTCACGTCGAAGTCTTGTTGAAGTGTGGGGATTGTTAATTTTAAATTTTGAATTCGGAGCAAAGCAACATGACTCAGACCACCTCAAATCAGATTCGTTGGACTAGTGCTGATTTAGAACTATTTCCTGACAGCGAATGGAAGCATTACGAAATCGTTGATGGAGAATTGTTTGTGACTCGCGCTCCACATCTAGGTCATCAAGACTCTGGGGGTCGTATTTATGCACGATTATTCTTTTGGTCGGAAGAAACCAACCTGGGTAAGCCTTTTTTTGCACCGGGTGTGGTGTTCTCTGATGTAGATGACGTGATTCCTGATGTGGTATGGGTCAAGCAAGAACGCCTAGCTGGAATTGTTGATGAATCTGGACATCTTACTGCTGCACCGGATTTAGTTGTAGAAGTCCTTTCTTTGGGTAGCCAAAATGAGCGCCGCGATGCCGAAGGCGGGCTACGCCTACGCGAAGTGAAACTGCGGTTATATTCTCTCAAGGGTGTCCTGGAATATTGGATTGTCAACTGGCGACTCCAGCAGATAGAGGTCTATCGGCGGGATGCGGGACAACTCAGGTTGGTAGGAACGTTGCGATCGGAGGATGAACTTACATCCCCTCTACTACCTGGTTTCTGCTGTCAGATCGCCCGTTTTTTTTAACAAGGGACTACAACGGTAGCTGAATGACAAATTTAGTTCCTTTGCCAAATTGGGAATTTACCGCGATTGCTCCGCCATGTTTTCCTACAATAATTTGACGGGCGATCGCGACTCTTAAGTTAGAATTCCCAGGACAATATCTTGCTTGACAAACGTTACAAAACTTGCATTGGAGATTGGGGACTAGTCATTAGTTAGAAGTTAGAAGTTAGGAGTTATTATTCTCCCCTGCTCCCTCTACTCCCTCTGCTTCCCCTGCTCCCCCTGCCCCCAGCAAGAACTGCCTCTAAAAAGGCTGTATCCGCAGCAAAGCTGATAAATCCAGAGAGGCGAGGTGTTGATAAGCCTGATCCATAAATCGCTTGCCTCTGAGAAAGCCTGTATTAGCACCGGGACAAATGTAGTGGAGAGTTTCTGGTGTAAAATTTTCTAACAAGAATCGAAGGCTCTGAATTTGCCTGGGCCAGTGAAAGGTTTTAGCTGTCCGTAATGGTACTGCTTCACCGTGCTGGTTAGGGAGTAAATGACGACCAGAAAACAATATACCTCCAAGTTCACTGTAGTATAAGCAAGATGAGCCGGGAGAATGACCTGGTGTCCAAATCACTTGGGCTACACCATCAAGTGTAAATTCCTGCCTAAAGGTAGTTAAGGTTAAGCCTGGTAACAAATAAGCTTCTTGCTCTTGAATCAGCACCTCGCAGCTAAAGATTTGCTGAAATTCAGCAGTCTTGCCAATCGCGCCTCGATGGGTGAGAAATAACCAACGCACGCCTCCATGCGATCGCAAAAAATCTTGATTTGTTTGGTCTAGGGCAGGGCAGTCTATGAGGATATTGCCTTCATTTCTTACAATAAGATAAGAGGTTCCCCCTAATGTGTCCCGATTGGGTGAAAAAGCAAAAATGCTCTCTTGTGCGAAATCCGATTGCAGAGAACCTCCGCTAGGAACTTCGTCAGGAAAAACAGCCCGTGGTGGCTTAGTTGTATGACTTGGCACTTGAGGTAAAGGGTACATAATCAAAGAACCCAAACTGAGGAGTTGTGGACAATCTGGTTACAGTGTGGAAATTCTAAAGATTGAACTGGGGATTGGGGATTGGGGACTAGGACTGGGGAAGATTTGAATGGAGATTGGTACGCCAACCAAATCTTAAAAGAATTTCTTCCCCAATACCCAGTACCTAATCCCCAGTACCCAATACCCAGTCCCCTGTTAACCATTGTGAAAAAAATTGGGATTTGAGGTCTGCCTTATAGTTAATGCTATGGTGCTGAAGCTACTGGCGGCGCGTTTTATCAAAATTACTGAAGATAACATGGCATTTTGGTTTCTGTTTATCCTCCTACTGGGGCTAGCTACTTATCTAATGGTGCAGCACAGCGTCGCTCAGATCACGCGGACGCCAGTATGGTTGTTGTGGCTGGTTTTAATGGCACCAGCATTACTGTTGAGTGGATGGACGCTGATGTATGGGCCGAAACAACCTCCGCCGCCAGCGCTGATTCTTTGGTCGATATTTGTCTCCACAGTGTTGTACTGGACGTTGTTTCAATGGGGGCGTCGATCGCCAAGAGATACACAGGCCCAAACCCAACCCCAAGCCTCAGAATCACAGCCGACTATCCAGCCTATTGCAGAACCAATAGTGCGTCCCATTGAGCCAACGGAAGAAACTCAACTACGAAATTGTTTTCCTTGGTCTGTATACTACGTTCAAAATATTGAGTATCGACCACAAGCCGTGATTTGCCGTGGTCAGTTGCGAACTAAAGCTAGCAACGCCTACCAGCAGATTAAAACTAATATTGAAGCACAATTTGGCGATCGCTTCCTGCTGATCTTTCGAGAAGGTATGGATAGCAAACCTTTCTTTGTGCTGGTTCCCAACACTCAAGCTGCTAAAGAGAGAAATACACCACGACGCGAACAGGAACGCTTAACTCGTCCAGGATTAGCACTTCTACTACTAGCAGCTACTTTGGTAACTACTACCTTGGTGGGAGTGGAAATTGCTGGTGTTTCTCTACCGCCTCTATGGCAAATTGGCTCTTTGTTCAAAGTTCTATCTAACCCAGATGTTCTATTCAAAGGATTGCCCTATGCTTTAGGGTTAATGACTATTTTGGGCATTCACGAACTTGGGCATTATTTGACAGCTAAATTCTACAAGATTCGCTCGACGTTGCCTTACTTTATTCCCATACCTTTCTTCTTGGGAACTTTTGGTGCATTTATTCAGATGCGTAGTCCCATTCCCAACCGCAAAGCTTTATTTGACATTAGTATTGCTGGGCCAATTGCAGGCTTTGTGGTGACTGTGCCATTACTAATATGGGGCTTGGCTCATTCTGACGTGGTTTCGATCACTGAAAAAACCCGACTTTTAAATCCTGATGCCCTTAATCCTAAGTATTCCATTTTACTAGCGGTACTCTCGAAGTTAGCCTTGGGTAGTCAGTTAACAGCAAAATCAGCCCTTGATTTGCATCCAGTTGCAGTAGCTGGTTTTTTGGGACTAATTGTTACAGCCTTAAATTTAATGCCTGTGGGACAGCTAGATGGAGGTCACATTGTTCATGCGATGTTTGGACAACGAACTGCGATGATTATTGGTCAAATTGCTCGCGTGTTGTTGCTATTACTGGCTTTAATAAGAGAAGAATTTTTGGTGTGGGCGATTATCTTATTATTTATGCCATTGATTGATGAACCTGCACTGAATGATGTCACTGAATTGGATAACCAACGTGACGTTTGGGGATTACTGGCAATGGCGTTGTTGATTGTAATTATTTTGCCACTACCGCAGGCGATCGCTAACTTTTTGCAAATTTAAAAAGTTTCAACGCCAAAAGAAATATATCTAAACTTTTTCCCAACTATGGAATCAACTACAGCTTGGTATTTTTTGATTGAGATTATTAACAATATTCAACAATAGTTCTCTTTAAAAATGTCTTTTCGTCCACAACTCAGTTGCCAGCAACTAATATTGTCCCCAAGTTCCCTGACAATTCAGGTCATGTGGAAAAGCTAGCGAAGACCTAACCCCCTAACCCCCTTCCCGACACGGGAAGGGGGAAAATTCAAAGTCTCTCTCCTTAAAGGAAGAGAGAAATAGAAGTGAGGTTTTCCAGATACCGTGAAAAATCAGCCTTACTTCCGGGGGGAATATTTTGTTATCCAACTAACTTGATACTGAATTAGCCGCCTCGGAAGCCTTCGCAGCTGGTGGAAAGCCACCCATACGAATCTCAGAAGTAAAGGAAGTGATACTAAATCCACCAAAACTCTTGAGGATATTTACCCGCATTCGTAAATTGGGGCTAGCAAACCACAGGCGCTCCTCTAACGACATGGTTTCATCCTCTATAGTTAGGATTAAAGCACCATCGCTGTCAAATTTATAATGTCCGGCAACTGGAATTTTATCGGCATCAACCACTTCCCGCAGTAACTTACCTTCAGCTGGATTATCTGCATCAGTTACAGAAACCAACACAGTTGAACCACTGTGTTTTGCTTGATCTTTCTCTATTGTGCCGTTCCAGGTAATTTTGGCAGCACAAGAGGCGGAACTAGAATTAATTTCGTACTGTTGACACAGTTTTATCACTTTTGGATCATCTAGTGCCAACGCCTCAATGATGATGTCTGACTTGCTATCTTCAGATTGGTTAAAAGCCAAATGTTGACTAGTACGATGAGAAAACCATTTACCAGTACTTAACTGAAAAAACTCTTCAATATTCATGAATAAAATTACCCTGCATCAAAATGCTAAAATTCCCACTTTATTATTATTAAAAGGTAGCAGGAAACTTTAATATTAAGCTTGATTGCCTATTTCCTCAAGCTTCTTGAGGCCAATCCTGGCTGCCTCAGCAACGTTGAAATGATTGTCTTTTTCCAGGTATTTTAAAGCTGAGATACTCTTGGGAGTAGGAAGATTACCCAAGGCTTCTGCCAAACGCTGCCTTACTAACCAATCATCTGATTGCGCGAAGCGCAGGATCTGATCCACTGACTCAATGTCTTGAATTTCTCCCAGTGCAGAGATTGCAGCTTGTTGCAATACTACTTCTTTGCTATCCAATGCCTGAATAAGTATTTGATGGGCACGAGGATCTTTAATGTTACCAAGAGAAACGGCTGCACTAAAGCGTACTAGCCAATCAGTATCTTCATAAAATGCCCGTGAAAGCACCTCGAAGGCTCTGGCATCGCCTAAATATCCTAAAGCACCAGCAGCATCAGCGCGTATCCCATAATCGGGGTCATTTTCGAGAATTTTGACCAAAATTGAATAACATTCTGGTGTCGGCTTGATTCCCAGAGCAAAAATTGCCATTGATCGCAGTTGCAAAGATTCGTCATCTAGTACCTTTTTAATCAAAGGAACTGCATCATCAGGGGACACATGACGCAGATTGGCTAGGGCTACCATGCGATCGCGTAAATTCGGACTTTCTAACTGAGTAGAAATTTCTTGTAAGCTTAGAGTTGCCATTTAATTCAAAGCGTTTTCTTTACTTATCTTAATTTACCCGATCCGTTCATCAGGCTGTCGCCATAGTGAAGTAGAAGTTTGGCGACTTTACAAAATGGCTCAATTATGAGTGAAAAATAAATAAATGTTACTTCCCGCTTAATCGTGTGGGTGCTAATAGGTTTCGTTAATGCTGGTACACGATATGAATGTTGGGTTTCGTTCCTCAAACGCCACTTGCTTCTCCCAAGGGGAGACGCTGCGCGAACAAGTCGGGAAACCGCAAGGGCGCAGTGGCTCCCCAACCTACGCCAGTTTTAGTTTTTAACCTTAACTAAACCATATTGGTTTATACGATATCTTTCCTGCGGGACGCTAACGCACTTTCAAAGGAGTTTTAAGGATATATTTGGCAATATCCTGCTGTTTATTTAACCTAACTATTTGTATAAGTCTGGTTCAAACTATATATTTAGACTAGGTTTGATAACGGAGAGGGGGGGATTCGAACCCCCGTTAAGTTTCCCTAAACAGACTTTCCAGGTCTGCGCCTTAAACCACTCGGCCACCTCTCCAGGTGCCACAAGTTACGATCATACTATAGAATCCCAGAAAATGCAAAGATAAAGAAAGATATTTTTGATTGAATCTGAAAGTCCCAATTCCAAAACGCAAATCCAGATGTCCCGTACATACACAATTAGAGTTCGCGATCGCGCCACTGGCAAAACACACACCCTACAAGTCCCAGAAGACCGCTACATTCTGCACTCTGGCGAAAAACAAGGGGTAGAACTGCCATTTTCTTGCCGTAACGGGGCTTGCACCACTTGTGCGGTGAGAGTTTTATCGGGAGAAATTTACCAACCGGAGGCGATCGGATTGTCGCCAGATTTACGTCGGCAAGGTTATGCCTTGTTGTGTGTGAGTTACCCCCGTTCTGACTTGGAGGTGGAGACACAAGACGAAGATGAAGTCTATGAACTCCAGTTTGGCCGCTATTTTGCTAGGGGGAAAGTTAAAGCGGGTTTGCCCTTAGATGAGGAATAAACAAATCAAAATCATCGTACCCCTACCGGGAACTCACCTACGCGCAGCAGCGGCCATAGGAAAAGTTCTAATGCCTATGCGTCTTGGTGATTGGGTGCAAAAAATAGCGATTTTGGCTTGCTTATTGCTTTTGGTGAGTTGCCAAGGTAAAAACCAGCTACCAAACAATGAGGCTCAAGTGAAAGTAGCGCGGGTAGTTAGTGGGCAAAGTTTGGAAGTGGTAGGCATGGCTGAACAACCAAATTTAATTTCCCAAGTGCGGTTAGTTGGTATTGATGCACCAGATTTGCGACAGCGGCCTTGGGGGGAAGCAGCAAAAGAACAGTTAGAGAATCTAATTGGTGGTGCAGAACAATCGGTAACGCTGGAGTTTGATTTAGAAACAAAAGACAAAATCGGGCGAACTCTAGCTTATGTGTGGAAAAATAAGGTGTTGTTGAATGAAGAATTAGTGAAACAAGGGAATGCAATGTTTGTTGAGCGATCGCCTAACCACAAATACAACCAGCGTTTAGAACGTGCCCAACAATGGGCTAGGCTCATGGGCCAAGGAATCTGGAACCCAGAAAAATCCATGCGCCTCACTCCCGCCGAGTTTCGCCGCCAAAATCTTTGAAGAGTGGGAGTGGGGAATGGGGGATGAGGGAGCAGAGGAAGCAAGGGGAGGCAGGGGAAGAAAACGAATGACAAATGACAAATGACCAATGACTAATAACTAATGACTAATCTACAAATTTTTCTAGATATTGCTACTGAAGCGGCCTTAGCTGCTGGTGTCATTTTGCAAGGTTACTTAGGTAAATTAGAAGACGCAATTATTGAAAAAGGTCGCCCTGGTGATTTAGTCACTGCTGCTGATAAAGCCTCAGAAGAGGTGATTTTAGAAATTTTGCGCCGCCATTTTCCCGATCACTCTATCCTTGCTGAAGAATCAGGGAAATTAGGTAATCAAGAGAATGAATACCTTTGGGCAATAGATCCCCTAGATGGCACAACCAACTACGCTCATCAATACCCATTTTTCGCCGTTTCCATTGGACTGTTAATTAATGGCGTTCCGCAACTTGGTGTAATTTATGACCCATTTCACAATGAGCTATTCCGTGCTGCTGCTGGCTTGGGAGCAACGCGTAACCGTCGCCCCATTAAGGTTTCGGTAACATCTGAACTGAATAAAAGCCTACTAGTGACAGGATTTGCTTACGATCGCCGCGAAACCTCTGATAACAACTACGCAGAATTTAGTCACCTGACTCATCTTACTCAAGGAGTCAGACGTAGCGGTTCCGCATCGCTAGATTTGGCGTATGTTGCCTGTGGACGTGTCGATGGTTACTGGGAAAGAGGGCTTTCTCCTTGGGATATTGCCGCCGGGATAATTTTGTTACAAGAAGCTGGGGGCAAAGTCACCGCCTACGATGGTACTCCCGTAAAAATTGAGTCAGGTAGAATTCTCGCAACAAATGGTTATATTCACGACTCCCTCTGTAGTGAACTTTTACAAGTTCCACCACTGTCAGCATGGGTTTAGCCGATGGGAGCTTTCCCTCTGACTTTGGGTAAACTAAAAGGAATCTAACTGCTGCTTTGGTGCAAAACCTCTATATGTCTTTCAAAATAGATCGTGGACTATTTAAATATGATTTCATAGATTATCACGCAGTATTGTGCGTTCCAGTGGATGCGGATGTCAAAGAAATTCGGAAACGTTATCTCAAAATCGCCCGCCGTTTGCACCCGGACAGTAGTTTTACTGAAAGTGCTAGTCAAAAAGAGCTAGGGAACGAATTGTTATCAAAGCTGGTTAACCCAGCTTACGAAAAACTGTGTGGCGATCGCACTCGCACCGAATATATTTTAATTTTGTCGCAAATTGGCAAGCGCCTGTTACAAGAATCTACTTCGGTGACTCTCAACACCGACTTGGCTAGACAGTTAGCCCAGACGCCTAATATGGATCATTTCTATAAAAGTGCGATCGCTAAAATCGGCGAAACTCAATATGATTCTTTAGAGCAAGTGCTGCAAGTTATTGCCCAAGTTAGTGAGTTAAATTTAGTGTATTTAATGCGGAGTGCAAGCAAATCATCCGCAGCGCCGCCGCCACCTGCTCAACCCAAAGTCCAGTCAGGTACACCTCAGTCAAATACACCAAAAAATCCACCACCACCACCAGCGCCACCAAAAGAAGACTCGATTGTAGAACAGTATGTTCGTCGCGCTCAATCTTTGATTGACAAAAACCAATTTGCCCAAGCCAAAGTAGAGTTGCAAGATGCCCTGAAGCTAGAACCTAAAAATAGTCACTGCCATAGCTTAATTGCAATGGTGTATTTGAAGCAAAATCAGCTAAAAATGGCAAAAATCCACTTCGACAATGCTCTCAAATTAGACCCCAATGACGAAGCGGCTCTGCAATGGAAACCTAAAATAGATAAAGCTATAGGACAACAACCTAGTGATCATAAGGTGACTTCATCCGCCAATAATGGAGATAAGCAACCAGATAAATCTGGTAGTGGTGGTTTGTTCGGTGGTTTGTTTGGTGGGAAGAAAAAATAATGGTGTATCAACCAGCAGCAGGAGCCAGGGATTTATTGCCCTTGGATGTGGAGAAAAAACGCTGGATTGAAGATAGATTACAGCAGGTGTTTCACCGTTGGGGATATCACAGGATTATCACCTCGACTTTAGAGCGTATGGATACTCTGATGGCGGGGGAAGCAATTCAGCGTCAGATGGTGATTCAACTACTACAAAATGGCGAAGATGATGAATTAGGGCTACGTCCAGAATTAACAGCATCCATTGCTCGCACAGTTGTCACTCGCATGGCAAATGCAACTTATCCGCAACGGTTGTACTACAACGCTAATGTGTTTCGCCGCACTTGGGAAAGTAGACACAATCGCCAGCAAGAGTTTTATCAAGCTGGGGTGGAATTATTAGGTGCTGGCGGATTGCTGGCAAATGCGGAAGTACTGCTGTTAGTAGCAGATTGTTTAGCAGCACTGGGGTTGCGGGAATGGCATTTAATTTTAGGTGAAGCGGGAATTACCCGATCGCTCCTGAGTGCCTTTCCTGCTAATTTACAAAATAAAGTTCGCAGTGCGATCGCTCATCTTGATCGCATTACTATAGATA
Organism: Nostoc mirabile CHAB5784; assembly: GCF_020829645.1. Classification (GTDB taxonomy): domain Bacteria; phylum Cyanobacteriota; class Cyanobacteriia; order Cyanobacteriales; family Nostocaceae; genus Nostoc; species Nostoc mirabile. Next base: position 19,547 of record NZ_JAIVFS010000024.1, on the reverse strand, counting down.
CTTTACCCCTAAGTGACAAACTACGCGATCGCGCCCGAACCATGCTGGATTTGCGCGGCCTTAGTGCAGACGTGTTGCAAAAAGTTAGTAGTTTGGATCTAGATGAAGAACAGCGAGAGGCAGTGAATAACCTCAAATCCCTAGTAGAATTACTGGAATCAGAGAAAAAATTTCCCTTAATCCTCGACCTCAGCCTCATCCAGACCATAGACTACTACACGGGTATCGTATTTGAAGTTGTCAATGATACCGAATCCCAAGCCAGAGTTTTAGGGCGTGGTGGTCGCTACGACCAGCTTTTGGGGCTATATCATCCCCAAGGAGAAAACATCCCCGGAATTGGTTTTGGACTAAATATCGAAGATTTATACCAAGAGTTGTTATATACTCAGCAATTACCACAAGTGACTCCAGCGAGTGACTGGTTGGTAGTAGCAGAGACGGCCAGTGCTAACGCTGCCGCCTTTACCTACGCGCAAAAACTCAGAGATTCTACTGATTTGGTGCGCGTAGAAATTGATTTGGGGGGAAGGGATGCAGACGCTATTCGCCAATATGCAAGCGATCGCAGCATTGCCCAAATTGCTTGGATCAAAGCTGATGGCTCACCAAAAATTGAACCATTGCGTTAATGGGTATTGGGCATTTGTCATTTGTCATTTGTCATTTGTCATTAGTCATTGGTCATTGGTCATTGGTCATTAGTCATTAGTCATTAGTCATTCGTTTTCTTCCCCTGCCTCCCCTGCTCCCTGCTCCCTGCCCCCTGCTCCCTCATCTCCCTCATCCCCACTCCCCACTCCCCACTCCCTTTTACCTTTCCTGAGTTTGCTGTTTGATGTGTTCTAGAAACTCTTCAACTGTAACTGTTTTCCCCTGATTACGAAGACGTATCGCCATTGCATGAATAGCATCCTCATCGTCTCTATGAGCCAAGATGTACTCTCTAAGGCTCAACTGCCGAGTTTAGAACTAGTAATGAATACAAAACTCACCTTGACAGCGCTAGTGCCGAATGTTAGCTAAAAATCCTCTGCTTGTTTGGGCACCTCCTAATAAAGTTTTGTAAATAATTTGAATTACCCCTGTCTCTAACTCCGATAACCCATCAGGCAAGTAAGGGGAGGTTAGGTACTGTCATGATATTTAAACCTAAACTGATGGGGTCTGGATGACCTCTATGTGTAATAAGATTATTGCTCCCCCTCTAATTTGCTTGCTTCAGGCTGCTTTAAATAATCCAATTGAAAGGAGCAAGCTATTACAGCAACAAGAACAGATCCGGGAAATCATGAACGATATTCCTGCTCGTGAATGGCTATTTGAGCAAACATGTCAAACTGATGACCCCAGTCAGGCAAAGAAGCTGATTATTCATATGATGTGGTCTTCCAAGTTAATTTGGCATGGTGGAGGGATATCACCGGATGTCTATAGTGAAGCTCTATCACGAACCTGGGTATGGTTTACGGAACATCTTTGTTACAGGTATAGACCAGCACAGGCAAGCTTTGTCACCTGGTTTAACCAAAGGCTGAAAGGGATGATTCAGGATATCATTCGAGAAAGAGCTAAGGAAGAGAGAAGACGGTTAAATTCTCCAGCAGATGAAGAAGATAATGAGTGGATTTATCCTCCTGCGCCAGAGCCTGATCGTTGGCATGAAACAATCCAAGAATGGCTAGAGTTAGTGCGAAATAATCCGCATCTGTTGATCAATTGTCGAATGCAGAGTCATCCGAATGTTAACTGTCAGGTCTTGTTGATTCATATCTTGAAAATGTTGCGCGATTCAGGGGAGTTTTCTTGGAATGCCATCGCCCAAGAGTATGGAGTCGAACCGTCGGCGCTGAGGAGATTTTGTCGGACACGATGTTTCCGTATTTTCAGACAGTTATTGCCTGAATAAGATTGCGAAAAGTTTCTAGACGTTTTCTTTGACACTAATCATGATTGATACCCCAGTAAAATTCATTCCGATCGCAATTCCGATTACGGGGACCGATCGCAAGCAGGCTTACCAGTTTGCCCAACAACAGCCAACCCAAGAGCGATCGCAACAAGTTTATCGGAATACGCTGGCTGTGTTAGTGACTGGGCGTTATTTGCAACTGTTAGGCATCGATACCGATTTAGAAGCCAGTCATAGTTGGAATCCCCTGGATCGCCTGTTAGAAAACATTGCAGACTTGTATATTCCCAGTTTGCAAGGCTTTTTAGAGTGTCGTTCGCTTCAAAGGAGCGATCGCAAATGCAAAGTTCCTAAAGAAGTATGGTCAGAACGCCTTGGCTACGTGATGATTCAACTCGATGAACCTTACCAAGAAGGGCAAATTTTAGGATTTGTGGAATCCGTATCAGTGCCGGAAGTACCACGCAGCTATTTCCAACCCCTCGATGTATTGCTTGATCGTTTGACGTTAGAGCGATCGCCACAACCAATGGTTCAACTCAGACAATGGCTTAAAAGAAGATTTGAACCTGATTGGCAACCCCCCCAAGAGTTACTTAATACTATCAAAGGAGAGATTTTACAACTTTATCAGCCACAGTTGCAACGAGGTGACGACCCCATTCGCCAACGGGTTGAACAACTCTATCGCGGACAGTCTTCTAATTTGGTGCAATCCATTCCGGTTCATCTAAATCCCCAGGAAGCTTTGGTAAATCTGCTCCAAACTACTCAAAATGATGAAATTCGCTGGCAGTCGGCTGAGTTTTTATGGGAACTAGATCCTCAACATCCGGACTGTCCGGTGATCAGTGCCAAAGATTTAGGAATTTATCTGATCGGGCATCCTATAGTACTAATGGTCGGTATTTTGCCTAAATCAGATGGTAAGATGTTAATTCTCCTGCGGGTGTATCCTCAGGGGCAACTGTCTCATCTGCCGTTGGGATTAAAGCTGATCGTGCTGGATGAAACCGGAAATCCGTTTTTTGAAGAAGTGAAATCGCGACAGCAAGATCATTATATGCAGTTCAAATTTACGGCGGACGGAGGCGATCGCTTCAGTGCCCGTGTTGTTCTCAATGATGCTAGCTTTACCGAAAGTTTTGTTGTTTAACTTTCTCTTGCATAGCCAAGCTTAATCGTGCTTATCTAATGAATAAATTCTTTACCTCCAGGCGCTCTCCCCCTGTTGTTTATGGTGCAGTCGTCCTCTAGCCCTCAACCTCCTGAAAACGTCGCTGTCGTTCTCCGAATTAGTGCTGGTAGCTTCGTTGACGGTTTCTCTGTGTCGCTTCAGATTTTAGAAGATGGTCAAATTATTCAAGAACATGATGATTTACCTGCTATTCCTGCTGCACCTGAAATACCGCAGTTATATCAAGAGTGGCAAAATATATCACTAGAGGGCAGTCGTCAACTGCAAGCGGTTCCAGGACAAGTAACGAACGTAGCCAATCTGGAAAATTGGAGACAAAGAACTCAAAGGCTAGAGGACTATTGTAGAGAATGGTTTCAGGATAGAGCGTTTAGCAGTTTGCGCGATCGCATTCGGGCAAATACCAGAGTCAGAACCGATCAATCTGTGCCAATTATCATTAGATGTCCGACTCAAGATCAAAACCAAAATGAACTTCTGCGTAGGCTACCCTGGCATGTCTGGGATTTATTTACCAACCTACCCAATGGCGAGTTTGCTTTGTTCACGAACTTTCGTCCTCAAGTAGCCACTTTAGAGGCACCGGTCAGAGTTTTAGCCATTTTCGGTAGTTCTCAGGGTGGTTTACAACTAGAACAAGATCAAGCAGCATTAAAGATCCTCGAACAGCGTGGAGCAGAAATTATTACGCAATCAGAGCCGAGTGAAGAAACTCTATCTCGCCTGTTATTTGATGAAGATTGGGATATCTTGTTTTTTGCCGGACATAGTTCCAGTCAGGGAACAAGTGGACATATTCAAATTAGTCAGGGCAATTTTTTACCGTTACATGCGTTACGTCAAAGCTTAAGGAAAGCGGTAACGAGAGGTTTAAAGTTGGCAATCTTCAATTCCTGTGATGGGTTAGGGATTGCAGATTTTTTGGTAGGGTTGAATGTGCCAGCTGTGATCGTGATGCGGGAACCTGTGCCGGATCGGATTGCCTGTCAATTCTTGCTCTACTTTTTGAGGGAATTTTCTCAGGGTACACCTCTTTGTCTGGCAGTGCGTGAAGCTCGCGATCGCCTTGAATCTATACAAAGCACTTTTCCAGCCGCTTCCTGGCTACCCGTCGTTTGCGTGAATCCTAATCAACCAGAGTTAGTTTGGCCTGCCCCAACTCCCCCGCCACCCCCATCACTAGTGTCCCGCTTGCGATCTCGCCTCCTTCGTCCTCATCTAGTGATTGAATTTGCTGCTTTGGCTGGAATCATCGGTGTAGCTACCCTAATTACGATCAACCGCTGTCAGATTTTCGCCGGAGTCTGCATCAACCAGCCAGAGGATTTCATTAGCTATGGTAAAAAGCCAATTGCTAATAGCAAAGTACAACTGAGTGAACCGTATCTCTCGTTAAAACAGCAAGGCATTAAAGCATTTTCTCAAGGTAAATATGGAGATGCGGTGACCATTTTTGATCACCTCCGTAGTCAGGCACAACACAAGAAATCTGCTCCGGGTGGCTCTCAAGCAGCTTTAGCAGCACTACAAGATCCGGAAATCCTGATTTATCGTAACAATGCTTTTGTGAATATTCGGCATACCCAAAACCGGAATTTGCCAATTTACACCATTGCTGTTGCCGCGCCATTGAATCTTGATGCCGGATTAGGTATCCTATTTGGAGTCGCTCAAGCGCAAGATATAGCCGTCAAGCAGGAGATCAACTTACAAGTCGTGATTGCTAACGATGGCAATAGCCCGAATCAAGCCCAGCAGGTTGCAGAAATCCTCTCCAACGATGCCAAAATTCTCGCTGTGGTGGGGCACTACACTTCTCCCAATACCTGTGCAGCTTTGAAGGTTTATTCATCGAAAGAGCTTGTGCTTATTTCTCCCACCAGCACCGTTGTTAACCTCCAATCGAATCCAAACTGCGGTGGCGATCCCAATAAAGTATTCTTTAGAACTGTTTCATCAAGTCGAGTAGAAGCCCATAGTCTGGTACAGTATTTAGTCGATGATCTCAAAAAGCCTCAGCCAAAAGTGGTTGTTTTTTACAACAGTAGAGAGTCGTTTAGCAAAGATTTGTTTGATCAGTTTGTTCAGGTTCTCAAAGCATTTAAGGGAGGTGTAATTGCTACGTTTGATTTATCTGATCCAAACTTCGATACTAGTCAACTTCCGCCGGAGGTGAAAAATGCAGATGCTCTGGCAGTATTGCCCGATGGGCAGACTAACGATACTATAGCTTTTCAAAAAGCAATCGATATCATCAAATTGAATAATAGAGAAAAACCAGTTTTAGGGGCAAATACCCTATATCTCCAAGAAGTTCTTAATCAGGCTAAAGATACCACAGCAAATCAGTTAGTCCTTGCAGTTGATTGGCATGTAAAGCAATGTGGTGCAGCAGCGTTTGCAAAACAGATCAATGAATACTGGGGCGGTGATTTGAATCGACGGACAGCCTTAGCATATGAGGCTGTTCAAGCGGTGTTGCAAGCTATTAAATTATCAAATTCACCCGTGACTCGACAGGATATTCAGCAGAAATTGTCTCAGACAGGAATTATACCTGGGGTAGCAGCATCTAGTACGATTATCAAAGGCTTACCGATTAGTTTTGATGCAACAGGCGATCGCAGAGAACTTACCACTCGTGCGATCGTTACTGTAAATGATAAATTGAAGTTTGATCTGGTGAAAGACGTTCCTTGTCCTAATCAACAATAGATTTGTCTTGAAAGTTGGGCATGGGGCAATACTGCGTAGGTTTTGAGTCGATCCCCCTAACCCCCCGATAAATTGGGGGGCTTATTTTCCCCCCATTTATCGGGGGACTAAGGGGGATCTTCAATGACTATGCACCAAAACCCGAGCAGTATTGATACGCTTGGGTTAAGAAGAAAAGTAGAAAAGTAGGTTGGGTAGAGCGTAAGCGTTACCCAAGAAAGTCTTGAGGATGTTGGGTTTCGTTCCTCAACCCAACCTACGCCTGCATTTGTTATATCGGCGTACGCATTTGTTATATCGGCGTACGCATTTGTTATATCGGCGACTGCATTTGTTATATCGGCGTACGCATTTGTTATATCGGCGACCGCATTTGTTATATCGGCGACCGCATTTGTTATATCGGCGACCGCATTTGTTATATCGGCGTACGCATTTGTTATATCGGCGACTGCATTTGTTATATCGGCGACTGCATTTGTTATATCGGCGATCGCAATTGCTGATTACGTTCATCCTAAAACAACTTAAGACAAAGACCTCTTGTTGGTTTACAAACAAGCAAGCTTTCACCTGTCCCTCTCCAGATCAAAGAGGGAGAAGTTTGTCGAACTCACGTAAATACAAGGGAGAGGCGAGACGCCTATCCCATAAAACCATTAAAATCATCCCGCAAATGTGCAATGCCGATTTTTTTGTAAAGTTACGTAAAAATTCGGGCGATTTTTACTCTAGCCTCCGATAGTCCTTTGTAGGGTAAAAAGCACTACGCTTGGGTTGAACGCAGTGAAACCCAACAAAGGCTTGAAAACGTTGGGTTTCGTTCCTCAACCCAACCTACATAATTTAATTTTTTGGGCTTACAGCAGTTTTCATTTATTTGAATCACATCTGTCGTAGGGGCTAAACTTTGCTCATACGTGTCAACTTAACGTAAAAGCCATGTCCCGCAAGGAACTGAAGTTCCTTGCTAATAGCGAAAGTCATCTTTTGATGACTAAATATAGCAAAAAATCTTTAGTCTACTTCAGTAGACTTTAGCTTTTAGCCTTGAACTTTAGTTCGAGGCGGGCGTGGAAGCCAACAGATAAGCGATTTTTAGCTTAAGTTGACACCAATGAGCTTTGCTGTACCCCTACCGCGTGGTCTATTTACCTGAAAATTGCTGTAACTCAAGTGTATTCAATACTTTTCGGATAAGCGTAAACTACTCCCTTTTAGTCTCTTAATTGGTTAAAGGGCAAAGGGTAAAGGTGAATTCAAACCCAATCCCAAGACCCCTTTCTCCCTTAACCGAAAAGTATTGGATTGCGTACCAATGAGGTGATGGAAGATTTATCCAAATACCTTTGCCTTAACTCGATTTAAATCAAGGAGAAACTCAAATGGCTATTATTAATGGCAGTTCGTTCAGTGATACACTCTTTGGCACCGACGGTGACGACCTCATCGCTGGCTACCCCGTTGGCTCTGGTTTGTTTGATTACGACGGCTACGATATATTGTTTGGCTTTGCTGGCAACGATATATTGTTCGGCGGCAATCAGGATGACATCCTTTATGGCGGAGATGGTAACGATATATTGTCCGGCTCTATAAACACTAACACAGTAGAAAACGACATCCTGGTTGGTGGTGCTGGTTTTGATACTTTCGTTCTTGGCGGTTCCCTCGGTGTTGAATACCAAGGTCTTGGTTTCGCTACCATTACTGACTGGAACCCCTCTTCTGATTTAATTCTAGCCGGGGGTTTCTCTAGTCTATACTCTTTTGGGAATGCAGACTTGAGTGGCGGTTTTGCTCTAGACACACAAATTTTCTATGGCATTGACTTGATTGCTAACGTTCAAGACACTACCAATGTCAGTCTCTCTAGAGACTTCATCTTTGCCTAGTCAGCACTTTGTTCGCCGGGAAATGCATTTTTGCTTAAAACTCTGCAATGACGCACAGCGCCCGCAGTCAATGCGATCGCATTTCCGGGCATGAGCAAAAAATATGCGTTATCCAGAACCTTTGTAGAGATGTAGCACTGCTACGTCTCTTTTTCACCATTTGAAACCCTTGATTTTCTCTTATATCATGTCCGCATAATTAGTTATGATTCCCACAGTCATTGCACCCCACCCCTTAATCCCCTCCCCGCTTGCGGGGAGGGGAGACAAAGCATAGCTTTGGCGGGGTGGGGTTCTTGGGGTTTAGTAAGTAATCAGCCGGGATATCTCAATACGGTTCGGTATTCTCAAACGTTAATTGCATACTCTGCAAATGATTTCATCGTTTGCAAAAGCTTTGCTGTCAACGAATTTATTACTTTCGCAGCCTATGCCAAACTTATCACAGCTAAAGAAGTGCGATCGCACATCGGCAATCCGCTAACAAAATTAATTTCTAGAATGATGACTCAACCCAGGGGCAATCCTTTTCAACTGTCTCACACTCAATTCTTAGTGGCTGGTCTATTAATTGGTTATATTAGCTTTGTTTTGTGGCTAGGAATACGTTTAATTGTTCTATTTAGCGGCGCAGTGATTGTTGTATTGGCGATCGCTTCTTGGTACGTGCAACTCGAAGGCCAAAAAATAAGCTCTTCAGCAACTTCAGCGAATTTACTGGAAAAAGATGTTTTTTTAAGTCATATCAGCTACTTTAATAACCGAATTCCTGATGCTGCTCAAACTCTGTGGCGATCGGTTCAGCAACAGGCTCAAGCCATTGGGCAGATTGCGACACAAATTGCCCAACAGGAATCAACTTTCACTCCAGACTTGCTCGAAACATTGCACACTGTTCTGGATTTGATTGACCGACTGGTGCAGGCATTGCAGGTTACTCAACAAGTGCAAACACCACGTTATCGAGAGTTGGCGCAACAACAATTGCAAAGCAGTTTATCTCGGCTTCAGCAAACCCATGACCAGCTTCAGGAATTGCACGACCAAATTGTATTGGAAAACCTGGAACGGCGTTCACTTAGCGCTCCTGCTGTCATATCGAGCCGGCTGCAAACACTGATTGCGGAAAACGAAAGAGGAATTTTAGGAGATTAAAAACTATGAAAAATTTGCCTTTCAAATTTTGCCTAGTGATCGGACTATGCCTGACATTTTTGTCGACTTGTACAACACCATCATCAATCAATTCATTTGAAAGTGCCGATCGCTATCTAAGCCAACATCTTTTACCCAGTATTCAATTGGATTCACAGCTTGTATCTGACACCGCCGCCTATAATGTGGTGATTCCTCCACTAGCTGATTCTGTCCCCGATCCAAACTCCTTTCCTCTGTACGGTGCAAAGCCAAGCAACGATCCGAATATCGTGTATGTCGAAATCTACAGCTCGGCTGAAAAAGCAAATGGAGAACGACAGGATGAACGTTGGTTAATTGATGTCGTTGAAAAATTTAATCAGCAACGACAAAGGCTCAAATCTGGAGAAGTCATTCAAGTGGGGATTCGGAATATTCCTTCTGGATTGGGCACACAGATTTTAGCTGCCAGGAAAGGAAAACCGGCAGGCTACACACCAGCAACGGCTTTGTGGTTAGAGTTACTGAAAGCTGAAGGATTGCCACTGCAAGCGATCGCACCTGCATTAGTCTCGAACCAAGCCATCTTTGCAATCCAACCCCAGGTGTATCAAGAACTGACTAAAGGTGGAGGAGTGACGTTTGATCGCTTGATGGATGCCATTCTCGCTGACAAAATCGAAGTTGGTTATTCCAATCCTTATATCGCCTCATCGGCGTTGAATTTTCTGCATACACTGTTTTGGCGTTCAGCAGGTCATGCTCAAGATGGCAAACCATTAACTATTGCTGAACTAGAGTCTTCTGAAGTCAATTCAGTTTTTAGCACCTTCCAGAAACAAATCGCCCTGACGACGCCCACATACCTGGACTTAAAGCAAATTTGGATTCGCGATCCCCAAAAGTTTCAGGCAATTGTCATGGCCTACCAAAGCTATGTCAATCTGAAGAAACAGCCAGAATTTGCACAGCTTGCTTACATTCCCTTCGGTGTTCCTGAAAATTCGCCATTAGTTGGATTTGATTGGAATACGGCATCTGAGCGAGAAGCCCTGGAAAAATTTGCTGCCTTTGCTACCTCTACACCGATGCAACAATTGGCTCAACAACAGGGCTATGAAAAAACAGAATATCTCCAGCGAAGTCAATTTCCACCCCTACCATCTGGTGAAGTACTCAAAGCTGCTCAGTCATTTTGGAAACAGCGTAAAGATGGTGGACATACCGTTTACATGGAACTGATTGTGGATACTAGCGGTTCAATGGAGCAAAACAATCGTCTGCAAGCGGTTCAGAAAGCGTTACGATTTGCCAGCCAACAAATTAACCGGGGTAATCAGATTGGGTTAGTAACATTTAGCGATCGCCCCAGTCGCCGGATTACCCTCGCTCCCTTCAACGAATTAGAACAAAAGCGATTATTTGCAGCCATTGACCAACTTCGACCTGATGGTGAAACTGCTCTCTATGATGGACTCGCCGTTGGTTTGGCAGACCTGATGGAAAAACAAAAAACTGATCCCAAGGGTCGATTTTATCTACTACTGCTCACCGATGGAGAACGAACCAACGGACTTGATTTTGGACAAATTAAGGATGTGATTAAGCACAGCCGTGTGAGAGTATATCCCATTGCCTACGGTAAAGTGAATCAGCAGGAATTAGAAGCGATCGCTGCGATTCGAGAAGGCAGTGTTTACCAAGGCACACCCGAAAAAGTACAAGTTCTGCTCAAAGACTTGTTCCAGACTAATCTCTGATTTGGCAACACCAAATTTGAGATTTTAGATGAAATATTCCAATCTAAAATCCCAAATTGAATGGCTTTCTTAATTACGAATTACGAATTACGAATTACGAATTACAACAATGAACCTCAACACGCAACTCCTCAAAACTTTAGGACTCAGTTGGTTAGTGTTTTTAATCACCGGAGTGCTGATCAGTTGGTTCTTTGCGATTCCGGCAATTACAGTACTGATTGATCGCAGCTATTGTCCAGCGACAGAGTGGCAGCAGGTTGTTCAGACTTACACTCAACTTTATCAGCAACACCAGCAACGTCGTTTGCAATTACAATCTGTCGTCTTGTTCAGCAGTCTAGGAGAGGAGCAGTTGTCAACTCCACCTGAGCCTAAAGTATTACAACAGTTATCGACTTACGGACGCCCGCAGCGACGGCAGTTGCAACTACGAAAAGACTATCCTCAAGCACAACTGTTGCAATGTCCTCAATGATGGGGAGTGGGGAGTGGGAAAAAGAAAAATTACCACTTCAACGGATAAATTTAACTGCGATCGCCAGGCTCATGAGCAAATAAAATTTTTGAACTACCTGATTTTTTTGGTAGATACGCTTGTAAATTAGGGTCTTTTAGGAAATGAAACAGCCCTGCCTTAAACCAATTCGCAATTCGCTTTTTCTTAATTCGCAATTACGTTTTGTGACTCTTATTTAGACCCCGACACAAAACGCGCTGCCTGTAGAGGCTATGCAACTTAAACCCCCAAAGTTCGTTAAAAAGGGGGACTTAAGACAATACGCTTGGGTTAAGCCCAAAAAATAAATTGTGTAGGTTGGGTTGAGGAACGAAACCCAACATTTTCTGGGATTTGTTGGGTAACACGAATGTTCAACCCAACCTACAATCATCGTTAACCCAAGCGTATTGGGACTTAAGAGACTTTGAGCAAGGCTTTTTAAGGGGAGCCACTGCGGTCTTCTCCCAAGGGGAGACGCTAAAAGCGATAGCGTTCGCGCAGCGTCTCGTAGAGAAGCGGTAGCGAGTCATCGAGCGTCTGGGGTCTCCCCAAGTGGAGCAAGTGGCGTGGGTTGGGGGGATCTAAGACTTTGAAAACACGCCCTAATTCCTAATCCCCAGTCCCCAATCCCCAGTCCCCAGTCCCCACTCCCCTGCTAGGCTAGAAATAGCCGATACAGAAAAGAGGGAATCGAGAACATGCCGCATACGATTGTTACAGAAGTCTGTGAAGGCGTTGCTGACTGCGTAGGTGCTTGTCCAGTAGCTTGTATTCATGAGGGCCCAGGCAAAAATGCCAAGGGCACCGATTGGTACTGGATTGACTTTGCCACTTGCATAGACTGTGGCATATGTCTCCAAGTTTGCCCAGTAGAAGGGGCGATTCTTCCAGAAGAACGACCGGAGTTGCAAAAAACTCCGTAATAGTCCATAGTCAACAGTCAATAGTCAATAGTTATGTTTGACTTGACTGTTGACCAATGACAAATGACAAATGACCAATGACCAATGACAAATGACAAATGACCAATGACAAATGACAAATGACAAATGACAAATGACTATTTACTAAATGTCCAAAATGTCCACGCTGGATACATCAAAGATGTAGATATCCTGCAAGGTGTGAATTTCCGGGTTGCACCAGGGGAATTGGTAACTGTGATTGGCCCCAATGGTGCGGGTAAATCTACTTTAGCAAAAGCAATTTTTGGGCTTTTGATTCCCCACACAGGCGCAATTACTTTCAAAGGTGAAAATATAGTGGGGCTAAAGTCCAATGAAATAGTCCAACGAGGAATGTGCTACGTACCGCAAATCGCCAATGTTTTCCCCTCCCTGAGTGTTGAAGAGAACTTGGAGATGGGTGCTTTTGTGCTTAACGTTCCCCTAAAACCAATTAAAGATAAAATATTTACTATGTTCCCTAGACTAAGCGATCGCCGTCGTCAACGCGCTGGTACTCTCTCTGGAGGAGAACGCCAGATGCTAGCGATGGGGAAAGCTTTGATGTTGGAACCTAGTTTGCTGATTTTGGATGAACCATCTGCTGCTTTGTCCCCAATTTTGGTGACACAAGTGTTTGAGCAGATTAAACAAATTAATCAGGCGGGTACTGCGATCGTATTAGTGGAACAAAATGCCCGTAAGGCTTTAGAGATGGCTAATCGCGGCTATGTACTCGAGTCAGGACGCGATGCTATCTCAGGCCCTGGTGAAGAATTGTTGAATGATCCGAAAGTGGGTGAGCTATATCTGGGAGCAGGTAAAAGACATTAACCCTTTTTAATCACTCTTGCCCCATTCAACATAATACCAGCTTAATATGGGGCTTTCACCAGGCGATAGCGATGCCTACGGTGGGCTGCGCCTAAGCTGTCTATAACTAATACAAAAGCCATAATACTACCTGCCACTGCCGCGACCGTCGTTTTCCATGCTCAAAGAATTCTCCCCAATAATCCTTGCGTTTCTAATCACATCTACAGCGAGTAGAAAGGTAAAACAGGACATTCATTCAGGAAAAAATGACCAAAATGCAAATTAAGCGGATAGGGCAGAACCGCGATTCAACAAAAAGGCGTACTGAACTTCCTATAGATAAAGCTCTGCATCACTTTTTAATATACTGCTGAGTCACAACAAATCCTGCAAAGCCGCTCCAGAGCAAACCTGGGGCGTTTTTTCATGGTATAAAAACGCCTATGTTTACCCAATTAAATAATTCGTAATTCGTAATTCGTAATTCGTAATTAGCTGCACGCGCTGGGATTAATTGTGCCAGCCAACTGAACCACTTGGGATTGTAGAGGCGTGAAAATTGCCCTAGCAGCCGCTACAGCATTGGCGGTAACACTACTCGTATCAACAGGCTGAGGAGGTCGTATAGCGTTGACTTGCGCTTTTGTTGCAGCAAGGTCAGCTTGTAGCTTTGAGATGGTAGTGTTAGCACTGGAAATTGCAGCGTTTACAGACTTTTGAAAACTGTCTGAAATACTGTTATTAAACTTTGCTACCTGTGCATTTATCTGTTGGATTTTTGTTTCAAATGAAGTTCTTATCCCGGTGATTTGACCTTCTAAATTTTGCTTGTTAGCCCGCGCTTCGTACAGTGCATCATTTGCTTGTTTCTTGGCATCTGCCACCTTCCCCTCAATAATCTTTCTGCCTTCCCGCGTTTCGTAGAGTGCATCATTGCTTTTCTTTTTGGCTTCTACTACGTCCTTGCCAAAAGTTTCTTGTTGCTTATTTAAACGCGCATAGTCTTTAGCATTTGTATCAAGTTCTTTATTGAAATTGTTAATCTTTTTTTCAAGCTCTTTTACCTTCAGCCCTACTTGAGTTGTCAACTGATTGGTTTTTGTAATATCGTTATTTAATCCATCAAGATAATCGTTGGATCTATCTTGTAAAAATTCATCAAATTTTGCTTTGATAGCGATTAATGCAGCGATACCACCAATCACAAGTAATCCGCCTAACAAGCTACCAGCTTTACCGCTTTTAGCAACGTCATTTGCACCAGGAATGTTTTTGAGAATTGCATCTTGTACTTTTTTCCCGGTGTCTACGATTTTCTTAGTAGCATCAGCAACCTTCTTTGCATTGGCGGCGGTTTTTTTGAGGGACTTCATCCGCTTGGCAGCTTCTTTAGCTCCGCTTTTAGTCATGAACTGAGATGTTATGCGCTTGGCTCTCTTTGCTTCTAAGAGCATCTTCCCAGGTTGCCCATTGGCATATTTAGATAATTTGTATGCCCTTAAAGCACTAGGTGATATCTGTTGAGAAACTGTCATAACTACTCGTTTACAAAATAGTCAATAATTGCTGAAAATATCCCTTGTGCGCCGTTAGCAGTTTCGTTATGTTCAGTAGCGGCGTCTAACAAATCTTTTAGATCATCAATAACGGTTTTAACAATTCCGCCCAGTTCAAGTATGTCTTTCTCGGCTTTATCTAACCTCTTTATAATTGCAGATAAATCTGTTGGCTTGTTGTTATTATTGTCATGACAACACTTATTCTGTTTCTGCTCTAACTCGCGCAAGCGTCTATTTTGTTCATCAATTTTGCGATTGGTTATTTCCGTCCAGAGATGGAGATGAGCCTATGGGGTTAAGGGGGGCTGACCAAATTCTACGCACAGCTGTAGAGAGAGCAGGACTTTCTGGTAAAGGCATATCGACTCATTCCACCCGGAGGAGCTTTATCACAAAGTTGGCAAAGCGCGGGGTAAGCCTTGCAACAATCAAAAAAGCCACTGGTCACACCGATTTGAAGGTGCTTTCGCGTTACATCGAGGTAACGGACGACGACGTTAAACAGGCGATCGCAACTCTATGAACCCCAACCTGCTCCAACTCCAAATCGAAATTTTCTTCGACCGCTTGCAGCATGGGGAGTATGACCAGGAGAGTGTATTTGGCTATGGCATTGGAGAATCTCGCTTCTCAAGCGTGGGATGAAGTAGACCGGGTTTACCCAAATCTGTGACGAACAATACTCGCGGGGGATAAGGTGGAGCCAGTATGTGATTAACAAAGACAACTGCGATCGCAATTCTCCAGCGCTGCGCGATCGCTAAAACAAAACCGCCCTTACCACAGCAGGCAGGACGGTTTTATTCAGGTTCTTCTTCCGACTGTTCTTTCAGTTCCTCTTTGAGCAACTGGAGGTCTTTGATCTTGACTTCAATTGCAGCTATCTCATTTTTTTTAGCAGTCGCCTGATCTTCATATTCGCTGATCAGATGATCGAGCATTTTCCCAGTAACTCTTTGTCCTGGATTGAAGATGCTTGATCGCGAGCTACCCTCTCTATGAACTCGCTTTTGCTCAGTCCCAGTAAAAGTGATTTCTCCTCTAGTAGCTGATGAGCTTCTGGAGATATTGTCAAATTCAAGCTTTTCTTCCTTTGTCCGTGGATCGGCTTCCGCATTAGTTATACCCATGCACTACCTCTTATTGTATACGCATAGAATGTTGACTTTTAACGCGCGTTGTATTAGCTTATATTTGGTTATACGCGCATATAACTTATTTTGCAACACAACATCGCTCCCCCACGCCTAACCCTTTGCGTGGCATCACCGGAGCAAGCACCCGCGCCACAAGAGCGCGGAAACACCCTCTCCATCACCTGTGAAGCGATCGCGGTAACGAGTTTACTGCGCGGTGATATTTTGATGTCTGCACACAAACCTACGGAAACAACATGACTTCCACAGTTCTAGAACTGATTGCAAACCTGAAACACTACCCCGGTACAACAGAGGTAACTATCAAAGACATTGACGATGAGGAATTTGCGTTCGCTTTTAGCGTTGGCGAAGCCATCGTTGATTTCAAGTCTCTTGACGACGGCGTGACCATCGTCATTCGTGAGAAGGAATACGATGACCCAGATGAGGAGGAGGAAATCTAAATAATTAAAAAGGCGATCGCCCCCTATTCTCGGTAGGCGATCGCTGACTTGAAAGCTGAAAACAACAAGTAACCTGATCTTCGATATGGAAAACATAACTATTGAGCAAATCAAAGACCTATCGCAAAAGCTTAATTCTGTAACGTTGGTCGAAAGTGATTGGAAGTATGAAATTATTAGACACTTTCATGACGAACCCAATAGGGATAAGTATCTCTGGGCACAGACTAGCGACTTACAAGAATTATTTTGCTTGCTTAAGAGCGAAGAACAAACACAAATGGAATTTGAGCATTACCTGAAAGCGTGCGTATTGATTCATGCGAATTGATTCATGCGATCGCCTACCGTCATGCGTGAGCGATCGCCAAATGCGTCGTATTTAATAAGGAAATTGTACCAATGTCAAAGCCAATAGGGTTTTTTACCAGCTACACCATAAACGACGGTTCCTTAGTGGAATCCCTCCAAGAGGAGTACGGTAGTACATTTGAATTGATGACCCAGCACTCCTTAGCTGTTTTTAATTTCTGACATTTCGGCGCAATTGTGCGACGGGGCGATTGCTTTTGCTGAATTTTGCAATAGTCAGTATGAGCGCTGGATCGACGGCAACCAAGAACCACCACCGATCAACTCCATTGAGGATATTGATCCACGGTTGAGAACACCGGAACTGGAGCAAACTTTCAAGATGGTGAAAATTGAGCGTGCAATAGCTAATGGTGGCTACTCAGTTTTTGATGTGTTGATGGGACATGCGATGGTTGATGCTCTTAACATTGTTGACCCAGAAAACACATACTCATTAGTTGGATATTTGGTCACAAAGAACTGAGGAATTATCGAGCCAATCACTTGGCACTGCCTGATAAAGATGATGATGCCGATGCCTTAGCACTCGCCTGTTACTACTTTGATTACCACCAAGACCCGCGTCGATTTGTCCAAATTCGCGATCGCGTCATTGTCAGAATTCGGGAACTGGTTTTGAGACTTGCTCATCTAAACCGCGTGCAGTCCCCGATCATGAATCGTGCGCGGCAGGATTTGGCGTGGCAGTTCCCAGAAGTTGCACTTGTAAAGTCCCGGCGGGGTAAATCAGGTCTTGCGCCTTTGCTTTGGGGCTGGCTTGCAGGAGTTCGCAAAAGTACGCGCTATGAACGCCTTTACTTGCAAACCGTGGGCTTGGGAATTACTGTAAATCCGCGTTATACCTCGCAGGAGTGTTCTAACTGCGGCGCAATTGTGAAAAAATCCCTGTCTACTTGCACACACGTTTGTCAGTGTGGATGCAAACTAGATAGAGATCACAACGCCAGTATTAACATCCTAAATTGTGGATTGGGTACGGTAGGGCATACTGGAACCTTTGCACTAGATGCAAGCAACGCTTCTGGAGAATCGACCTCTACTCTAATTGGAGCAATCCTGTCAGAGCAAGCCGTTTCGTAGATAGAAGAATCCCCGAGTGCGTTCACGCCGGGGAGTGTCAAGTCGCTTCGCTCCAATTCGTAATTCGTAATTCGTAATTCGTAATTATTACCCCACGGATAAATCCGGGGGCTTGAATAAAGTTGGCTTTGCCCTTTTTTTCTTTTTCATAATTAAAATTAGGGGCTTGCACCCTTAATGAATTAATTAATAATTAATTCCTAATTTCTAAGTTTTTAATTACGAATTACGAATTACGAATTACGAATTATTCGGTCAATTCTCGATCATATTTGAGACTGGAATCAGCTATTTCAATCAGTAAAAACACTTCGGAAGCATCGGGATGGTGATCGTCATAATCTAATGGATTCAGCTTTACTACTGAAATATCTGGTTCTGGTTCCGAGTAATCGTCAAGTTGCACTGGTGACTGGATTCTTAATAAAACTTTGTCCCCCAAACGTTGACGTAATAACCTTTCTGTGCGGGTAATTGCTGATTCGTGAGCAGTTCCTTTTGCTGACATTCTGATGATTTGTCCCGCGATTAATTCTAAGCGTTCTTCAGGATGAAAAATCCCCGTTTCCGCCATTTTGTGATATTCTCGAACACTAATTAGGCGAATATTGGTGAGCATAAGATTCACGTTAACGTCCTAACATTTTATCCCGCAGATGCTTTCTGGCGATGTCTACGACGGGCTATTCGGCGTCGCGCCTGGAGAAGCTAATAGTTAGGCTGCTGGCGCTACAACCTCTGAAGCAACTCGTCAAGCAGCGTAGCTGCAATTCGTAATTGATAATTCGTAATTCGTAATTCAAGCCCCCGATTTTAATCGTGGGCTTGAAATATGGTGCTACGCATTTTCGTTTCTCCATTAATAAATTAAGGGGCTTGAAACCATAAATTACGAATTACGAATTACGAATTACGAATTAGTAATTATTTGGTCATACTCTGCATGTGCGCCAATCCAGAACCAGTAAATGTGATCATCCTGCAACAAGCCAAGAACGCGGTAGTCTAAACTAACACGAGCCGAATAGATTGGTTGGCGCTGGCTAACTCGTTTGAACTGAAGACTATTGTGGTAAGGATCTGAACGCCAAAGAGCATAGGCTTTGGCAGCTTGCTCTTGAACTGATGCAGGAAGTTCATCAAGTTTCTTGCGAAATACCTTCGTAACACTTGACTTCATTGCTCAGAGGGAAAAACGTCAGCTAAAGGAGTGATGTCGCCAGCAGCAATTTCCTGCCGTACCATATCAGCTAGACGATCCCACTGAGCATCTGTTGTAGATTCAAACTGAGCTTTCCATGTCCGCTCATCCTCTATCTCGGCAAGGAGACGAGCAGCGATCGCATCCTGCTCGGCAACAGGTAGAGTTTTTAGTTGGGCGATCGCATGCTCAAGTAACTCAGTCATGGCTACCACACTCTTAAAACGTAAATGGCATCTTATCCATTATCGCTTCTTGGTGGTAAGTTGAGCGCTTTGTCACCCAAATGTTGACTTAATAACCTTAGATTCACGTTAACGTCCTAGCATTTTATCCCGCAGATGTTTAATGCGATCGCCGAAGCTCGTCATTAACTATTTATTATGCGGAAACTTTCCATATATCAAACTAAAATATTCATTGAGAGAAGGGGTTACGCTGTCGCCTTTACTCTATGTTGTTGACCAAATAATTACTAATTCGTAATGACGCTCGTTCCGACGCTCGTTCCGACGCTCGTTCCGACGCTCGTTCCGACGCTCGTTCCGACGCTCGTTCCTCGCTAACGCTGCGCTATCGCTAACGCTGCGCTATCGCTAACGCTGCGCTATCGCTAACGCTGCGCTATCGCTAACGCTGCGCTATCGCTAACGCTGCGCTATCACTTTGCGCGTCGCTAACGTAATTCGTAATTTAAGAGGGTACAGAGCAAGCACTAAATTTTTAATTTAACGTGAGTTCGACGGATAGGAAAGCGCAGAAAGCTGGCAATGTAAGAATTTGCTCAACTGGCATTTACGGCAGCGATCGCGCAGAGTGGCACAGACGATAGCTACGATTAATTGAGAAG
>NZ_JAIVFS010000249.1 GCF_020829645.1 Nostoc mirabile CHAB5784 | reverse complement strand
CTAAAGAACCAGAGAAGCTTATTGCTGCTGTCGAGTTAGCTTTAGAGTCAAACCCCTCACCCAGTGAATCAGATTTCGCCGCTGCTGCTTTAAAAGTGGTTCCCCCGGTTGCACGGAAAAAGCCATCACCAAAGGAACCATTGGATCTTCAAAATCAGAAACCAATGGGGAACGAAACCCAGGAACCAATAGAGCGGAGATACCCCTTCAGATATGCAGAAGTGATCGCACAAATTGAAGAACGCCATAAACGGGAGTTAGAGCGTCTGGAGGAGGAAATAAGAATTAGACTGCAAGTAGAAGCCAATGCCATAGCCGAAGTCCAAGTACGAGAGCAACTTGAATCTTCCCAAAAACTGTACCAGCAACAGAAGTCACAGATAATCCAGTTGCAGCAGCGATTAGATGAAATGGAGGGATTACGACAACTAGAACTGGAGAATCAGCGACTTAAGCAACGTATTCAGGACTTGGAACACGCACTACTTGAACGTCCTTCACAGCAATGGGGAAACACAATGACCCAGCAAGCGACCAAAGTTTTGAACAAGCAGGTAAAACAGGCGTTAGAAAAAACCATTGACCTGCGCGAGCTTGCCGCAGAGCCACCCAAAGAAAATGCCCAAGAATGCTTACGGTTAATGGGCATGGCATTGAAAAACCTAAGCGTTGCGATGAACAATACCCAAGCACTCGTTGCTGCGGCGATAATTCTGGGGAGTGAGCCGACACAGCAAGCGATCGCAATCAGGACGGAGCAATTACAAATGCTACCCCAAGCGGTTAGTGACATCAGGCAGGTGTTAGCAAAACCTGGGTGTACTTGGCAGGAGTTTTTGGCAGTGGCTACTGAATACGAGGTAATAAAAGGAGATTATTTAGCAGAATTAACCCCGCAAGAGACAGAGTTAATCAAATCTCTCGAACTTGCATCTACTCAACCACCGACGATTGGCGTTGGTTCTATCGTCGCTTATGCAGATCCCTACTATACGTTATATAACGCTAGAGGGGAAGTTGTGGAAGATTTAGGCGAAGAGGAGGTGCTGGTGGCTTGGGATCACTGGAAGAATGAAGGTAAAAAAACAAGCAGGTACTTCTTGAATGAATTGCGGTTTTGGCAAAGCAAATAACTCTAGTTGATTTATACAAAAAGCTTCATGTTCAAAACCTCGCCCGCAAGTGGCGCGAAAAATTCCTTGCTTGTGTCTCAAGGTAGGTAAAAACCCCACCCGCAAGTGGCGTGGCCTAGTTTAATTGCGAATTAAGAATGCATCGAATTGCGAATTGGTTTTATGCCCTAACTAATTTAGCGATCGCAAAGTTTTTGAAGAATTGCTGCTCACTTGTTTTGAACGGCAAGGTTTTATGATTCGTCGCAACGAGTCATATACAGGGGACGGTGGACTTGACGGGCACGTGTGGTTGCAAGGAAAGTTGTATCTGATTCAAGCCAAACGCTATAAGGACACGATTAATCCGGCTCATGTTCAGGAATTTGGGCAAGCGATCCAAAATCATGGTGGTGTCGGTGGGTTTTTCGTTCACACGGGTAGAACCGGGGGCGAGTAAGCGGGATTTACTGCGGCTGTATCCGTTTATTCAGATGGTGAGTGGTCAGAAATTGGTGGATTAAGCCTGAGATAAATTGCGTTCCTCAGCAGTTCTTGATGGGGTTATCTCTCCGTGCTCCCAGCAATAACTGCCCCTTTCCTCTTCGTTGAAGAATGCGCTGACGATGGTAGCATCAAGGTAATCATCATGATGAATTAAGCGATTAAATAGGCACGGACAGTTACGGTTTACCTAGATGAAAGGTAGAGATGAGCAATACAGGGCGTAAAAAAAAGCTAGCATCTTTCAACTGTGACCAAAAGATGTGGTCGCAGTTTATCGCCCGTTGCAACTCGAAAGGGACGACAGCAACAGCCACGCTGACCCAATTTATCGAACTCTACTTAGATGATGACCGTGATAACCTTGATGCAATTGGTGATGGCTCAAGCGCCCAGGCTCAAGCGCCCACGCCCAGGCGATCGCATAAAAATAGTGTATTCCGATTTGCTCTTTGGAGATAGTCAAAAAGAGAGTTGCAGTCGTTGGGGAAACTGAACCGTCCTTATCTAACGGCTGTGGAAGAAAAGCTGCTGGGTTTGATTGAGCGTGAATATGGTGTTACAGACTGAAGTACTATGCTTAACGCCTAACGGCATCAAAGGTTTGGGCAGGCATTAACCCGATGAAGCCAGGTAAATTTTCTTCGCGCTCAACGCCTGCTGGCTGGCATCAAAGGTTAGAACAGATTTATTGGTTACGGAGAACTGCATCAATTGCCGAATCAATTAACTCAACTGAACAAGTTTCATAATGATAAGTGTTAAAGCGAAACGTAATTCTAGTAAAAATAAAGATTCTGGCTGGATTATTTCACCATCTCCTCCTACCTTGGGATTCGCTTTTGTTTTCATTTCATCAAAGATTTATTGAAGTGAAAAGTCTACGGCAGGAGTTGGAGAGGATGTATCTATAGTCTTTTGATCACATAGTCCTTGAGAATCAGAAAAATTTTCTACTAAGCATTCAATAACCTCTTCAAGGGTTTCTGAGGGTGAAATTCCGCTTCTGTCCTTACTGTGGTTTTCCCTATAAGGAGTCTGTTAATTCTGATGTGACTTGAAAATTTTAAAAATCATTATCCGTAAAGGGAACTATGGATGGTGAAAACCTTTTTAGCGATGGGTAAAATTCTAACCTCGCGGCATAATCATCTGTTTGTGAGACTGACAGTTCAATTGTTTGCTCCTCTTTTTCATCAAAAAGCAATTGGATTTGATAGTTTGTCCAGAATTGCTCACCTAGTTCATCTTCTAAATCAAAAAGCAGGCAGAAGACAGAAAATATATTTTTGCCCTCTGCAGAGCGGGTTTAAAGCCCCTAAATTTATTTATGGGGATTACTTTCTGCCTTCTGCCTTCTCAACTCACTAGGGGTTGGCGGGTGCGAATTTCTCTGCCTGTATATTGGGGTATCCAACCTTCTGTGGTGATGAAATAGCGTACTGCTTTCACCCGCTTTGCTGGGGTGAGATAAAACCAATGTTCGGTTCCGGCTGGAATGTTGATATATTCTTCTGGTTGTACTGTCAGTTCTACTTGACTACCATCAGAACGTACAAAGCCAAAAATCGCTTCTCCATCAATGATGTAGCGGACTTCATCATCTGCATGGGTATGAATTTGGTCAAACTTTGCCATTGACTCATCAAGGTTAGGAATCCCTTGATGAAGGACAACCAAATCACGAGATTTATAGCCGGCTGTCTGTTGTAGTTGCTCAAAGTAACTATCTATTGCTTTGAGTACTTGTTCTTTTTCATCGGGAGTATCCCAGTTTTTTGCAAAGAAGGCAAAAATCAGTCAGTATAAGTAAGAGGAGTGTATTTATCTACCCATGACCCCAGAACAAAAGCAAGCTCTTCAAGAACATATTCAAGCGATCGCTAAAATACTA
>NZ_JAIVFS010000248.1 GCF_020829645.1 Nostoc mirabile CHAB5784 | reverse complement strand
CTCGTTTCTCTCCCACCCTTTCCATGATTATCATTATTGTATTATTTGCTGGGGCAGATATACTACATAATTATTAAAGGTCGCGGATACTTTGAGGCTGACAAGATAATATTTTTAATCTCTAATTTCATTTGATTTGCGTTCTCTCATATCGCTTTTAGTCTAAACTCCAGTTATTAAATCCATCAGCTAAATAACTTTTGAAAGGCGACCAATAATCTCTGGTTCCTTTTTTAGGATTTGGATTTTTTGCCAACCAAGCATTTCCTGGTTGTCGCACTTTTTTATCAAAATCAGGTGGTTCTGGAGGAGGATTAAATGGCATCATCTGTGTTATACCCCTGATAACCCAGAATTTATTTTCTCCGTTGTAACTATCCAACGGGGCCAAAATGGGTCATGTCCTGGTAAAACTCTTTGAAGTTCTTGATGAATTTGTGTTGGTATTCTCAGATTTTCTGGAAACGCATTCATATCATCATCACGCATCCAAGCCTCTGCTGCTTCAATTGCGATTTCTGCTTCTTTGGAACGGGCTTGTTTGAGTCCAAAAATGTCTGAGGTTAACCATCCAACTATGTCCCCTTGTTTTGACCAAGGTACTTCGTCAAGGCTAACCTCTCTATCTTGTAATTTAAATAAAAATAGTTTATCTTCTTGCTCATGAAAATTTGGCTCTAAGGAAGCAAGAATAAGTGGAGAATGAGTAGTTACTAAGGCCTGTATCTTCATCCTGGGTTGTAATTCTGTCACCACAGATAAAATAGCTGGTAAAATCACCCTCTGCCAACGAGGATGCAAATGAGATTCAATTTCATCAATTAGTAAAACTATCTGATTTACTGGCTTTTGTTGTCGCAATTGGGAAGCTTTTTTATGTTCGTACCAAGTCCACACTAGTAAATAAGCCAGTCCCAAAATACGCTTCATTCCGGCTGATGTTTGAGTAACAGGAACATTCCCATAAGGCAGATTAACTGTAGGAATATCGCGCACGTCTTCAATAGAAACTCGCGTTGGTTCTCCCACTTGTATCCATTCCGAAGGGTGAGGTGCAAGTTTTTTAATGACATTAGAAAAGAGTTCAAATGGATATTTATTGGGTTGATTCTGCCATGTAACCCAATCTTGAATTAAACCATTACAAATAACTTTATCTTTTGACTTTAATCCATTCCAAAGTGTATTTGGATTAAAGTCAAAAGGAATATCGCGTTGGCGAGCTGGGTCAAAAACAGAAAAACTACCATCAACCCGCACATAAATAACTACCTCTTTTAATAAAGGAGGCATTTGTAAATTACGCCATTGCTGTTCAGAAAAATCAAAGTGGCTCTGATACTCTCTTATATTTTTTTTATTGCTAACTACGGCTGTAATTTGTGGATTTTCACCTCTGACTCGCTGTGGGTACGCTGGTTGCTCCGCCCAATTTGTAGTCATCACCCACCAAGCAATATCGAGTAAAAAACTTTTACCTAAACCATTATCACCCGTAAATATATTGAGCCTATCGGCAAATGCGACATCAAAATGGGCAGCAGGACCAACTTGCTGGAGGTGAAGTTCTTTTAACATTTGGCTCTCATACACAAATTTATATTGATCAACTTACTTCTTATAAATTAAAATTGGATAGCTCAATAGTAGTTAATCATTTTTAATGAATCCCTACAATATCCTTAATCAGACTGAACTTCAGCGTGTTAGTGATGGCATGACCCGACCCCTACTAGAAAATTGCGAGACTGCCTCACATATCCTGATTTTAGTCTGGCCACAACTTGGGGATTTTGATAGTCTTGAATATGCATGGTGGTTACAGCGCAAAGCTAAAAAATTGCCTCCTGAAAAACTCGCTATTCGTGCAGTGGGAATTGGCTCACGCACGAATGGCACTAAGAAAAGCTCTAAGCTATGCGGGATAAGCTCTACAGATTTTAAAGCTATTGAACAGTGAATGAAAGTCTTGGGATGGAACAGGTGATTTTCTTTGATGCAATGCTGCGTAGCTTGCCGCCTTCTCTACGAGACGCTCCGCGAACGGCATCGCCCTATAAAAGTTTCTTAGAGGAAACCTCCATCCAAGAAAAGGATGTCTTGTGATGTTTTCTCTTTCGTTTACTTATTGAACAATCTGATGCCATTGCGATGTCTACGACAAGCCGCCTAAACTATGTTCTGCACACAAGGGGTCAGAAGCACATAACCGCATTTGTTCTAAAGCTTGGTCTATATGGTATCCAAGTATTTTAGGCTCTCCCAAACTGACTAGACCACCCAAGGTACCTTCACTATCAGGTGCGGCGGTATAAATTAGTATACCTGCCATTGGGCCGCCTTCTTCTTCTGGTCGTTTGGAGTAAATTCGCTCCTTTAAACTAGCAGCATTGTAACCACACTCAAGGGCCATTTGCCGCATCAGAGCGTGAGCAAAGGAGTGTAGTAAAATGTAGCGTACACCCGGAAATTTAACTTTGTCTGGATCGACAGAACTCTAAATGTCCGCGTTCGCAGGAAACGAGGAACCGTGATGGTATTGCTGTTGGGTCTTTTTTTTGACTTTTGGGACAGTTTAGATGAACGTAACGGGTTTGGTCTGGACGATAAGAATTTTCTTTAAGTTGGAAATAAGGATATAAAAAGGATGGTTGCGTTCAATTCGTCCTGCTTGGTTGTTACCGTTAAATTCTCTACCCGCCAACCGCACAAGGGATATAAACAACGCGGCTAAACCCCTGTCAATCGCACGGGGCGCAAAGGGAGTTAAAGATAGCGCTTCTACGTGTTGATAAAATGTAGCGTGGTAATGCTCAAATCTTTCGTAGTGGGATAAATCTCTAGGACGCGCCCAGTTGTAAACTGTAAATACGATACCAGGGAATGTCCGCCCGACACGGCTGGTAGCTTGAATATACTCGGCAGTATTTTTTGGTTGACCTGTAACAGCCATCACACCCAGGCGTTTCACGTCTACACCCACGGAAATCATATTAGTAGCAAGTAAAACATCCAGTGGTTCAAGCTGATCGACTTTTGAGTTTCTGCCTGACGTATTGTGGCGGTAGAAGCTATAACTTTGGGACGAACCTTTTTACCATCAACTTCCCAGGAACATAACTGGTCTACTGCGGTTTCATAAAGTCCTACTAACGTACCGAGGCGTCCCGAAATTACCCCTTGTAACCTCCGCAAGCCGATGGTGTAGGCGGTTAATCCCAGGTAAGCTTCGGTTTTACCACCACCAGTGGGGAACCAGAGTAAGTCTGCAATAGCATCGGTTTCGTGACTACGATCGCAATGGTGTAAGTCGGTTATGCTGGGTAAGTTCAACAAAATAAAGGCTAATTGAAAGGGAAACCAGGTAGGATTAGGGATTTTGTCTAATTCTGGCGCTTTACCTTGGCGTGCTTCTTCTGAGTAAATAGAACGAAGACGCTGCAAGTGCATGGCTTGATTCATAAATCGGAAAGCTTCGGCTGCTTCAGGGTTGGTTTGCAGCAGCGTTAAACCTGACTGAATGCGTTGAAGAGTGCG
>NZ_JAIVFS010000247.1 GCF_020829645.1 Nostoc mirabile CHAB5784 | reverse complement strand
TCGCAGTACTGATCTACCACGGTGATCGTGGAGGTAGCCGTTCTTGAACCCAATTAAATACCCTTGCTAAGTTAAACTGTTAGTAATTAATTATACTCTCATGAGAGTAATAAAAGAGCGTTAGTCAGGGGAGTAATACCAATTCGCAATTCGCAATGACGCTCGTTCCGACGCTCGTTCCTCGCTAACGCTGCGCTATCGCTAACGCAATTCGCAATTAAGAAACTTAGATACAGCAAGACTTTCCTGATTTACATCTGTTGCCTCATTTTGGAGAATTGGTATTAGTCCATCCTCTCCCCAATCGATTCTCTCTCTTATCGCCGAAAGCCCTGCTGATGTGAGCTATTGGAGTGACGGGGTGGCGTGTTGGTGGGAAATCTGGCGCGAAGATTCGGTTTGGGAGGTTTTGCGTTAGAGAAGCTACTGGCTTTGACATTTTTGTGAGACGGGTTTTTGGGAGTTGCGATCGTTAGGGGGATTAATTTATGGCACTGTTAGATGGAACGATTGCACAATTCAACTACCGAATTGCGTGATTTTGGACAATATCAGTTATATTCTTAACCCAAAGCGAAAAACAGTTACAAAAAAGGTAGATACGACATGAGTAGCAAAACATCCAAGGTCGGGGTCATTGGTGCGGGGAATGTGGGTGCAAACGTAGCAAATGCTTTAGTGCTACTCCGTAAATGTGTAAGAGTCGTGCTTTTAGCGATTTCGGATGTGAGCGCTCACAATTTTATTTTTGGGAATCATAATAGCAGGGATTGCCATTTCAAAATTAAGCTCAATTCCAACTGTTGCTGTAATAGTTGAGATGAATGAAGTAGTTTATCTTGTTCTTTGGTGTCAGATACTTATCCGGTATGGACAAATTGCTCCCAGAACAGTTAGTCAAAAGCATTTATCAGCAACTACTGCCTAGATTACAAATTGAAAGTGTCAATCCCCGTAATCCCATTAAGGTCAGCTATCTTCCACAACCCTGGCGGCTGCTTGGCAAAGGAAATTACGCCGCAGTAGTTTATCACCCCGATCACCCAGAGTGTGTAGTTAAAATTTATGCCCCAGGACGACCGGGCTTTGAAGAGGAAGTAGAAGTCTACCGTCGTCTAGGTTCTCATCCGGCATTTTCTGAGTGTTTGTACGCCAAAGATAGCTTTCTAATTTTGAAACGGCTTTATGGAACAACCCTGTACGATTGTATGCACTTAGGTTTACCGATTCCCAAGCAGGTAATAAGAGACATCGATGAAGCTCTTGACTATGCCCGACGTTGCTCCCTCCACCCTCATGATGTCCACGGGCGTAATGTCATGATGTACCAAGGCAGAGGATTAGTTGTAGACATCTCAGATTTCCTGCATCTTGAAGCCTGCTCAAAATGGAATGACTTAAAGAAGGCTTATTACTGGTTATATCTCCCCGTGTTATGCCCACTTCGACTCCGTGTGCCATACTCTGCCTTAGATATAATCCGCAAATCTTATCGTCTGGCAACCTCTTTCAAAACTTCCTGTTGTCAACTAATCCTAAGATTAACTCGTTTTAAATGTTTAAAACGTTAGGCTAATTTATTCTTGCAAACATTAAGTATTTCTGTGCCAAAAAGTGAAAATAAAATGGTATTGCACCCTCTTGCTATTGCTTTGAGTTTAACCGGAACAATAAATAATATACCTTTTGCAATAGCTAAATTTTATCAATAATTTCTGTAACACCTGCGGCTTTTGGGTTAATCAATTAGCCACTGCATTAATAAGTAAATTATCGAGGTGAACATAAAACTCCCAAATAACATCGTCCATGTTACTGTCATAGTTATGAAACTTATCCACTTATTATGATGATGAAATCGTCGCGCCTGCCAAATAATCAGTGTGAGATTTGTAGAAAGAGAAAACGCGATTATATTAGCTAGCAATAACCAATGGTCTTCAGTTACGCCTTGCATCCAAGGTATTAATGAACCTCCATTTGCGCTATCAGGGCGAAAAGTCGGATCTCTTAACGGTGAAACTTGATAAGCAAAAAGACTAGTAGCTATCGTTAAAAACAGCAAAAATATCAAACTGAAAATAGAAAAGTGCCGAATCTGGTGAGTTGTGCGAGATTGAGTTTCAGTGAGAATATCAGCAGCTTTTACCTGTTGCGCGAGTGCATAATTTTTTCCAACTATAGCTTCAGCTGGTTCATTACTCTCGCCAACTCCGCCAGTAAAAATGATTGTCTTAACAGATCCATTTTTATATAAGTTAATGGCGTGGTTGATTCGCTCCCTGAAAACAGGAGATGGTTCTTCTCCCCAAACTGCTGCTCCTAAAACAATTGCTGCATCTGCCTTGATATTATTAGTACTGCTGCCATATAAATAAATACTTGAGGCAGAAGAAGCGAGCGCCAGCAACAAGGCAGATATCAAAGCTACTATCACCAAAATTAACCATTTTTTCGGAATTTTGTAATTGAGCATCGGGCGTTGTGCTATTTTTCATGCTTAGTTTCGATATCTAAGCTAAATGCATAATTCCTATATAAAACTGCTCTGGGCCGAATCCAGAGCAGTTTTTGATAGAAGTAAATTATATAGGAGACAATTAATCTTGTCCCCGGTTTATCCATAGTAAATACCGTTATATAATACTATTCACCTTAAGTTTCGTACTTTACGCAAAAAACAAATAATCTTGAAGTTGGCATTACAAAGGTTATAAGTCAGCACAAGCCAGCGTATTACAGACGGCATCCGCGAATTTGAGCTTCTTCCTTGGCAGCCGACAGGCATGGTTGCTGGTGATGAGGTGCCCAGTAAGGAAATCTGGGGATGGAGAAAGTAGCGATCGCTAGGTGGAGCGTAGTCATCGCCTCCTCAATTGATTCTCACGAGTGATTACCGAAAGTGCTGCTGATGTGGGCTATTGGAGTGATGAATGGTATGTTGTTTATTCAAGTTAATCAGGATAATATACCTCGATTAAGAACAGGAAACTTCAAATGAGAATTTTTGTTCCAGGCCGTCTTTGTTTGTTCGGAGAACACAGCGATTGGGCAGGAGAATATCGCAGTGTTAATCCTCTGCTCGAAAAGGGCTACACCTTAATTGTTGGTACTAATCAAGGAATTTATGCCAATGTCTTACCTAATTCTACTGAATTAATTATTCGTACTTCTCTCAATGATGGCAGGAGTTATGAACCGTTGAGATTACCTATGGAATCTAATACCCTGAAATGCATAGCGGCAAAGGGTGGTTTTTTTAGTTATGCTGCTGGTACAGCTTATCAATTTCTTACTCACTATGGTGTTGGCGGGCTTGAGGTTGATAATTATCTAACCGACTTACCCATCCAAAAAGGATTATCTTCGAGTGCTGCCTTTTGCGTTCTCATTGCTCGGTCTTTTAATCGTCTGTATGACTTGAAGATGACAATTCGTTCAGAAATGGAGTTTGCCTATCTGGGAGAAAGAACCACTCCTAGCCTTTGTGGTCGTATGGATCGTAAGGATTCAGGTGGCAGAGTATTGACAAGGAGGACACTTGAGGGTGAGTATCACAAATATGAACCAAAGCCAGCCTGAAGAATTAGACCGAGAAAGTTTGAGCCAGTTGCCCAAAGAAGAACT
>NZ_JAIVFS010000246.1 GCF_020829645.1 Nostoc mirabile CHAB5784 | reverse complement strand
TTTGATTACTTCTCAATATTTCCGACATAGCAGCGCCTGTATTGTTCACAGTCTTCAAGGAATTTCAAAAATCTCAGCAAATCAGAGCATTTTTCTCTCACCAGAGACATAAAAGAGCGTTAGACGATACATAGACTTTCTGGAGCGATCGCCCTATTCTTAGAGGAAAAAAGGAGCATCGCATACAAAAAAGCCCAGTTATGAGATGACTGGGCTTTTAGCTATCTCAATCAATTATTGTCGGTAGAGAAGTTTCAGACTATGCAGCAGGAAGTTCAAGATTAACCTTGACAACTTTGTTCTTTTCTTGCTCAGTTTTTGGCAGTGTCAAATTCAAAATGCCGTCTTTATAATCTGCGGTGACATTGGTATTTTGAATTCGAGCAGATAGAGGAATTACACGTTGGAATTTACCATAGTAGAATTCACTCTTGGTAGTGCCATTGTTTTCGGTTTTAGTTTCAGACTTGCGCTCACCGCTAATGTGAACAGCATCTTCAGTGACTTGAATATCTAAGTCTTTAGCGTCTAGTCC
This sequence comes from Nostoc mirabile CHAB5784, assembly GCF_020829645.1. Taxonomy (GTDB): domain Bacteria; phylum Cyanobacteriota; class Cyanobacteriia; order Cyanobacteriales; family Nostocaceae; genus Nostoc; species Nostoc mirabile. Next base: position 3,159 of record NZ_JAIVFS010000246.1, on the reverse strand, counting down.
TGGCAGTTCTAGCAACAGAAGAATAGCATCTTCGGTTTCTTGTAGTTCAGCAGCCGGAACTCTGATCAAGCCTTTTTCAAAGTGTGCAGATGGTACTCTGGTATCTCCAAATAAGCCGTTGATGTGACGTTCTAAAGTGTTCAATTCTTGCCAGGGGTTGTAACGACGAACTAGCATATTAATTTATCCCTTGTACCAGTAGTAGTTTTTTGCTCAACAAACTTTGGATTTAATTCCTTGCTTTGATTACCATGTTATTGAGAAAAAACAAGCTTTTAATTCGGTTATTATCACCAAAAAATTGATGATTACCGCACTAATTTAGGGAGTAAAAACGATTACGGTTTACTCGAATTTTGCGGTTCGGTAAACCCGAATAATAACTATTAATATCAATAACAATCAACTAATGAACCAATTCGCAATTCGCAATTCGCAATTAAATCAAGCCCGACACTAGGGGTGGGGTTTCAACCAACAAGAGTGATACAAGGATTATTTCGCGCCACTTGCGGGCGAGGTTTTAAACCTTGATTGATTTCGATAAATCTGCTGTTGAAGGGGATTTGCTTTGATACTAAACTTTACTTTCTTCTACCCAAACGGTTGCCCCCAGCGCTCCCAGTTTTCTTTATTAAATTTATATTATACATACAACGTCTACAAAAGTTATTTATTCGATATTAACTGTTGTATACATTTTATATAAAAGATAAATGGGCGTTTCGTAGGGTTATACTGAGATGACTCCATTTCAAGGAGAAAACGTAACGAAATGTAACGATGTCTTGACCAAGTTACTTACTTCCCGCTAAAAGATTAGCTGTAATATAAAAAAAGTATTACAAGAAGTGACGAGTACTCTTCGGCGTAAATACGTATACCGTTTCCAACACCTGTAAGCAATCAAGTTTTCGTAAATTTTAATGGTATGTTTATTTGCGCCAAGCTGTACGAAGGTAAGATTGTGTATAAATATGTAAGAAACCGAACATTTCAACTATGCGATCGCCAACTAAACTTGCAGTTGTAGTAAAGATTTTACTACAAGCATTAAAAAACTATTTCAATGTTGGCATCGGACTTTTCACACCACCTAGAAAAGTCACTTTGATAGGTTAACAATCCCTTCCACCACCAGAAAATTCGTCAAACTGTAGTTCAAGGAGAGATGTTCCGTCGTGTGCTCCTGCATTCATACCCTGGCTGACGTTCACTACAACTGGGATCTGATTTTGTGCAGCGATGTGCTTAATATATTTAAGAGCAAGTCCATGAGTTAGGGAATATCCAAGACTATAACTGTCTCTAAGATTAGTTTTTAAGCGGGGGATAACTACAACAATCTTAGCATCGGGTGCAACGCCCCCTGGAAAATGGTTTCCGGGTCTACCTGCGGCAATACTTGCTACATGAGTTCCATGCATTTGCAAATCCCTCCCAAGACCTGGTGGAACTCTGCGCTCCTGAATATATTGATTGATTTGAGCTTCGGTATGCTCTGTACCAAATGATTGCTCAACACCAGGAATGTTGGGACTAGAACCAGTATCATCTGTTTGATCCCATATAGCTAAAATTCTAGTACGAGTTCCGGTTGAATCAAGGAATGCGTCATGCAAGACATCATTCAATCTATAAGTAATATTCTCCAAAAAATTGACAGCTTCATACAAAAGACTGATGTTGTACAAAAAATCTCTATTTTTCTCTTGATAATTTATCTGCTTATGTAGTAGATTAATTACTTTCTTTAACCTCGTCTGTAATCGATCAATTGGTTCTGAATCAACATTTTCTTTCTCCGATTGATTGGCAACATTCTCTAATTCGTAGACAACTTCTTGTAAAGAATGGGGAACATCCAAATTTTCTTTTTCTATCGATTGGTAAGGCATCCCCTCCTGAAGTTGAATGAGCGCGTTCTGAAGCTTTATTCGTAGCTGATAAATCTGATTTGGATCTACGTCTTCTTTTCTCAATTGATAAGCAAAAGCTGCAAGGAGACTAGTTATATCTGATACAATAAGCGTAATAACACGATTATCACCCCTACTAGTAACACGGTTGTCTTTATAAAGTAGAGATTGTAACTCTTTAAGCTCTCGGATTGACTGCTCAATCTGATGAAGATATCGATTAAAGCTTAGTTCGCTCATTTTTGCAATTACCGTAAGTAACTTTCTCCAGTATACTCACTTTCTAATTATTCAATTAAATTATGGCGTGACTATTATTTTAAAATGGGTAGAAAGGGCGGGGAACTTCTGCTTAAAACAGCAGTATCTTTACTTGTCTTTGACCACTCGGTGCAGGTAGTCTAATGTCCACTTCTTAGAAAACTCCTCATAGGATATCCACTTTCTAGAATTCTCTTGAACCAAGATTATACCATCCTCCTCTTTGCTATCAATCACAATTCCATAAGCTCTTGCTAATTCATACCACTCATGGAATTGAGATTTTTGTATGTCCATCTTAGTTTCATTAGGCTCCCAGTTTTCCACTAATGCACTTCTAAACAGACCAGTTTTTGACTTAACTTTTCCTACTGCTAGTCTTTCTTTAACTACTGCAAGAGCATTGAAGACTTGCTTGTCAGTGGAGGACTTAATCAACTGAATTAAGTTATCATTAAGTTTGATTCCAACTTCAGATATTTGAGTTTTCAGTTTTTCTGTAAGAATACACCCCCTACTTTCTTCGTCAGAATTTTTCTCCTCAATTGATTTACCTTGAGTAATGGGAACTACCTTGGATTGATTAACCTGTACTTGTAACTCCTTCATTCTGGCTTGCAAATCTTCGATGATTTGCTTCTGTCGCTCAACTTGGTCTTCTAAAAAATGAATGCGATGAACCTTACCTGCAAGCCCTTCATTAATACCTTTAAGTTTTTTGTTTTCTTCTTCTAGCTTTACTATCCGTTCTTTGAGGCGAGCCAAAATTTTATTGTAGGAAGAATCAGACTTAGGCTGTAGTTGCCTGGGTAATGAACCCTGATTATTCCTAGTCTCGGCAATACGCAATTTATTAAACTCAACGAGATTGTCACCAATCCCGTTGGTCTTCAAAACCGTGCGTAACAGTTTCCCGTTACACGGCTCCTCAATGGTGCGATGCTTGTCATGCATACCTGTTACCATCTCTGGCAGTTTT
>NZ_JAIVFS010000245.1 GCF_020829645.1 Nostoc mirabile CHAB5784 | reverse complement strand
TACGCTCTCAACTGAAAAAACACCATAAAGCCAGAATTGAACAATATCGATTTCGCAGAGATCCCAAGGGTTACTTGGCTAATTTAGAGAGTCGTCTTCTCTAGTAAGTTTTACCACACTAGGTTATAATGAGCGATCCAATATTCTGGTTTGAGTTCCAAAGTCCGCCGCAAACAGGCTTCGGCTTGGTTGAGCTTTCCTTGGATCAGCAAGGCAGACCCGAAGTTGCTATAAGCGGCGGCTGAGTTGGGAGCAAGTTCTACAGCTTTTTGATAACAAACTAAAGCTTTTTCACTTTCCCCTAATGCCTGGAAAATATTCCCCAAATTGTTATGAGCTGCCAGATAATCAGGTTTCAGGTGCAGGGCTTGACTAAAGCAGTCGGCGGCTTTTTCTAAAAAACCTTGTTGTTTAAATTGAATACCTTGGTTGAGATAGTCTTTGGCAGAGTTTACAAGAGTCAAATCTGACTTTTCACCCAACTCTTGTAAGGTTGAAGGCTCTTGGGTTAGGTCTTTTTCTTCAAAGGTAATGAACTGCTGAATTTCATCACTTTTGAAACCCAAAGCAGCTGGTTTTCTCACGAATGGCAATACAACTACATCAAAAAGTTCTTTAATCGCACCCGGAAAATCTAACCAGTGGGCAATATTTCCCGTTTTTAAATCCACCACCATTAACCCGCACCTCGGCACGGTATCTTTGGCGGCTAACATCTCGTCGAGGGCTAAACCTTGAAAATATTTATGCCTGGGTTTTGACATCCCAACGAGTGCAAAGTTACCCCAAAATGCCAATCCCCTCAAAAAACCAGGACAAAAGGCTATGGGTACAAATTTTTCGGAGTCTATATAACCCAATTCCCCAGTTCCGGCGTTCAACACCCACAATTTCCCTTGATAAACTCGCGGCGAGTGGGGCATCGATAAGCCAGCAGCGATAATTTCATTCGAGCGCACATCGATAACAACCCCTCCATCAACTCGTCTGTCGCGCCATCCCTGCACAACATCAGAGCGACTGACGGCAGTAACGTAAGCGGGTTTGCCATCCACCATTGCTAGCCCGTTGAGATGACACCTGTCTTCTGGTCTCAACTTGGAAATGAAAGGCGGTTTCCAAATGGCGGTGAAACTGTGGCGATCGCTCAGGGTTGCCAAACAACTATAGTTAGTATTGATAAATATGATTTTTTCTGATTCATCTACAACTACGTCGTGGACATTTAAATCCCCAGTGGTGTAACCTACACGAGGTACATAAAGTTTGTCATAGGTGTTGTAATTTTCGCCCTCAGCAAGGACGTTATCAAGCCGCCAGATTTGATACCGGGTACTCATGTAGAGGCTATGAGCAGTAGCAAAAAGCCCCATCGGTTTGTCAAATAGGCGCTCTGACGCAGCCAACCGCCCATCTCTTTTGCCTGAGATCAGGAATAACCGATTGGTTTGATAGGTGGTGAATCCTAAACTAATTTGTTCAGATAACAGCCAGTTGCAAAGCAGTGGAGAACCGAGCATCTCCATGTTGCCAGAGGGGGTTGAGTATGGTAGTTGTTGATTCAATTACTCGTTTAAAGATTTTTGACAGTTAATCTGTTGAGTTTTCAGCTAAAAATATTGTCCTTTAAGGCAAGATTTCCAGTATTTACCCATAAGATTTCAGAAATACTTAACAAATTCAACTTATTTATGGAACTTTTTTATCACATTAATAGTGTAAATTTTTGCTAGTACTGTTTTAACAGTCAAGATACAGCATATTAGCAGGCTAGTCAATAATTTTATGCAGATATCTCACTTTTCCTACTTTTCCTACTTAGAGGTTCCACACTACAAAAATCCAATGCAAATCTCGCTACAGCTTAGGAAATTGCTGGTTACTAAAGTGAGGAGTTCTCGGTCATTTAGGGAACTCAAACAGTGTGTTGCAGGTCTTAAGGGGTTATAAATCGAGAGAACCAAGCAGCCAGTAGCCGGGAGAATCGAGTGAGTCGTCAAAGTAATAGGCGCGGATGGCTTCGAGCAGGTCATGGGTGGTGATGAAGCCATCTTCGTCCTTGTCAAGGCGAAGGAATACCTCGCGGGCATCTTGCTCACCCAGGTGCATCAAAGCACCAGTCCATCGGATTTCATCACTCACGGTCAGCCGACCGTCACAATCCTGGTCAACGATATCCATAATGGACTCAAGGAAGGGCATATAAACTTGGTCAAAAGCTTCGGGGGTTTCTAGCAGTCCCAACGCGAACGCTCTTTTGTACTCAGCCTCACTGATGCGCTCATCGGTATTTGTATCAGCTACTTGCAATAAGTGCTGCCACAAGCCTAAGCAAACATCGAGCAGCCGTTGTCGTGCAGGAGATTCTTCTCCATGACCGAATTCTTCAGCTAGACGCGCGACCGACATCTCAAAGTCCCTCTGCTCAATAAAACCATTGCGATCGTCATCGAAGGTGCGAAAGCGTTTGGAGAGTTTCTGATCCAGGAAATCGTTCATGTGGTTTTTGCGACATCATATACCCAGCTTATAATAACTGATTTGGTACAACACAGCTTTACCTCAATAGACTTGTCCGTAAATTTATAACCCAGTCTGTACAAGGGTTTTAAAGTTTGCTTATCTGTCTTCACTCAATGTAGCAATCAGGCAGAACCTTATTCCTGCATTGGATACTGCCGCATTATCTTTACCAACGCCACCGCCTCACTATCCGGCGTATACACAACCTCACCCGACATCGCAATCACAATCCTCTCTTTCCTTGCCCACTCGAACCAAGCGATTGCACCAGACTTAACCTGTTGTGCTTCCGGTTTCCTGCCTTCTTTAGAAGCAGCAACAAACACGGCTTCCGGTCAAAAGAGGCAGGGGAGCAGTGGGCAGGGAGCAAGGGGGAAAACTGAGACGGAGCTTGTACTCCGCCCCAGTAAGAGCGCCCTAGAAGGGCGGGGCTTCATACCCATGTTCCGCTCCGCTCCACGGCTTCGGGGCAGGGATTGCTCCCCCTGCCCCCTGCCCCCTGCCCCTCCGCCTCTTCGGTGAAAACACTCGTCTACGTCATTATCTGGCACGATTACATCGAAAAACACTGTGTTATTCCAAGTCCGTAGAAATGCTGAAGTATTCTATCCGATTATTACTTCACTATTTCAAGTACCGTTCTATTCCTATTTCTGCTTAATTCATACCGCAATCAGCAACGCCATCTTTTCTTAAGATTTATTCATCTTTTTTATCCTTAGAGACTCGAAGAAGAGAAAATCGCGATCGCGAATTTATTTTATAAGAGTAAACGCCGACAAGTCCCGATGAAGGCGATGCCTGCGGCGGGCAAAGCCATCGCATCCTTGATTTCTCTGAGGAGACATTTAGTTCAAAAGTACTATAAATTAAGAGGTTAAGTTTCGGATGGGTGCGCTTATATTTGATGTATAGCTGTTGTCATAAAGGTTTGGAGTTTTGCACCGGGAACTAGTCTAAACTCCAGTAAATAAATTTGTCAACATCATACTACCGTTTGCAGCCCTGTTTTCCAAACCAGTGTGGAGTCATGCTCAAACTTTACTGGTGGGAGCGATGCTTACAACAGGAAAACGAACCGTCACTTCAATACTTGGAGTGATGGCAATACTGCTCGGTTAAGGGAAAATAGGTAGTGGAGTAAAGAATTATTTGTTCGCGTAACATACACGAGAACAAGCGCTGCTAAAAAGGTTGCTTATACCTGAAGGCACTCTCAAAAAAAATTAATT
>NZ_JAIVFS010000244.1 GCF_020829645.1 Nostoc mirabile CHAB5784 | reverse complement strand
CCAGTTCTTCTTTGGGCAACTGGCTCAAACTTTCTCGGTCTAATTCTTCAGGCTGGCTTTGGTTCATATTTGTGATACTCACCCTCAAGTGTCCTCCTTGTCAATACTCTGCCACCTGAATCCTTACTTATAAAGTTCCCCATGTTATTCAATTTGTAGATTCACTTCCCAAAAACCCAACTGGTAAAGTCCTCAAGCGAGTTTTGCGTCAGAAATCAATTCCTCAATACGCTACTGTTACCGTCTGAATCAGAAATTTAACCAAGTACTCAAAAAACCTAACAAGAGGTTCATTCAATGCAACACACTCATGTTAAATCCAATCACATCTCAGGGCAAAAATCATCTGGATCTACTATTTTCGCGCAACCCACAGGCTCCTTAGTCCTATCGTCTCATGAACAATCTAGCCAATCAGAACCAACTCAGCTGACAGTTGCAGACACTGTGGTCAAAATGCTGGAAGATTTGGGAGTACGCCATGCCTTTGGCGTCTCTGGAGGAGCGATCGCTTCCCTTTGGGCAAGTCTGGAACACAGCGTCATTGAGGTACTTCACTTCCGCCACGAAACTGGAGCAGGTTTTGCAGCCATTGAGTCGTACTTTGCAAATAACCGCCCTGTTGTTGTGTTTACCACCACTGGTCCAGGCATTACCAATATGCTGACTGGATTGTTCGCGGCCCGCTGGGAAGGTGCGAAGGTGATTTTCTTATCACCTGCGACTTCAGCACCGCAGCGCGGACGGTGGGCTTTCCAAGAAACCAGTAGCTACACAATGCCCAGTGAACTTTTTTGTAATTCTGGATCGTTGTTTCACTATGCTACCAGCATTGAGTCTGGTGAAGAACTGCCAGAGATTGCACGCCGACTTGCTGCTGGTTTAGCACGACCGGGTGGATTTGTGGCTCATCTAAGTGTTCCCACAACCATCCAATCAAGTTTGCTCAAGGCATCGTTACCTCGTGTGACTTTCTCGCAAACTCTGACAACTGCTGGGGAGGATGCGATCGCCAAATCTGTACAGTTACTCTCTGAAGGGCCTTTTGCCATCTGGGTTGGTTTTGGTGCTAGAGGTGCAGCAGAAGAAATCCGCCAACTTGCCGAAAGAACCGGATCTGCGGTGATGTCTTCACCCCGTGGTAAGGGCATCTTTCCCGAAAATCATCCTCAGTATTTGGGCGTGACAGGCTTTGGTGGACATAACTCAGTTGTGAAATACATGCAGGACATAAGTCCTGGGCGTATATTGGTTTTGGGAACCAGGCTTGGTGAATTTACCTCGTTCTGGAGTCCGGCAATGGTTCCAAAGAAAGGATTTGTGCATGTAGACATCGACCCAGAAGTGCCAGGAACTGCTTATCCATCTGTCGAGACTTTCTCTATCCAGTCGGATGTGCAAGTCTTCGTCAAGGCACTACTCAAGTACTTTCCCAATCGTCCCGGTAACTGCCCTGTACTGCCTAATCCCCAGCGAGTGCCACTCCTACCCCAAGCTGAAGGTCCAGTGCGTCCTGATGTGCTGATGGATACGATTCAACGGGTATTTGTCGAGAAAAGCGATGCAGTGGTGATGACTGAAGCAGGTAACTCCTTTGCTTGGCGAACCCACACGCTGCGATTTACTAAACCAGGTCGCTACCGGGTCAGTACTGGATTTGGCTCAATGGGACATGCTGCTACGGGTATCTTGGGTGCTGCCTTGGTACAAAATAATAAAGCTGTCGCCATTCTTGGGGATGGTGCCATGCTGATGAATAGCGAAGTTAGCACCGCAGTCAAATATCAGATTCCCGCTGTCTGGATTGTTCTGAATGACTCACGCTACAACATGTGTACTCAAGGTATGGCGTTATTGGGATTCAAGGGTGTAGACACTCAGATGTCACCAGTGGATTTTGTGGCGATCGCCCGGGGAATGGGAGCTGACGGCATCCGTGTTGAAAGCGAAACCGACCTCCAGGCTGTATTAGAGAAAGCACTTGCTTCTAAGATACCGTTTGTTGTTGATGTCATTATCGACCCAACACAAACTGCACCCTTTGGCAGTCGTATTCAGAGTCTGATTGAACAAGGCGCTAAAGAAACAAATAAGTAATTAAAAGGAGATTTATCATGAATCAAGCAGTAGGAATTCGCTCAATTGCAGTTACCTTCCCTAAAATTGTACGTACAAACGAATATTGGCGTCATAAGTACCCACAGTTAGTGACTGGTGCCGAGCAAAAGGCATTAGCCAAATTGTTTTCAGCTAACGACCCCAACGCTAAAACCAGCGAGTTCGACGAAGAGATGATACCTTATTTGTCAGACCCCTTCCGTGGAGCTGTCGAGCGACGGATACTGGCATCAGATGAGTCCTCGATGACGTTGGAGAAGCGCGTAGCATTTGATGCGATCGCTGCCGCAGAGATGTTGATCGAGGATGTCGATTTAATGATTGTCACCTCCCTGTTTCCCGAACGAATTGCACCGGGCAATGCTTCTTTCTTAGTTGGTGAAATGGGCTTGCGTTGCCCCGCCTGGAATCTTGAGTCTACCTGTTCTAGTGCTTTGGTTGCCCTCCAGACTGCCAATGCACTGGTACAAACGGGAGCCTACCGCAATGTGTTGGTTGTCATCTCTTGCACTTACTCTCGGTTGGTAGACGAAGACGATACCCTATCTTGGTTTATGGGTGACGGTGCTGGAGCCTTTGTGGTCAGTGCCCTCAAGCCGAACCAAGGAGTTTTGGCAACTAAAATCATTCATACCGCTGCCACCTGCGGAGCTTTCTTTAATGAACTCATAACAGATGCTCAGGGCAACCCACGGATGCGTATCCAAAATGGGAAAAACGCCAGCCAACAGATCCGTGGCACGGGTGTGCAGTTCGTCCGTGCATGCACTCAAGGTGCTGTTGAAGCCGCAGGTGTGACTCTTGATGATATCAAATTCTTTGCTTTCAATACACCCACTGCCTGGTATGCAAACTTGTGCGTGCGGGCGCTGGGCATCGATCAGGAGCGCACAATCAATCTCTACCCGCAGATTGCAAACATTGGACCAGTACTCCCCATCGTCAATATGTACTATGGCGCACAAATGGGCAAAGTCCAGGAAAATGACTTGGTTCTTGCTTATACAATTGGTTCTGCATCTACCGCAGCGGCAACTGTGATGCGCTGGGGCGATGTCAAGTTGGGACCCCTCCCTGCTGAGACCGTTTACCGTAACCAGCAGGAAGATAAAATTCCGTTGTTGGCTAGGTAAGTGTATCCTCAGATAAAACAGCTGGTGCGATCGCATCTGCTGGTCTGAGCCTCGATGATATTAACTTCTTTGCTTTCAATACACCAACTGCCTGGTACGCTAATCTGTGTGCACACTCACTAGGTATTGATCCAGACCGTACAATCAATCTCTACCCGTATTATGCCAATATTGGGCCTGTGCTTCCCATTGCCAATCTGTACTACGGTGCTCAATCAGAGAAAATTCGAGAAAATAGTTTAGTGCTTTTTTATACTATTTACTCTGCATCTACTGCTGCTGCTACCGTCATGCGCTGGGGCGATGTGAAACTAGGAACCCTCCCGGCTTCCGCAGTCAATCTGAATAAATCAGTCAGCAACATTCTTACTACTGTATAGCAATAGGACTTACGCAAAAGTTACGGAATAACGAACCACAGAGGCGCAGAGTCGAATGGCACTAAGAAAAGCTCTAAGCTATACGGAATAAGGGCTACAGCTTTGAAAGTTATTGAACAGTCGAGGAGGGGTCAGGCGGTCGTCCTTGATGCAGTGTCATGGAAGCGATCGCC
>NZ_JAIVFS010000243.1 GCF_020829645.1 Nostoc mirabile CHAB5784 | reverse complement strand
AGATTGAGCGATGCTGGTCTTGGCTCAAAAGTCGCATTCGCAAGCAACTTGACCAATATGAGTGTCTACGGGATGCAATGGAGTATATCTTACATCTAGCGTCCTAACCGATGTGGCGGTTGCTATACTGTGGGAAAGCTGGACATTTGAGCATCTCCCGGGCGCTGAGGTAAGCCACCAGTACCTATGATGGTGAAGGTTCCCTTCGTTGATTGATTGCGGCGGACAATGCAGCTATTTGCCAGGAGGCTGTCAGTGTTAATTTGATTTTCGGGTAACTCGCTGAGGCTGTTTTGGATAAAGCTGACATCGGGTAGGGTGATGGCTCCATCGAAAGCACCAGTGGCATTGATATCGACTCGGTTATTGCGATCGAGGGTATTTAGGGGATCGTTACGAGAAGATGCAGGGCTGTAGTTTTCGCCGAAGAATGCCGGAGTATCGAGGGTAATATTTCCACCTGCGCCTCCAGGAGCATAAGCGAGGATATCGCTGTCGTCGAAAGCAACGATGGAGTCAGCCGTCAATTTAATGTTGCCGCCGCCCCCTGCACCTTGGGCAACGAAGGTTGTGATATTGCTGTCACCATCGAGGCGGATGTCAGAAGCGGTGATGGTGATATCTCCCCCAGAAGATAGCTCGGAGGAAGTTGCGATCTTGCCATTTGTGGCTGTTAGGTTTGGGGTGTTAATCTTGATGTTACCAGCAGGAGCAGCGCCTGTTGACTCGGCACTTAAACTTGCATTGGTAAGGTTGAAGGATTCTGTGGCGTTGATGATGATACTGCCGCCTGTGCCTTCTGGATTTTTTGAGGAGGTGGATGCAGAGATAGTTGCACCATCAGCAATGGTGAGCTTTTGCGTGTCAATGCTTAGGTTTCCCGCAGCACCATCACCTGTGGTTGAGGTGGAAAGTTCGGTTTGTTGGATGTCTATGTCTAAATTTCTGCTTTTAACTTCAAATATGCCAGCATCAATTTTTTTGCCAGCATCAACAATGATAACGTTATATTTTTTCGGAATCGTGATTAGGGGAGCCTTGTTAATATTGAGGTTTTCTCCATCAGAACCGACAAGCGTAATTCCTTGACCAGCTTTGATATCGATACTGCCTGCCGCACCTGTGTTGCTAGTGTTACTTTTAATAGAACTATTATTGAATGTCAGTAGACCGAAAACTTCTGCGATCGCTAAAAAATAGTAGCGTATGATACCGTTTTTTCAGAAATGTGTAAAAGCTGAATGCCTTGAAGAAAAGATAAGTTTAGCTTATTTATCAACCCCAAAAATCAACCAAAATCAGCCGGACGGTAAACAAACTTCGCAGGCTACCCCATAGTTGCGGTCTACTGCTTGGCGTAAAAATTCAAGCATTTGTTTGAGTGTAAATAGATGAGAAAAAACTTGTCTAGTACTTCTTTTTAAACGGCTGACATAATGCCATACTAGATAAATCCAAACGTTAATAATTAAAAAAGCTAAAGCTACAAATAAAAACCGAATGGTCGGATTTTTAATAGTAGTTTTAATTCGGCACTGGTTCTTCATTCGATAGCTACTTTCAATTCCAAAACGAAGACGATAGTCATCATGTATAAGCTGCAAGGTTAACTTAACTTTATAAACTGCGTAAACAAAAAATTCTCGCCCACGCGCTCGTCTTTTACCATTTTTATATGTACAAACTATCCACACTTGAAAAGTAACTGAACCATATTTATCACTGTTTAAAGTGTAACTGGTTTTATAACTACGCCTACCTCTAATTAATTGTTTAGTCCCTCCATGTTTGCCTCGAATAATAGCTGGCATCTCAAATGGGATATCCAAAGCCTGTAACCAGCGAATGACTGGGACACAAAAGAACTCCCTATCCAAATACAATCGTTCAATTCTCAGGTTTCAAGGCTCAATTATTGCCAAAAGATACGTGATAATTGCAACCAAAGTGTTTTGTTGTTGAACAGCTTTGATAGCTAAGGTTACTCGTTTATTCTTTTTAATTACATAGACAGTAGCATAAGCATAGAAAGAACAAGTACCATTTTTCGCTTGACTTCTATAAATATATGGTGCTTCTAATGAAGATGGCTCACCATAATAAGGAATTAAGTTAAAGTCGATGGCAATTTTCTGTTGCCCTTGTCGTATACCTGTTGGCAAGCGGCTTTGGAGTGCTTTATTTAAAGCCTCTTCTAATGAAGGAAGGTCTGAATATTTCTCCAAGTGGTAACGAATATCATTACTGGTCGGAACATTTTTTAGGACTTTAGTAGTGTTTTCAATACTATCCCTCTGGGTGGCAGCCCGAATTAAAATTTCAAAAATATTTTGTTGTTCACACTTACCTTGAGTCTGAATTGGAAGATTGTCTGTTAAACAGTTAACCACTTCATTCAAGGTTTTACTATCAGTTAGAACTAGGGTAGTTACAGTCATAGCTTGCACCAGATATTTGTCTGACTCAATTTTCCCGCAACTCCTTGACAAAATTCCTGAAATAGCACCATAACCATGTTTTGGTGCGAGGTTTGCTCTTACACTTGGCTGATTTATTAGCTTTACTTATGTTTTTACTTCAAAGTGAGACATGAAATGATGGTATCTAAAAGCACTAGCTTTTCACAAAAATCCACTGGAGCAGGTATTCTTGACAGAGCGATCACAAAAGTTTTCGGTCTACTGAAAGTGGCAAAGTTCGCTAGAGAACGCGTCAGAATCGAGTAACTTTGTTGTTGGTTTCTCCTTTTGGTTACCTGATTTAACCTTTAGGACAGAAAGTCCAGTTAACTTTGCCACTCTAGTTTTTTTTTAAAGTATCTTGTCTAACCCATACACTAACGACTTTAGCTGCGACACTTTGCGAATTGCCAGTAACACTCCTGGCATATAGCAAGAGCGATCACTCGTATCGTGCCGAAGGGTATAGATTTGACCTGGCGAGCCGAAAATCACTTCCTGATGGGCAATGAGTCCTGGTAATCGGATGCTATGAATGCGAATGCCGTTATCTGTTAAGCTACCCCTAGCCCCTAGTAACTTCTCCGTTTCCTCCACAGGTTGTTTGTTAAAGTTTTTGCCCATTGTTGCCAACATCTGAGCAGTTTGAATTGCCGTGCCACTGGGAGCATCTGCTTTTTGGTTGTGATGTAGTTCAATGATTTCAACGTGGTCAAAATATTGAGATGCTGCCATTGCGGCTTGTTGCAATAGAATTATACCAATCAAGAAGTTAGGAATAATCAGGCACCCTACACTAGCTTTATCAGCAAAATCTGCCAAATTTTGAATTTGTTCTGAACTTAATCCTGTGGTGCCAACAACAGGATGGATACCGTATGCAATTGCGTTGCGAACACTATTATATACTGAACTGGGATGGGTAAAATCTACCATTACCCCCCGTTGTATTTTCTGATTTATAAAAGTTAGCATCGGTTCCAATTGATTAGTAATTGGAATTCCCAGGGGCTTACCTAAATCCAGCAACTCTCCAGCATCTTTACCTTGATGTTCTAAACTCGTATCAATTGCACCCATTAAAGTCATATCAGGCGCTTGTGCTATAGCCTTCACAACCTCACGACCCATTTTGCCAGCAGCACCGTTGACTATAACTGGAATCTTAACTTGATCAATCATTTATTACTCTCATATTTACAGCATTTACAAACGGATTACAGTTTATGAATCTTTCTGCCAATCAGGGAAGTTGCAAATTTGTCAAAATCTGAATCAGATAATGTTTTCAGGTATTTTGTTTTTTCAGTGTGACAGAAGAGGGTGAAACCAAGTTCCTTCAGAACCGAATGGCACTAAGAAAAGCTCTAAGCTATACGGAATAAGGGCTACAGCTTTGAAAGTTATTGAACAGTCGAGGAGGGGTCAGGCGGTCGTCCTTGATGCAGTGTCATGGAAGCGATCGCCACA
>NZ_JAIVFS010000242.1 GCF_020829645.1 Nostoc mirabile CHAB5784 | reverse complement strand
TAACTCCACCACGTAAAGAAGCATCTGTTGCTGTTTAATACCTTAGATTATTCATACTTTTGCTAAGTCTCTGATTAACTCAGCCCTGCTGGGTCATTTTGTATAGCTTAGTCTAAACTCCAGTTTGAACTCCACTCCCTTGCTCTCCTTAGCTTTTTAAAAATTCCCAAGCCGCAATTTTGGGCGATCGCCAACACTAAGCCTTAATAATCCTTATATTAATAAAAAGCTACTACCTCACTAACGAGTCTTGAACTTTTCCCTAATTTATGTTTGTCAATACCTTCATCAGACGTCCAGTCCTGACGACGGTCTGCACGTTCATTATTTTGCTGCTGGCCTGCAACAACAATAGGACTTACGCAAAAGTACACGCGCTCAGGGGCAATTCATGAATTGCCCCTACGTGAAATAAGGGTTTCGGCTATTGTTTGCGTTGGCTCAGGCTATATTTTCTCGGAAGCGATCGGGTGGCTCAAAACCTCCAGATTCTCCAAATGGAGCTTCGGGATCTGAACATAGAGTTTTGCCTACTGCCTCAAGTCAGCCAGAGACATAGCTAAGGTCTCAGCAAGATGGGATAACCTAACTTTTGCCGTTAAGTCTCTCTACAAGAACGCGAACCCAAGAATAAAAAGCACCCGTTATCAGCAAAGACTTAAGAAGTGAAAATGTGATGTCCATAACATCCTCTAACTCTGATACGATTTTCTGTAATTTCCTGCTTGCTAAAAAAATTAGTCGAATAGAAATTAACTACTTAGATAAGGAAAAGTGAAATGGGACTGAGTGAGGGACTTTTGAACCCGACCAAAAAGGCTATGGTCATAGATGACTGTTGCAACATGATTGAAGGACAGCTTGCATCCAAGTCAGGCATGAGTGGCATCGCTTTAAAAACTGCCTTCGCCGCCCTGAAGGGAGTTAAGCCAGGGTATATCCCCTACGTGGTTGAGCAGATTTTACCGCAGTGCTTCACAGCACTTGATCCCATCTGGAGTGAAGGCGTACAGAAAGGCGATCCAATTGAATACCTGAATGCGAATCGCTCTCAGACGGCAGACGCGCTACTCGGTGTCACCGATGCTAGAGTCAAGAACGCCAAGCGCCAAATCGTGCGAGGAACCTATGAAAAATTTCGCGGTTCAGCCAAAAAGCACGTAGAAGAAGCAGTGCCAGACTTAGCCAAAGTAATCGAGAATTACACTAAGTCCTGAGCTAGAAGGGAAGAATCAGATTGAAGAATTCAGAATTCAGCAATCTTTTAGTGGGGGATTCAGACCCGCGACTAATTAAAGACCAGGAAATCGTAGATTTAGTGGGGATCTTAAACCCACTTCTTCAGACGCTCTCTACGAGAGGCTGGGCGTAGCTTGCTTCCCCGTAGGGGTACGTAGACTCGCTATCGGCCAGTCATACAACATTTATGCTGAATTCTGACTCCTGACTCCTGAATTCTGTTTCGATAAACGTATGCCACCGTTCGATGCGTCGGTGGCTGGCATACGGAGAAAAGATTACACTTGTAGTCCCAACGTGTTGGGCGAGGGACTTGGAGATGCCATATCTGCTAAATTTCCTGATATTTTCCGAGTCAGCTTGAAACAGCAAATAATCAGAAACTATCTGAATTATTTAGGACTTACGCAAGAGTTACGGAATAACGAACCACAGAGGCGCAGAGAAGCCAGTGCGCCCTTGCGGTTCCCCGACTTGAAGCAACTGGCGCGACACGGAGAAATAAGAGTTTGAGAGATATTTTGCGTAAGTCCTATTATTGTTTGAATAAACTTTTAATTTATGAAAAAAGTTACCGTTTATCGATACTGCACTTATGGACTAATTGGGTTAATATCTTTAACCACCGTATTAAGTACAACTACACCTGCCTTAACACAGTTAGCAGACTATTCCCCCATTGGGCAAACTCTTATCCCTGCTTCTAACTTAATCTGGCCGACTCAAGGGTTTATTTCTCAAGGCTTTCGCAAATATCAACATGAAGGAATTGATATTGCAGGGGCATCTGGAACTCCTATTATTGCTGCTGCATCTGGTACAGTCATCAAAGCAGGTTGGGATGATTGGGGATTAGGCAATGCTATAACTATTAAACATCTTGACGGCAGCATCACTGTTTATGGTCACAATCGCCGTTTGTTGGTGAGCAAGGGTCAACAGGTCATTCAAGGTCAAATTATTGCTGAAATGGGATCTACAGGCAATAGTACAGCGCCTCATCTGCACTTTGAAGTTCATCCAAATGGTCGAATAGCAGTTGATCCCCTTCGTCTGTTAACATCCTTAACTGCAAGTGTTGCTTCTGCTGCTAAAGTTCAACAAATGGATAACCTGAAGCACCCAGTCTCGACACCCCCAGTAGCAAAGCAAGTTTCACCTTCCCAGCCAATTCCAATAGGTTTTGCATCTGTTAGCACTGATACTAAATGCAATGGAGTTACCATGATTGAGGGTGAGACTGCAAGTATTCGTGTAAAAGTTTGTGAAGAAAATGGTCAGTTGTTTTATATTGGGCAGTTGAAACAAGACCCAACCAAGCCTATAAAAATAGCAGCTTTAAATATTGGCAAAGGCAGATATCGAGCAGATAATGGTAGCTTTTATTATTTAGTTAGCCCTGAAAAAGTAGAAGTTTGGCGAAATGGCACTCAGATGCGTTCTGACAGATTTTATAATTTAACAAAATCGCCCTAAAGTTACCATCCAATATTTGACTGTATTGCAAGCGATCGCTTGAGTTGCTCAATTTGCTAAGTCAGTCCAAAATTATCTGTATATTGCTGTAGCGATGATCAATTATGATGCGATCGCAGGAGTTCATCTGTTAACTTTCGTTTCCATCCTTAACAGGGATTTTATTTGAGCGAGTCGGGTTTCAATCCCTAATAGGGATTTTAGTTGATTGTAAGTAGTTGTAGCTCTGTTTCACCAGATGATTTAGTTAAGTTTCAATCCCTAATAGGGATTTTAGTTGATTGTGAAATGGAGTAGCTATTGACTCACCACTAGTAGCAAAGGTTTCAATCCCTAATAGGGATTTTAGTTGATTGTGAGGTGAGGCTTATAAGAGTGTTCTAGCTTGTATATATAATGTTTCAATCCCTAATAACCCAAGTTGCTAGTTATGTTGTTGAGCGATCGCATGGGGTAATTTAAGCAATAAAATCTCCTCCAGAGAGAAAAGTAGAAGGGGAATATGCTTAATAAAATAATTACCATCTATGCTATCACCGACGATTTGTTAAAAGCGCTAGGATATGATGAAGATTGTCGGCGTCAGGTGAGCGACCCAGAAATTATCACAACGGCAATAATTGCAGCGATATTCTTTTATGGGAATCATAGCAAGGCTTGTAGCTATATGAAAGACCATAATTTGATCCCAGAAATGTTAGAAAAATCACGTTTACTTTTGATTGAGTCAAAGTCGTGGTTGCGCGTAGCGTAACCACGACTTTGAAGTGCGTGTTTGCATTCAGTAGTAAATTTGTATTTGGTAACTCGCAACTTAGGTTATTATTTAACAAGTTTTACCAAAAATTTCACCTCAATTGTTTCTTTAAATATGAACAAATACTTTATCGACTTCGACCTAAGTAATTTCTGGTCAGATAACGAATACACCAAAAACTATCAATCTGCACCAGTTACCTACGATTTAATTGAAGTAGTTGAAAAAGAGCTTGGCTTCAGACTACCCCAGTCTTATATTGAACTAATGAAGAAAAGAAACGGAGGTATACCCAATAAAACTTTCTTTCCGACAACTGAGGAAACTACTTGGGGAGATAGAATCGAAATAGAAGGAATTTTTGGGATTGGTGTTGACAGTTCAGCTTTTGCTCTGTGCGGAATTGGCGCAAAGTCGAAAAATACGTCTTTAAGTTGCAAAAACGCATCTACGCCGCTTCGCGTTGTGGTGATATCAAGCGAGTCCGTAAACAAAGCGCGAATTTTAATGAGGTCTTGGTCGAATAGG
>NZ_JAIVFS010000241.1 GCF_020829645.1 Nostoc mirabile CHAB5784 | reverse complement strand
ATTTATCTAAGCGTTCAAGATTTAATTATCCTATCGCTGCGGAAGTAATCAGAATTTTCGTGCAATATTACGTTGCCAAAATTGTTAAGCAATATTTCGCCAACAGTGTCTTTGCTATATTTACGCCTAATAGGAGCATACGCAAAAAGCTGAAGCGAACTCTATCGAAAGCGATCGCACCTATGCTTAGTGGCCCCTTTAGGAGCATTTCTGTGCTTTGCAAGGGTGCGATCGCAAAACAGGTAACGGCATCAAAGGTTTGGGCAGTCGCCGAATGCGCGAAGGCTATATAGAAGAGCCCAACGGTGGCAATATGTCTGTTCTGTATGTGACGAATCCCTCTTAAATAGACTCATCGCTTAATAAAGCCTAAAATTGCTCAAAACCTTATACAGCTTTTTAGGGTTTGCAAAACAAAACTTTTCGATCTACTGGAATTACCATTTTTACCCATTCATGCAACAACGCCTCTACAAACTATTCCTATACATTTGGGATACAGCGTTTGTGGTCATATCTAACCAACCAATGAAGTCTAAAACAGCAGAGACAGCAGTCGGTGGCTGAGAAATAAGTGTATCTTCTCGAATTAAACTTTCAAAGTTAATTTGAATACCAGTCTTGCGTTCCGTAACTCCATCATGTTCGTAGAACTTGATACCAGCAAGTTCCATAACTTTTATGATTTCTTGTGCCAGAATGCCATAGCCAATAGTAGTAGGATGAATTCCATCTAAAGAAAATAAACCACCCTGTTGGCGACCATGTGAATTTGAATTAAAACAGCGCGAGTCTGGCTTTGGCTGGAGTGCATCAATTGCTGGTGGTAAAGTATATTTAGTCCACCATTTAGGGCGTGCCTGTTCATCATCAATATAGCGTCGGGCAGCTAAACGATCTAACAAAGCAACGGTTTCAAACAAGTACCAGTCTTTACCTTGTTCTCGACCTTGACGTACTGCATCTACGATGTATTCGTTGTACTTATCTATAACACTATCGATGGCTCTAGCCTGATTTGCAGTTATGTGTATATGCCGTACAGGATCAAAAGTCTCTTCAGTAAACCAAAATGGGGCGTAGTAAGGAAAATAGCGAGAAGCAGGTTTTACTTTATGACCCTTCTCATCTTTGTTAATACCGCGTGCAAAAGGAGCAATTGTCACATGAGGAACTGTGCCCCAAATTACATGGCGGGCTTTAATTTGTTTAACTAACTCCACAATCATGTCAAGTTCAGCTTTGAAATGACTTGGAAGCCACACAGTATATTCGTCATTTTTTGTCATGTCCTGAAAATCTTTACCAGACCACTTAATCTGGAAAGTTAAAATACTTCCTAAAGCATTGTTGGCACCGATTAAGATAATTAGGCATTCAATTCCATCGCCTTGACTCGTTTCTAAATTTCCTTCTTGGCTTAATTTGAGAGCAGCCTCTAGAGGACTTAAAGCTTTTTCAAAAGAATCTCGTGCAGTATTTAAAACCCACAAGGTAGCTATTTCATTTGCATGTTCGGGGGTTTGACGAAGGAAATTCAAGTCGAGATTTAGCAAATTGGCATCCTCTTTAGGAAGTTTTTCTTGAATAGCTATTTTGGCAATATCTGCATTGCGAGATAAAGTGTTCCTCAAATCCCATCCATATATAGCTAAGTTATGGTTGACTAACCCCTTTTCTGGAGCTTGTCGCCCTTGACCACGCTCCCAGTAATTCTCTATTTCGTTAAAATAACGCCATAACCACGGTATAACAAAAGCTAAATCTATTCCATTAATCCCATCTGCAACCTGAAATCGATTACTGAGTTCTCTAATTAGCCTTTCCAAGTTCATTGGTAAACCCTCTCCAGGACTTGGATAGGTTGGGTAGCGAAAATTTTTATCCCACCCCATTTCACGGGCTATAAGCATGGGGTAGGACAATTTAGTGTTAAAAATAGCTCCACTTTGAAATCCCTGAGTTAAGGAGTCCCCTATTGTTACTAACCGATGCCGAGGTGTACCTTCTCGATTGACAGAGACTGATATTCCTAAAGTTGGATGTTGCTCTGGTTCACGTGGTTCTATTCTTAAGGCGTTTATTACTTCCTCTGGTGCATCATCTAGACCCACCAGCATATCAGGCGTTACCAAATTAGCCATAATTTTTCCTGAAAATTCAAAGGATTGTTGTTTATTTGAGCGTAAATATGGAAGTATACATTGATAATAAGCTCATACTAATTTTTTAGTAATATTGCTTTTTGAAAAGTAAAAAAAATCAACAATTAGCAACAAATCAAAATTTTAGGCGAAAGGCTAGAAAGCGTAAAGAAGACTAGCAGAAGTCTCTTTATTTTATCTTGAAATTTAATGATTTAGTATAACAGGTACTGAAGAACCGTAATTCCAGGCTATACCGTTCCATTCACTATAAATTTGAGGAATATTGCCGTGCTTGTTTCGGCCATAGTTTAAAGTTTTTGAAAGAACTGAATCACCCGTCTTTGATAGCTTCAACCATATTTAACCTGGGTGTCATTTGAAATTTTTGACCGTTGCAGAGCATGAGTATAGGCTAGATAGGAACTTGAGATAAGCTAATGTTGTCCTTAAGAATGTCTATCTCGACTGGAGAAAGTACTTTATCTTTCATTTGTTGTAGCTCATGTAGGGCAACGTTAGCATCGGTAGCACCAAATTTGAAGTACTCAGTTAAACTACCAATGCGATAATTGTAATTATGATAGCGGTGTTTAAAATATAATTCTACATTACCCCTGTGTGGCCAAGTTCCAAGTATTTGAATAGCAACAGTTTGATAAGGGATAAGTAAATCCGTTTCTATTTCTGTCAATCGCTGTTGGATGGGTCTGGCGGTAACTCCTATCTTGTGCAAAGTACCTTTAGGCGTTTGAATTTCTAAAAAATACAGAGTACAAGATAAAATGCATTGAAGTTGAGCGCGATAAAGTGTTAAATCGGTGAGCCGATATGAGTTATTTGGTGCATTTTTGTATAATGCGTGTTTGGCTGCTAGCTCTAGTTTCAGTAGCTTTTTGAGTAACAGAGGTTCTTGCACTTCGTTGAATAAACTGAATTCTAGCGCTCCAACAGGAATTTTTCCTAAACTAGTAAATTCATAAACTGGAGGGGTTAAATACACGTTTTTTTGGAACATTCCAGCTTTAAGAAGCCCTGGAGTAACTAAACCAGGGCTGATAGGATAATTGATTGAGCCGTATTCTTTCCACAGCAATTTTAACTGTGCTAAATCTTTTTTTTATTGATGTGTGACAGTTAGGGTGCGGAAGGTGGGTTACAGGCATAAGTAAAGGTCTAGGCTATGCAATGACCGAGGGTTTTATTCAACAGGGGCATACTGTTATTGGTTGCGCTCGGTCATCAGATGCTATCGATAAAATACGTCATTCGTATGGTGCGCCCAACGATTTCACATATGTAGATGTGGCAAATGAACAGCTTGTAAAAAAATGGGCAGAACAGGTACTTGAAAAATATGAACCGCCAGATATAGTAATTAATAATGCGGCAATTACCAATTATCCAGCACCTTTGTGGGAAATACCATCTAAAGAATTTTCTGATCTAATAGATATCAATATTAAAGGAGTAGTGAATATAATTCGCCATTTCGTACCAGCAATGGTGAAAAAGAAACGGGGTATTATTGTTAACTTGAGTTCTGGCTGGGGACGTTCGACTTCAGCCAGGCGTAGCACCATATTGTGCTTCTAAGTGGGCAATAGAAGGATTAACTCGTTCTTTGGCACAAGAATTGCCAACTGGTATGGCAGCCATACCCCTCAATCCAGGTATTATTCATACTGATATGCTTTCTATAAGCTTTGGAGAAGAGGCTGCTAATTATACACCCGTGTGCGATTGGGTATTGAAAGCTGTGCCATTTATTCTCAAGTTAAAACCCAAAGATAACGGGATTCCTTTGACTATAGCGGTTCCTACTTGAGTAAAATACACTGTAGGATAATGGAGTATATTAAAGCCTAAGTACCTGTGGAATGAAACCTTACTCCAGCGATCTGCGCCAAAAAGTAATTAACGCACATAACAATCA
>NZ_JAIVFS010000240.1 GCF_020829645.1 Nostoc mirabile CHAB5784 | reverse complement strand
TAAAAATGCTTCCCGAAATGCCTGAGCCTATTTTATTAACCCAGATTTTTGCCAAGCTTACTTCTTTAGGACGTATTCATCCCGTTTCTACAGGCATTGAACCCTCGTAAATTGGCTAAGGTATTGATTATTAACAGCTGTTTGAACGGCTTGCAAAACCTGCTTAGCATCACCACATAACTGCACGTACTTTGGATTGCCTTTAAAGCGCTGATTAAAACCTGTCACTAATGTAAGGTATCTGGGATCGGTGGGCGGAACCACAGCTCCAGGAAAAAAGGGAATACATAATAATCTACCTAACTGCTCAATAAGCCTAGGTAACTTTAGCTTCGGATAACGATTTAGCGTCATTTGCAGACTGTTTTTAGAGAGTTTATCCGGACTTTTTGAGTAGTTACGATTATCTTTCATCTTTCTTATTAAAGATTTTTGTATTGGCTTTATATCTTACATTCCGCATTTAAAGTGCCACACTCAGAGGCAGGACAGGGCAGGGTAACTGTTGGTTGTGCAGTGTGGTTTAGTGCTAGAGAGCCGGTCAAGTAATAATGATTGACAAAATAGAGACGATGTGGATTGGAAAAATTGGGGCAGGTGCGAGCGATCGTTTACAAAAATGTTTATCAGGCTTGCTGGTTATTTGTAGACTCCGATATCCGAGCAATGTTAAAAGAACATGTGCGCCTGTGTTACGACACCTGCCATTTTGCAGTGGAGTATGAAGAACCAGAGTCAGTCTTCGCTCAGTTGCAAGCAGCAGGAATTCCGATTGGGAAAATCAGCTCGGTGCTGCATTGCAAGTCACACTGCTAGATGAGGTTGAAGGACGGCGAGTTGTAAAGGAACGATTGCGTCCTTTCGCTGAGTCGACCTATCTGCACCAAGTAATTGAGCGTTGGGGTGATGACACGTTGCATCACTATCTCGATTTAGCGACAGCATTACCGCACTTGGAACAGACAAAGGCTCAAGAGTGGCGCACGCACTTTCATGTTCCCATTTTCTCCGGATTATTGAGGGGATTCCTCGCAGAAAGTTGCTCCGAGTACGTTCTGTTCTGTTACCTGGACGATCTAAAAACTGGGTTGTTAACGCAGCTAAACTAATAGTCACAATCAAGACAAAAATTTAAATTATTGAAATTTTGTACACATCTTAATTTAATATTAAGTGTTACAAAAATAATAATACTTTTATGGTTGTACCCCAATGTAGGGTAAAATTTATAGGGTAACATCTTCCAAAGAATAAAAAAGTTTTATCCGATTAACTTACCAATTTCATTTAATTTCTGCTCCAAAATTCCTTGTAAAGATTGAAGTTGTTCCCTACTAGCATTAGCTAAAGTCATCTCAGATAATCCACTACTGATTTTTTGAATAACTGCTTTTATTTCTTTCGATTCTGATTGTTCTGATGTTAAATACTTAGCTTTAATGTTCTTAACTAAATCGCGTGTCTCAGGTACAGTTAAACTTTCTTTTAATACCTGCTCTATTGCTTTTATTCGTTCTATAGCTGCCTCTTGTTCGGAAATTTTCAAGATTTTTGATGACAATGTTGCTAATGCCAATGCGTGAGCGCCTTTCAGTTCTTGATGACGAATTGCTTTTTTTAAATCTTCTGGCAAAGATAACATTGGTAAAAGATTGGACTTAACAGAAGCAGGATTCAACCCGAATTCTAAGAACACTAAAAATAAAGCTTGCTCCTCGTTAATAATACCCAGTACTTCTAAACCTTGTTGTTGCTCCTCACTACTAACAATTAATAATTTTGTTAACTCCTTGACTTGATTATTACGTTCAAGCCGCTTAAGTACAGCACCAAGAGTTGTAGCAACCTCATCAATTTCTAAACCAGTTGATTTGGTGATCTCTTTAAATATTGCTTCTGCCTTGTCTAGTGGATTTAAATCTTCAAAACCTAAAAAAGTCAATAACGATGATTGGTCTAAATCCTGTGGCTGAGGTACGATTAATGCCCGAATAGTCTCCCATCCTAATAACTTTGCTGCTTCCCAACGTAACTGCCCGTCCAAGAGCATATAACGACCGTTATCGTGAGGAACTAAAATAACCGGTGTAATCTGCCCATGTTTTTTTAGTAATCTCGCTTTTGCCTGAATAGACTCTTGTGTAATTGTTTGTCTTGGCTGGTTAGGGTTAGGGTCAATTAGACCTGTATCAATGGCAATCTCACCTGTTTGCTTTTGCAATTGTTCGCGCAATTTGGCGATTTCTGTTTCTAATTCTGGTGATTGCGATGCACGTAACCTTTCTACTTCAGCTTGCAGATCCGTAATTCTTTGTTCTTGATCAGTTTTCTGCACTGCCCCTTTAAATTTATCGCTTATTTGCGGTAATGCTTTTGCCATTATTTTTCCTTAATTAATGCAATGACATCATCAACAATTAACTTGAAATCTTTGCAAGCAGGATGCTTGGGACGATACTTGTGCAATGGCAACCCATAAGCACTAGCATTTTTAAACTCGTTAGAACTCCGAATTTTTGGATACAATTTTATCCCTAATCTCTCAGCAATTGCAGGTAACTGTGCTAGGTATTGCCTATGCATAGCTACTACTTCGTTATACATACTGGGAACAAACCCTAAAATTGGTGGACGTGGCTCAAGTTGTAACTCGTCACTTGTGGAAATACACCATTCAACTAACTCTGCCGAACCAGAAATAGCTTTCATCTCTAACTGTACTGGAACTAAAACATGAGTAGCAGCAGCTAAAGCATTGACATTTAGCATACCCAAAGTTGCAGGACAGTCCAAGATAATTAAGTTATGGGGTAATGAATATTTATTTAATTTGTCGGCTAGACTGTATTCTCCACGTTTTCTGATCACCAATTCATTAGCTATTTCAGCCAACAAGGGATGTCCTTGATACACCTCAACTTTGGAATCCCAAACTGGTACTAATGACCAATCACCTTTAAAATCCTTAGACAGTAACTCTACTGTAGTTAAGTTTGCTTCGGCTGGAGACAAACCACAAAACACATCTAATGAACGTTGGGGGTCTAAATCTAACATAGCTACTGTATAACCCCGCTTACTTACTTCATAGGCAATATGTGTGCTAATGGTAGACTTACCTACTCCACCAGCATTAGCCAGGAGTGCGAGAACTATCTGTTTCATAAAAATTGCTCAAACTTAGTCGCAGTATATCAATGATTTGTCGAATTTTAAAATCCGACAAAAATAAGTTTGAGAATTTTAATAAATGTCGGATTTTAAAATTCGACACAAGCTGAATTTCAAAAATTACATTAGGCTAATTGAGGCTAGGCTTTTTGGTGAGTCGAGAAGCTTCCTAATTTATTTGTGGTGGACGAGCCTCTCACTCATTTTTTTGTTGCCAAATTGATTACCCAAATAACTCTCGGTGCTGATAAGCAAATCGAGAAACATCCTGACTAGCCACAGGTTTAGCATAAATAGCCTGATTGCGAATTGCCTGTATCTGTTCTGACTCTCGCTCCATAGCTGGTGTAAATTTTTGTCGCTGTTTCAGCAAATCCTCAAACTCAATCTCCCCTGGTCTACCTTGATAAAAAGCTGACTCAGCACAACGACGGACTGCATTACTAATTTCTGCCGGACTGCAAATGCGATATTCAGCCAACAGTCTACGCCATTGGTCATCGCTCCAAGGTGAGTTAATGTCTTGAAAAGCTGGAAAATACTTAGCTAGATGTAGATTGAAAACTTCATATCTTGCTCCTTCATGGGGTAAGTCTACAAAAAAGATATCATCAAAACGGCGAACTAACTCCGCAGTAGCATTGACAAGCGATTAACAGTAGCAATGGTATAAACTGGCTCTTGATGCTCTTGCATCCAAGTTAGTAAAGCAGCAGATAGCCGCCTTGCCACACCTCCATCTGCATTGGAGTCCCAGCCAGCAAAGCCTTTATCAAAGTTATCCCAGTAGAGTACACAGGGAGCAAGGGAAGTCACCAAAGCAATAAACTCCTTTAATGCTCTGTCGGGATGACGATCGCCCAGTAGTACACCCCAATTAGCTGCTAACAATGGCAATCCCATTTTCTTAGCTGCTA
>NZ_JAIVFS010000023.1 GCF_020829645.1 Nostoc mirabile CHAB5784 | reverse complement strand
TGGAGCAGATATACTACAGAATTGTTAAAGGTCGCGGATGCTTTGAGGCTGACAAGATAATATTTTTAATCTCTAATTCCATTTGATTTGCGTTCTCTCATATCGCTTTTAGTCTAAACTCCAGTTTGAGATAATAGCTGGATTTACGCCGTGCTGTGCTAGCAGGGCTATTTCATTCTCCGAAAAGCCCGCCTCAGAATGAATTCTGAGTCTAATAGCGAAAGTCATCTAAAGATGACTGAGAAAAGGTTCTAGTCCGTTTTAACGGACTTTAGCTATTAGCCTAGAACTTTAGTTATGGGCGGTTTATGTATAGAATGAAATAGCCGTGCTGTGCTAGTTAATTTAACTGCGGTAAGCTATAACGGCATAAAACGGATCTCCTCCAGCTGCACCCAACCACTGTAAGAAATTGGGTAATGTTGACTTATGAGCTATAACTTCTGCGGTTGTAAATCCTGGAACTGAGGCGAAATACTCTTTGACTAATTCTACTCGCTGTGCTTCTGAAGCCTCCCGCCAAGCTTGAATCGCTTTTTCAAAAAACATCCGGTTAGAAAAGCTGATAATTGCCACACCACCGGGTTTGAGAATGCGGTAAATTTCAGAAAATACTGCTTCTGGATATTGCACATACTGCACAGATACGCAATTGAGAACAGCATCAAAATCTTCATCTGGTAAAGGTAGCTGCGGATTTTCGTTAAGATTTTGCACAAAGTAATGATTTAAACGGGGATTTCGTGCTAGTTCTTCACCGTTGAGTCCGTGTCCCTCCACATGGGCAAACTGCATTTCTTCTGGCAGATGAGATACCCAGCTGCTCATCATATCAAAAATACGGGTGTTGGGTTTGAGGCGATCGCGATATAAATCCGTTAACTGTTGAATAAATCCTTCATCCACATGGGTAACAAAGCGGGGATAGGCATAGAACAGCTTATCGTCTGTATCGTCTAATTTCAGGCGTTGATTCGGTCTTAACTGCATAAATCTCTGTTTTGGAGGACTTTTTCCGAAAATTACTGCAATTTCAGATATTTTTTAACAAACACTATGTAACATATTTTAATAACAGCAGGACACAAAAACGAGTCTAAATAGCAGCATTCGATTTTTATCAATTCAATGTTATATAAACTACACTTGTTGCAGCATATTTGGCGACAAATCCGCCTAGTAGCACCATTACCCTATGTTAGTTTGTTAGTTTGGATACTGCCCTTATTACTATTTACTTCTGGGCACAATAGCCTAATGGCACATGATGAAGCGCTTTATGCATCGCGTGCCCGTCTGATGTTTGATTCTGGTAATTGGATAACTCCTTGGCAAAATGCACATCATAAAACCCCTGGCCCTTATTGGATAATTGCCAGTTTCTACAAGCTGTTTGGTATGAGTGATACTAGTGCGCGTCTTCCTAGTATGATTGCTAGCATTTTTAGCTTATGGGTTGTGTATGAAATCGGCAAAAGTATGCTAGGCAAAAAATTAGCAAGGCTTGCTGCTGCAATTTTAAGTGTGGAATTTCTCTGGCTGCAATACTCTCGCTTAAGTACACCTGATGTCCCGATGGTTCTCTTGGTACTTTTAGCTATTTTGTCTTTAATAAAAACGGAATTACATCCTAAATATCGCTATTTTTGGAGTTTTATAGCTGGTTTCAGTTTAGGTTTAGGTTTCTTAGTCAGAAGCTTTATGATTTTTTTGCCAATCATAGCTTTATTCCCTTATTTAATTTGGGAACATCGCCGCCATCGTCATCTTACTAACCCAATTTTATATTTAGGCTTTTTCGTAGGTTTAATACCTACCTGTGTTTGGCTGTGGTTAAGCTGGCAGCACTACGGAAATCAGAGTTTTGAGGAGTTGCTGAAGTTTGTTGTGCAGCTAGGTTCTGAAAATAATGATAAAAATGATCGGCTGTTTTATTTATGGAATATTCTTTTAAAAGCATTTCCTTGGGCTTTTTTCGGACTTTTAGGTTTGTTTTTGACTGTTCGTCGTCCTATTCATCGTTATCAGTTAATATTAGTTGGCTTTCCACTTGTGCTATTTTGTGAACTTAGTCTTTTTAGCACTCGTCTCCCTCACTATAGTCTTTGCCTTTATCCGTTTATAGCTTTGTTTGCATCTGTGGGTTTAAACTGGTTAGGTAGTATTTACGAGAGAGGAATTCCTCCACAATTACCTTTTCAAAAAGGTAAAATAAATATATTAAGCCTTTTTGCAAAAAAGAATCTTCCTCGAAATCTCAGTTATGGCTTTGGTGGGTTCGGTGTTTTACTTGTAATAGCGAGTATTGGCGTTCTTACTTGGGGTGGTTCTGACATCCGCAATTATGCAACTATTGGCTTGGCTATAAGCTTGGGTTGGTTAATTTTACCTGTGGTGTGGATTAGTCGTTACCACTTTGGCAAGAAGTTTCTCACAGCACGTTATTGGATTGCAGGTTGGTTAATTCCCTGTTGGCTGGCTTTGGCGATGACGGGTAGCATAGGGCTTTTAAGTGACTATAACCCTGTTTTGAAATCTTTCTTACAACAAAGTGCGATCGCTTCAATTCTCCAATCTCATCCTACCTACTATGTGCAAATAGACCAGAAAACCCAAGTACTGTTTGATTTCTATCTTTCTATTCATGCCCAACAAGTAGCCTCTATTTCCCAAATACCACCTTTGAGCTATGCTTGGATCTATACTGACCAGTCCCCGAAATTATCTCGACCTCACCGCATTATCGGTACTGTCAAAGAGTACCAGCTGATTCAATTTATTCCCTAAGACAGATGCCAAGGAAGTATTGCTAAAAAAATTAATCTAGTTATAATAATAGTACGCATACTAAGTATTTTGCTAAATGGTTTCTACATCTAATCACTCCCCAGCTTTAGATTCGTGGCAGCAAAATCTGGCACCATACAATTTGGGTTACAGAATCAAATTAGTCTCACAATTGCTCGGACGCAAGTTTACAGAGAGGCTAGAACCCTTTGGACTTACGCCATTTCACTGGCTAGTGTTGTGCTGTTTGTGGCAAGAAGATGGTTTACCTACTTCTAGTATTGGGGACAAACTCAAACAAGTGGGGGGGACTTTGACAGGCGTACTAGATCGGATGGAAGAACGCGACTTGGTGCGTCGAGAACGCGACACTTACGATCGCCGCATCTGGCGAATCTGGCTCACGGATGCAGGTAAGGAACTAGAAGCTGTTTTACCCCCAATCGCCGCAGCCGTGCGTGATGAAGCGATGGACGGCATTTCCTTTGCTGATCGAGAACTATTTTCCCAAATCTTGAATCGAGCGATCGCTAACCTCTCCTAAAAGCCAATACGAAGCCGCAAAAGCTGCGATCGCGCAATCGGAAGCATCGCTTAAAGACGCACAATTGCAACTATCTTACGCCAATGTTACCGCCCCCAGTACCGGACGAGTTGGTAGGAAAAACGTCGAAATTGGCAACCGAGTCCAAGCGGGAACACCATTAATGGCGATCGTGGATAACCAGTATTGGTTAATTGCGAACTTCAAAGAAACTCAATTAGAAAATATGCGGCCAGGAGAAACAGCAGAAATCAAGCTGGATGCTTTTCCTCATCATACCTTTGTTGGTCGTGTTGACAGTATTTCGCCAGCTTCCGGCGCTCAGTTTGCCTTATTGCCACCGGATAACGCTACAGGTAACTTTACCAAAGTTGTGCAACGCATTCCAGTAAAAGTAGTTTTTGACCAAAAGAGCATTCAAGGGTACGAATCGCGGATTACTCCGGGGATGTCTGCGGAAGTTGCTGTGGAAGTTAAGTAATATCATGTTCCTCAAATTACCCATAATAAAAGAACCCCACCCCCAACCCCTCCTGCTTGCGGGGAGGGGAGCTAAAGCGCAGCTTTTGCGGGGTGGGGTTCAGGTATGGCACATCATCGCCTTGAGTTTGTTTCAAGGATTTATTAACGCCTTAGATGCGCCAGCCCGTCAAGCTTTTGTGCCAGAATTGGTGGAACACAGAGAAGATTTAGCCAATGCGTAGACGCGTTCGCGGAGCGTCTCGTAGAGAAGCGGCTTGTCGTCAGACATCGCTATCAACTCTACAATGATCAACGGTGCTAGATTAATTGGCCCTGCGATCGGGGGTTTACTAATTGCCAGGGTTGGAACTGCTTATTGTTTTGTGTTGGGGTTAAATCCCCATTACAAAACAAAATTTACGTTAGCGCAGCGTTAGCGAGTCCGCGAGCGTCATTACGAATTACGAATTACGAATTATTTAATGAGGTATTTTATAGCAATACTAAAGGAGTTGTAAAAATTATTGTTTAAACGAACCACAGAGACGCAGAGTACACAGAGAGAAGAATAAAGGGATTTTTTTGCAAATGATTTAGGACTGCTATTATATAGTGTTCAACTAATTGAACTACAGCACAAAATCAAGCGATGTCTACGACGGGCTACGCCTACGCATCTATATCTAATATAGTTCGTCGGGAAGCGTTTGTAATGGCTTTTAACGATTGTTTTTACTTGATTGGCATTGCTTTGTTGCTGAGTGGCCTTGCCGTTTTATTCTTTAAAAAGGTGAAGGCAACTGGTAGCGCTGTTGCTCATTAAATTTGTTATTATGAGTTAAAATGTTTGATAAAACTTTAAG
Organism: Nostoc mirabile CHAB5784; assembly: GCF_020829645.1. Classification (GTDB taxonomy): domain Bacteria; phylum Cyanobacteriota; class Cyanobacteriia; order Cyanobacteriales; family Nostocaceae; genus Nostoc; species Nostoc mirabile. The sequence continues at coordinate 103,032 of NZ_JAIVFS010000023.1, read as the reverse complement.
GTACTAAAATGGTCATTAGCCAAAGTGAGTACTATATCTCCCCAGAAGAGTATCTAGAAGGCGAGAAAGTAAGTGAAATCAAACACGAGTATATTGATGGGCAAGTCTACGCAATGGCAGGAGCAAGTGATGCTCATGTCACAGTCACCATGAATGTATCAATGCTGTTACGAAACCATCTCCGGGGTAGTGGTTGCCGTGTCTACATGTTAGACATGAAAGCACAAATTGATGTCATAAATCGCTATTTTTATCCCGATGTGATGGTGACTTGTGATACACGAGATAAAGAATTTGAATATTTTAAGTCCCATCCTTGCTTAATTATCGAAGTGCTTTCTGAGTCAACAGAAGGCTATGACAGAGGCAAGAAATTCGCTAGTTACCGACACTTAGAATCATTACAAGAGTATGTGCTAATTTCACCAGATCGAATGAGTGTCGAATGCTTCCGTCGCAATGAGGAAGGACATTGGGTACTTTACCCTTATGAAAAAGAGCAAGAAGTGCATTTAGCTAGCGTTGATTTTCGGTGTGCAATCGCAGAAATATATGAAGATGTAGTATTAGTACCCTAATCCAAAAATAAATTTACTTGCTCTGTATCATTAGTCTGTTTTGGTCATAGGGACAACCAAGATTATATTTCTATTGTATCAAGAAAGGTAGAAGGCACGATAGCGCAGAGGTAGCGAGTCTGCAAGCGTCGGCACGAGGAATTTATTTGCTCAGAATTTCTCCTCTCAGACTTTTTTGAATTTTGAATCTTTCAATCCAAAATTGAAAATCCAAAATTCGAGGATTGAATAGCGTTAATATTAGCTACAAATTTGCTTTCGATACTTTTTCAATTTGCCCAGTAAAGTATGCTTCCTCATGTTTGAGTTGTTGCGCTATTTCTAATCCTTTTTGAAAAGCTGTTAATGCTTGAGGAAAATCTTTACGTTCTAGATACAATTGCCCAATTTGGTCATAAGCTTGCATCAATCCGTAAAAGTTGGCGGCTTGCGTCTGTGTCTCTACAAGAATTTCGCTAGCCTGCAAAGCCTCCCCTGTTTGTCCTTGAGAACAGTACAGGGCAATTAACTTCTGCAAAGCTTCACCAGCACGAACGTACTCCTTTAATTGCCAAGCGGTGGTATAAGCTTCTTGATAATTTTTAAAAGCCTCTAGCAGTAAGTTAGGATCTTCCTTTGCTAGAGATTCGTAATTTGAAGCGATCGCTAGCTTTAATTCTGGTATTTCAGTAAGATTATTTTCACTAACGTAAATTTCTACTAATTTATTAAGTACATTTAATGACTGCTGCGGTTGGTTTGTCTGGTCGTAAATTTCAGCCAGCTGTTGCAGATATGTTACCTCGTTTACACCAACGCCAAGGGAAGTAGCTAAACTCAATAATTCCTCGTAGATTGGCGCGGCTTTGGGATAATCAAACCAACTCAAATGTAGTTCCCCAATTGTCTTGAGGGTTTCTACTACTGCTGTTGTATTTTTTTGCTCTCGCACCACTAACAAAACTTGGTTGTAAGCTTCCACAGCTAGTTTAGGCGATCGCACATTTTGATAAGCTTGACCTAGCGATCGCCACAATTCTAGATCAATTGGAGCAGTTGTTTTCTGAGATTGTGCCTGCTTTTGAATTGCTTGCAATCGCTGCGTAATATATTGTACTTCCTGCCCATCATTTTGCTTCCAGGCGATCGCCCCGACTCGTGATAGTGCTTGCACCTCTGCTAATGAACCTAAAAAGCGCCGCAAACGAAGTTCCCGGTTCCAAATTTCAAACGCCGCCACCTGATCTCCTGCTTGCAGTTTTGCTGCTGCTTCTTGATTTAAGGCATCCAGTGCTGGTTCTAATTTTTGCTGTTCTTGGAGAGTTAACGGCTGTTTATCCTTGGGCAAACGTGGTAGCAGTGGATCGGGTGTGGTAATTTCTAGGGGACTAGGAGGAAATTTATCCAGTGGTTTCGGCTTTTTAGTCTGTGCCCAAGTCAATGAACTGCTAAAGAGTATAGCGGCAGTAACAATCAAAATTAAGCGCCTGAGCATGGGTACTTTACCTTGCCTTGAGTTAGTTGCATGAGGTGAACTACCCACACTGTACCGTCAGGTCAGTGTGGGCTTCCAATTTCACGGAAGATTGCCTCATCTTGGATTTGCGTCCGCGAATTGGTCTTACATCCTCTCCATTGGCGTTAGCCTCCCCCGTCCCAGAGGAGGACAGCATCCTGATGCCTTCTGCTCTAATATTGCTTGATGCGTTCCCGTCTCTATCGTGATGAGTGCCGCAACTTGGGCAAGTCCAAGTCCTTACATCTAGAGGTAACTCCGATATTTGGTAATGGCAATTAGAGCAAAGCTTGGAACTGGGGAACCATCGATTTATTTCTATCAACTTCCCACCACTACGTTCTAGTTTGTAGCTAAGGAAATTTACAAAGGTTCCCCATCCTGTATCAGATATAGCATGAGCTAGTTTGTGGTTACGAACCATGCCCTTGACATTTAGGTTCTCAACTACTACGACTTGGTTGTTATCAACTATATTTCTAGATAGTTTATGTAGGTAGTCTTGGCGGACATTGCTGATCTGTTCGTATACCCTAGCGACAATCTTATTCGCTTTTCTACGACGATTACTGCCTTTCTTTTTCCGTGCAGCAATACGTTGTTTTACAGCTAATTTCCTTTCATATTTGGATAGGTGTTTTGAATTTGGATATTTGGATGTTTTTTCGCCATCGAAAGTAATAGCAAAATCCTTAATTCCTAAATCAATACCAATTATCTTACCCTCGTTTTTCGACACGGGGCAGTCACCTTCATATTCCATCAAAACGGAAGCGTAGTATTTACCAGATGGGCATTTACTGACTGTAACTGTTTTGATTATTCCATCAAGCGGACGATGGATTTTAGCTTTGACTACGCCTAGTTTACCGGGGAATTTCAAAGACCCATCAACCTGTTTTACCTTTTGGGGATATTGGATTGATTGGCGGTGATGTTTTGATTTGAATCTTGGATATTTTGCTCTACCCTCAAAAAAGCTTTGATATGCACGGCTAAGATTGAGACTCACGGATTGCAAAACCTGAGAATAACACTCCCCCAACCATGCTGTATCTTTCGCTTTTTTTAGTCCTGGAAGCAAAGAATTTAGACCAGACTGAGACAAGCCCTTACCAGTTGCCTTATAGGTTTCAATACATTGATTTAACCCATAATTCCACCACCAACGCGCACATCCAAAATGTTGAGCTAACACCTGAATTTGTTCATCGGTGGGGTATATCCTGACTTTTACCGCTTGTCGTCTCATCTAAACTTCTCCAAATCTCGACCTGTTACTATTATACATATATTTTAGTAACATTATTCAGGAAATATTTGGCGACTTCTCATACATCTCCTGCCTCGCCTTACGGCATTGGTCGGAGATGCATTCGTCGTCGCCCGCCTTATATCCCGCCACTGATTTGGAGTACCAAATGAGCGTGGGGGACTTACGGCGAATTAGTTAATTATCCCCATGCCCTATTATTTTTACCTTATTCCAGCAATTCTGAAGCGTCACTGACTGAAGATTGCAGGGGAGGCAGGGAGTGTCAAGTCTCTATCTAGTCTACCCAGTCAATAAGTCAAGTTAATATAAAGTTAATACAAGCAAAGCTTTTTAAGTGTAATTGCTGAATTTTAATAGCATATTTACATAATTTATGCAAGCGAAAATCTCTTGAAAATGCTTGGTAAATATACTGAATAATTGAACAAAATTTATTATTTGCCTTTTTATGAGTCAGAAAATATACGCTCACAATAATTAACTAATATAGATATCCTTTATAAGAGCCAATTTGCTCTAAAAGTTAAGAAACTTGGTATCAGTTAGCACGACTATGACGAGTAGTATCGTGAAAAACTTTTGGCATTACTGATTTCAAGTATGAATTCAAATATATAGACGCGATATATCTCGTCTATATATGGGTTTTGATATTAAACAAAATCAAATTCATACTTCTTATTCAGCAAGCCAATTTTTTCATCGGTCTTGTTTGGTGGAACGAAGATATAGCTGCTTGGACTGGGGCTGCTAGTCACCCTTCTCCTTCTGTGCGGTATGAAGACGCTAACGCGTAGCTTGCTTCTCCGTAGGAGTACGGCTCTTCTAAGGTCGCTAAAGCTGCACTAATGGGCTGTTACCCGTCTACAGCGCTGGCTCACCGTTTTTACCAATTTAGTCAGCAGCTACTTTTTCAACTAGGAAGGTAAAAAATGAAATGGGCTATTTACAAAAAGAATACGGGCAGTTTTGTAATAGCAGTGGCAATCATGGCTGGTGTTGGCGTCGTCTCGTATCTGAGTTTGCTTCAGTATAGAGAAAACGCTCAATGGGTCACACATACACGCGAGGTGCTGGAAAAGACTAAAGAAGTAATGTCACAGATCAAAGATGCAGAGACTGGACAACGGGGCTATCTTCTCACGGGCAAAGAACGGTATCTAGAACCCTATCGCACTGTAACTGACGAGATTGTTCAGAAACTTAAGGCTCTGCGCCAATTGACTGCGGATAACCCCAATCAACAGGGGCGGCTTGATCGCCTTGAACCCATGATTGCCAAAAAACTAGTTTTGATGAAACAGGCGATTAACGCCAGGAGCAAAAATTTAGAGTCCGCGCTGCAAATAGTTCAGACAGATCAAGGTCAGCAGATCATGGAGGACATCCGAATGCTGACTACAGCTATGGAAAACGAAGAGAATGAGTTGTTGAAACAGCGGTCAAAAGAGGCGAACGCCAGCGCTCATCAAACAACTTTGCTGACTATTTTTGGCAGCACTATAGCTTCTATTCTCGTCGGTTTAGCAGCCATGATCACCAATCAGGAACTCGCCAAACGCAAGCGGATGGAAAATTCTCTGCAAAAAGCTCGTGATGAGTTAGAAATAGAGGTTAACAAACGGACTGCCGAACTTAGAAACACTAACGAAGAATTGCAAACTGAAATTAATGAGCGTAAAAGTGCAGAGTCAGAGATTCTGCGCCTGAACGTCGAGCTTGAGCAGCGAGTAGCAGAACGCACAGCACAACTCGAAGCCACTAATAAAGAGATGGAAGCATTTAGTTATTCTGTATCTCACGACCTGCGGGCCCCCTTGCGGAGCATCGACGGCTTTAGCCAAGCGCTACTAGAAGATTATAGTGATAACCTTGACGCACTAGGCCAAAACTACCTCCAGCGAGTGCGTGCAGCCACCCAGCGAATGGCACAACTGATCGACGATTTACTGAATCTGTCACGACTAACGCGCAGTGAGATGCGTTGCGAAAACGTTGATCTGAGCGCACTGGTGGAGGCGATCGCAAGTGAGTTGCACAAAACACAACCAGAACGCCAAGTAGAGTTTGTCATTACACCGGGATTGGTTGCCAATGGTGATACTCATCTTTTACGGATCGTGCTAGAAAACCTGCTGGGTAATGCGTGGAAGTTTACAGGAAAAAATCAAAAAGCACGCATAGAATTTGGGCTTTTGCAGCAAGATGACACCCATGTTTATTTTGTCCGTGATGATGGCACAGGCTTCGATATGACCTATATTGACAAACTCTTCGGTGCTTTTCAACGCCTGCACGCCATGACTGAGTTTGAAGGCACTGGCATCGGACTAGCTACTGTGCAGAGGATTGTTCACCGTCATGGTGGCCGTGTCTGGGCCCAGAGCGCACTAGAGCAAGGCGCAACATTTTACTTCACCCTTTAACTAGAGGAAAACATACAACATGATTTTACTTGTAGAAGATAATCCTGATGATGAAGCGCTAACCCTACGCGCACTCAAGAAAAACAATATTATGAACGAGGTAATAGTGGCACGCGATGGGGTAGAAGCCCTAGATTATCTCTTTGGTAAAGGTGTATACGCCGATCGCGACATGAGCGTTATGCCAAATCTCATCCTCCTGGATTTGAAGTTGCCTAAAATGGATGGTTTGGAAGTTTTGCGACACCTGCGAACCGACGACAGGACAAAAATCCTTCCCGTCGTCATTCTCACCTCGTCCAAAGAGGAGCAAGACTTAATCAATGGTTACAGCTTGGGTGCCAACAGCTATGTTCGCAAACCAGTAGACTTTTCCCAATTCAGTGAAGCAGTGCGACAACTAGGATTGTACTGGTTTGTCTTAAACGAATCACCGCCAAGGATATAGCTTACCAATCCTCCAAAATCAGGTTATAGATACAAAGCTGACTTTCTTAATTACGAATTACGAATTACGAATTACGAATTACATGGGTATACCACTGCGCGTATTACTTGTTGAGGATTCAGAAGATGACGCTTTCTTGATACTGCGTGAACTGCAACGTGGTGGCTATGAAGTAACCTTTGAACGGATTGATACACCCACAGCCATGAAAGCTGCGATCGCAGGGGAAACATGGGATATCGTCATCTGCGATTATTCCATGCCCACCTTTAGCGCTCCTGCTGCATTGAAGCAAGTCAAGGAAAGTGGACTTGACTTGCCATTTATTATTGTCTCAGGCACTATTGGTGAAGATACCGCAGTAGCTGCCATGAAAGCTGGTGCCCATGACTACATCATTAAAGGTAATCTAGCACGACTTATCCCTGCTGTTGCACGCGAGTTGCGTGAGGCACAGGTGAGACGGGAGCGCAAACAAGCAGAGGAGCAGATTAAAGCATCGCTTCAAGAAAAAGAGGTGCTATTGAAAGAAATTCATCACCGGGTAAAAAATAATTTGCAGATTATTTCTAGTCTGCTCAACCTGCAAGCAGAGTATCTCAAGGACAATCAAGCCCTTGAGGTATTCAAAGATAGCCAGAACCGGATTGAATCAATGGCTCTGATCCACGAGAAACTATATCAATCTCAAGACTTGGCAAGGATTAATTTTGCTGACTATATCCAAGATTTAGTAACTAATTTATTTTATTCATACAACGTTAATTCCAGCGCTATTACCTTGAAAATGAATGTTGAGGAGGTTTTTCTAGCCATTGATGCAGCTATTCCTTGCGGGTTGATTGTCAATGAACTTATTTCAAATTCCTTAAAATATGCCTTTCCCCAAAGAGAACCAGGAGAAATTTGTATTGATTTTTGCTCCATAGAAGCAAATTTATTTACACTTACTATCAGTGATAATGGTGTCGGGTTTGACCAAGATTTTGACTTTAAAACTACAGAATCATTAGGTTTGCGATTAGTCAAAGGTCTAACACATCAGCTAGAAGGTAATATCGATCTTACCAGCGATAATGGAGTGGAGTATAAAATCATATTTCCGAATAAAACTTCCTAAAATTGTAAGTTTCACAAAATTATGAATTCAGTAAATATATTAGTTGTTGAAGATGAAATCATCGTAGCAATGGATATACAAAGTCGGCTAAGAAAATTTGGATATAATGTTCTAGGGCTTGCCGATTCTGGAGAAGAAGCAATTAAGAAAGCAGCAGATGATTCTCTAGATTTAGTTTTAATGGATATTCATCTCAAAGGAAAGATGGACGGTGTGGAGGCCGCTCAGATAATTCATAATATTTTTAAAATTCCAGTAATATATCTGACTGCTAATGCCGATGAATCAACATTGAATCGAGCAAAGGAAACAGAGCCGTTTGGCTACATTCTCAAGCCTTTCAAAGAGAAGGAATTAAAGTTCACTATTGAAATTACGCTTTCTAAACATCGAACGGAAAAAAAATTAAAACAGAATGAACAATGGCTGACTGCTGTACTTAAAAGTATTGGAGATGCTGTAATTACTAGCGACGAATCTGGAACTGTAACTTTTATGAACCCTATTGCGGAGGAACTGACGGGTTGGGATTATTCAGATGCGTTTGGTAAAGAAGCAACAGAAATATTCAATATTGCTCATGAAGAAACTCGGATAATAATTGAAAGCCCGATCAGGCAAGTCCTTCAGTCTGGCGTTACTGTCGGTCTACCAGAACAGACGATACTAATTACTAAAAACGGTGTTGAAATCCCCATTGATGATAGTATTGCAGCAATTAAAGATGACTACGGTAACATTACAGGTGCAGTTTGCGTTTTTCAGGATATCACCGAGCGTAAGCAGATATTGGCGGCACTAGCGCGTCGCCAGCAAGAATTCAAAGCACTAGTTGAAAATGCACCTGATATTATTTCCAGATTTAACACTCAATTGCGCTACGTTTACGTTAATCCAGTTATTGAAAAGATTACAGGAATATCAGCCGAAACATTTATCGGCAAAACAAACACAGAGTTAAATCTGCCAGAAGAATTTTGCCGGATATGCGATCATAAACTCCAGCAAGTTTTCCAAACTAAGCAAGAAACCGACTTTGAATGCAGTTTAGCGATCGCTTCCCAAAAAAAACATTACCATACCCGTCTTGTGCCTGAGTTGGCTAGCGACGGCTCAGTATTTTTTGTTTTAAGTATCGCTCGAAACATTACTGCTCTAAAAGTTGCAGAGGCGCAATTAATTTATGACGCTTTTCACGACATACTAACCGGTTTGCCAAATCGCGCCTTATTTATGGAACGGCTAGAACGTGCGCTGATGATGGCAAAACGACGTGCAGACTATACATTTGCTGTTCTCTTTCTAGATCTAGATCGCTTCAAAGTTATCAACGACAGTCTCGGCTACATGATTGGCGATCAACTATTAACTGCCCTTGCTAGAAGACTGGAGAACTGCCTCCGTGCTGGAGACACAGTTGCTCGTCTAGGGGGAGATGAGTTTACAATTTTGCTTGAGGATCTCAACAATATCAGTGACGTAACAGGCGTAGTCGAGCGGATACACGAAACTCTGACATCTGCGTTCCAACTCAGCGGATATGAGGTATTTACCACCGTCAGCATTGGCATCGCCCTAAATAAGGGTAATTACAACCTACCACAGGAACTCCTGCGCGATGCTGACATTGCAATGTATCGCGCTAAGGCATTGGGTAAGGCACGCCATGAGATATTTGACTCAACCATGTACACTGAAGTAACGAAGCTATTAGAGTTAGAGATGGATCTACGGCGGGCAGTTGAACGCCAGGAGTTTCAGGTTTACTACCAGCCAATTGTGTTGTTAGAAACTTACAAAATTACTGGTTTCGAGGCTCTCGTTCGCTGGCAGCACCCGCAACAGGGATTAGTTCCTCCAGACAACTTTATTCCACTGGCGGAAGAAACTGGGTTGATTATCCCTATTGGTTATTGGGTACTGAGCGAGGCTTGTCGGCAGATGCGTGCTTGGCAAATACAATTTCCTAGCGAGCCACCCTTGACAATCAGTGTAAATCTTTCCACTAAACAGTTCTCACAGTCCGGGCTAATTGAGCAAATTTCCCAAATTATGCAAGAGACTGGTCTGGAAGGCAACAATTTAAAGCTGGAGATTACCGAAAGCGTACTGATGGAAAATATTCAATCAGCAACTTTTATGCTCTTGCAACTGCAACAGATGAATGTGCAATTACACTTAGATGATTTTGGTATAGGCTATTCATCTTTGAGTTACCTGCACCGCTTTCCAAGTCATGCCTTGAAGATTGATCGTTCTTTTGTTACCAAAATTGGTGCTAATGGGGAAAACTTGGAGATTGTTCAAGCGATCATTACCCTAGCCCAAAGTCTAAATATAGATGTAATAGCAGAGGGTGTAGAAACTATAGAGCAGCTGGCACTACTTAGAGCCATGAAATGCAAGTACGCACAGGGATATTTGTTCTCCAAACCCCTGGATAGCAAGTCGATAGAGACATTAATTGTATCTGGCATTCAGCCGAGACAAGGATAGAGTTACGGAGTCTACTAGTGGAGGCGGGGATTTAAATCCCCGCTAGAGAGCCTAAGCATTTAGCGGCAGGTCATTTACTCTCTTTTTCTCCTCCGGCTCGTTCCCGTGTCAAGCTATCAATAGCATCACCCAAGGCAGTTGTAAGGCTATTGCGGGTTTGAGCGTGGTTATCCTGCTCAATTTTCAGAGCTTGCAAAAGGCGATCGCGTTCTTTGATTACGGCGATGAGTTTAGCTTGCAATTCCTCTACAGATTTTAGTTGTTCTATTTCTTGTTGAATCGCTGTTACTGGTGTTCCAGCAGCCAGTGCCTCGATCGCAAGACAAGAGAGTTTATGCAAGTCTGCCTTAAGGGATGCGATCGCCTGTTGGGCCAATTGGGTATCCGTGCGCCGTTGTTCTGCTTCTGTGTTGTAAAGCTGACGCCATTTTTGGGCGCTTTCCCAAGCCGTATCGCGATCGCCCTGAAGTCCCGCCATCTGCTCTTTGAGTGTCTGAATTTCTGTCAACCACTCTTGTGTTAAAGTTATCGTTTGATTAGTATTTTCAGCCATTATTACCCTTATTCGTACTATAAAAGGACTAAAGTTACATTTTTCGTCAATCAAAAAAGCATGATGGTTTCTTTTTTCATTAGAACAAGAGTACTACTTTGATCCTAAAGACTGAACAATCCATATTGGCATCAAAAGTTTTTTAAAGTAACACCTCAGTAGCTTTTTTGAATGTGAAGTGGCGCAAGCATAACTGCTGTAGCTGTTGAAACAAAAATTAATATTTGAATACTATTTACTGTTGCTTCCCTTTCTTTTCATCCAGTGCTTTTTGAACGGCATCTCTGCAAAATTGCGCTGGATTATCTTGTTTCTGTATTTCTTCCTTCATTTCTTTCGTAGCTCTAAAAGTAACATTTTCAGTTAATTCTTTACTCGGTGGATTGTCAAAATTTTGAGGATTACCTTTACGGTTAGGCATTGTTGAGAGATGTAAATATAGCTTTTTTCGGGGCAAGCATCGAAATACAATTTTAATTCGGTAGGCAATTTACCCTGAGAAAGTTGTTACCTACCGATACCACTTTTAAGGAATGGCTACTCTATGTTTACACGTTCGGAACTGGAAATCAAAACCATCAAAGAACTTCGTGACCTATGCTTACGCTACGGCATCAAACCAACTGGGAATAAAGGGTACAAAACTTCATGGATTACATCGTTGATGGTATTCCCTCGTATGGCGCTATCCCAGTTTGAGGCAGGGAAGGGATTAAAACCTCCTACCTTTGCTTTCATGCAAGCACTGAGTAACGCTATAGATGAGATGAACTCACCTACTGATGAGCAAGCTGCACTCATCAAAATCACGATGGAAGGGAGAATCATGAATTACCCGGATAGATACACCCAAGAGAAGCTATTAGCCTTGCACAAAGCGAAAATGTATCTTGAGATGGCTATCGGGTTGTTGAGTCAATAAAATCCAATCCCTAATACCTAATTCCTGGCTCCCTTCACACCAGAGGGGAGTTTTTGTATATCCTCTAAGTAATTCAACATAAATAAGAGTCATATCATGTTCGCTTGATTACTTATTAAACCCGAAGAACCCCACCCCGCCAAAGCTACGCTTCGTCTCCCCTCCCCGCTTGCGGGGAGGGGATTAAGGGGTGGGGTGCAATGACTGTGGAAATCATAACTAATTATGCGAACATAATATCATTGGGCATGGGGCATGGTTATTCTGCTTGTCCCCTGGTCCCCTTGTCCCCCTACTCCCTACTCCCCACTCCCCACTAGGTATTCTTGCGGTAAAAAGATAAGTGCGATCGCTACGCAAAATTTGGCACAGTAGTTAATAAAGCTAACCAGTTTTAACTCTAAATTATGCCAAAGCCTCGTTTTTTACGCTTCTTTCGCCACCTCAATTGGCGCACGCTCAAAAAAACTTTTGCCAGGACAATGGAAAGACGACTTTTTGGACTCGCCTCGGAAATCGCCTTCAATGCTATGTTATCGCTGTTTCCGGCAATTCTTGCGATCGTTACAGCCATTGGCTTATTAGCAGAATCTTTACAAGCTACCTTTAAACAACTGGCGGCACAACTGAGTCAAGTCCTACCTGAACAAGCCCTGACTCTGATTCGTGATTTTGCTACCACAGAAATTACTAATTCTAGAAACAGTGGTTTATTTTCTCTGAGCTTTGTATTAGCAATTTGGACTGCTTCTGGGGCGGTGAGTACAGCTATGACAGCCTTCGATCAAATCCATCAAATTCCTTCTGAAAACATGCGTCCCTTTTGGAAAGCCAAGCTCGTCTCTCTCGGATTAACAGTCGGGACTATGTTGCTTTTAGTGTTGGCTTCTTTCTTAGTGTTTACCAGCGATCTACTGTTGGCAATAGTAGTGCGCGGAAATGGTTCTTTGATCATCTTGTCGCATCTTTGGCAGCTTTTAAGTTGGCCTTTAGCTTTAAGTATTGTTGCTGTCGCCTTTGGCTTTGTCTATCGCTATGGCCCAAGCCAGTGGAACTCAGGCACACCAATGATGCCTGGAGCAATTTTAGCAGCTGTTTTCTGGGCAATATTGTCTGCCCTATTTCGGCTTTATGTAGCGAATTTTGGCAATTATAATAAAGTCTATGGTGCAGTAGGGGCTGTGATAGTTTTAATGCTTTGGCTGTCGATGAGCGCTGCGGTTCTGTTAATTGGCGATCAGTTGAACGTGACTGTCGGCGAAGATATGCGCCAAAAGCACAGTCAGAATCTCGTGAAAAATATTAATTTGTAAATATCGTTATAAATCCCTGAGAAAATTTTTGCAAAAATTCAGTAGGGGAGTAAAATGTCTAACGATTCAAGACAAACTTAGCGATCGCCTCCATGCCTGATTCTCCTTTTCGATTTTCGATGATTGAACCTGATGCCAAAGCACCCACCTTGAAGCGCCTGCGTCAGTTAAGTCGGCTGCTGGATAATGTTATTACCATTCCTGGTACGCAGATTGGTTTTGGTCTAGATCCAATTATAGGATTAATACCTATTGGTGGTGATTTTTTGGGAATCATGTTTTCTAGCTACATCATCCTAGAAGCAGCGCGACTGGGTGTATCTAGAGCCACTTTAGGCAAAATGGTTCTAAATGTGATCGTTGATGGCTTAGTAGGCGCTGTGCCAGTTTTGGGAGACTTTTTTGATTTTACCTGGAGAGCTAATACTAATAATATCAAGCTGTTGGAAGATTACTTAAAGTTTCCTAGCCAGCAAAAGAGTGCCGACGGGTGGTTTATCTTTGGCGTTTTGGTGGGATTGTTGCTAATTGCCATTGTTTTAGTCGCATTGCCCGTGATAGTAATTAGAATGCTATGGAATGCCTTAACAGGCGGTTAAATTATTTATTGATAACGGAATGAAAGATTGGTGGCAAGCCACTTTTCCTAAAGGGCGGCAAAATCTAATTATTACTGATGCTAAAGGGTATCCTGTACAAATTGCTTATGGCGAAATAGGTAAAGGCAAACCGCTAATTTTATTACATGGCATGGGTAGTTGGAGCTATAATTGGCGTCATAGTATAGCACCATTATCTAAATATTTCCGGGTAATTTGTTTTGATGCCAAAGGTTTTGGTTTTTCCGAAAAACCATTGTCTCGTAGAGAAGACAACGGTCATCAAGTTATTGAGTTTCAAAGAATTATTCAGGCATTATGTGATGAACCCGCAGTGATTGTAGCTGAATCTCTGGGGGGATTAGTTGCCCTTGCTCTTGCTCAAGAAAATCCGCACTTAGTCGGGCAGCTTGTAGTCGTAAACGTACCTATTTTTGCCGAACGTCTACCTCATTGGGCTATGTGGTTACTTGCCCAAACGCCCCTGGAAATAATGCATACAATTGACTTCTTACGTTTGACATATTTGTTTGCACCTCTATTTAGAGAAATTATGGCCATAGAAAGACGTGGGGTATTATTTGATCCGTCAATTTTGACACAAGAAGATGTCTATTGGATAACTTACCCGTTTATTGAACTACCTGGTACAATCGCCAAAGTCGCCGAAGAGTTACAAATAGCAGCGCGAGAAATTGAGAATTGGCAAGAAAATAAGCCAAATATGCTCACCAGAATTCAAAAGAAGCTGGGTGCAATTAAGTGTCCTACACTAATTTTGTGGGGTGAGCAAGATAGTTGGTTTCCTGCTAGTCATGGTGAAAAATTGCATCAGCATATCCCCAATTCTAAATTACAAGTTTTGTCTAACTGCTATCATGATGCCTCAACTGGTGCTTCTAAAGTATTGAATGCAGCGATTATTGAATTTTTACGGGATACTCATTTTTAAAGATAGTTTATGTTTTGATGAGAGAATCCCAAATATGTAAAAATACCTCCCAATTGCCCGCTAGTATTTCAACAATAATTACGAATTACGTTAGCGTAAGCGTTGCGGTAGCGATAGCGCCGGCGGCAAGCGAGTCATCAAGCGTCGGAACGAGCGTCCGTAGGAGCGTCATTACGAATTACGAATTAAATAAAAAGAGAGTGGGAGGAAGCATATCAGTCAGCTTTCAAACTCCCACTCTGCCATTTGCCACTGAAGTGAACAGGAATGTATACAGATGTTGCCCGTTATTTGGGGCTAATGCGTACTTCAACAACAACGTCCGCACACATTTAATATTCCTGTTGCAGCAAATGCCAAACCTGATTATTGATATTTATCTGCTGATAAAATACTCTGCAAATAATTGGTAGAGATAGTTGTTTTTGTAAATCACTTATAGCAAAGTGCTGAGTGCTGAGTGCTGAGTGCTGAGTAAAAACCCAGTTACTTCAAAGCTTTGGGCAATCAACACTGTCCTAAGCTATGTGACTACGGCTATAGTATATAGTGTTTTTACAAAATGAATTTGCTTACGTGGTAGTCCCTGATAACAAAACCCTTGAAGTCGTTTATCTTTGTACAATTTAACTTGGTTAATTAGAATCAGGTTGCCATTTTGGCAGGTTTTTAAATTTCCGAATTGCTCGCCTGTAGCAAGTGCTTGACTAATCGGGAAAAGGCATGACATGAGAGGATGTTTGAAAAGTCCTCTTGTTGGTATCAAAAGTTTTAGATCCTCCTAAATCCCCCGATAAATTGGGGGACTTTGACTCCGGTTCCCCCCTTTTAAAGGGGGGTTAGGGGGGATCTAAAAGTACCTAAAGTCACAGTGAAACACTTTTCAAACAACCTCTGAGGTTTACTGCATTCGCACCCAATTACGGAACAGGTAGCACTATCCAATCTGGGTTTTATGAAATTTAGTAGCTTTGACATTTTTATACCTAGCTTTAATTGCTTAGTATGCCAACCAAAATATTAATTAATTCAGTTAATTCTTCTGGAACTCGATATAATTTGAAGTCTTCAGTTATCTGTTTTTCTTGACGTTTATAAGTAGCAAATCGCCAATCCTCACCAGTCGTTACCGCTCCATAAAGAATTGGTGTATCTGAATTTATCCATTGATCTAGTGCAATTAATTCTACGGCTAATTGTATAAACCCCCTACTTAAGTCTGCTTGTTTAGCTTCAATCACTAACAACCCCTTACCTTTATCAATGTAGTAATCTAAGTTACCTTTGAGTTGGTCGCTGACGCTAATGGGATACTCAATATTCAATTGGGTTTGTGCGATTTCACAAACTTCTAGTAGTATGGGTGCAATAATTGCTTGCTTACGTGCATCTTCACTCAGTAGCTTGACACGTCGGAAATTCCGGTCAATGACTCGTTGCAATTCTGGGATTTGATTGGGGATAGATATCGATTGCGGTAATTGTAACCGTTCACGTTCGTAGTCACAACCCAATTCAGCCAAAATATCTGCTGGAGAAAAAGGTAGTTCAAAATACTTACTAAATGTATAACTTTGACCAGGTTGAATAATTCGAGGTCGATTCATAAATTTTGACTATGACTAAGTAAATACAAAACTCAAGTCAGCTTTTCTTTGATTCAACAACTAACATTTTAGTTAACATATCTCTGATATCATGTCTGCTTGATTACTTATTAAACCCGAAGAACCCCACCCCGACAATCGTCGCTTCGTCTCCCCTCCCCGCAAGCGAGCTACCGTGTACACACAAGTCGAATTTCTTCTTAAATCCCAAAGATTACCTACTTAATCGCAGTGATGGTTAGGGTGGGGTAAAACTAAAGCTAAAACCTTAGTAAATCAGGTTTGGGGTGAGGTTTTGAGAATTTATGCAATAAATATATTGAATTCGGGTGGTCGTTTATTGAATTCGGGTGGTCGTTTATTGAATTCGGGTGGTCGTTTATTGAATTCGGGTGGTCGTTTATTGAATTCGGGTGGTCGTTTATTGAATTCGGGTGGTCGTTTATTGAATTCGGGTGGTCATTTATTGAATTCGGGTGGTCGTTTATTGAATTCGGGTGGTCGTTTATTGAATTCGGGTGGTCGTTTATTGAATTGGAGGTATCGTTGATTGAATTCAATCAGTGGTTAGGGTGGGGTAAAACCCAGATTCAAAGAACAACGTAGAGACTTGTGTGTACACCGTAGCCGCAAGCGAGGAGGGGAATAAGAAGTGGGGTCAATACGGTTCGGTTAGCTTGTTTACCCTGCGAAGATCCCCCAACCCCCCGATAAATTGGGGGGCTAATTTCCTCTTTTACCCCCTTTTTAAGGGGGTCGCCACAGGCGGGGGGATCTTATCCGAACCGTATTGGGAGTGGGGTGCAATGACTGTGGGAATCATAACTAATTATTCGCACACGATATTAAATGCTCATTAGCTTAATAAGCAGCAATTGCCGCTTCTTGTTCACTGCGAAGTGGTATATACTGACAAAACACTTTGTCGCTTTGATACCTAGTGAGCTTGCGGACATGACTAGGAGTAACACCTAATAGCAGTAAATCTTTTGCTCACTGGGGATTCCTGATAAACCACTCTTGGGCGATAGTATAACTGTAGATTCTTTCAATTCTCTCACCTACTATGCCAAAACAGTCTATAGGTCTTGATACCCAAGTATATAATTACCTTTTATCCGTCTCGCTGCGAGAACCGGAGATTCTTTTGAAGTTGCGCCAAGAAACCGCCAGCCATCCCCGAAGTGGAATGCAGATTTCACCAGAACAAGGGCAGTTTATGAGACTTTTGGTGCAGCTCATTGGAGCCAAGAAAACCCTGGAAGTTGGGGTATTTACAGGTTATAGCTCACTTTCTGTAGCTTTAGCACTACCTGCTGATGGGAAGATTATCGCTGCTGATGTGAGTGAAGAATTTACTGCGATCGCCCGGCGGTATTGGCAAGAAGCCGGGGTTGCCGATAAAATCGATCTGCGATTGGCACCAGCTTTAGAAACTTTAGATCATCTATTGGCAACTGGCCAAGCCGAGACATTTCATTTTGCTTTTATTGATGCTGATAAAGAAAATTATGATGGATATTATGAGCGATCGCTGCAATTGGTGCGTCCGGGTGGATTGATTGCTATTGATAATGTTTTGTGGTCAGGACAAGTTGCCCAGGAGCAAAATCAAGATGAAAGCACCCAAGCTATCCGGGCGCTCAACGAGAAGTTACATCATGACGAACGAATAACGCTCTCTCTTGTCCCCATCGCCGATGGGCTTACTTTAGCCATCAAGCGACCTTAATACAATTTGATGCCAACTTACTATTATAGCTGTTTTCAATTTGGTGCAATACAGTAGGGACGCACATTTGTGCTACCCTACCGCGTGTTTTACTTCTATTTAGTTAGAAGTTGTAGCCAAGTCCTAATAGTAGCCCTACATCAGTTTCATCCAGAAAAGCAGCATTTACAGCACCTGTCACCGTAAATCGAGAACCAATAGGAAGGTCTACACCACCAGTTAGCAGTAATCCAAAATCAGTATCGAGATTAACTTCAATCGCGACACCAGCACCAATATAAGGAGATATAGCGAAGGTTCTTTCGCCCACCGACCCTGCTGTGCGGGGAGAAAAATCCAAAGTCAAGGGAACCAAAAACAGTGTATCATCTCCAAAGATCACGGATGGTCGCACTGATATATTGCGTGTCAGACCAATTTTGCTGATCGCTGCAAAGTTACCGTCGCTCAGAGCTGTATCGCTGCCACTCAAACCAATGTTACCAGCAACACCGATATAGCTAGGCCCACCAAGAGTAGTTCTACCTGCGGTAACATTAGGCGTTGTACCATCTGTGGTTCCTGTTGGCGGCTGATTTAACTGACTGATGTTAATATCAGGCGGGACGAGGACTTGATTAATTGCATGGATAACACCATTGCTAGCTTGGACATCCGCCTGGATAACTTGGGCATTATTCACCGTGACTTGATTATTAGCCCGATCTATTTGAATATTTACAGGGCTTTCTTCAGAGGTTCTCAGTTCTCCAGCCGAGAGTTGACTAGAAGTTACTGCACCAGGAACCACATGATATCTCAAAATCTTAATCAAGGCTTCTCTGTTTTCTGGTTGCTGTAACTGCTGTAGGGTAGCAGCAGGCAAAGCAGCAAATGCTTGATCGGTGGGAGCGAAGACTGTATAAGGGCCAGGCTGTTGAAGAATATCTGTTAAACCAGCTGTCTTTAATAAAGAAGTCAGAGTTGTCAAAGAAGTACTAGATGCAGCAAGAGAAACAATATCAGTACCGGTTTGAGTGCCCCCAGTAGTTCCACCGACAATATATTGACTAGCTGGAAGATTGCTAGCAATGGGTTGCACCCTTCCCTGTCTAGCCAAAGCTTGATATAAGAGTGCCGCAGCTTCAGCACGAGTCAGGGGCTGTTGCGGATTGAGTTGTTTTATATCTGGATAATTAACAACAATATTAGATTGTGTTGCTATTGTCACACTATTAACAGCATAGTTTGGGATAGCTGAGGCGTCGGTGTAGTAGGTGCTGAGGTCACTACTGGCTCCAGTGCTACTAGCAGTTAAACCCAAACCATTGGTTACAGCAACGATCGCCTGTACCTTCGGTATTTGTTCAGTTGGTCTAAACACGTTCCCAGGATAGCCTGCCAGAAATCCAGTTTCGTAGGCGTTCTGAATTGCAGAAGCTGCCCAATAGCCAGCAGGAACATCCTTAAATCCACCTGCGCTTAATTGCCGAACTCGATTTTGGTTAGGGAAAGCTTTTTGAATTAGGGCGGCAAACTCAGCACGAGTCACACCTTGATTCGGCCTAAAGCTGCCATCAGGAAAACCACTAATCACGTTATTGTCAGCTAAAGCTTGAATGAAGGGACGCGCCCAATAATCTGAGGAAACATCAGACAAGTTTACTGTTGAAGTAGGCGATGGTGTCGCAGGTGATGGTGTTGCAGGTGATGGTGTCGTAGATGGAACAGTATTTTGAGATAAAGCTGGGGCAGAAATTACTATGGGAGTTATTGTAGCAGCTGTCATTCCCAGAACTACTAAACCAACCCTTGCTGATGGCCAACGAAAGAAACTAAACATGGAAATATCCTCTATTATCTAAATGTTCACCACACAATAGTACAAAATTCCTATTTGGTTTCTGAAAAACCGCATATAACACTAATAAGCATAAGCAATCATATTGTGGTATATGGTATGTTGCAAATAGGACTTACGCAAAATATCTCTCAAACTCTGATTTCTCCGTGCCCTCTGTGCCTCTGCGGTTCGTTATTCCGTAACTCATGCGTAAGTCCTAGCAAAAATAAAGTCACGCGCAAGTAGGCGATTTTTTAACTGAATAAAATCGCAGCCAAGCACTAGGATAATTAGCTTTTAATAGCCGTCTCTTTATAATTGCAGAAGAGCGTTAATGCCGTCAAGCTAAATGCATCATGATCTTTAGCAACATTTAAGAAATAAAATTTGTTTTGGCTATATAATGTATTATTAATCTTTGAGCAAAATTATACAACTAACTAATGGCTGGATTTCGAGGAATAACTTTCACTCTTTAGATAGTTGTCTGTGATGGTAAATTTTCAAATGTTTGACTGAAAATTAGCGATCGCAATCAAAAATTTTGGGCATGATTGCGCCAAGATTTTTGGCTAGGAATTATTTTTTGGCAAAATACAATTTTATAAAAATGAACCCACGGATAAACTAGGATTTTTGAAAGGTGTTTAATATATAACAATTTTGCTCATAACTCCTCTAGAGGTAGGGCAATAAATCCAGTTTACTCCACCCTTGAACCCAGTGTTTTCACATACAGCGTATTTCAGGTAAACGAAGTACACGGGTAGGGGCACAACATGTTGTGCCCCTACGATATCTGTACCTCACGCCTGTTGCAATCTGCTGTAAGTGCAAAGTATTCTCGCGTTTTGAGCTAGTCAGAAGCATGACTATAAAAAAGTTTTAGTTATAGATTTGCTAGGGCAAATCTGCAATTGAGATTAGTAATTGAGTTGGTTGTACAGGTTT
Source organism: Nostoc mirabile CHAB5784 (assembly GCF_020829645.1). Taxonomy (GTDB): domain Bacteria; phylum Cyanobacteriota; class Cyanobacteriia; order Cyanobacteriales; family Nostocaceae; genus Nostoc; species Nostoc mirabile. The sequence goes on along the minus strand of NZ_JAIVFS010000023.1, from coordinate 82,742 downwards.
GGCAACGTGTCTTTGAAACCCATCTGCTAAGACTTGATCGCGATCGCTTTCTCCAGCATAGGCGGTAAGGGCGATTGCAGGAATTTCCCCTCCTCTTCCTTTGGCATTCCTCTGAGTACCTTAATCAGGTTGTAGCCATCCGCCACACACCAGATTCAAGCAAGATTTACCTGTTTTGCGGGCAGCGATCGCTGGGTGATACCATTTCACTTTAATAATGATACAAATACGCTCTTTTGGGGCATGGCATTGCCCATGCGTGTCAACTTAACGTTAAAAGGGCGGTTATAAACCGCACGCCAGTTGCAACAAGAGTGGCTCGCCGCCCAACGCACTGGCTTGTCTACACGAGACAAAACCTGCCTCCGTGGGTTAAGCAATCAAAGATTTTGTATTAGTCCACGGAGGTGGACGAGAGCGAGAGTGCCGCGAATTCCCTGAGCCAAGGCTTAAGTAGACACCAATGGGCAAAGACAAGCCCCCTTCAAATCAACATTCCAGCAATACAAGCGGTAATAAAACCCGCTAACAATCCGCCAATCATTGACCTTACACCCATGCGAGCTAAATCATGCTGGCGATTAGGTGCTATTCCAGTAATGCCGCCAATGGTAATTCCAATTGAACCTATATTTGCAAAATTACATAAAGCATAAGTCGCAATAATTACTGCACGTTGGGAAATTTTACCACTTTCAATTAGTGCCTTCAAATCCAAAAAAGCAATAAACTCATTCAGAATTGTCTTTGTACCCAATAAAGCCCCCACTTGCCGACAATCAGCCCAAGGTACGCCCATCAGCCAAGCTACGGGAGCCATAATAAAAGACAAAATCCATTGTAATGACAGTTGCTGTAAACCCACAAATGCCCCCAACCATCCCAACAGTGCATTCAGGGCAGCTAATAATCCTAAAAAGGCAATAATCATCACCCCAACATTAACTGCTAACTTCACACCATCAATAGCTCCCGTCGTAGCAGCATCAATTACATTTACATAATTGGTTTCTACATCCGCTTTTGCCTTAAGAGCCGTCTCTGATACTTCTGTTTCTGGATACAGCAATTTTGATACCACCAACGACGTGGGAGCAGTCATAAAAAAAGCAGCAATCAGATGTTCTGCTGGTATCCCAAAGGAGAGATATGCCCCTAATACTCCACCCGCAATTGTGGCAAAACCACCCGTCATCAGGGCATGAAGTTCTGATTGCGTCATATTCGCTACATAAGGTTTAACCATCAGCGCCGACTCTGTTGGGCCCAAAAAGATGTTACCTGCACAAGATAAAGATTCAGAACCCGATGTTTTCATCGTCTTCATCATTACCCACGCCATCACGTTTACGACTCGTTGTAAAATGCCGTAGTAATACAAGACGCTGATGAAGGCAGAGAAAAAGATAATTGTCGGCAGCACTTGGAAGGCAAAGAAATGATCCTTAAAATTTTCTCCAAAGACAAATTTTGCACCAACATCAGAAAATGCTAAAAATTGGCTGACAATATCTCTCAGAGATTTAAACACAGTCAAACCCCAAGGAGTTTTAAGAATCAGCAGCGCCAATGCAAACTCTAATCCCAAACCCCACGCCACTATGCGCCAACGCACCGCACGACGATTAACCGAGAAGGCGTAGGATATACCGATAAAAACTAAAATCCCCAACGCAGAAATAGCGCGTTCCATAATGACTCCCGGAAATGTATCGCAAAGGCACCTGGCCACAAAGCATACACAAAAATCCGCGTGTTTTTATGGGTTTGTAGTCAATTACTAGGGCTTTGATGTTGTAAATAAGGATTTAGCGATCGCACTTCAAATTATTGTAGAAAAACATGGCGGTACTCTTGAGGTTAATTCTATACAGGGTGAGGGTACAGAATTTGCAATTCAAATTCCGATTTAAAATTATCCCTCCTGGCGCGGGTAGCCAAAGCTGAGATGGCTACCAATGAGTGTGTAGAAGTCATTGTGTCTCCTTCCAAAACTCCAAGTGCCCGATACTCTCGTGTTACCCTCACTGACCAAATGTCCTCTTGAGTGTTGATGCACTTGAAATGTAAAGACGGGTGAAATGGATTCTCTGCCCACAGCCAATATGCTTTCCTGGCACTTTGCCTAATTTCGCTGTTCAACTGTCGATACTCAGACCAAAAGGAGGGAAGTACTACTGACTTCATAGCTGGTCGTAGTCCATTGCAGTGCCTTGTCCCTCTGCAATTTCTTGTTTGGCTCGTTTGGCAGCAGCAATAAGTTTTGGTTGTGTTCTCTGGAACGATTCATTCCATCTAATTTCATCTTGCAGATCATCAATGTACTCCCGCAGATGCTCTGCAATCCGATCTTGTACCTCATTGGGTAAAGACTCCATCATTTTAATCACAGTGGTAATTGCTGCTGACGACGTGGTGAATTGCTCTCATGCAACGCTTTGCTCTTAAAGCTAACACCGATCACCTCTCTCTATTCATAAAGCTCTTATGCCTGACGACATCTCTAGCTGAACCTGGCTATCATCTCTAGCGATTTTGCTTGGGTGAAAGCTCTCTCTATCTGAAGCGGGTAGGGCTTTGTATGTTTGTAGTACTGCATCAATAGGCACAGTGGATATAATACTTACACCAGCAACAGGTGATTTCACAGCACTGATCTTTCCTTTTAAAAGCCGTAATGCAACACTAGGTAGATTTGGTGTAACAAGTAGCAACGGATCTGGATTTTCCCATCTGATTCGCGTAGTACCTTGCTTCTTTGCTTTACTTGAGGAGTTATCCAACAAGTGAACGTACATTCCCGATGAGTCAACAGATTCAAATTCAGTACGTATCTTTTTCATCGCTTCAGCTAAACTATGAGCTAGTTTTTGGTCACTATTTGTTGCAGCCATATAAAAGGGATATGTCCAAGGAATTCCATATTTTAGTAAATCGATCTGCTTCTTATGCTTCTGCTCAACAAGTTTTTTTATAAATTTAGGAATGACTAAAGAACAAGCCCATTCTGAAGAATCAAAATTTGATAAAGACGGTAGTAATTTACTGGAGGGATAAAATTCATCTGTAATTTGGGAGTAAAGACAATAAAGAGGAAACAAGCGGTAATGACGTGCAAAATTTAGCAGCAGGCGACGTTGCTCACCTGAACGATAGTTAAGAAAACGACAAGTCGAAGTAATTGGATTAACAACTTTTGCTTGCACTAATAAGGATAACCAAGCACCAGGCTCACCTATGCACCATAACCAGTCAGCACCGCTTTGTGATCCTTCTTCTCTACGACTGAATTTCTTAGTCAGGATAAAATCGCTGTGCTTTCGCGCAATTGTTACCAAGTTTATATCAGTGATACTTTCTTCAAGGATGCCTAAACGAGATGACAGACTATCTTTAATAATGTTGCTTGTCCAAAGTGTACATTCTTGAAATGTTGCACATAAATCGCTAAGTGATAATCTCATGCTCACTCCACATGATGTCTTAAGCTTAACAAATTGTTACTATTTTATAGTGTCTCTCGTGTCTACTTGTGTTTCACAACCCCATGACTGTACGATAATGTGCTTCAATTTGGGCGACGGTTTGAGACTTGCGTTTTGTCTCCCATTGACTGCGGTTAAATAATTCTTGTCGCAATTCATCAACGTTGATTGTTGTCACTTTACCATCAGCAACAATTTGTTTACCATTGACCCAAGCGCTATCAACAACATTGGTAGGACGGCCTAAAACCAATAAACCAATGGGGTCTGTACGCGGAAGCAATGATAAATTGGTGAGGTCATAAAGTACCAAATCAGCTTGTTTACCCACAGTTAAAGAACCGAGCTTGTCTGCTATATTCAATCCCTTTGCACCTCCCAATGATGCCATTTCTACAGCTTGTCTGGGTGTAATCCAGTGTTGATAATCTGAGTCTGTAACATTATGTAAGATAGAACCCATTTTGATCGCTTCTAACAAATCTTGAGAGTCATTACTAGAAGCACCATCGCAACCAAAAGTTACATTTACTCCAGCTTGGCGATATTTTAAAATCGGGGCTATGCCACTGCCTAAACGCAGATTACTTAAGGGATTATGAACAACTGTAGATTGAGTTTCGGCGAGAATGGCGATATCAGCATCATTTAACCAAACGCAATGAGCTAGAGTTGTATGATCGCTCAAATATCCGATTCTTTTCAAATGTTCTACAGCAGTACAACCGTACTTTTCTTGAGCGCGTTTTTCCTGTGCCCTGGTTTCGAGTAAATGAGAGTGACGACAAAGATTATAGCGATCGCTTAACTCACTACACCCCTGAAATAAAGCATCAGTACACAATTGTATCCCTGTTGGTGCAACTAAAATATTTATCCCCTCATCCGGGCGATGAAACTGTCTCACCGCTTCTTCGATGATTTCCAGTGTTGCCGCAGTTGAGCGAAAATAAGGTTCATGCTTTTGGGCTGATTCCCCAGATGGGATACCTGCGCTGAGGGATTCATCTTGAATTAAGGGGGCGATAAAGGCGCGAATTCCCACTTCTCTGTAAGCGCGAGTTGCAATGGCGATCGTTTCTAACTCAAGTCCCGGAATTAACACTAGGTGATCTACTACACTCGTACCGCCGGAAAGTAGAGTTTCCACCGCAGTACCCAAGGCGCTGAGGTAAACCTGTTCGGGATCGAGGGGGGTAAAATCATACAGTTCCGCCAACCATAATTCTAAAGGGAAAACTGACATGATTCCCCGTTGCCACATCTCTGATGAGTGGGTGTGGGCGTTGAAAAAGCCAGGTAGCAGCAGCTTATTTTTGCCATCTATAACAGTGCCGATTGCTTGTAGATTGGGGGCAATGGCTGCGATGCCTCCGGCGAGCTTCGCTAACGCACCATCTACAATCTGTACATCTACCGTTGCATAATCATCATCGGCGGCAATCAAAACATTCTGGATGGTAAAATCTAGCATATTTAACCTTGATTAAGTAATTGTATTCTCAAGTGAATTTCAAGTTACAAAATAGAAAATGGCGTTGCGTATTGCAATTTTATGAATTTACCATTACGGACATTGGGAGTTCCACCAAATGCGTGGACAGTGAATGATGCGATCGCAGATATCACTCGTCCTCAAAAGGCCCCACAACCCGTTATTCTATCAACAGAAACTAAAACCCTGCGCCTAGACTTGGCAAAAGCTGCTATCCTCGTCATTGATATGCAAAACGACTTCTGTCACCCTGATGGCTGGTTAGCGCATATCGGCGTGGACGTAACTCCGGCGCGTCAGCCTATTGAACCTTTGAACAAATTACTTCCAGAACTGCGTGAGGCTGGTGTTCCAGTCATTTGGATAAATTGGGGAAATCGTCCCGACTTGCTCAATATTAGTGCTGGTTCGCGCCACGTCTATAATCCCACAGGGGAGGGTGTGGGATTGGGCGATCCACTGCCAAGCAATGGTGCTAGAGTACTCATGGCAGGTAGTTGGGCCACAGCAGTAGTAGACGAACTAGAAAAAATTCCCGAAGATATTTGTGTGGACAAATACCGCATGAGTGGATTTTGGGATACGCCATTAGATAGTATCTTGCGGAATTTGGGAAAGACAACATTATTTTTTGCTGGTGTTAATGCCGATCAATGTGTGCTAACTACCTTATGTGATGCCAATTTCTTAGGATATGATTGCGTGTTAGTTAAAGACTGTACCGCTACCACTTCTCCTGAATATTGTTGGCTGGCTACATTGTACAATGTCAAACAATGCTTCGGTTTTGTCACTGACTCCCAAAAGATTTTAACAGCGCTGCAAAAGGGTGAGGAGTGAATCAATTTTAGATTTTAGATTTTAGATTGATCCCATGCATAAATTCTCTTTCTTCGATCAATAATTTTAGATTTGTTCTCGTGTTTAAATTCGCTTGATCTGGGACATTTTTGAATTTTGAATTATTCAATTCAAAAACCCAAAATCTAAAATTATTTGATTCAAAACTCGGATTTTAGGAATTTTCATACCCATCGATAACTTCAGAGGGGACAAATAAATGTACGCTACTCGTTGTGTAATTCCGGTTATCAAATCTAGCAAAGATTACCAAGTATATCGCATCAGCCCCGACGCCTCGAATCGATTAGCAATTATCTTTGATTCGACAAATGCTAATACTTCCTTGACTTGCTGTATAGAAATTTTTGATGTTGGTGGACAAACACCCCCAAATCGCCATCAGTGGGCGGTGGAAATGTTTTTCGTCCTCAAAGGCGAAGGGATCGCCATCTGTGACGGCAAGAGTGCCACAATCAAAGCTGGAGATAGTTTATTAGTGCCTCCCACTGGTACTCATTTGATTAAAAATACTGGTTCTACTCGCTTATATACATTGACTGTTATGGTTCCCAATGAAGACTTTTCGGAATTGATTCGCAGTGGTATTCCGGCGGAGTTAGATGCAGAAGATATGGCAGTACTGGGGAGATTCGATGCTTTGATGCCCTGTTAAAATAATTCGTAATTCGTAATTCGTAATTCGTAATTTATTAGGGATTTCTCGTTTCCATGTGAAATACGGGAACGAGGGAATATTATTAGGACTTACGCAAATTATCTCTCAAACTCTGATTTCTCCGTGCCCTCTGTGCCTCTGTGGTTCGTTATTCCGTAACTCGTGCGTAAGTCCTAATTATGAATTACGAATAATTTATTGTTAAAAAACTTTTAGCTTATTAACTACGAACTTTAGTCAAGATTTTTTGGGAATAAAACGAAGCCGATTCTTCGTTTTTGGCACAATCTTGGGCAAACTTAATCAAATGATGTCCGACAAGTCCAACATGAATCAAGTTTTCAATATTACCTGCTTTTAATGCTGGCTTGGCCATTTTCCAAAAAGTTTGACGATAGTTACTAAATATGCCTACTCGCAGCAAAATATTGGCTAAATAAGTTAAACCTTTGCGAATATTAGCCCCAGAGGTGCGAGCTGGGCTGTTAGGTACTTCGATGCGGTTTGGATAGGTGTGTTCCATGTTGTAGGCAAACCGCTGATATAAAAATTCTGGCTCATAAGCAGTTGTGATGCAGCGCCGCCACATTTCAAGAACTTGCTCATAGGGCATCAAAAACTCAACATTTGATTCGCGGCTTTCATCAAAGACAAGTCGTCCTTCTGCTTCTAACCTCCGCCATAAAGGAGTTCTCGGTAATGCATGAAGTAGGTTAATTGTCAACATGGGAATTTGGGATGCCCGAATAAATTCGATAATTCGGTCTGCGGTTTCTGGTGTATCTGTATCTAACCCGATGATGATTCCTGATACTACTTCCATGCCATAGCTATTTAAAACCTGAATTGCTTTTAAGATTGGCATACTCAGATTTTGGTCTTTAGAAATGGCGTGGAGAGCATCTGGTTCTGGTGTTTCGATACCGCAAAAGATTGTGCAAAAATAGGCTTCGCGCATCATTTCCAGCAGTTTTGGACTTTGAGCTAAGTTGAGCGTTGCTTCACAGGCAAACTGGATGGGGTAGCCATTGCGTTTTTGCCAGTCAATCAGATGAGGAAGCAACTTCATGGCGGCGCGGCGATCGCCAACAAAGTTATCATCAACAAAATACACTGCCCCCAGATTGCCAGATTGTCGCATTGCATCTAACTCCGCGACCACTTGCTCTGGTGTTTTCATCCGGGGACTGTTGCCATAGAGTTCTGGAATATCACAAAACTCGCAGCGATAAGGGCAACCACTAGAAAACTGCACATTTGCCAGAAAATAATCATTGATATTCAGCAAATGATAAGCTGGAGTGGGAAACTCTGTTAGGGGTAAACGTTCCTTGGTTTCAAAGCGAATTTGCGCTTGAGGACGTTCCTGGTTTTGGTCTAAATACTCGATCATGCGATCGCTTGCATCTCCCAATTCACCTAAATGTAAAATATCAAATTCCGGATAATATTCTGGACACCCAGATACCGAGGGGCCACCGACAACTGTAATTTTGCCCACTCGATGGGCAAGTTCATTAATTTGATTAATTTGTGGTTTTTGGATATGCATTCCACTCACAATCACCACATCACACCATTGGTAATCAGTTGTCGTTGCTGATTTGACATTCTCATCAATAAACCGCACTTCCCATTCTTGAGGTAAGTAGGCAGCCACAATTAAAATACCTTGGGGTGGCATAAAAGCTCGAACATTACCCATAAGTGGGTAGGCGTGATGAAAAGTACCAAAGGAGCGGCTGTACTTAGGGAAGATGCAAAGGATACGTCGATGTTGCGAGGGAACGTAGCTGGTTCTCTTAGTGGTAAGAGCGGTTTTTGAATCGGCCGCTATATGGGTTGGGTTTTCTAAAGACTTCAGATTCACAGTCATCGCAAATTTCACCCCGAAAAACTGAGCAGCTAATTTGACAATTTATTGACACAATCAGTTGTAATTCCAACTAGCTTACCGTGATATTTCAGAAGTTTTTAATTGTAAGATAGAAAACTTACCCATTATAGGATCATTCATCAGCATATAAGCATATATAAGTGGTTGTTAGCAAATATTTAGCTAATTGCTAGCCCTTGTTATTTTTTAGGCATTTTACCGATAAAGTTGGTTAAAAATTGGTATTGCTGGTACGATTTTAACTAGCATCAATTTTCGGAAAAAACCTATATTGCACCTTTTCTATGAAAAGAAGACAAATTCTTGGCTTTCTGGGTATAGCAGTTGCAGGCTTGCTCCTGGCAATTGGTTTACCATTGGTTACTCCTTCTCCTGGAGTAGCACAATCAAACGCCAGCATAGTAGTCTCCGCAGCCTCCAGCTTAAAAGAGGCCCTACAAGACATTAAGACTTTATACCAACAAAGTAAATCAAATATCAATATTAGTTATAACTTTGGGGCTTCTGGTGCTTTGCAGCAACAGATTGAGCAAGGTGCGCCAGCCGATATCTTTATTTCTGCTGCCAAAAAGCAAGTAGATGCCTTAGAAACAAAAGGATTGTTGCTATCAGGTAGCCGTATTAACCTGGCAAATAACCGTCTAGTCCTGATTGTGGCTCAAGATGTTGTTGGCATCACTAGTTTCAACAATTTAACAGATAGCAAGATTAAGAAAATCGCGATCGGTGAACCCAGAAGTGTACCCGCGGGGCAATATGGAGAGGAAGTCTTAAAGAATTTGAAACTTTATGATCAGGTTAAGTCTAAATTTGTCTTTGGTAACAATGTGCGTCAAGTTTTGGCAGCAGTAGAAAGTGGTAATGCCCAAGCGGGCATAGTTTATGCCACTGATGCCAAAACTTCCAACAAGGTAAAAGTCGTAGTCACTGCTGACGAAAAGCTTCACTCACCAATTGTCTATCCACTGGCAGTAATTAAAGGCAGTAAAAATATTTCTGCTGCCAGACAATTTGTCCAGTTTTTATCTGGCAGTCAATCTAAGACTGTACTCAGAAAATATGGGTTTATTGTGCGGTAAAGATGAATCCAGATAACAAGTTGCTCAAGCAACTTGTTTGTAGGCAAAGGAGCAAGGGAGACAAGGTGACAAGGTAACTGGAGTGAGAACTTGCAACAAGTTTTTCCCCTTGTCCCCCTGTCTCTTCATCTACGGTGTACACACAAGTCTTGCCGCGTATCTTTATTAATAAATCTCGCACTGCGTTTTTATTCCGCCTCGGAATGAATTCCGAGTCTCATAGCTGAAGTCCACAAAGCGTGGACTTTCGCTATCAGCCCTGAACTTCAGTTCTGGGCGGGATGTCGGTGAGTGTGACAGTTTCACTCTGACAAAAATGTGGTTAGAGGATTTTTCGACTTGTGTGTACACTGTAGGCCTCTTCATTGAGGTTTAAGAAGCTGCGGACTGTAATTTTTCTAATCGTGCCAGCACTTCGGAACTATGAATGTTTGGGTTGACTTTGACAAAAGTCTCGCGCAAGACGCCCTGAGGATCGATGATAAAACTGTGGCGCATCGATAAGAAGCCAAGCCACGAACCGTAAGCTTTACTCACGGAACCATCAGTATCAGCCAAGAGAGGAAATTTTAGTCCTTCTGAATCACAAAATTCGGCGTGAGAATCAATATCATCAGCACTTACGCCAATAATCTGGGCATTTTTTTCGAGGTATTGGGGTAAGTCTTGCTGAAAACGGCGAGCCTCTATAGTACAACCAGAGGTGAAGTCTTTAGGATAAAAGTAGAGAACTAACCACTTACCGCGCAAGTCAGAGAGGGAAATTTTGCCATTACCTGTATTGGTTGGCAAAGTAAACTCTGGTGCAGGTTGATTAATTGCAGGAAGTTTACCACCAAGAGCATCAGCAGCAGGGGTAAAATTCAGCCAGCTGATGAGAGAAATACAGCTGGCAAATAATATGCTTAAAAAAGTGCGGCGGGAAATCATGGTGCAAACCAGAATTACAACTTTACACAAGTTTACAATTCTTGGTTGTTACTAATCTCACTCTAAATGAGATTCGGGTGGGGTATCAGTGCTTTCGATGTATTGGCTATCTAAGAGAAAGGCTCCCCTAGTAAAGCGAATACCCCAATATCCACCAGGTCTGCGGTCAATGACTATACCCTCTTCGCCAATGTAAATTACATCGGGGGGGCGCAGCATGGGTATGGGTTCAGCAGTTTTGACGTAGGGCGGTAGTGCCACAACCCGGACTTTACTACCAATTGCGAATTCTTTAGACATCTTATCAAGCTAGGAGTTTTGAATTAACTCATAACTCATAACTAGCTTGAAAGTCTAGTAAATGGGGCATGGGATTGAAGAAGAATTCAGGAGTGAGCAATCTTGACGCTCTGGTGCGAGACGCTGCGCTATCCGCCAGCGATGCACTGAGTTTTGACTGCGCTCAACTACCGCCTGTCGTTCGCGGAGCGTCTCGTAGAGAAGTGTCGCACAAAATTCATTCTGAATTCTGACGCCTCGGCGGAGCGTCTCCGGCTCCGCTCCTGACTCCTGAATTCTGTTTCGATAAATAGGGAAAGGGAAAGGGGAAAAATTTCATCCCCTTTCCGCGTCTTCTGCAAGAAGTCTATTAATTTTTGACTATGGAAAACAATGCTTAGACATTAGTCAAGTTAGCTATTTTTTGAAAAATTATTATTGGGGATTGCCTTGTTGAGGGCGCGAAGGAGCATTTTGACGGAATTGCTCTAATTTTTGGCGCTGTTCGGGGGTCAAGATTGCTTGAATCTGTTGTTTTTTAGACTCCTGGATTTGTCGGATTTGGGTTTTCTGTGCTTCACTCAGATTTAAGTCAGCATAACCACCCTTTCCTCGACGTTGGCCCGGTTGCCGTTGACCTTGACCTGCTTGCCACTCAGCCCGACGTGCTTGTTTCGCTGCCTCCAATTTTGCCTTTTGTTCTGGGGTGTAAACTGCTTCAATTTTGGTGCGGCTATCGCGCTTAATTGCCTGAATTTGGGTTTGTTGGGCATCTGTTAGACCCAATTCTTTCCAAGGGCCCCTTTCTTTTTGTGGAGTTTGTGCAAGTAACACGGGTGAAGGAGAGGCTGTTTGCGCGTTAACAGCAAAGGAGGTTGCAGTTAAAGTTAAGGCGAGAGCGCAAGGCGCACACTTCGTGAACGCTCCAGCGATTAGTGATAATGCTTTGAGTTTCATTACTTATGTGGTGGGTTTTTTATGGTTGGATGCCACTATCATAAGAACTTATCTTTAGTAATCACATGAGGAGAAAGTCATGGTTTTACCCATGACTTTAGTCATGATTGAATTTGGACAAAGATGATTGACAATAAATAGTTAGGAGTTAGGAGTTAGGAGTTAAAAGTTAGGAGTTAAAAGTTAGGAATAATAATTTTTTTGATTATGATTAATTTATAAATGTTTTTTTAGCTTATTACATAATCTTTTTACACACTACATTTACTCTTAACTCTTCACCAAGCGAAAATTTCAAATGGCGGAAAGTATCGCTAAAATATCCAAAACTCCTAACTCCTAACTCATTTATAACTGGAGCGAAGCGGCTGATGAATGGTCTAATTCAAATTAAGAAACATCCTTTTCCGTCTCTGCTTTATCTGGAGTGGACATTACTGGCGATCACTGCATTGACAGCCGTTATACCACCTCCGTTACGGCGTTTTCGTCCTAAGCCTCCAGAACTATCAATTTGTGGTGCATTTCCAGACTTGTCAGTTTGTAGCATATTACCAGAACTATCAATTTATAGTCTGATTGTTTTTGCAGCGATGGGCTTAAGATTACCCAGGAATAACCACGCAAATAAGGTAATCTACACAGGCATTGAAATTTTATTGATTTTAATAATTGGGCTTTTTGGGGAAAGATTTGCTCGGTTGTTTCCCTTTCTCTACATAATTTTAGTTACTCGTAGTTGTTTGATTTTTCAGTTAAATGGACGTTTGTTCGTCACAACTTTGTCATTTGCCTTGTTTTTAGTTACTACACAACTAAAATATCAATTATTCAATTTTCAAGCATCGCCACAGGCACAAGAGCGATATCGATTTTTGATTTTGAATTCGTCGCTGGTATTTGGCTTAAGTTTGGTTTTTGTGTTGTTGATGATGAATGCAGTATTGTCTGAACGGCAAAGTCGAGAAAAGCTAGCGATCGCTAATGAAAAACTGCGCCAATATGCCATGCAAATTGAAAATCAAGCTACTTTAGAAGAACGTAACCGTATTGCTCGTGAAATACATGATTCATTAGGACATTCTCTAACTGCTTTAAATCTGCAATTAGAAACAGCTTTAAAACTATGGCAATCTAACCCAGGTAAAGCTGAAACATTTCTAGCAACAGCAAAGGAATTAGGTTCAAAAGCGCTAAAAGATGTCCGCCAATCTGTTTCTACTATGCGTTCAAATCCTTTACAAGAACAATCTTTAGAACGTGCGATCGCAAGTCTTTCAGAAAATTTCCATCGCTCAAATGGCATTTTACCAATTTATCAAATTAACTTAGAATATCCTCTACCACCTGAAATCAATACCGCTATCTACCGGATTACTCAAGAATCTTTGACAAATATATTTAAATATGCTTATGCAACAGATGTAAAACTAAAAGTGACTATGATAAAAGGAAATTTAAGATTGATAATTCAAGATAATGGTATAGGTTTTGATTTAGGGCAAAATACTACTGGTTTTGGACTTCATAGTATGCGCGATCGCACTTTAGCACTTGGAGGTGAGTTTAATATTAATAGCGCTCCTGGTTCTGGTTGCAAAATTACAGTTAATATTCCCTTAACGAGGTTAACATAATGATTAAAGTGCTACTGGTAGATGACCAAGGTTTAATTCGTCAAGGATTAAGAGCGTTATTAGAATTAGAACCAGATTTAGAGATAGTGGGAGAAGCAGAAAACGGTGAACAGGCGATTAATTTAGTTGCTGAATTTCAGCCAGATGTAGTATTGCTGGATATCCGAATGCCCATTATGGATGGAGTTGCAGCGACGCGAGAAATTCAAAAACGCTTTGGCAAAACTAAAATTTTAGTACTGACGACTTTTGATGATGATGAATATGTATCAGCAGCGTTGCAAAATGGGGCAATGGGTTACTTATTGAAAGATACACCTTCAGAAGAATTAGCTGTTGCTATTCGTGCCGTTTATAAAGGATATACTCAATTAGGCCCAGGTATAGTTAAAAAGCTGTTAACTCAGTTTTCTAATGGTACACCAACCCAATCACCGCCTGTACCGTCTACTTTAGCTGAACTCACTCCTAGAGAGAAAGAGGTTTTGCGGTTAATAGCTACAGGCGCTAGTAACCGAGAAATTGCTCAGGAACTCTACATTTCTGAGGGGACTGTAAAAAATCATGTTACGAATATTTTAAACAGATTAAACTTGCGCGATCGCACTCAAGCTGCAATTTGGGCAAATACCTATTTATCTTATTTGAATGAATCAAGTTAAATAATTCGTAATTCGTAATTCGTAATTCGTAATTTTAACCTCTAGATTAGCTGTAGGGTATATTATCGCTGAAAGTACAACACAATTTTGGGATTATCGGTGTGTTACGGCTTCCATAACACACCCTACATCTGAAAAATTTAGATTTTTTATAGCTTATTTAAATAATTCTAAACATTCATTTTTTAAAAAGCCTTTTGTGACTTTGATATTCCTAAATGAATTAGCGATTACTTCTTCGCAAGATATATTAATTTGTGATTGATTTACAGTAATCAAATCTTGAATTGAAGCACCATATACAATTTCTGATACACCACTCCAAACACAAGCAGTTGCACACATGGGACAGGGTTCACCAGTTGTATATATGCTATAACCTTCTAAAGAAGGGTTTTTAAGTTTAGCTGTTAAACTACGAATAACGTTAATTTCCGCATGGGCTGATGGATCGTTGTCTCTGTTAACAGTGTTATGAGCTACGGCAACGACTTCGTTTTCTTTAACAATCACAGCACCATAAGGCGCATCTCCTTCTTTTGCTTCTGCCAATGCTAAACGCATAAAATATTCTGGGTTCATATAAGCTGGGGTTAACATAAGGATAATGATTAATAATATCGTATTTCTAATGCTATAACTGAGAATTAAAATTAGTTAATGGTCGAATATGTTACTGAGCAGACAAGAAACAGAATTCTACTTAAAAGACCTGGAAACACCATTAGGTAAAGCGATTAATTTAACGCTTGCCGCTATGGTGCTAGTATCATCAGGAATTTTTGTGGCAGAAACTTATAATATTCCTGATTCTGTGCGGTTTCAGTTGAATGTAGCCGATACTGCGATCGTCATTATCTTCGCGGTGGAATATTCACTCCGTCTATGGAGTGCGGAAAACAAAATTAAGTATATTTTTAGCTTTTATTCGATTATTGACTTAATGGCGATTTTGCCTTTCTTTTTAGGAATGGTGGATATCAGCTTTATCCGCCTACTGCGATGGTTTCGGATTTTACGATTAATCAGATTTATCGATAGAAAATTTTTATTCGCCAGTATCAGCACCGAAGATGGAATGATTTTTGCGCGAATCTTATTTACATTATTTGCAATTGTTTTTATTTATTCTGGGTTAATTTATCAAGTCGAGCATCCGGTTAATCCTCAAAATTATGGTACGTTTTTGGATGCATTCTATTTCTCTGTTGTCACAATGACAACTGTAGGATTTGGCGATGTTATTCCAATTTCGGAATTAGGGCGCTTGCTAACAGTCCTGATGATTTTTACAGGAATTGCCCTGATTCCTTGGCAAGTGGGAGATTTAATTAAGCGAGTTGTGAAAACTGCTAATCAGGTAGAAACAGCTTGTTCAGGTTGTGGTTTGGCTTTCCATGATGTAGATGCTGGTTTTTGTAAAAGGTGCGGGACTAAGTTGCCTAGTCGCAGGGTTGATTGACAGAGTAAGTGGTGGCACTGACGGAGCATAAATTTTAGTGTGTGTTACAATATTGTGGTAAAGTATATGACAAACCTGAGAAAGCCAAAATGTTCTAAAAAACGCTGCAAATATTGAGTCATTTAATTTCTCTTACTTTCAGTAATTCCCTAAAAGGAGTAAAGGCAATGAATGCATTACTGCATAATCCAATTGCAGATATGTATGGGCCGGATTTTTTACTGTTTTATTGCTTTGTCATTGCGATCGCATTGGTAGTCTGCTGGTGGCTAGTCCAAGATCCAACCAAAAACCAGCCTCTGCCGTTAATTCCTGCTGAACCAGATCCCTACGAAATCGCTTATTTGCGTTCCCAAGAAACAGGAATCGCCAATGTAGCCTTATTTGACTTGATTGTCCGGGGTTATTTGCAAGTCAGTGGACAATCAATCAGCCAAGTACCAAATCATCCTGATGTATCTCACCTACAGCCTCTAGAGCGTGAGGTATTTGATAAATTCTCTTCTTCTTCCACAGCTAAAACATCTGTTTGGTTGGCAACCGAGAGTATCCAGTCATACAGCAATGCCTATGAAGAAAAACTACAAAATGAGCAATTGTTGTATGCTTCCCAGTGGCAAGAATGGAATATCAAAGTTGGCTTGATTGGAGCGATGATTATTTTCAGCTTGGGGGGCTATAAGCTGCTCATCGCCTTGGGTAAGGGACGCTATAACGCAGGTTTATTAATCACAATTGGTGTATTATCGATTATCTTTTTGCTGTGGTTTGTCAGTAGAGGTACACATCTCAGTCATCGAGGAAAAATGTATCTGCAACAACTTCAAGAAACATTTACCCGATTGCAGCAGAAGGCAAAGTATGACATCCCTTCTGTATTTGACTACAACTTACTGGTGGCACTATTTGGCGTTGAGGCGCTAGCTGGAACCTCCTATGACTCCTACTACAAAGCCTTTTTTCCGCCAACATTTTCTAGAAAAGTTACCACAGTAGAGAGTTCGTCTAGTAGCTTATGCGGTAGCAATTCATGCAGTAGCTCCTCATACAGTAGTAGTTCTCGCAGTAGTAGTTCTGGCACTAGCTCCTCATGCAGTACTAGTTCTGGCTGTAACTCCTCATACTGTAGTGGTTCTGACAGTGGCTCCTCATGCAGTAGTAGTTCTGACAGTGGCTCCTCATGCAGTAGCTCCTCATGCGGTGGTGGTTGCGGTGGTGGTTGTGGAGGAGGTTAAGAGCAATGCTTTCTCATCTCCCTAGTTTAGGCGTGGGGTTGGGTTTTCGAGAACCGTTTAAAAGTGATCTGTTTCTTAACCGTCAGCAGGTTGACTTTTTGGAAATTGTTGCTGAACACTATTTAGATGCATCTTGGCAAAAACAGCAGGAGTTAGAATTGCTTGCTGCTCATTTTCCGATAATTCCCCACGCGATTAATCTTTCGTTAGGTAGTGCTGAAGGTTTGGATACAGATTATTTACGCAAACTTGCAGCACTAATTAAGCAACTTAACCCGCCTTGGTGGAGTGAGCATATCTGCTTTACAAAAGCGGGTGGAGTTGATATCGGGCATTTGTCCCCGCTACCTTATACTCAAGAAGCTGTGGAAGTACTTTGTCGCAACATTGCTTTATTGCGTCGCTGGATTGATGTACCACTGATTCTGGAAAATATCACTTACATGGTACAGCTTCCAGGTGCAGAAATGACTGAAGCCCAGTTTTTAGCCGAGGTGGTAGAACGTTCTGATTGTGGACTGTTATTAGATGTAACGAATCTGCACACTAATGCTGTGAATTACGGCTATGATGTCCATGAGTTTTTGCAACAATTACCGTGCGATCGCATCGTACAATTACATTTTGTTGGTGGACATTGGCATGATGGTGTATTAATTGACAGCCATTCGCAGTCTACACCACTGGAAGTATGGCAACTGATGCAGGAAGTTGTTGCCCGTGTTCCAGTTAAAGGGATTATTCTAGAACGAGATGAAAACTTGCCACTCTTTGCAGAATTGACAAAAGAACTGCAAAAAGCACGGGAGATTAGCGGGAGTTATGGCAGATGGGGTTAGCACAAACCCAGGAAGTTTTAGCCCAACTTTACACCAATACCGATTTCAGAGAGCGTTTCTTTGCTAACCCAGAAGCCGTTGGTGCAGAGTTGGGGCTGAGTTGCGATGAAGCACAAAAGTTAGCTCAACTTTCAACACAAGAGGTAAATATCTTTGCGAATTCTCTAAAGTGGAAACGGTTGGGAGAAGTACGCGAACTACTTCCACGCACTGCGCGGGCGTTGGGTAAAAATTTTACTGCCTTATTTTGGCGATATGCCCAAACCCATGTACCAAAAGGAATCAAAAAACATAGAGAAGATGCGATCGCTTTTGCTAATTTCATCGCCAGAGTTGCTGAAGAGGAAAACCTACATCCACCTTGGATTAGTGATTTGGTGTGCTACGAAAAAACATGGCTGTTGGCTTATGAACCTACTAGCCGCTTAATTGTGTGTTGGTTTCGTTATCCTGTTGGCATAGCGAGTGCAGAGGGGATGAATCGCCAACCAACGATCGCAATTTGGTTTCGGTTCTCAAAGCAATCGCAACTGCGGCATATTGTGCGCTCGTTATAGCGTGCTAATTACCAGGTAGTTCACGCTAAAATAATCTTTCTCTGGCGATCGCTCAAGGATTGAAAATATAACGAATGTCTAACCTCAACCTCCTTTCCGAATATAAAAGCTTTGGTGGCAAACTCGGCTTTTACAGTCATCACTCCTCAACCTGTAACGGTGAAATGCGCTTTGCTGTCTATCAACCACCACAAGCAATTCAAAAACCTGTGCCGATTCTCTATTTCCTCTCTGGGTTAAGTTGCACAGAAGAGAATTTTATGGTGAAGGCGGGAGTGCAGCGCTTTGCAGCTGAGTACGGTTTGATATTGGTTACACCAGATACGAGTCCGCGTAATACTGGCATTGCAGGTGAGGATGATGACTGGGACTTTGGCACAGGTGCGGGCTTTTATGTTGATGCTACAGAAGAACCGTGGCGTCAACATTACCAAATGTATAGTTATGTCGTCCAGGAATTACCTGCTTTAATTACCGCAAATTTCCCTACGCAACCTGAAAAACAAGGTATTTTCGGTCATTCGATGGGGGGACATGGGGCGCTTGTCTGTGCAATGAGAAACCCAGAACTTTACAAATCTGTATCAGCTTTTGCACCTATCACTGCACCTATGCGTTGTTCTTGGGGTCAAAAGGCTTTGGGTGGTTATCTTGGCAACAATCAAGAAAATTGGCGTGCTTATGATGCTAGTGAATTAGTCAAAAAAGTGGGATATCACAGTTCGATTCTGATTGACCAAGGGACTGCTGATAAATTTTTAGCTGAACAATTAATGCCTGAAGTGTTTGAGCAAGCTTGTGCAGATGTTAATCAGCCGCTAAATTTGCGTTATCAAGAAGGCTATGACCACAGTTATTATTTCATTGCCAGTTTTATTGAAGATCATATCCGCCACCATGCGATCGCTTTTAAATAATCAGACCGGAAAAAGGAATTCAGATTTGACACTTTTTTTAATTTTTAGGGATTTTCAAGAAATAATACCAATTCAAAAAATCTTTGCGACAGATTAATCATCTGTAGGGGCGCAAGGCCTTGCGCCCCTACCCGTATATTTGTCGGATTCTTTTTTCAAACTGGTATAAATTATCCAAATAAATGAACCACAGAGACGCAGAGAACACAGAGAGAGGAGAAATAGAGAGGGTTTTGTGTCAGTTTTGGGATATTTTTTTATTTGGACAGCGATCGCCATTGATGCAGATGCTATTGCCCGGGCGATCGCATACACCATTGAGCAGCCCAGTAATGTTGATGTGAATGAAATCATCATCCGTCCGACACGTCAAGAACTTTAGATTTAGGTTTACACTAAAGATGTAAGACACGATTAAAACAAGCTTTGCAGGGACTTAGGTATACACTAAGGAACGTGAATTAAATAAAATGCAAAACTTCATCAATTATCTAGCTTCCCTCTCCAATATATCGGAGAGGGATTGAGGGTGAGGTAAGCTGTCGGACATAAATTGTATGTTATTTAATTCTTATTCCTAACTGTGTCGGAATTAATAAGTCCAGTTTTGCTTGGTCTGCAAGCTATAGGTTCCATCTTTGACATTCACCCGCTCAGGAATCAGATTTAAATCTCTAAATATATTTGCCTGATGCTGTAGAGCCGTGAGCGATTGGTCGTCAATTGGGATGATGGCGCGTTCGGCATTACGCTGCTGTAAAGTACTTACAATCGATGGATCGATTTCATGGTGTTCTGCCATTCGTTGAACCGCTTCTAATTCCTGTCTCTTAGCCCAAGCTCCGGCTTCGTTTACCTCTTCTAAAATCACCTTGAGCAGGTCGGGATAGTCGCGTACCAGTTCTGGAATCGCGTAGTAATAGGTCGGAACTTCTACGGAGGCTTTGTCACCAAATATGCTCTCTAGGTCTGCAATCGAGCGGCCTGGGTAAGCGTTTCGGGATTGAGTTGCTGTGTAGGGAACCCAAATCACCCAAGCATCGACTTCACCCCGGCAGAATCGGGGCAGCGCCTCCGGCTGTGTCAGATAAACTGGCTCAATGTCACTAAAATCGAGGCCGACTTTTTCTAGCGATCGCACAAGCACATAATGGGCGCTTGAGCCTTTGTCAAAAGCAATCTTCTTACCCTTCAGGTCGGCAAGGGTCTGAATCGGCGAATCTTCCGGTACCAGAATCGCTTGACCTTTGGGAGCAGTATATTTTTCCTTAGCCACCCGCACAAATACATGATCCGCAGCTTGAGAGAAGATGCTGGCCGTGCCGCCGCCGCCGCAGAAGTCTATCGTCCCGTTGCTGAGTGCTTCTATCAGAGAAGAGGCTGATAAAAAGCTTGTCCAGGTGACACTCAGTCCATAAGGTTGCAAACGCGTTTCGAGCAAGCCTTGAGCACGGAGAACTTCCAGATTTGTCATTCCCTCTGGATATCCTATTTTGAGTTGCTTGAGCCGCCGCGCTTGTTCAGCTAAGGGCGTGTTGCTAGATTGAGCAGAACGGTTAGAAAACCAGCGATCCAAAACTATACAAAAAATTATACCCCCTATAAACAATCCCACGGTTTCCAGTAACTGGATTGTGGAGCTTTTGGGTAGTTTGAACTGATTCATTAAAGAGGAAAGCTGATTGCCAGATTCAGAAGTGGCAACAGCATGACCGTCAAAAACTAGAGTCAAGACCAAAATCGAGACAAGCCCGATGCAAAATCGAACTGCAAATCTGTAAGTAGCCGATCTACGAGTGGCTGATGCAAGCGACCGTAAGATGTTTTGACCTGTGCATCTAGGCACAAGGTCAATCAAACGGCTAATCATAATGACTCCTTTGATAAATAAATATAGGTGATGGAAATTGCCGGATGAATTGGAGATGGGGGATAAAGTCAAAGCACCGCTTGATATGTATAAACTACCAGATTTGCTCGCTCGTTACACCCAATATGCGATACTCACATTATCATATCGATATTGTGGGAATTCTCTACAAAGTTTGAGCGATCGCTAGTTTGGGTCATCAGATAGGTGTTGAGTGAGGAATGGTGATGGATTGGTTCATTGCAACAATTAAGATCGGGCTAGCTACGGCTGTGGCAACAACGTTTGACGACAATATTTATCTGACTGCTTTTTTTAGCGAGGTTAATCGGACTTTTCGTCCTCAACATGTTGTAATTGGTGAGATTCTAGGGTTCACGGCATTAGTGATAGTCAGTTTGCTTGGTTTCTTACTGGGTCTAGCAATTCCGTCAACTTGGACTGGTCTACTAGGGATTCTGCCAATACTCATTGGCTTGAACAATTTGTTCAACCTGAATAAGGATGACTCAACCGAAGATAAGTCAGCCAATCTGAAAAGAAACTCTAGATTTAGAGGCTTTGATTCCAGAAAGCGATCGCTCTGGGACGTAATCCGCGATCCGCAGACCTATCGAGTCTCCTCGGTAACAATTGCCAACGGCGGCAACAATCTTGGGATCTATATCCCCCTGTTTGCCACTAGCTCAATCCAAAATCTCACTGTGATCGTACCAGTTTGCTATTTCATTGTTTTTTGCTGGCTGTTTATGTCTTATAATCTGACTCGTCTACCTGGTATTGCTTTGGTACTCAGCCGTTATGCTAGCAAGATTTTCCCCTTCGTGCTGATGTGGCTAGGTTTCAGAATTCTGTTAGACAGCGAATCCTATCGTCTTTTTTTACCGAAAACTTGACAAAGAAAATTTAACGGTTTTTATCTTTAAATTACTAAATCTTGAAGGCGTTCTGGTGATTCACCTTTTAAAGGTATCTATGAATCACTTCAGATACCTGCGGATGATAGCCGCCAGATAACTTTCACAGGTCATCTCAATATTTACTATGATGCGGTCATTGCGAGTATTCGTGATGCAGAGTCTATTCTAATATTCGGTCCAGGTGAGGCAAAGGATGAACTGAAATGATCGGCCATTTACGCAACCACAAACCTCAATACCAGGGCTATTTCGTCCTTCGCTTATATAGGTATTTATTTTGGTATTAGTCAAACGCCGATACATGACAGATATATAATTGGTTAAACTTTGTTTTTGATCAAATAAATATGAATTATTTTGACCATTATAAGCATCGAAAAGACTATATCATCCTCTTCATAATTTGGCTGATAGCATTAGCTATAGATAGAGCTTGGTTTTTCTTAGATGAATCGATTCCAGGCTATGATCAAAGCGCACATTTAACGACAGCATTACATCATTATAGAATTTTTCAAAACTTCAATATCTTCTCAGGAAATTGGTGGTTATCTCTGTGGCAATTAACTCCAACTTATCGCGCTCCTTTTCTATATATTTGCACCGTACCATTTTTCATATTGTTTGGACGTGGTTATGACCAAGCAAGTTTGGTCAACTTATTGTATACTGCGATGATTATACTTTCAGTATATCATTTAGGTAATTTTTTATTTAAAAACCGAAAAATCAGCATAACTGCCAGCATATTTTGTCTGTTATTTCCTATTTTGGGAATTATGCGGACAGATTATTTATTAGATTATGGGTTGACAGCAATTGTTACAGTAACTTTCACAATCCTGACGATTTGGAAAGATAGTTATATTGGGTTTTTCTCATGGGGCTTAACTATCATCTTGGGCGTAGGAATAGGTTTAATCTTCTTGACTAAACCTACAGGATTTATTTTTATTTTAGTTCCTAGTATTTGGACATTAATTATTTTTATTAGAAAAGGTAAATTTATCAAGCTAATTCAAACTTGCTCATCTTTGGTAATAGCTTGGTTAATTTGTAGTTTTTGGTATGGCTTAAATTGGTTAACGATTATTACATCGGCATTAAACGCTAACCAAGTCGGAAAAGGTGAGGGTGATCCTTCTCCCACAACTATTGCTGGATGGTTATACTATCCACAGATGATTCCAGAAAGCGTTGGTTTACCAATATTATCTGTGAGTATTGGCATTTTATTAGTTTATCTGATTAAATATCGATTTTCTACTAATTTAATTTCAGTAAATCTTCATAAATCGGCTCGAATTTGGTTATTAGTCACCTTAGTAAGTAGCTATATAATTTGTTCTTTGGGCACAAATAAAGACATTAGATTTATTCTGCCATGCTTTCCTATAATTAGTTTAATATTGGCGGATTTATTCAACTTAATTGAAAATATATATTTTGATAGGCTGAGATTAGCCACTTTAGTATTAAGTAGCATAGTTTTACTGAATAATTTGTTTCCATTACCCCTAATTCAAGCATGGGGTGGTAAACATTTACCTAATGATGATGCTAAGAAATATCCTCTGGAAAAACTGATAAACAAAATCAACGAAACAAATTTATATTTAAGGTCAAATTTAGGGGTAATTCCCGTTGCTATACCTCAGATAAATGAGTTTACTTTAGATTATTTTGGGACATTAGCAGATTTTCGCGTATACGGCAGAAAATTAACAACCAAATTATCTCAGGTAGAGGAAGATTTACAATATTTTTGTTGGTATATCACTAGAGATAATGAACGGGAAGAACCGGGAGAAAGTGGAGAGACTAAACGGAAATTAAAATCTTTAGTCGAATCTTCTACCGATTTGAAATTACAGGGCAATTGGATATTACCTCATGGAGATAAAATGCGATTATATCACTGCAAAAATCCTCATGTAGTTGTTGAAAAAATAAGTAATAGTAAGTCTGTAATTAGTCTAGAAAAAGTTGCAATTTCTCAGCAATTAGTTTTAGATAAAAACAACCCTGTAAATTATGAAATAACAGGTTCATGGGATGATTTACAAAATGGAATATTGCTATTAAAATGGCAAAATAGCCAATCATATTGGTATCACGATCATGCAATAGGCTTGGGTGATTTATACTGTGGCATCAAATGTCATCCTGAAGGAAGTTTCCGAGTAAAAGAAGCCTTAGCTACATTTATTCCTAAAACACTACCACTAGGTAAATATCAACTATCAGCAGTATATTTAGATAGAAGAAACAACAAAATCACATCTTTAAATATTCCAGATATTACTGTAGATGTGACAAATGTAGGAACCGTAGGAAAATCGCCAGCTTTAGATTTAGTTACCCGAACTTCACAACTAGCCGAAGAGTTACAACAGGGTAAATTAAATAATATATTTGTGCAGATAGATAATTTCAATCAATATGATCCTACTCAAGATTATTTAAAACAAATTGAATTTGCGGCTAATTATCATCTGCAAACAGAGCCAAATAACTTAAATTTGCGTTACACTCTAGTCTTATCACAACTTTTACAGCGCCAAGCCCCAGAATTAATCCAAAATTTAATAGAATTAACTAAATATGATGCTCAAAATCCTTACGCGTGGCTTTATTTAGCTGTTGTTTATTTGTATAATTTTCAACCTGCACAAGCTGAACAAAAATTAGCGATCGCAGAACAATTAAAACCAAATATACCCGAATTAAAAACTTTAAAAAGTGTAACAAATGTTATGAAATTTTTGCCACTACAATGGTTTGCCACCAAGGAATAGGAAAAACGGGGAGTTGCTGCTTGAGGGGATCGACAATCAAATCACAGGCGACTTGAGTAAGGGCGCAATCATTGAGTACAAAGCAATGGATGTTGGGTTTCCTTACGTCAACCCAATCTACGACTTCGCCATTGTCGGCAAGTCAGAGCTTTTCCAGAAATTGAATATTAGGATGCATATTTTGTCACTTTATCATCGACAGACTGACATCGCCTTCATACCGTCCTAGAAGCGATAAGATCAAAAATAAATTCATACTGTGTTTATGGTAACCCAACTCAGTGAAGCCAAATCCCAAACTGAACTGGTAATCTCTTGGGAAGCCTTGCCCAAGGATTTTAAACTAGAGGATGAACCAGTGGAGAATACAGGTCAGCCACTTTTGGCTGGTGCTTTGCGTGAAAGCTTAGAAATCAGTGGATTCATCCAAACCCAGATGTTGATAGCTTCAAACTTTGGTCTTTGTGCGACAGTTAACGGGCAATTTATTGCTAAAGCACCTGACTGGGTTTATGTGCCATCGGTGAATCAAGTTATGGGTAATCGCAAAAGTTATACACCCAATTTAGAAGGAGATATTCCAGCGATCGCCATCGAATTTCTATCGGATACTGAAGGTGGAGAATATTCGGTAAAGCGAGCTTATCCACCTGGAAAATGGTTTTTCTACGAGCAAATTTTGCAGATTCCCATCTACATAATTTTTGAACCAGATGGCGGTTTATTAGAATATTATCAACTTGAAAATAAACGCTATGAGTTAAAGCAACCTGACGAAAATGGTCGTCATTGGATTGAGGTAATGGGCTTATTTTTGGGAACTTGGCAAGGAACAAAAGAAGCTCGCACTGGCTATTGGTTGCGCTGGTGGGATCAAGCTGGTAATTTATTACCGTGGGCTGTGGAACAGATTGAGCAAGAACGCCAACGCGCCGAACAAGAACGTCAACGCGCCGAACAAGAACGCCAACGCGCCGAACAAGAACGCCAGCAAAAAGAACGACTGATTGCTTATTTGCAATCTCAGGGTATTGACCCGAATAATTTGCCTCCGTTCGAGTAGAAACTAAAAACCACCTTTTTGAAATTAAGTATGAATTTGCTCTGCCTATAATTTAGAACCCTTTTTGTAGGGACAATTCATTAATCATTGGTGTCAACTTAAACTCAAACACGCAATTTCCCCTCGTTTTAGATTCCCCAACCCCCGATAAATTGGGGGCAAAAGATTCTAGTTCCCCCCTTTTTAAGGGGGGTTAGGGGGATCGAAAAACTTTCACTCTTCTTATAAGGCTGGGTTTTCACGTTAAGTTGACACCAATATTCATTAATTGCCCCTACAAAAATCATCCAATTTTGCAAAACAAATTAGTTTACCAATTAAGCAACAATATAAGGCGAGTCAATCGCAGCTACACGACCAGCGTCTACCAAAGCTTGATAGACCATCACCGCTACCTCAGCGCGTGTAGCATCGCGGGTAGGATTGAGTTGTTTGAGGTTTGGGTGATTGACGATAATCCCCTTGTCTATAGCTTTTACTACCTCATCCTTGGCATATTCAGGAATCTTTGCTTGGTCATCAAAAGCTTTGATAGATGCTGTACCATCAGCAGATAACCCCAATCCATTCACCAGGGAGACAATCACTTGCACACGCTGGATATTTTTGTTGGGGGCGAAGGTATTGTCAGGAAAACCAGAGAGAAATGAACCTTGATATGCCTGCTGAATTACCTTGGATGCCCAGAAGTCTGCTGCTACATCTTTGAATTTGCTCGCAGGGCGGTTTGGCGGTGGATTGAAAGCTTTTACCAGTAATGCGGCGTATTGCGCCCGTGTCATCGTAGCATCCGGTTTAAATGTGCGATCGGGAAAACCATTAACTATCCCCAATTTGACTAATTCCCGAATAAAGCCACCTGCCCAATGATTCGTAATATCGGTTAATTCTATAGTGGGCGTGGGTGTTGGAGTGGGAATGGGAGTGGGAGTAGGTGTCGGTGTTGGGGTGGGAGTGGGTATCGGTATTGGAGTGGGAGTAGGTGTCGGTGTTGGGGTGGGAGTAGGCGTGGGTGTTGGAGTGGGAGTAGGTGTCGGTGTTGGGGTGGGAGTAGGTGTCGGTGTTGGGGTGGGAGTAGGCGTGGGTGTTGGAACCGAACTATCTGCAAACTCTACGTTTCCTGTGACTTTAGACGTATCTATTTTATTCCCCACAGAAACCAGCTTGTTGGAACTGGCATTTTGCAAATTAAATTTACCGTTATTGCGTAAAGTATTGCCTCCTAAGTTATTGGCACTGCCGATATCTGGTAGGGCAGTTCCGATTACTGTGATCCCATCGTCAGTGTTATTTTCGCAGACATTGTTACGCAATACAGGACGAGCGCTGCCAGAGATGACAATTCCAGAACGGTTTTCGTAAGTTCTGTTATCTCGAAGGGTGGGTGATGCAGTATCACTAATGGCAATGCCAAAACCTGTTTTTAAGCAGGTATTATCTAGAATTTGACCTTTAGAATTTTTAGCGATCGCAATTCCATTGGCTGCATTTTCACTGAACACATTACCTAGAATAACTGGATTAGCCTCACCTGTAGCAAAAACTCCCTCCCTCTTACACTTAGTGAAGGTGCTATTAGCAACAGTAGGAGCAGTTGATTCAATCCAGACACCACTACCACGGCTAGCCAAATTTGTTACAGTCACTCCCCGCACTTCGGCTTTATCCAGTAGCACAAATGTGACATTCTGACCAGCAAAAGTACGGCTCAAATAGCTACCACTCCCTTCAATCAAAATACCATTGCCTTTATTGGTTTCATTACCAACCACAGTCACGCCAGATGGAACCGTTAGCGGAAAGACTTCACCGCTAGCAGCATTGTAATTACCTTCTGCTAGTTGAATCTTGGTGTTATCTGTAGATACCTTAAGGGCTTGCGTAATAGTTTTGAATGGGGCTTGTTGGCTACCAGGGTTGGTATCTTTGCCTGATACTGGATTTACATAAAAAGTCTGAGCCATATTTATACTTCCAAAAAATACATAGCTATCTTAGCGCTAACCATAAAAGTGGGTAGCGTTTGATGCATTAAGTAACTTATACCAATTCGCAATTCGCAATTCGCAATTCGCAATTAATAAACTTAGATGCCGCAGGACTTTCCTGATCTACATCTGTTACCTCATTTTGGAGAATTGGTATTAAGGTACTTTTCACTGCAAGGTTAAAAATTTATGCAAATGCTTTTAGGGTTCACTAGTACTCGACCAACTCAAAATTGCTGAGTGCTGAGTTAGGAATTAAGAATGAGGAGTTCTGAGGTGGATGAATGAGTATCTGAGGTGGATGAATGAGTATCTGAGGTGGATGAATGAGTATCTGAGGTGGATGAATGAGTATCTGAGGTGGATGAACGGAGTTCTGAGGTGGATGAACGGAGTTCTGAGGTGGATGAATGAGTATCTGAGGTGGATGAACGGAGTTCTGAGGTGGATGAATGAGTATCTGAGGTGGATGAACGGAGTTCTGAGGTGGATGAATGAGTATCTGAGGTGGATGAACGGAGTTCTGAGGTGGATACACAAGATTTTAACTGATTCGGCGGGAAGTCCCCCGCTATAGATGTACTCATCGATTCGGCGGGATGAAAGCCAGGGATATTTCTTGCCGTTCTGTTTGTGGTCTTCACCGAAGCTGGAGAACAAACAGGACAGGCAAGAAATATCCAATCTCCTAGATATCAACAAGGAATTACAACAAATAGAATTCGTGCTAAAATAGAGACATTAAAAACGTTGTCAAGATCAGAATTTATCCATCTATCAAACAGAAACAAGTGCTGTCACAAGCGTTTGGTTGTGCAAGATGGTATTGGAACAATTCTCTAAACGCAACGAACGAGCTTTACAAAGAAACGGGTAAAGGGTTATCCCAGATTGGGATGAATAGCCGATTACCCGCACTCAAGAAAGAATACGAATGGCTAGGCGAAACTTATAGTCAAGTGCTGCAAAGTGTTTCGTTGAATTTATCGAGAGCGTTTATCAACTTCTTTGAAAATCGGGCATCTTTCCCGACCTTCAAATCGAAGCATGATAAGCAGTCAATTCAGTATCCGCAAAAAGTTCAAATTGTTGATGAGAACCATCTGAAGTTCCCCGGCAAATTAGGCGTTGTTTCTGCCAAGATTCATCGCACGTTTGAAGGGAGAATCAAAACCGTTACCGTCAGCATGAATCACGCAGGCAAGTATTATGCTTCTCTGTTGTTCGATGATGAACTGCCTTCACTTGAAATTAGCTCAGATGGTAAAGCGGTGGGAATTGATGTAGGTCTAACGCACTTTGCGATCACTTCAGACGGCTCTAAGTTCGACAATCTTAAGCCGTTGAAGAAACGAACCAAGAATCTGAAGCATAAGCAACAAAAACTGTCCCGTAAGCAGAAAGGATCAAATCGCACAAAGAAAGCGCGTCGCATTGTGGCGCGGGTGCATGAAAAGATTGCAAATTCTCGTAAAGACTTCCAGCACAAGCTTTCTCGCAAACTGGTGAACGAAAACCAAGTCATCATTGTTGAGAATCTGGCAGTCAAAAATATGGTGAAGAATCACACTCTTGCCAAAGCAATCAGCGATTGTGGTTGGTCAGAATTCACCAGACAACTGAAATACAAGGCTGAAAGAGACGGCAAAACCTACCTAGAAATTGGACGGTTTTTTCCATCGAGTAAGACTTGTCACGTTTGCCTCAACCAGGTTGGTAGCCTGTCTCTCGATGTGCGTAGCTGGACTTGTTCGAGTTGCAATACAAAACATGACAGAGACGTAAATGCCGCTATCAATATTCGAGATGAAGGCTTACGAGTATTAGCGTTAGGAACTAGCGCTACTGCCAATGGACGGGATGTAAGACCAAGGGCTGGAAGGAAATCTTCCGTGTCTAAGGCTGTTCCGGTTGAAGTTGGAAGCCTACACCATACCGCCTAGCGGTTGGTGTAGGTAGTTCACCCTAAGCATATTGGCCCATATAAGCCAATACGCCTGAGTTAGGAATGTAAAATAAGATTGTTTTTCTCAGCGTTCTCTCTGCCTCTGCGGTTAAACAGTAATTATTTTAACCACAAAGACACAGAGAACACAGAGACAAGAGGTTAAAATAATTCGTAATTCGTAATTGAATTCTTCACTACGAATTACGAATTACGAATTAGTAATTAGTTAATAGGGCCACTTCCAGTCACGAATTTCCGGCATATCGTCGCCGTACTTCTCAATGTAATGTTTGTGTTCGATCAGCTTATCTTGCAACTGCTGTTTGACATAAGCTGCCCTATATCCTAGCTTTGGTACACGATCAATTACGTCCATTACTAGATGGAAGCGATCAAGCTCGTTAAGCACAACCATATCAAAGGGAGTGGTGGTGGTTCCTTCTTCCTTGTAGCCACGCACATGCAACTGATCGTGATTGGTGTGGCGATAGGTTAAGCGATGAATCAGCCAAGGATAGCCATGAAAGGCAAAGATAATGTGTTTATCGGTGGTGAAAATCGTGTCAAAGTCTTTTTCGCTCAAACCGTGGGGATGTTCGCTTTTTGGCTGTAGTGTCATCAAATCGACTACGTTCACTACCCGCACCTTTAACTCAGGAAAGTGCTGGCGCAGAATGTCCACAGCCGCTAAAGTTTCTAAGGTGGGAATATCCCCAGCACAAGCCATCACTACATCTGGTTCGCCGCCTTGGTCGTTACTTGCCCATTCCCAAATACCGATGCCTTTGGTGCAGTGCTTGATAGCAGCATCCATATTTAGGTATTGCAATGCTGGTTGCTTTCCTGCAACGATGACGTTGACATAGTTGCGGCTTCTTAAACAATGGTCAGTTACTGATAGCAGAGTGTTGGCATCGGGGGGCAAATACACGCGAACGATTTCTGCTTTTTTGTTGATTACATGGTCAATAAAACCGGGGTCTTGGTGAGAGAAACCGTTGTGGTCTTGCCGCCAAACGTGGGAGGTGAGTAGATAATTGAGGGAAGCAATTGGTTTACGCCAGGGAATATGTCTAGTCGTTTTCAGCCATTTGGCGTGCTGATTAAACATCGAGTCAATGATGTGGATGAACGCCTCGTAGCAAGAGAAAAATCCGTGGCGTCCTGTGAGCAGGTAACCTTCTAACCATCCTTGACAATTAGTTTCGCTGAGAATTTCCATCACCCGACCGTCCGGGGAAAGGTGGTCATCTTCTGGGAGGATCTGGGCTGCCCAATCCCGGTCTGTGACTTCTAGCACAGCGCCTAAGCGATTTGATACCGTTTCATCGGGGCCGACAATGCGGAAGTTGCGGCTTTCTTGGTTAAGTTGCATGATATCCCGCAGGAATTTTCCTGCAACTTGGGTAGCTTCAGCGATCGCTTGCCCTGGTTTTAGAACATCTACGGCATACTTTTGAAAGTCGGGCATTTTCAGGTCGCAAAGCAAAATACCGCCGTTTGCGTGGGGATTGTCACCCATGCGTCGATGACCTTTGGGAGCCAGTTCTGCTAATTCAGGAATCAGCTTACCGTTGCTGTCGAAGAGTTCTTCTGGTTGGTAACTCTTCATCCAATCTTCTAAGAGTTTCAGATGTTCTGGCTGTTTGGCTATGTTACCAAAGGGAACTTGGTGCGATCGCCAAGAACCTTCTGTTTTTTTGCCATCGACTTCCTTGGGGCCTGTCCAACCTTTGGGGGTTTTCAAGACAATCATTGGCCACTGGGGACGTTCGGTGAAACCGTGTACGCGGGCTTCTCTTTGGATACTTTGAATTTCGGCGATCGCTATATCTAGAGTCGCCGCCATCTGCTGGTGGACATCTGCGGGATCGTCACCTTCGACGAAGTATGGCTTGTAGCCATAGCCTACAAATAAGCTTTCTAATTCCTGATGGCTGATCCGTGCCAGTACTGTTGGGTTAGCAATTTTATATCCATTCAAGTGGAGGATCGGAAGTACAGCCCCATCATGCACGGGGTTAAGAAACTTATTGGAATGCCAGCTAGTTGCTAAAGCACCTGTTTCAGCTTCGCCGTCACCCACAACAGCAGCAACGATCAAATCAGGGTTATCAAAGGCAGCACCGAAAGCGTGGACGAGGGCATAACCTAGTTCCCCACCTTCGTGGATCGAACCAGGGGTTTCCGGTGCAACGTGGCTGGGAATACCACCAGGGAAAGAGAACTGTTTAAAGAGTTTCTGGATTCCCTCAGCATCCTGGGAGATGTTGTGATAATACTCGGTGTAAGTGCCTTCTAAGTAAGTATTGGCTACTAATCCAGGGCCGCCATGACCGGGGCCAGCAATGTAGATTGTGTTTAGGTCATATTTCTTAATCACCCGATTCAGGTGAACATAGATAAAGTTCAGCCCTGGCGTTGTTCCCCAGTGCCCTAAGAGTCTGGGTTTGACGTGTTCCAGCTTTAGCGGTTCTCTCAGTAGCGGATTGTCGAGTAGATATATCTGCCCAACGGAAAGATAGTTAGCTGCACGCCAGTAGGCGTTTATCTTACGTAATTCTTCATCTGTTAAAGGCTTTGTTTGTGGAGGCGTTGCTAATGTCATTTCGACACTCCATTACAAAAAGGATTTTGACGGTTTGATTCAGTATGTAATTTTACTTATTTTCACAATAATAGCCATCTAACTCATGATGAATTTTTCCAGTCTTTGTGAATAAAATACTCCTTAGTGTTAAAAGGCAATCGAACGTGGATTTATCGGTTCGGCAAGTTGAACTTAACGATGCTGAAGCTATTATCAGCATTTTGAACCCAATCATTGAAGCTGGAGTATACACAGCGTTTGATACCCCATTCACTGTAGAAGCTGAACGCGAATATATTTTAAACTTTCCAGTGCGTGGAGTATTCCACGTAGCTATCTGCGGTCATGAGCAAAAGATTGTGGGATTTCAAAGTATGGAACCATTTGCTACTTACACCCATGCTTTCGATCATGTGGGAGTGCTAGGAACTTATGTAGCTTTGTCACATCGACGACAAAAAGTTGCTACAAGTTTATTTAATGCTACGTTTGAGGTTGCCCGTCAACGAGGATATGAGAAACTATTCACTTTTATCCGTGCAGATAATATGGCGGCGCTAGCTACTTACCTCGACCAAGGTTTTTACATCATTGGTACAGCCAAAAGACAAGCCAAAATTAACACGACATATATAGACGAAATCATCATTGAAAGATTTTTGTAAGTATGTCTAAACTTTCTAATTATTAATTTCCAATAATCCAGATGGCGGCGTAATTTCAATACGACCAGATGGTAAGTCTACCACAGGAGTGATCGCTTCCACAAATGGAATCAAAACAGTTTTCTGCTTTTTGTCATTTGTCATTTGTTGTTTGTCAATAGCAAAAGATGGGTGCAACTTGACTTCTAACAAATCATTGCCAGCCGGGATGATATCTACCACTGTACCAACGAGTTCGCCAGATGCTTGCATGAAAACTTCCAAACCAATCAAATCGAGGACATGATATTCATCTTCGCCTAACTGGGGGCGATCGCTTGCTGGCACCATTAACTTACAACCACGCAAAGCCTCGGCTTGATCGCAATTTTCCACGCCAGCTAATTTGATCACATACAAGTTTTTGTTACTGATATAACGTCCTGTTAATAATTCGATTGGTTGCGGTTCTGTGTCACCTGAACGCAACAACCAACGTTTTCCCGGCACCTCAAATCTTTCGGGGAAGTCTGATACAGGATAAATCCGTAATTCTCCAGACAATCCTTGAGGGGAAACAATCTTACCAATTTCTAGCCAATTATCTGATTTGTCATTTGTCATTTGTCATTTGTCATTGGGGAAAGCGTTCTTATAACTCCTAACTCCTGTACAGACGCGATTAATCGCGTCTCTACTCCTAATCAGGCAGTCACCGCCGCACCTTTATAAGCTTCTTCAGCCACTTTTGCTAAACGTTGCATAGCAGTGGCTATCTCTTCATCCGTACCTGTAAGGCTGATGCGGAAGCATTGATGCTTGTGCGCCCATTCTTCCTCTAAACCGGGGAAGAAGCTATTTCCTGGGACAATAATCACACCTACTTGCTTAAGTTGCTGGTAAAATTCCCAGTCACTGATGGGTAAATCCTGCAACCACAACCAAGCAAAAATTGCTCCTTCACCGCGATGGAGGAACCAAGGTAAATCCTTGGGCATCGCTTGTTCTAGGCTGGTTTCTAAAACGGTAAACTTATTTTGGTAAAAGGGACGGATGACAGTGTGAGAAATTTCTACTAAAGCGCCAGAGTTGATTGCAAGAGCTGCGATCGCTTGGCCGTAACGTGAAGAATGGAGACCAATATTTGCTTGGAAACACTCCAGCACTTCAATCCACTTTTCATCGCCAATGGCAATACCAACCCTTTCTCCTGGTAATCCCGCTTTCGATAAACTCATGCAGTGGAGGATGTTATCACCAAACACTGGTGTCATTTCGGTAAAGTTTAATGCTGGGAAGGGAGGCGCATAAGCTGAGTCAATTAACACGGGCAGATTGTAAGGTGCAGCCAGGGCAGCAATCTTTTTCACTTCATCCTCAGTGAGGACATTACCAGTGGGATTACAAGGGCGAGAGAAGAGGATACAACCCGTATTTTCTGTAATCGACAGTTGGCTGAAGTCGGGGCGATATTTAAATCGGTGGGCGGCTTCATCAATATCGAGAGTCGGTTTGTAGGCAGTTAAGGCTTTTGAAACTAAGGAGATGCCGCCGTAACCTGTGTAGTCAGGGCTGAGGGGCAAAACGATTTGTTTTAACTCGCCGCTAGGGGTGTAGCCACCGAAGCTATTCACAGCATAGAAGTAGAGGGTTTGACTGCCGGGGGTGATGAGGATATTGCGTTCGGTTATACCGTTGCCGAAGGCATCGCTTAAGTTTAACCCGTAACGTTTGTTGAAGTCGTTGGCGATCGCTTCAACTAATGGTGCATAGCCCTGACTTGAACCGTAGCGACAAACTACCTCACCATATTCGGGGCTAGCCAAAAGCTGTGCAGTACAATCCCGCCATAGTTGCTCTACCTCTGGCAAAATCAACGGATTACCAGCACTCAAATTAATAAACTGCTGCCCTGCACCCGCTCGTAATGTTTCGATAATATCCTTCATAATTGCTCTGACGCCAGTCAGGTTGGACATTTGAGCGCCAATTTGAGTTAGGGCAGGGTTCATAAGCTGTGACAAAATGTATTAATCGAGGGGTGGACAAATTATTTGGGGGTTGCTGCTGATATCCAGTTTACATCGTTGTCAAAACAGCTGTTGCCGCCTTTAACCAATCTAGCTAGAGAATGATATTTTAACAAAGTAATATTTATCGTTATAGCAGGGATCGTACTTATTAAATACTAGGACTTACGCACACTCTACGAAATCTTCTCTTTTCTACGAAAGGCTGCATAAACGCGCAGCGTCTCGTTGGCAAAAGCCGACGCACCAGAAGGCGGTAGCCTACGGCAAGCCACTACGTGTCTACGATAAATTAAGCTTTTTGCCGATTTTTGCGTCAGTCCTGAATACGATGAAGTGATACAAAAGTGTATCATGCCCTCAATGCTATCAGGGGACTGGGGATAAGAGGAATAATCAATGCCCCATGCTCTTAAAGCACTCCCCGATATAAACTCAAATAAGCCTATTGACAAAACTATATAGGAGGGCTGAAGTTGCAAGTTAAAGCAGCAGTAGCTTACAGCGCAGGTAAGCCGTTGACAATTGAAACCGTTCAACTATCGGGGCCACAAGCTGGCGAAGTGTTAGTTGAGGTGAAAGCAAGCGGGGTTTGCCATACCGACGCCTTTACCCTATCTGGTGACGATCCCGAAGGTTTGTTCCCGGCAATTTTGGGGCATGAAGGCGCTGGTGTGGTAGTGGAGGTAGGCGCTGGTGTCACCAGTCTCAAACCAGGGGATCATGTAATTCCCCTATACACTCCCGAATGTCGCCAGTGCGAATATTGTCTAAGTTTCAAAACTAATCTTTGTCAAGCCATTCGCTTAACTCAAGGACGCGGTGTTATGCCCGATGGCACTAGTCGCTTTAGCATTGATGGGCAAATGATTCATCATTATATGGGTACATCCACTTTTGCCAACTATACGGTGCTGCCAGAAATCGCCCTGGCAAAAATTCGCGAAGACGCGCCATTTGATAAGGTTTGTTACATTGGCTGTGGTGTGACTACTGGTGTTGGTGCAGTTATCAATACTGCCAAGGTGGAACCAGGAGCAAATGTTGTGGTTTTCGGTTTGGGTGGTATTGGTTTAAATGTCATCCAAGCAGCGCGGATGGTAGGGGCAAATATGATTGTCGGGGTGGATATTAATCCCAACAAACGCGCTTTAGCGGAAAAGTTTGGCATGACGCACTTTGTCAATCCCCAGGAAGTAGAGGGTGATTTAGTTCCCTATCTGGTTGATTTAACAAAAGGCGGCGCTGATTACAGTTTTGAATGTATCGGTCATGTCAAAATTATGCGTCAAGCATTAGAATGCTGCCATAAAGGTTGGGGCGTTAGTGTGATTATTGGTGTTGCTGGTGCTGGACAAGAAATCAGTACTCGTCCTTTTCAACTAGTAACTGGGCGCGTTTGGAAAGGTTCAGCATTCGGTGGCGCTAGAGGACGTACAGATGTGCCGAAAATTGTTGATTGGTATATGGAAGGTAAGATAAATATTGATGATTTGATTACCCATGTAATGCCCATTGAGCAAATTAATGATGCTTTTGAATTGATGCACAAAGGTGAATCAATTCGGAGTGTGGTGACTTTCTAATTCGTAATCCGTAATTTGTACCTGAGAGGTTGTTTGAAAATTTTTTCATTGTGACTCTAGGCACTTTTAGATCCCCCGCAAGCTAGAAACTACTCCGCTCAAATTCTCTAGTACTCTGTCAACCCAAAAATGACGGGTGAAGGTGGGGAGTAGGGAGTAGGGAGTGGGGAGTGGGGAAAGAGTTTTTACTGTTTCTCAAATGTCTTCATGTCCGTCAAAATGTATTTGACAGACCACTAGTTTGTAGTTAGCGATCGCCTAGAAAATTTTTTTCTACTACATTCTTCTGCTTTTGTCAAGTCTCTGCATATCACCTTGTTGTACAATCCTTTTCCTGACTTATTTACCGAAGAGGCAGAGGGGAAGGGGGCACTTAGCTGGGGGAGCAAGCCCTTCCCCTCTGCGTGAAGCGAAGCGGAACATGGGTATGAAGCCCCGTCCTTCCAGGACGCTTGGCTGGGGCGGAGTACAAGCTCCGTCTCAGCCTCTCCCCCCTGCTCCCTGCTCCCTGCTCCCCTGCCTCTTTTGACTAATGCATAGCTTAAAAAGGGGAGAGGGGTTGGGGGTGAGGTTTTCTAGATAAGAGTGAAAAGTTAGCTCAAGTGAATTTAGTATTTTCAATTCTTAAAAGAGGTTTCGCCAATGACCAATTCAGATTTAGAGAGAGTTACGGTTCGCCCAATGGATGAGTATAACCAAAAGTTGGTGTCTTACGTCCATCCGCCAAATTGGGTTAATCCTCAACCTGCCGATGTTTACGATTTGGTAGTAATTGGTGCTGGTACGGCGGGATTAGTGGTGGCTGCGGGTGCTGCGGGTTTGGATTTGGGTTTAAAAGTGGCGTTGATTGAAAAGCATCTCATGGGTGGAGATTGCTTAAATCTTGGTTGCGTACCATCTAAAACTATTATTCGGTCTGCTCGCGTTGTTGGCGAAATCTGGGATGCTCAAAACTTGGGAGTTAATATTCCCCAACATAATATTGATGTTGATTTTCCTAAAGTCATGGCAAGGATGCGGCGGGTAAGGGCTGGTATTAGCCATAACGACTCGGCGGAGCGGTTTCAAAACTTGGGTGTAGATGTCTTTTTGGGTAGCGGTCGATTTGCAACTAAAAATACCGTGGAAGTTGGCGACAAAACTCTCCGGTTTAAAAAAGCTGTAATTGCTACAGGCGCCAGAGCTGCACAATTGTCGATTCCGGGAATTGAAAAGGCGGGTTATCTAACTAATGAGACGGTTTTTTCCCTGATTCAACGACCGGAACGTTTAGCGGTGATTGGTGGCGGCCCCATTGGTTGCGAATTGGCGCAGGCTTTCCGGCGCTTGGGTTCTGAGGTGGTACTTTTCCATAGCGGTTCTCATCTTTTGAATAAAGAAGATGCTGAGGCTGCCAAAATTCTGCAAAAGGTTTTGATTAGCGAAGGAATTCGGGTGGTACTGAATTCCAAGTTGGAAGAAGTGGTAACTGTTACTGAGGGGAAACGGCTTTACTTTTCCTCCAATGGTCATCGAGATTCGGTGACAGTAGATGAAATTTTAGTTGGTGCGGGGCGATCGCCAAATGTCGAAGGTTTGAATTTAGAATCAGTGGGTGTAGAATATGACTTGCACCAAGGTGTGAAGGTAAATGATTATCTTCAAACGACGAATTCCAAAATTTATGCAGCTGGCGATATCTGCATGAACTGGAAGTTTACCCATGCTGCTGATGCTGCGGCGCGGATTGTGATTAAAAATACGCTGTTTTCTCCCTTTGGCATAGGACGCTCGAAACTCAGTAGTCTGATAATGCCGTGGGTAACTTATACTGACCCAGAAATTGCCCATGTAGGGTTGTACGAACACGAGGCGCAGAAATTGGGTGTTGAGGTGACGACCATCAACATACCTTTTAGTAGTGTAGACCGAGCGATCGCAGATGGTGAAGAATCAGGATTTCTCAAAATCCACCATAAAAAGGGGTCTGATGAAATTATCGGTGCAACGATTGTCGCCAGTCACGCGGGTGAGATGATATCAGTTGTAACTACGGCAATGGTGAATAAAATCGGTTTGAGTAAGTTAAGCAGTGTAATTCATCCTTATCCCACTCAAGCCGAAGCTATTAAAAAAGCTGCTGATGCTTATCGTCGAACCCTCCTGACATCAAATACCAAAAAATTGTTGGGATTTTTAACAAAGTTATCTTAACCAAAATCAGTGAACAGTTGTCTGACTGTTCACTGATAACTGTAGGACTTACGCACTGTACAAATGCATTGTAATGTGCATTACCTAAAATAGGAAGTTTTCAGGCTTTTCTTAATTATCCTGCGATCGTAAATAGACGATGCTGTAGGGGCACAGAAAAAGCTCATACGTGTCAACTTAACGTAAAAGTTATGTCCCGCAAGGAACTTAAGTTCCTTGCTAATAGCAAAAGTAATCTTTTGATTACTAAATATCCGCAAAAATCTTTAGTCTACTTCAGTAGACTTTAGCTAAAAGCCAAAGAACTTTAGTTCCAGGCGGTTGAGTCAGCCCAGCAGTTAAGCTATTTTTAGCTTAAGTTGACACCAGTGAGCAATGCTGTGCCCTTACGAAAGATATGGTTTTTAACCTTAATCCATATTTGGTATTTCTTGTCAATGCGTAAGTCCTAAACTTACCCCTTTCAAGGTGACTCGTAAAATAAGATTGTTTTTTCTCAGCGCTCTCAGCGCCTCTGCGGTTTAAAAGTGATTGATTTAACCGCAGAGGCGCAGAGAACACAGAGTAAAGAGCTTAAAGAGGAATTTATTGACCAAAATTGTTACCCACCTTGAAAGGGCTAGTCCTAAACTGTAGCCCTTTCAAGGTGGTGAAATTTAGAACGAGAATTGGTTGTTTCAACCTTCAAAAAGCCCAAAATCTGAGCGGAGAATTCAAGATGGTAACACTGAAACAACGTATCTTCGTTGGCCACCTTGAAAGGGCTAGTCCTAAACTGATAACTAATAATTGTTATCTAAATAGGTTGGAAGCGATCAATCTCACCCCCGGTCAAGTTTGCGTAGTACAGATTACCATCCTTTCCAGTGGTGATTTGTACAGGCACTCCTAAATTTGGTCTGTCTTCCTGGTCTGATCGGGATTGTCTAATGTGCTATTGGGATTGTTTTTAGGGTTGTTTGGATTGGTTTCTGGTGGATCGTAGGTATACAACAGGTAAACGTAGTTTTTGGGATTTGTGGCTTTGCCATTGAGATATATGCCTCACAATAGTGCTAAAAGTAATTCCATAATCAATGTTCCAGAATTCGGTTTTATATTGAATATTTTCAAAAAAAACTCGTAATAATTTTGGTTGTCAATAGACCCCTGTTCTGCCACTATCCTGTTACAAAAACTTGGTTATTGTATTTGTTATTAGAAAAAAATCTTGCGATGCCTGCGGCGGGCAAAGCGATTGTTCAAGAGCGGTTAATCAAGGAACTTAAAAGTCAGGAAGTCCGTGATATTGTCGATCAAATGTCGTCAGATGACCGAGCTAGGTTATTTGATGAATTACCTGCAAAAGTCGTTAATCGTCTGCTAGAACAACTAAGTCCAGCAGAACGCCAAGCTACAGCCCAACTATTGGGTTATGAAGCTGATACTGCTGGGCGAATCATGACGCTAGAGTTAATCTCGCTGAAAGAAAACTTTACAGTATCTCAAGCTCTAGAGCGAATTCGCAACTTAGCTAATGCTAGTGAGATGATTTATTATCTTTATGTCATGGATGCGGAAAGGCGCTTAACGGGGATTGTATCGTTGCGGGAGTTGGTGACATCTCAGCCTGAGCAAATTATTGGCGAAATTATGACGCGTGATGTGGTATTTGTCCACACTGATACAGATCAGGAAGAAGTTGCCAGATTAATCCAAAGATATGACTTTCTGGCTGTGCCTGTGGTAGATCGAGAACAGCGTTTAGTAGGTATTGTCACCGTCGATGATGTGATTGATATTCTGCAACAGGAAACCACCGAAGATATCTATGCCTTGGGTGGTGGTGTGCAGTCGGGGGGCGACAACTATTTTCAGATGAATTTACTGGAAATTGCTCGGAAGCGGGTTGTGTGGTTGTTGGTTTTACTTATAACTAATACCATTACAGGAACAATTACAGGACTTACGCACAAGGAATGGAAAATCGAACCACAGAGGACGCAGAGAAGCCAGTGCGCCCTTGCGGTTAAGAGACTTGAAGCAACTGGCGCGACACGGAGGAATAAGAGTTTGAGAGTTTTTTTGCATAAGTCCTAAATTATTAAGTCACAAGAAGACCTTTTGGCAAAAGTGGTAACACTAACAGCGTTTATCCCTTTGCTGACTGGTACTAGTGGTAACGTGGGTGCCCAGTCTTCCACAGTGGTGATTTGTGGGATGAATACTGATGAAATCCGATCGCTTGGCGCATTGCAAGTAATTGGCCGGGAGGCGATGTCTGACGACAAGCCGAAGAAGCGTCTACGCAGGTGCATTATTAGGAGGAATGTTAGGTACGATCGCTACTGTCTGGGCTTATTTTCTGCAAGGACGATTAGAAGTAGCGATCGCTGTCGGCACTAGTCTGGTAGCTATTTCTATTTTAGCTTCTATCTCCGGTTCAGCACTACCGTTTCTATTCCGCTACCTCCGTTTAGATCCGGCATTAATGTCAGCACCATTCATTACTACAGCAGTTGATGTCGTGGGCGTTTTGATTTACTTCAATTTGGCGCGGGTAATTTTAAAGTTATGAAAAGAGTCATTAGTCATTAGTCATTAGTCATTAGTCATTAGTCATTGGTCATTAGTCATTAGTCATTGGTCATTAGTCATTGGTCATTAGTCATTAGTCATTAGTCATTGGTCATTAGTCATTAGTGAAGAATAAAGTCCAAATGACTAACTTTTACAATTCTGATTCCGTATCTGGAGCAACAATTTCGCCAGTACCCAATTGCAGGATCAAGTCTTGCTCAGTAATCAATCCACTAAGTTCTTTTACTTGTAAATTCATGTCTTCACAAGCTTGTCTTAGTTCTCGTGCAAATTTGTTGAGGTCTTGACCATAGCCACATTGATAAGCAGCAGTTTCAATTCCTTGCTTGGCATTTGCTCTAGCACAATCTACTAGTTCCGTGCCATACAGTGGTGTAGGAGATGCCATAGAGGTACTTATTACTTCTTAAATGTTTGCTGCTAGATAGACTATCAATATTATCATATTTACTCATCCCTCCAATGGAAGACCATCAGGGTAGAGTTACAAGTTGAGAGTTAGGAGTTAAAAGTTAACAGTTATAAATTAAGAATATATCGGTTATAACTCCTAACTCCTGTACAAACGCGATTAATCGCGTCTCTACTCCTAACTATTTCACTTAACCATTAACAACATCTCCACCATTGACATGTAACACTTGTCCAGAGACATAAGAAGCATCATCAGAGGCTAAATATACGTAGCTAGGAGCAACTTCTTCTGGTTGTCCGGCTCGTTCCATTGGTACTTGTTTACCAAAAGTTTCAACTTTCTCTTCGGGAAAAGTTGAGGGAATTAAAGGCGTCCAAATTGGCCCTGGCGCGACAGCATTAACGCGAATTCCTTTGGATACTAAATTTTTTGATAAGGAGCGAGTAAAAGCAACGATCGCACCTTTTGTAGAGGAATAATCTAGTAACTGTGGGCTACCTTTATAAGCTGTTACCGATGTGGTATTGACGATAGAACTACCTGCTTGCAAATGCTTGAGTGCAGCTTTAGTCATGAAAAACATTGAGAATATATTAGTGCGGAAAGTTCGCTCTAGTTGTTCTTCGGTGATTTCTTCGATACTTTCTTTCGGATGTTGTTCGGCGGCGTTGTTGATGAGAATATCGAGTTTGCCAAACTCACCAACTGTTTGTTGGATAGCTTGCTGACAAAAAGTTTCATCGCCAATATCGCCTGCAATGGTTACTGCACGACGCCCTTGTTTTTCTACCAATTGTTTTGTTTCTTTGGCATCATCGTGTTCATTGAGGTAAAGAATCGCCACATCTGCACCTTCTTTAGCAAATGCGATCGCTACAGCACGACCAATACCACTATCTGCGCCCGTAATCAATGCTACTTTATCTTGTAACTTGCCACTACCACGATATTGGGCATCATCTGCCTTGGGTTTTGGCGTCATTTCTGATTCCACACCTGGTGTTTCTTGCTGCTGTGGCGGTTGTAATTTTTGCTCTTTTTGCTCTTTTGATTTAGCCATAGGTTTTGTCTCGGTAATTTAATATTGTATGTAATTGGATGTTGGGAAAAGCCGTTTCCAGTCTCTAGTCCCCATTTCAAAAATAAACCTTGGATCGAAACTTCAACCCAAGGTTTATTTTTTGCTTTGGCTCCCACTAGCCATTTGCAATTTTAGACGTTTATACCTCAGATACTTATCACACGTACTTATTGCTGGCAATTGTACGCGGCTTACATTATTTATCCTCACACCTGACACACGCTATTCACCTGACCACCAAAAACAAGGATACAATTTTCATCCGATGAAGCATTGCTTCTTTTTATCTGCTCTTAAGTTAACTATTATTGTGCTGTACTTTATCGCTCCATAGAGGTAAAATAAACTGAAATTTGCTCAACCTTAAGACGTAAAATAAATTAAATAAATAAGAGTTACTAAATTAGTTTATTATTTATTTAGGGTGATATCTGCATAGCTGGCTTCTTGCAAAAGTATCTGACAACTAGTCTTTAAACTAATAACCCAAAAGCCTGCGTGGTGCGCTACATTGAGATCATTAGAGGGTAGGGGTTATGGCAATACTAAATATTTCTGAGTCAGAGCAGGTTGAAAAGTTTCACCAGTTACAATTAACCCTGAGCGATCGCTGGAAAACAAGCGAGTCATTTGACAATAATGAAGCGGATATTTTAATTATTCCCTCCCTGAGTATCGACCAGCGCGAACTCCAAAAGATCGAAGGCTGCGAGCATTATGAAGAAAGATTACTATTTTCCTTAATTCGGTTGCAGAATCCCCGGACTCGGCTGATTTATGTAACATCAGTACCGTTGCATCCTAGTATCATTGATTATTATCTGCAACTGTTGCCAGGAATTCCCTTTTCTCATGCTCGCAACCGTTTGCTGCTACTTTCTACTTACGATTCCTCGCTTAAGCCTCTGAGTCAAAAGATTTTAGAACGCCCCCGCCTGCTAAAGCGGATTCATCAAGCTTTGAGGCTAGATAAATCATTTATGATTTGCTACAACTCTTCGCACTGGGAAGGCGAATTGTCTGTAAAATTGGGTGTACCTCTGTATGCTGCCGCACCAGATTTACAGATTTGGGGGACAAAAAGTGGCAGTCGGCAAATCTTCAAGGAAAGCGGAGTACCGCATCCAGATGGCAGCGAAAAAATTTGGAACCACACAGATTTAGCAGAAGCTACGGGTGATTTATGGGAACGGCAACCGACATTAAAACGGGTAGTAGTCAAACTCAACGAAGGCATTTCTGGAGAAGGGAATGCGCTGCTAGATTTTAGACCGATTGAGAATGTAGCACCGGGTAAAGGGACTCATGCCGAAAGGGTAGCAGCAATTAGCGATCGCTTTTCAACAATGCGCTTTCAAGCAAAGCTTGAGACTTGGGACAATTTTTCGGGAAGAATCCCTGAGTTGGGGGCAATTACCGAAGCATTTGTGGAAGGGGAAATTAAGCGATCGCCCAGCGTCCAAGGACGGATCACACCCACAGGCGAAGTGGAAATTCTTTCAACCCACGACCAAATTCTTGGAGGCCCAGACGGTCAGATTTATCTTGGTTGTAGCTTTCCGGCTGATGAAAGATATCGATTGCAATTACAGCAATTGGGACTACAAGTTGGCAGAAAGTTAGCAGAGAAAGGCACTTTAGAGCGATTTGGCGTAGATTTTATCGCCGTTGACAAGGGTAACGGAGAGTGGGATATTCAGGCGATCGAAATTAACCTGCGTAAAGGCGGTACAACTCATCCATTCATGACCTTGAAATTATTAACGAACGGTCGCTATGACCTTTCCACGGGTTTATTTTATAGTCAGCAAGGTCGTCCAAAATATTACATTGCCACTGATAATCTGCAAAAAGAGCGCTATCAAGGATTATTACCTAATGATTTGATGGATATCATTGCCGATCACAGACTGCATTTTGACAGTGGTACTGAAACGGGTACAGTGTTTCATCTTATGGGGTGCCTTTCGCAGTTTGGCAAGTTGGGATTAACCAGTATCGGAGATTCCCCGCAACAAGCACAAGATATTTATAACAAAGTCGTGAAAGTTCTGGATGAAGAAACCCGCAGCAATAATCATAATTTCTCGGAGTTTTCAGATTATTCCTTTCCCGTGGCTTGGGATGAATATAGTTAAATCAACTAGCGATCGCCATCCAAGTCCTCAGGCATTAGCCGAATAATTTCCACTTAAGTGGATAGCGATCGCCGCTAAACATCTGGTCAAATTAATTATGCGTTGCCCTAAATCCTTGGTAGGTACAATT
This sequence comes from Nostoc mirabile CHAB5784, assembly GCF_020829645.1. Taxonomy (GTDB): domain Bacteria; phylum Cyanobacteriota; class Cyanobacteriia; order Cyanobacteriales; family Nostocaceae; genus Nostoc; species Nostoc mirabile. The sequence goes on along the minus strand of NZ_JAIVFS010000023.1, from coordinate 37,818 downwards.
CATGAATTGTGCCTACGTCATTTTTACTCCTATGTCTAATATCATGTCCGCCTAATTAGTTATAATTCCCGCTTCTATGCAAAACACCGGAAAATCCTCTTTCCCCCTGCTCCCTGCTCCCTGCCCCCTGCGCTCTTAATGATAAGTCTTTAACCGGACACGATATAATAGACAGATTGTATAATTTGACAATTGACTAAGCAACCTGTAATGGTCGTGTAGGAAGCATCCTGGGTTCTGGTAGTGGCTTCCCCTCTTCTTGAAGCATCTCAACAAACGCCTCAATCACTTCTTGCCCATTTTTAGCGGCTTCTTCGTAGGTTTTGCCATGTGTATGAAACTCCTGCCAGGGGAACTCAGGCAAATGCACTAGGAAGAGTTGATCGTTCTCTGACCATTGAATCACCATGCTGTAGTGATAGCTCATCTATTATTCACCTTCGTCGTTTTCAAAGTCTTCCAAGCTTTTGAGTACCCGTTGAATGTTCTTCTCCAAATATAGCGGAGCATCATCTCCGTCCTTCCCTGGAATGGTGAGAGGTTCTTCAGGTAGCAACGGATGTTTCCAATACGTATGACTTCCTTTTCCTCGACCTGGCTGAAGAATGTATCCAGCTTTTGCTACCATTGCCTTCAGTTCTCTAATTTTCTTGGGCATTGGTTTTCACGGTTTACCAGTTCAAGCTTACTATAAGTTCAGCGATCGCTTGATCTTCTAGGTTGGTTATTATCCAAATGTCACCTGATCTCGAAGCACATCCACAACCTTCCCAACTTGCAAAACCAAATATCCCAGTAATTTATCCAAAAAATTGAGAATGCGGCGACATATTCCATCACCTTTTGGAACTTTAGGGAAAAGTGCGACGCCCAATAGCCCATCGGAGATATCGTTTTGATGTTTCTCTTGATGTGGCACTCACCAGGTGTGGTATTTAATAGGACTTACGCAAAAACCCTCTCAAACTCTCATTCCTCCGTGACGCGCCAGTTGCTTCTCCCTACAGCCCTTCTCAAGACAGGAGACGCTGTGTTTCGACTCCGCTCAACATAAAGAAAGCGTTCGGGCATCCTACGGCAGGCGCTAGCCTCTCACGAATGGGATTCGGGGAGACGCGCAAGGGACAAGTCTCTTAACCGCAAGGGCGCACTGGCTTCTCTGTGGTTCGTTTTCCGTTACCCGTGCGTAAGTCCTATTTAAGTTAGCACAACTTGAAGCGTTTCTTGCCAATCTAACTGCAACTTTGAGTGAGCATTACCGCTATTAATGGCAATTTCTACCCAGCCGTGACTGCCAACTAAAGCTATTATCTCTCCCACGTTGACATCACTGTAAGTTTCACAGCCTGGTATACTCAACCCCGCAGCTTGCACACACCAAGTTTTGCCTTGTACGTAACTTCCTGCAATGTTGCTCACTAAGTTGCCAAAGTGGTCAATATATTGAATGCAACCCACTACACCAGTGGTTGTTTGCTTGCACTCGCCTATATCCAGTTTTACCAAACTTGCTGGATCAATTTCTTGTCCTAGCTGTTTGAGAGGGACACCACTAGCAAGACTAGCTCCCACTGGTGCAAAGATATCTCTACCGTGAAAAGTCTTGCTTGGTTGAGGAGTTCGCCAATAGTTAAAATTTGTAAGTTCCACGGCTGCGATCGCCAGACTTTGACTAAGTACCCCGCTAAAGATACCATTATCTGGGCCTACCAGAAACCCTTGAGCAAATTCTACTGCGATCGCTCGTCGCTTGCTTCCCACACCCGGATCTACTACTGCCACATGCACTGTGCCAACTGGGAAATAGGGATAAGCATTCATCAAAGAAAATCTGGCTGCGGCTATGTCTTGCGGCGGAATTTGGTGCGTTAAGTCTACCACCGTCAGTCTGGGGTTGATTTGGGCTATGACACCCTTCATTATGCCTACATAAACATCGCGATCGCCGAAATCGCTCACTAAAGTCACGAGTGGTTGTTGACCTATCTGGTTTTTAGACATATTTTATGTTAAATGTACATTAAGTGGTAATATTCTGTAGCAACAGCTACAAAATATGTGTTATGTTAAGGATGTAAGACATAAAGCAAAAAATTAAAGAGGGTAATCACTATGAATCAAAGTAGACTACAAAGTGTGAGGAAAGCACAAGAAGCTCACAGAGAGAATATTCAAAAAAGCCTAGAGCATCGCTTACAAGTAGCCAGAGCAAAAGGCGACGAACAACTGATTCGTCAACTGGAAGCTGAGATGAGGTATTCGGGCTAAATCAAGTTTTCAATGTTCTTAGTTTGTTGTGTAACCCGCTACGGCGGGTTTTTTTTGTATTTAGGGTGTTTCCTGGCAATTTCGCTCTTAGGGACTTCCAAATAAAAAAATACTCAAAAAACTGGCGAAAAAACTCTCTCCTCCTTATTCCTCTGTGTCGCGCCAGTTGCTGTCATAGCGGGAACGCTAAGAGCGAACAAGTCGGGGAACCCGCAAGGGCGCACTGGCTTCTCTGTGTCTGGAGTGGTAGCCGGAGGGCAAGCCCTCCGGCTTGGTGCAGTCGCTCATGGGGGAAACCCCCAGACGCTCGATGACTCGCTCATAGCGTTGCCATGCCGTTGGCGCAGCCTAAGAAGAGAAGGCTTTACGGCTGCGCTATCCGCGGCATCGTCTCCCCTTGGGAGAAGACTGCGCTGCTTCACCGCTTTGCGTCTACGTTTATTTGGATAATTTATTTCTTGGAAATCCCTTACAGCGTTTTCAATTAATTGAATTACCCCACTCCCAATACGGTTCGGATAAGGTTTTTTGATGACACGCCGCTAATCGCAAAGACGCGATAAATCGCCGTCTTTACAATAATCAGTCCTTTGTCTTGACGGCGATTTATCGCGTCTCTTGCCTTAACCGAACCGTATTGACCCCACTCCCCACTCCCTATTCCCCATTCCCCATCCCCCACCCTCACACTTCCGGTTCAACACCCAAGGCTCGTAACTGTCTCTAGTGAACTAAGACTTTGGTTTATAAGTCGAAGCAACGTGCAATTCTTTCAACTGTTTACCATCTACACTCGAAGGTGCATCTGTTAACAAACAACGTGCTTGTTGTGTTTTCGGAAAAGCAATGACATCTCGAATAGATTCTTCTCCAGCTAGCAACATCACCAAACGATCTAAACCGTAGGCAATGCCACCATGCGGTGGTGTACCATATTCAAATGCTTCTAAAAGAAAGCCAAATTTACTTTGTGCTTCTTCAGGAGATAAACCGATCGCTTCAAACACTTGCTGTTGAATTTCTCGCTGATAAATCCGCAGACTTCCGCCGCCAACTTCTACGCCGTTGAGTACCAAGTCGTAAGCTTGGGCGCGTGCAGTCTTTAAGTCGCTCAAATCATCAGGATGTGGTGCTGTAAACGGGTGGTGGAGTGCTTCTAGACGCTTTTCGTCAGCATTCCACTCGAACATCGGGAAATCCGTAATCCACAGCAAGTTGATTTTTTCTGGATCGATTAAGCCAAATTCTCTAGCGATCGCTTGTCGTAATCTATCTAATGTCTTATTAACTGTAGCAGCATCACCAGCCCCAAACAATAGCAAATGTCCAGCTTTTGCACCTGTACGGCGTAAAATTTCTTGTTTTTGTTCCTCGCTGAGGTTGTCTTTAATCGCGCCAATGGTGTCAATTTCGCCATCATCCCTGACGCGGATATAAGCTAAACCTTTAGCACCGGCTTCACTGGCTTCTTTAAATAAATCACCGCCTGGTTTAATGCGGACATTAGAAATTACATCGTTACCGTTGGGAATGGGCAGGATTTTGACGATACCACCATTTGTAACAGTGTCCCGAAAGACTTTGAAACCAGAGTCTTTCACAACATCTGAGACATCGACTAATTCCAAACCATAGCGTGTATCTGGTTTATCACTACCGTAGCGTTCCATCCCCTCAGCGTAAGTGAGGCGGGGGAAAGGACGCTGTAACTCAATTCCTTTAACCGTTTTGAAGATATGGCAAACTAAGTTTTCATTCAGTTCGATAATTTCTTCTTGGGACATGAAGCTCATTTCCATGTCCAACTGGGTAAATTCTGGTTGCCTGTCGGCGCGTAAATCTTCGTCACGAAAGCAACGCGCAATCTGATAATATCTATCTAAGCCGGATACCATCAGCAATTGTTTAAATAGCTGGGGTGATTGCGGCAAAGCATACCACTCACCAGGATTGACGCGACTGGGTAGAACATAATCCCGCGCCCCTTCTGGGGTTGAACGGGTAAGTATTGGGGTTTCGACTTCGATAAAACCTTCCAAATCTTCCAAATAACGACGCATGGCTTTGACAATTTGATGACGCAGTTGCAAATTTTGCGCCATGCGTTCGCGTCGCAAATCCAAATAGCGATATTTCAGCCGCAAGTCTTCCCGCACTGTCTCGGTGTCAGCTACAGAAACTTGGAAAGGTAACTGTTTGCGAACAGCATTCAGGAGTTGAATTTTATCGGCGTAGATTTCTACCTCGCCTGTTGGGATGCGGCTATTCAGCGATTCATCGGGACGTTGTGTTACCCTACCAGTGATTTCCACAACATATTCATTTCGCAGGGCGTTCGCCTGTTCGTAAGAATCTGGGGTGCGTTGCGGATCGCTGACGATTTGGACAATTCCAGAGCGATCGCGTAAATCTAAAAATATCACACCACCGTGATCGCGGCGACGGTCTATCCATCCGTAAAAGGTAACAGTTTCTCCAATATGTTCTTTTCGGAGTTCGCCGCAATAGTGAGTTCGCATAAGTGTTAGTTATTGTTTCCGGGGCTAGATTGGCAAGCAAATGTCAAAGCTTTCCCATTATCTAGCATCAATAGTAATTGTAGTAATAAACATACAATAATCTCACGCCAATTTGGCAAAGGTCGATTGGGGGAGTGGGTGAGACGCAAAAGCTCAAAGAAGACGCGATCGGGCAAAGAAATTATCAGATCCTCTCACCGTGTCCTGGCACCACCATGTTTTCCCACAAGTGTCAACAAAAGCCTAGAAATAGCTTAACTGTTGGCTTCCTCGCCCGCCTCGAACTAAAGTTCTTTGGCTTTTAGCTAAAGTCTACTGAAGTAGACTAAAGATTTTTGGCTATATTTAGTCATCAAAAGAAGACTTTCGCTAAAAGCCAAGGAACTTCAGTTCCTTGCGGGACATGACTTTTACGTTAAGTTGACACTAATGCCATGTTTCCCGTAATATAATGTTTCCATTTTTACAATAATTCTTTTGTGTAACTTAACTATGGAACACAACTGATAACTTTTAACATTTTTGAGGGGTTTAAGTCCCTCGCTTCTAACAGCGACAAGTTTTGTGGTGGAGTTAAATAATTCGTAATGACGCTCCTGCGTCACTAACGCTGCGCTAACGTAATTCGTAATTCGTAAATTTTGTTTTGTAATGGGGATTTAACCCCAACACAAAACTTGCGTGATTTTTGAACCGGGGGACTTAAACCCACAGAACTAGTTAAAATCCCCAGACGCTCTCTACGAGACGCTGCGCGTAGCTTGCTTCTCTATAAGAGTACGCGGACTCGCTAACGCAACTCTTGGAGACGCTAATGCAAAACAAAATTTCCGAATTACGAATTACGAATTACGAATTACGAATTATTCAATCACTGTCTCCATAAAAATCTTCATCTAATAACTGTTCTATCAGAAAAGGGCAATCGAGAGGATATTCTGTGTCCGTTGGTTTTCTCACTCCTAATTTAGCTTTTTTACTTTCTTTGATTGCCAGTTTGCGAGCATCAATATAGGTTTGAGAAATAACTTCAGTAATATAGTTTTTGAAAGAAGGATTTTCTTCCAAATCCTTTTTTACTCGAAAACGATGTTCTGTAACAGAACTATACCAGCTTCCTTTCATCATCTCAGGAGCATCAGATTGAACGGTTAACTTGAGTAAATGAGCAATCAAGATTGTTAAATTACTCATAAATGACCGTTTTTCTGACTTTCCCATGTCTTCTAATTCTATAAGCAAATGCTCCCAATCTATGTCATTAAAACGATGTTCTTTAATTTGCTCAATAATGCTTTCTCGCCAAAGATTAAAATCTTGTTCATACAGTTGATTGTTCATATAGCAGTTCTCGTTTACGTGAGGTACACCCGTAGGGGCACGGCACTGCCCATTGGTGTCAACTTAAGTCAGAAAGCTCATTCCACAGTCATTTTACCCCACCCCTTAATCCCCTCCCCGTGAACGGGGAGGGGAGATTTTGTCGTTAGACAAAAGCGGGGTGGGGTGACGACGGCTTAATTAGTAATTGAGTGGACTTGATATAACGTCATTGCAAGGGTTTCACGTTAAGTTGACACCAATGGGCACTGCCGTGCCCTTACACATCGTGATGTAATATTGTACAGATAGAACGATTTACCAGCCTTGGAGAAATTGCTGGGGAAGAAGTTTTGAGTGAGTTGTTTACTTTGTATTCAGAACCAGTGATTCGGCTGAATTCGGTCAAAATATTAAGTTGACAAGCACAACTTGATAGCGCATACTTTGCTTGGCCTAGAAAAGCATATCTTTAATTTAACTCTTCTGTAAGTTGTGGAACCGCTCCCATAAGTTCGGCAACCGCTCCCGTAAGTTGTGGAACCGCTCCCGTAAGTTCGGGAACCACTCCCATAAGTTCGGGAACCACTCCCATAAGTTCGGGAACCACTCCCATAAGTTCGGGAACCACTCCCATAAGTTCGGGAACTGCTCCCATAAGTTCGGGAACCGCTCCCGTGAACCCGAAGACCGCTCCCGTGAACCCGAAGACCGCTCCCGTGAACCCGAAGACCGCTCCCGTGAACCCGAAGACCGCTCCCGTGAACCCGAAGACCGCTACAGTTGCAATATTTATAACTACAGCTTAAATATGGTGTGCAGCAAGTCGTTGGAATGCCGACGGCGCTGGAATATCTACGAGGTGCTTGCGTATTACCTCGGCACACGCACCTGGGCTTAACAACGAGGTATCGACTTCAAGATCATAGATGCCAGGGATGTGGACTTCACGTTGCCATAACTGAACCGGATGTGGCATTAACGAGTAGGCTGCACTTCCCACTTTCCCCCCTGTCTTTTGTCGCCGTTCCATAATGATTTCAATGGGACAACGAACGCCTACGAACAAGACCGGCAATCCGTTCAAACGCCGCGCACTATCGGCCAGAATGCCCCGTGGGATTGCGTAGGCGTCATGGTGTCCGACATCAACCACGACATTCAGACCCAAGCGGCTGTGGGCGGCGATGGACTCATACATGGCGCTGTACAGAATCGGAACAAGGGGTTCGATGTCCTGGCGTTCTCCCCCTGGCCGCAGACCGATCCCAGGCAGGTATCGTGCAGGAGTCATTTGCATAAACCTATCGACACCCAAGTTCATCCACAGACCATCAAATGTCTCCTGGATGACTGCAACAATGCTCGACTTCCCTGATCGCGGGGCACCATTCAGGATGATAATCTGTCCTAGCTCCTGTGTCTGCCCCATGATCACTCCTCAATATATATAGTTAGCAGTTCCACGTTAAAGCTAAAACGTTGAATCGGCAATTGAAAATGCTTCTACCTCAGCTAATGCCTCACGGCTGAGGTAGAGATTTGATTGTGAGTGCAAGCACATTGCAACGAAGACCGCTCCCGTTAAGAGTTAGACCGCTCCCGTTAAGAGTTAGACCGCTCCCGTTAAGAGTTAGACCGCTCCCGTTAAGAGTTAGACCGCTACAGTTGCAATATTGATAGCTACAGCTTAAGTATGGTGACACCAACTTCAATATTGCTGATGACACCTTAAGCATTCAAAGGTAAGGGCGCACAGTTATGCGCCTATACCGCGTATTGCATTCAAAATTTTTGTATTTTCCTTATTTTGCCAAAATCCGAAATATTGCACAGGAAACTTGTATAAAATCTCAGTAATACCAATTCTCTAATATCCGTCACCAAATTCAAACCCCCAAACCCAGATTTAATCTGACTTTCTTAATTACGAATTACGAATTACGAATTACGAATTAGTGATTATGCCGCCAGACTACTCCGGTCAAAATCTCCGAGGTCGCTCTTTTAAAGGTCAAAACCTGACTGGGGCTAACTTTAGCAAGGCAGATATTAGAGGAGCAGATTTTACCAATGCTATTCTCAAAGATGCTAACTTCACAGGTGCTAAAGCTGGACTACAGCGGCGTTGGGTAATTGGGTTGCTCATAGTCTCATGCCTGCTGTCGGCAGTATCAGGGTATTTATCAATCTTCATTGGTGCACCTATATCATATATTCTCGACTTCAAAAACACTGAAAAATTCGTTTTTGGGATAGTCTCCCTGGTTATAGTGGCAGTCTTTTTTATTGTCACTAGCCGCAAAAGTTTAATAGCTGGTTTAGGAGCCGGAGCCGGAGTCGGAGCCGTAGTCGGAGCCGGAGCCATAGTCGGAGCCGTAGTCTTTGCCGGAGCAGGAGCCTTTGCCCTAGCCTTTGGCGGAGGCTTTGCCGGAGCCATAGCCGGAGCCGGAGCCTTTGCCGGAGCCTTTATTGGAGCCGTAGCCGGAGTCGGAGCCGTAGCCGGAGTCATAGCCGGAGCCTTCGCCTTCGCCGTAGCCATAGTCGGAGCCGGAGCCATAGCCGTAGCCAAAGCCTTCGCCTTCGCCATAGGCTTCGCCATAGCCGGAGCCTTTGCCGTAGCCGGAGCCTTTGCCGTAGCCATAGACGTAGCCAAAGCCTTCACCTTCGCCGCAGCCTTGATACTATTTAGCGCTTACATTGGCTGGCGTAGTTTAGCAGGATATGAAAGAGATGCTTGGCTTCGTTCATTCGCTCTTGCATATGCTGCAAAAGGTGGAACCAGCTTCCGCAATGCCGATTTAACCGATGCTGATTTTACTGGCGCAATCCTGAAAAACACAGATTTTAAAAAAGCAAACCTGACACGCACCCGTTTTTATGAAGCAAAAAAACTTGACTTTGCCAGAGTTGACGACACCATATTAACTAAATTAGCTGTTATAAAATTACTCGTCACTGGTAATGGTCGAGGAAAATCTTATGCTGGTGCAAACCTGAAAGGTGCTAACCTGATAGGTGCAGATTTAAAAGAAGCGAATCTAAAAGATGTTGATATTACAGAAGCCACCTTCCAAGGCGCTTGTTTAGAGCGGGCAAACCTAACTTTAGCTCAAGCTGTAGGTACTAACTTCACCAGCGCCCAAATGACAGGTGCTTGTGTCGAAGCGTGGAATATTGAAAGTACAACCAAATTAGATAATATAGATTGTCGCTTTATCTATCTTTTAGAACATCCCAAGCCTGAAACAGATGACCGCGAACGCCGTCCCAGTAGTGGCGAGTTTCAACCAAGAGAATTTACCAAGCTATTTGAAGAAGTTTTAAATACTGTTGATTTAATTTTCCGCAATGGCATAGACTGGAAAGCTTTTGTTCAAGCCTTCCAAACAGTGCAAAACCAAAATGAAGACACAGAGTTAGCCCTACAGAGTATTGAAAATAAAGGCGATGGGGTAGTCGTCGTTAAAGTTGGTGTACCTGTTGATGCCGATAAAGAAAAGATTCATAGCGATTTTACGCAAAATTATCAACTTGCATTGCAAGCTGTAGAAGAAAAATATAAAGCACAATTACAAGCTAAAGATGAGCAAATAGTCGTTTATCGCCAACAAAGTGGAGAGATGGCAGAGATTGTAAAATTATTAGCCAATAAGCCGATTAATCTTCAAGTTGACAATAAAGTTGAGAATAAAAATATGACTAACAGTAATGATGCCAGCCGGAAAATTGAAATTGGTAGTGTTGGCAGAGATTTTAATGCCAGTGGACAAGCTTTAAATTTAGACGATGTTTGAAAAGTCTTCTTGTCGGTATTAAAAGTTCTAGATCCCTCTAAATCCACGCCAGTTGCTCATGGGGGAAACCCCCTTGGCGCTAGCCTCTCCCTTTGGGAGAAGACCGCACTGGTTCCCCGATAAATTGGGGAACTTTGACTCCGGTTCCCCCCTTTTTAAGGCTAGGGGGGATCTAAAAGTGCCTATAGTCACAGTGAAACACTTTTCAAACAACCTCTTAGGTGATATTAGCGGTACGGTAACAAATACCATCAACCAGTTACCAGCGTCTCCCGAACCTGAGAAACCGGGAATTAAGGAACTGTTGACGCAATTGCAAGCAGCAATTGAGGCTGATACAAACTTACCGCAAGAAGATAAAGCTGAGGCATTAGAGCAAGTGAAAGCCTTAGCTGAAGCGGGCAAAAGTCCTCAAGAGGGGGCAATGCAAAAGGCGGCGAAAACGGCTATAAAGATTTTAAAAGGGACAATTTCTAGTTTACCCAGTGGCGCGAAATTGTTTGAAGATTGCAGCAATCTATTGCCGTTGATTTCCAATTTTCTGGGTTTAGGTTGATCCGCCCGTGATTTAAATCGCGGGTTAATTATAGCGCTTTTCGTTTGTATGCAATAGACTTTGACCTCTCTCCTAAGAGGAGCTACGGTGTACACACAAGTCGAATTACCCCCTTAATCCCCCCTTAGAAAGCTACGGTGTACACACAAGTGCTGTCCACATAGGTTTCAACTTTTTTACCTACATTTTGTCAGAGTTAAACTGTCACACTCACCAACATCCCGCCCTGAACTTTAGTTCTGGGCTAATAGCTGAAGTCCACTTAAGTGGACTGAACGATCAATTTAGTCCACTTAAGTGGACTTCAGCTATGAGACTCGGAATTCATTCCGAGGCGGGATAGAAACGCAGTGCGAGATTTTTTAATAAAGATAGACTGCGACAAGACTTGTGTGTACACCGTAGCCTTAGAAAGGGGGGAGACCGGAAATCTAGTTCCCTCCCCTTTATAAGGTCCGGGTTAGGGTGGGGTAAAACCTTGGTTAATCAGCTATTTTAGACTTGTGTGTACACCGTAGCTCCTAAAAGGAGAGAGGCTTTAAATCTTACTCCCCAACCCTAGTAAGGAAGGGGTTGGGGGTTAGGTCTGTATTGTATCAACTGAGAAATCGCACCCCATTCAACTTAGAGAGTAAGGTAAAATTATAAATAAAAGTATTAAGAATTTTAAATAAACTAATCAATGTCCAGCATTACTCTTGACAAAAGTAAATCTCATGTCGTCGTTATCGGTGCGGGAATAGGTGGACTGACTGCTGGAGCATTATTAGCTCATAGAGGTTACAGCGTTTTAATTTTGGATCAAGCCCTCGTACCAGGAGGCTGTGCTTCGACGTTTAAACGGCAGGGATTTACCTTTGATGTGGGCGCAACTCAGGTGGCGGGGTTGGAACCAGGGGGAATTCACCACCGCATTTTCTCAGAATTGTCAATAGATTTACCACAAGCAACGCCTTGTGACCCTGCTTGTGCGGTGTATTTACCTGGGGAAAGCACACCGATTAATGTCTGGCGCGACCAAGAGAAATGGCAAGAGGAACGACAAAAACAGTTTCCTGGTAGCGAACCGTTTTGGCAATTGATGGCAACTTTGTTTAATGCCAGTTGGGAATTTCAAGGACGCGATCCGGTGCTACCACCACGTAATTTATGGGATTTGTGGCAACTAGCGCAAGCTGTGCGTCCTAGTACATTAATTACCGTACCCTTCACTTTGTTTACGGTAGGAGATGCTTTACGGTTATGTGGACTGGGTAATGATCAACGACTGAGAACTTTTTTAGATTTGCAACTAAAGCTATACTCCCAGGTAGATGCAGAACAGACAGCATTACTTTATGCAGCCACAGCGTTGAGTGTATCCCAACTGCCCCAAGGATTGTTTCACCTCCAGGGAAGTATGCAAGTATTAAGCGATCGCCTGGTACAATCCTTAGAAAGAGATGGCGGCAAATTGTTGATGCGCCACACTGTTGAACAAATCAAAGTAGAAAACGGCAAAGCTACTGCTGTAGTTATTAGAAATCAGAAAACTGGCGAAGTCTGGACAGAAGCCGCCGACCACATAGTTACGAATGTCACCGTGCAAAACTTGGTGCAATTATTGGGAGAACAAGCGCCATCTGGATATAAAAACCGCGTGGAAAAACTGCCCCAAGCATCGGGCGCGTTTATGGTGTATTTGGGTGTAGATGCCAGCGCGATTCCGGCTGAATGCCCTCCCCACCTACAATTTATGTACGATGTCAATGGCCCCATTGGCGAGAATAATTCCCTATTTGTTTCTGTTAGTCATCCTGGAGACGGCCGCGCACCGGATGGGAAAGCGACAATTATTGCTTCTTCATTTGTCGATCCTGCACAGTGGTGGCAGACTGATGATTATGAAGGACTAAAAGAAAAGTTTACCCAAGAAGCGATCGCTCATCTTGCCCAATACTTCTATCTCAAACCAGAAACTATTATTCATCAAGAAGCCGCAACACCGCGCACTTTTGCCTATTTTACAGCCCGCGATCGCGGTATAGTTGGCGGTATAGGTCAAAGAATTCCCACCTTTGGCCCCTTTGGGTTCGCCAATCGTACACCCATCCAGCATCTGTGGTTAGTTGGTGACTCCACCCATCCAGGGGAAGGTACTGCTGGGGTGAGTTATTCGGCGCTAACGGTAGTTAGGCAAATTGAAGCCTAAAAATTAGATGCGCTTGTCAATACTGCTCGGTTAAGAATATTCGTAGGTTGGGTTGAGGCTTTGCGAAACCCAACATTTTGCGGGGTTTGTTGGGTTTCGTTCCTCAAACGCCACTTGCTTCAAGTCGGGAAACCCGCCCAACGCAGTGGCTCCCCAACCTACACATTTTTATTTTTCAGGCAAAACCTACGCAGTATTGATGCGCTTGTGCTATCCAGGCTTGCGTGCTGCGAATATCAAAAACAGAGGAATACGCTTTCGTCGCTCATAGGTTTGCACGTCTTGAAAGTGTTTGCGTTGCGGACACGCTTCACGCAAATCCTCAATGATAAATCCATCTGCATTGAGCAGATGAAAATAGTCTTCCACCGTGCGGTGATACTTTTGCACCGTGCCGCCGAGCCAATCCGTAACTCGCAGTCCGGTTGTAAAATAGTTATCGACAATCCAATCTTGGCGGAGCGTCCCAGAAGTCCATCCAGCGTCAGAAGAAGTGATTACAGGATGCTCGACCGAAAAAACAAAGAGTCCCGTAGGTGTGAGTGTGTGGAATATCTGGGTGCAAATTGGTACTAAATCAGCGACATAATGCAGGGAGAGTCGCGCAATAACTAGATCAAATGCTGCGTGTGGATACATCCAGTTCTCAATCGTCTGCTCAATGATCTGACCATCCGTGTCAGCAAGTGTCTTGGTTGCGACGGCAGCCATCTTGTGTGAGCCTTCGATACCAGTGTAGCTCGCAGCGCCGCGATCAAGGAATTCTCGCCCAATCGCCGCATCGCCACACCCCAAATCGAGGATACGTTTACCAGTAATGGGTCGAATGAGATCCATCATCACTGGCTTTTCAAGCGTATCGTTCGGTGTATCTATACGTTGACGATGGCGCATGTAGGTTGCAAAAACCGCCTCATCATCATAGAAATTTGGGCCTGTCTGCTCCATACGTGCTGTTCCTTTACAGTACGCTGATGACATCATTGACATATTAGCAGATCAACAATGAATACAGGTTAGTATGGGGAGCAATTTAACTGTAATTGAAAACTCTGCCTTGATTTAAAGGCAAGTCATACCTGTAACTGATGACAAAGGGGACAGAAAACTGGTGAAATAAAATTAGTATAGCTAATCTGGAGTAATGACAGACAGCGTTTTAATTCTTGGTGGACGGGGGCGGATTGGTAGCACTGTTGCTCAGGATCTCGCTACCCATACGCAGGCACAAATTACGATTACTGGACGTTCTGCGGAGTTTGGGAAGGCTGTTAGCTTGTCTTCGGGAGGACAAGTGCAGTTTTTGGTATTGGACTTGGCAGAAGTTGACAAGTTGCAAGATGCGATCGCAAACTCTAACTTAGTCATCCACTGTGCTGGGCCATTTCACTATCGAGATACTAATGTTCTCGAAACCTGTATTGCTCAAGGCGTTAATTATGTAGATGTCAGTGACCATCGTTCTTATACCAGCAAAGCTCTCAATTTTAGTGAACAAGCTGCTGCTGCTGGTGTGACGGCAATTATTAATACTGGCATTTTTCCTGGTATTTCTAACAGCATGGTACGTCAGGGAGTTGAACAATTTGATCAACCAGAAAAGATTCATTTAAGTTATTTAGTTTCCGGTTCTGGTGGTGCTGGCATTACAGTGATGCGGACAACTTTTCTTGGGTTGCAGTATCCTTTTGAGACTTGGATAGATGGAAAATGGGAGATAATCAAGCCTTATAGTGAAAGAGAAGTAATTGAGTTTCCACCTCCTTATGGACGCACCGGAGTTTACTGGTTTGATATGCCAGAAACCTTTACACTGCCGAAAGCTTTCCCATCAGTAAAAACTGTAATTACTAAGTTTGGCTCTGTTCCCGATTTTTACAATCACCTAACTTGGATTGCGGCACATATTTTTCCCAAGTGGTTAATGCAGCGTCGTTACATGATTGAATTTCTGTCTCATGTCAGCCATTCGATGACAGATGTCACTAATAATTTTACTGGGATTGGTGTAGCAGTTCGTTCAGAAGTTACAGGACAAAAAAATGGTGAAACCGCCGTTTATTGTTCAACTGTAGTGCATGAAAATACAGCCGTAGCTTCTGGTTGCGGCACAGGTAGTATTGCCCAATTATTGTTAGAAGGTAAGCTCAAGAAACCAGGTGTTTTTGCTGTGGAAGAAGCGCTAACAACAGATTTATTTGAAGAGGCAATGCAAAGTCGAGGAATTAAAATTAATCACAGTTGGTTATAGCTTAATACGCTTGGGTTAAGCACACTGATACCGCAAGGCGGAAGTCAAAAGTTTTGTATATCAAGGCTTTTGCTTATTTCAAATGGTAGCTTGATTTACGCCGCGCTGTACTAGGTGAGAATTTCATCCGATTTTAGGAAATATTCAGATACAGAGGTAGGGACGTACATTTGTACGCCCCTACTAGAGGTAAAAATTAATATACCTTGCGGTAGAAGTAAAAACTGTACCTAAACATTTAGGATGCCTGTGAGCCTGAAATATTGAATATATTTATACATGACCAAAGAGGCGGAGGGGCAGGGGGCAGGGAGCAGGGGGGAGCAAGCCCTGCCCTGGAGCCGTGGAGTGGAGCGGAACATGGGTATCAAGCCCCGTCCTTCTTTGTCCGCTCTGGATTGGTCGGAGTACAAGCTCCGTCCAATCCTCCCCCCTGCTCCCTGCTCCCTGCTCCCCTGCCTCCGGCATTGACCAAGGCTTATAACAGAACAACAGGAGGAGTTTTTCGTGCAAAAAATTTTATTAACTTTAAAACAAGCATTACGTTCAAGCTTTTTGGTTATTGGTTTAATAATTTTCATTAGCTTGTCAGGTTCTTTAATTTTCGTTCAGCAAGCTAGTTATGCAACTACTCTTGAAGAATTAAAGCTAGTACCGCCAGACTATAAACCAAATTCTGAAGAAAAAATTAATCGTGCTAACGAATTTGACCCTGGTGTTGGCGTTCAAGAAGAAGAACGACAAGAAGCTTATGAGCAAGCAATAAAAGATTCAAAAAACCTTAATACTATAGAGAAGACTTACGAAAGGAATTTGAAGGCTGAACAAGAACAAAATCCCCCAGAAAGTTTTGGTGAGAAAGCGAAAGAAGTTATTGAAAAGGTGACAGGTAAATAGGAAATATATGCCTAACCCCCAACCCCTTCCTTACTAGCGTTGGGGAGTAAGATTCAAAGCTCTCTCCGGTTTTGAGTTACAGGTTTAGAAAATTAAATTGTAAGGTGTGTTATCGCTGAGAGTACGGCATCTTCAACAATAGACCTTTTGCATAAATCAAACAATTTGAACCCCAAAGAGTCAAAGCTACGCTTTGTCTCCCCTCCTGCTTGCGGGGAGGGGTTGCGGTCATTGGTGTCAACTTAAGCTAAAAATAGCAAAACTTTCGGCTTGACTCAACCGCCTAGAACTAAAGTTCTTTGGCTTTTAGCTAAAGTCTACTGAAGTAGACTAAAGATTTTTGGCTATATTTAGTCATCAACAGAAGACTTTCGCTAAAAGCCAAGGAACTTCAGTTCCTTGCGGGACATAGCTTTTACGTTAAGTTTACACCTATGGGTTGCGGTGGGGTGCTAGGTTAGGGACTTTTGCAAGGAAAAGTCAAGCAATAATCCAATCAGATTTACAAATCGTTGGGGTGGGGTGCTAGGTTAGGGACTTTTGCAAGAGGTCTAATTTAAGGTGCGTTAGCCTTTGACATAACACACCCTACAAAAAAAAATTGTTTTTACTCAAATTCATCTATTGTGGCGGGAGGAGTAGCGTTTCTCTGATTAGCAATATTGCGCTCATACAACTTCATTAATGGAGTTGCACTAATGCCATGTATAATCACAGAAGCTACAATCGTAGTGTAAGTTATCCAAGCAATTTGTTCAGCAGGTTCACCTTTTAAGCCATGACCAAACGCATAGGCGAGATAATATAAAGAGCCGACACCGCGAATACCAAACCATCCAATCAACCACCTAGTTCCTGGATGAAAGGTTCGGCGGTGTGAGTCTACAGGACGTTTGCCTATTGTGCTAATCCAAACTCCTACAGGTCGGATTATAAAGAATAATAAAATTATCACTAATAAAGATTGCGTAGCATAGTTGAGCATTGGCTGGAATAATAATATTGAACCCAATAGTAAAATTGTCCCAACTTCCAGCAGCTTTTCAACTTTTTCAACAAATTCCAATTGTGCTAGCGGTTTTTGATGATTTTTGTAACTGCGTTGAACAACTAACCCAGCAACAAATACTGCTAAAAATCCATAGCCATTCACCATTTCTGTTAAGGAATAAGTTATTAGAATTGTGCTGATAGCAATAAAGTCTTCCATCAACTGATCGGCACGACGGCGTTTTTGAAGTTTTTGTTCAATCCAAATTAAAGATTTTGCAACAACAATTCCCATAACAATGCCAGCTGCGATCGCCCAAATTAAATCAACCGCAATCCACTGTTTAAACCAGTTATCCCAGTTATCATCTTTTAATGCATGAAGGCCAAAATAAACGAAGGGAAAAGCTAAAGCATCATTTAACCCACCTTCAGAAGTTAAACCAAACCTCAACTCATCTTGGTCATTTGTATCGGTCAGTTGTACCTCTGATGCTAATACTGGATCGGTAGGTGCAAGAATTGCTCCTAATAAAATCGCTTCTGCCCAATTCATCCCTAAAAACAATTTACCCACAACAGCCAGAGCCAAAATTGAAATTGGCATCAGAAATACAATCAATCGGGCTGTAATATCCCAAGCCCCCAAGCTTAGAGGACGAACAATTTTTAAGCCGCAGCCAAACACAGAAATAATTACTACAAGTTCTGTTATTTTTTGCAGCACTTCGGCATTAAAAACTTCATCTCGACGTAATTGAATCAGCCCAAAGACGTAAGGGCCTAGCAAAATACCAACTACTAGATAGATAAGGGCAAAAGAAAGAGGTAAACGAGCAATCCAACCTGACCCTAATGTGACCATCAGCAGAAGTAGACCAATCACAAATAAGTTAATAATATAGATATCTACCATATAGCGATTTATATACAAATTAGGCGTTACTTTGTAAGCATAGTTGTAATAGCTTGATCTTAGAAGTTACCTATGGGAAGATTTTCTTGAATTGGGGATTGGGGATTCACACCCGCTACCAAATTTGAGAAGAAGGGAATAAATAAATGTGGCGTTGGCTTTGCCCACCGTAGGCATCCCGCTTTGATTATTCGCGTCTGGATTAAAACACAGCCTCTAAAACAATGGGATGTAGCACGGGAATATGGCTAATACACACCTGTACGCTCCTAGGAATGGTCTATATTCCCTACTTTCTCATTCAGATATCGCCGAATTTAGTACAAATATACTATAATATAGATAGCGTTCACAAAGCCTAGCCAAATATATAACGGCTCTGTGAAAACCTTCTGGAAGATGGATTCAAGGGTTAGTTCGATGATGAAGCATTACATTCTCAACCTCAATCCGACTGCCAAGCATGAATGGGATCGGTGTATTTTACGTGACCCGTTGACTGCCAAACGCCCAGACATTGCCAAATTAATTGCTGAAGCGGTTGGTGCTGATACAGGCAGTTATTTAGTGAGCGTGAATATCGAAGTTCAAGTTTTGGAGCAAGCCGCAGTCCCTCAAGCCGAACAACTCTCGCTTTCATTTCCAGAGGTGAGTGTGCCCTCACAACCACAACTACGGGAAGCGGCTTGAGCTAAAGTGCAGAGTTTAGCAAAAAATAAAGCCTGCATAAGCAGGCTGACTTCGTGTAGCCGCAGACTTGAGTCTGATATCAGCAAAAAATATACAAAAAGTCGGGGTAGGGCATATCCCATTGGTGTCAACTTAAGCTAAAAGTAGCTTAACTGTTAGCTGACTCGCCCGCCTGGAACTAAAGTTCTAGGCTAATAGCTAAAGTCTACTAAAGTAGACTAAAGATTTTTCGGATTATTTAGTCATCAAGAGATGACTTTCGCTATTAGCAAGGAACTTTAGTTCCTTGCGGGACATGGCTTTTACGTTAAGTTGACACGTATGGGCATATCCACGACTCTAAACGGACACGGAGGGAGTGTAAGACCGAGATTTCGGCTGTTCCCGGTGAACTGTCAACCCGACTAGAATACGAACAATTACGGTTGTTTGATTGCAAGAGTTTCACCGTCCCTTTTAGGGCGGTGAGGATGTCAATGGCTTTGCTTTTCTTCAATCCATCTAACTCGATGGATTGGATCACCATAAGAGCGGAAGTCGTAACTATAGGGTTTAGCCATAGCAAATCAAATGAGAGTAGGTAATGATAATACTTCTAGTTTATGTCCTAATAGACTGGATGGTTGCTATATCTTGAAGCATGGCTAAATGCTTATTAACAGGTGCAAGAGTATTTGCAGCAATCAGCCCACTGGCGGCGACTGCTGGTAAACCAATGCCGGGAAATGTCGAGTCTCCACAGCACATCAGCCCTGCTAAAGGTGTGCTAGGCCCAGGAAACATACCACTTCCAGCCTGAATTGCTGGGCCGTAGGAACCTTGGTGACGGCGGAGATAACGCTCGTGAGTTAGAGGCGTACCAACAAGTGTGACTTCGCAACGAGAGCGAATATCTGGAATGATTCGCTCTAGCGCTTGCCACATTACGGATGCACGCGATCGCTTTTGTTCGGCGTATTCTTGGTTCCTTCTATCCATTCCCTGCCAGATAGAGTATGGTTCATTACCAGGAGTATAAACATGAATTACGTGCTTACCTGGTGGCGCTAAAGATGGATCAAGAATTGAAGGAATTGATATCACCACAACATTCTGAGGTGCTGTTATGCCCAATTCCCAGTCATTAACCACGATGTAATGACACCGCAAATTTGACTGTAATCCTTGAGCATCAATGCCTAAATGTAGATGCATAAAGCTATCACACTCAGGTGTTGCTTGTCGTTTAACGCGGTACTGTTTGGGTACTGCCTTTTCTGGTAGTAACTTAAGTGTGTCCCAAACCGATGCATTAGAAATTACTGCCCGACGCGCCCGAATTTCTTGGCGATCGCGCAGACGCACACCCACCGCACGATTACCTTCTACAAGCACTTCTTCCACATGAGCGCCTAGAATCAGCTTCCCGCCATGACGCTCCAATCCTTGTACAAGGGTGTCAACTAAAGCACCACTACCACCAATGGGATATTCAAGTATTGCATCTGGACGATACCACTCGGCAAACATAAATCCTACCTCTGCGGCGCTAGTGCCATCTGCGGGCAATCCAGAAAGTAGGAAACACAGCAAATTAAGCCAATTTCGGGTAAAAGGATCTTTAACAACGCCATCCATAATCCGGCTAAAGGGGCCCGTCAGCTTAATTATATTCGCCAGATTTTTTGTCAGAGATGGGATAAATGGGCCGACAGTTCTAGCTGCACCAAAGTCAAAGCGTAATGCCGCCGATGGTATGGAAGTTGCTGCACTAGCGAATGGTTCCATAACGCGCTGGAGTTCTTGCCATTCGGCTACAGCATCATGTCCACGGAATTTCATCAGCACTTCACAAAATTGCTTTGCACCAACTGACGTGTCAAAATCGCCTTCTGGTACACAACAACCCCAAGTATTATAGGTTAGGCATGGTAATTCCGAGCCAATTGCATCTAACACTTGCCGCAGAGGGTTAGCAGAGGGGCTGTAAGACAGTCCAGAGTAAAGGGACGGGCCCGAGTCAAATTTGAAACCATTGCGTTCAAAAGCATGGGCAGCGCCTCCAGCAATGGAGTGGCTTTCGCAGACTATCACATCAAAGCCATACCGTGCCAAAACAGCAGCACAACTCAAACCGCCAATACCGCTACCAATGACAACTACATCTGTAACTTGCATATCTGTTTGCAACAATAAACTAAAACAGTTGGGGAAACTTGGATAATATCATTCGCTCCTCCATCCATAAACCGCTCTAATTAGTTAATATCATCACAAATGATGGACATAAACCGCCAGTGCCGCGTTCTTGAAATTAAAGGGTTGATTCACACAGACTAATGAGAAGCTTAAACTAGTAGCTAGGTTTACCCAAGCCAAAGTAAAACTTTTTACCCAGCACTAGGGGCTAGGGACTGGGGACTAGAGAAGGAAGACAAGGAGCAAATTAACAATTCAAAATTCAAAATGACGCTCGCGGACTCGCTAACGCTGCGCTAACAAAATTCAAACATTTTAGACATTTACATAAGGGGATTTAAACCCCGACTGAAAATGATACTACGTGTAATGGTTGGGGTCTTAAACCCTTTGATTTCCGATAATAACTCTTCATGACTAACGACTAATGACTAATGACTAATGACTAACTCACATGGAGAGAAGAATTTGAAAAATCAGCAATTTGGAAATTGGCAAAGCACAGTTTTAGGAATTGTGTTAGCAACACTAGTGATTCTGGGACTAAATTCCTTTATCATTATTAACCCAGGACAAGCAGGAGTGATCAGCATCTTGGGTAAAGCGAGAGATGGGGCATTATTGGAAGGAATTCACGTAAAACCGCCTTTTATCTCAGTGATAGATGTGTATGATTTGACGGTGCAAAAATTTGAAGTGCCAGCAGAGAGTTCTACTAAAGATTTGCAAAATTTATCTGCGAGATTTGCAATCAACTTTCGCCTCGATCCCATACAGGTAGTTGAAGTTAGAAGGAAACAAGGAACCTTAGAAAATATTGTATCAAAAATCATTGCACCCCAGACCCAAGAAGCATTTAAAATTGCAGCAGCTAGAAGAACAGTAGAAGAAGCAATTACCAAAAGAAGTGAGTTGAAAGAAGACTTTGATCAAGCGCTAGGCGATCGCTTAGACAAATATGGGATAATTGTGTTAGATACTAGCGTAGTTGATTTAGCATTCTCACCAGAATTTGCCAGAGCAGTGGAAGAAAAACAAATTGCTGAACAACGGGCGCAAAGAGCCGTTTATGTAGCACGGGAAGCAGAACAAGAAGCACAAGCAGATGTGAATCGCGCTAAAGGTAGGGCAGAAGCTCAAAGACTCTTAGCAGAGACACTCAAAGCCCAAGGAGGACAATTAGTTCTGCAAAAAGAAGCAATTGAAGCTTGGAGGAGCGGCGGCGCTCAGATGCCCAAAGTCCTCGTTATGGGTGGTGACTCAAAAAGCGGCGTCCCCTTCATATACAACCTTGGGAATGTCCAAAATCAACCATAATTTGAGTAAATAATATTTAGTAAGTTGGGCTAGTACAAGTCGGCGGAAATAAACCTACCATTTCATTACAGCCATAAAGCCAAAAATTAAAGCCTTTTAACTTTTGACTTCCGCCTTGCGGCACTAGTACAGCACAGTGGAAATAAACCACCTATTTCAAATGTCTAGAACCCTTACGCAATCATAATTACGAATTACGAATTACGAATTACGAATTACGAATTACGAATTACGCCTTGCGGCACTAGTCCCAACTTCAACATAACAGAAAAACCAACCAGACAATAATTGAACTTTATGTCAACCCCCAATCCTCAGAATCTTACTGCTGAAGAAGCAAAAAAATTACTGAATAAATTCAACTGTCTAGATATTGCGCCTGTCCTCAAGCCATCAGAAAAATCAGTAATTCGTAGTGCCTTAATTTTGATGACCAAACTTGCTGATTATCAAATTTTAGGAATTTGTGCTGATACAGCAGAAGAAGGAATACTGGCCATGAAGACTTATTCTCTGGCTTTGGGTTATGAACCACCAGACAATTTACTGACTCCTGTTGGCCCAGTTTATATCAAATTAAATGGTAAAAATGGCTTGTGTTATCTCGATTCATATCCTGGACATCATCGTGGCGTATTAGTGTCTTGTCAGTCTTACCACGAAGACGGAATCAACGAAATGTATGGACATCTCCCCTTGGATTTATTTGTATAGAATTCAGCGAATGTAGGTAGGGTAATACCTTACCTACTAACTAATAATTAATGAAAAACTACTAAATCTTATGAGTATTATTACACTCCAATCAGTAAAAAAAGACTTTGGCATCAAAGAAATTTTAAAAGATGCTAGCTTTAGCCTCGATGCTACCGATAAAGTTGGCTTAATTGGTACTAACGGTTCTGGAAAATCAACCCTATTAAAAATGATCGCCGGGTTAGAATCGATTGATAGTGGTCAGATTTTAGTCAACTCTGGTTCTAGAATTATCTACTTACCCCAGTTGCCAGATTTAGATGAGAATCACACAGTTTTAGAGCAAGTTTTCGCCGATAGTGGCGAACACATGGCTTTGGTGCGTGAGTATGAAGAACTCTCAGATAAATTGGCTCACTATCCAGATGATAGCCAACTGATGTCTCGCCTTTCTGTGGTGATGCAACGGATGGATACAAGTGGTGCTTGGGAATTAGAGACTAATGCTAAAATCATCCTCACCAAATTAGGAATTTCTGACTTTGAGGCCAAGATAGGCACTTTGTCTGGAGGCTATCGCAAGCGTATTGCTTTAGCATCAGCGTTGCTAGCAGAACCAGATGTTTTGCTCATGGATGAGCCGACAAACCATCTGGATGCTCTTTCTGTAGAATGGTTACAAAGTTATTTAAATCGCTATCGCGGCGCACTTTTTCTGATCACTCACGATCGCTATTTTCTAGATCGCGTTACCAATCGGATCATTGAAATTGACCGAGGCGACATTTACACTTATTCAGGTAACTATTCATATTACCTCGAAAAGAAAGCTTTAGCTGAAGAATCTGCCGTAAGTACTCAACGTAAACACCAAGGCTTGTTGCGGCGCGAGTTAGAATGGCTCAAAAAAGGGCCGAAAGCCAGAAGTACCAAGCAAAAAGCGAGAATTGACCGCGCTCATGCTCTGCGGGATACTGAATTTAAACAAGTTCAGGGTAAAGTTGATATTTCTACAGTTGGTCGTCGCATTGGCAAAAAAGTCATTGAATTAAATAACATTTCTAAAGCCTACAATGGACGCACCCTGATTAATAGTTTCACCTACGAATTCAGTCCAGAAGACCGCATCGGTATTATCGGCGCTAATGGTGCTGGTAAATCCACTTTAATGGATATTATTACTGGTCAGATTAAGCCAGATTCCGGCATTGCAGAAATTGGTACTACAATTCACATCGGTTATTTTGACCAGCATTCTGAAGAATTGCTCACAGCCTTAAACGAAAATCAGCGCGTGATTGACTACATCAAAGAAGAAGGAGAATTTATCAAAATTACCGATGGTACTCAAATTACTGCTTCTCAAATGTTGGAGCGGTTTTTGTTTCCTGGTAATCAACAGTATGCCCCAATTAATAAACTTTCTGGTGGTGAAAAACGCCGTTTATTTCTGTTGCGGGTTTTGATGAGTGCGCCCAATGTGTTGATTTTAGATGAACCGACGAATGATTTAGATGTTCAGACATTGGCAGTATTAGAGGATTATTTAGAGGATTTTGTCGGGTGTGTAATTGTAGTTTCTCACGATCGCTACTTTCTCGATCGCACAATCGACACAGTATTTTCTTTTGAGGAAGGCGGTAATCTCCGGCAATATCCAGGTAATTACTCTATTTATCTGGATTATAAGAAGGCTGAAGAAGCACAGCAACAAGCTGCTAATAGTAAGGAGAAGCCGAAAAATACCGAAGTCCAAAATGGTGCGGCTTCACCCAAGGATGTAGAGAATACCAAGCGGCGGAGGTTATCCAATTGGGAAAAAAAGGAATTTGAGCAGTTGGAAGGTAAAATTGCCCAGTTAGAGGCTGAGAAAGCAGAAACCGAGAAAACACTAGCGAATGTCTCACCGGGGAATTATAGCCAAGTGCAGAAATTGTATGATCATGTGGAAAAGCTCAAGCAAGCGATCAATGTGGCGACTGAACGGTGGTTAGAATTGGCAGAGATGGAGTCTTAGAAGATATTTCAAAAGCCCTGGCGAATGGAATTCGCACGCCAGGTGCTTCAAGTCGGCGGAGCCGACGCCAGTCGCTCATGGGGGGAACCCCCTTGGCGCTAGCCTCTCCCTTTGGGAGAAGACCGCGCTGGCTCCCCAACGCACTGGCTTGGCTATACAGACAAAACCCACCTCCGTGGGTTTCAAATTCCTTGAGTCCGCGCAGGCGGACTTCGTTATTGGACAATAAGAGATTTCAATTAAAAAAAATATCCAAGTAGGGTGCGTTACGGCGTTTCGGCTAACACACCCTACCACTTCATTTTAGCAATTGCTGCTAACCGCGTTGTAATATTATTTGCCACCAAATAAGAAATTGCCCGTGTCTTTCAACAGTTGGTCTCGCGCATCACCTTGTGTGTCACCCAACTTTGCTACCGTAACCGTAGCATTGTTATATGTTGACTCCAGGAACCCAGTTGCACTACCAGTTCCGCCTACCATTGCCATTGAATCAGCATCACTCAGTTCTTCAAACAAATCCTCTTGCAAATCAGCAATTTTTGTAATCATAAATACTTTACCAAGTAATGAAAATTTGTGTTTACTTAGTAAACTTTATAATATTTAGCAGATCAATGACAACTAACCATAGTTAGTTGACAAACATTGAGGCTACAAGCCTAGCATCGTGGACATTTACCCCCACTACCTCATACTGTAAAATTAATCGCTTCCACTCTGGATAAATCTCAGGTACATCTTCAAGTATCAAGAACAAACCTTCTAAACGCTCCAGTTCCGTCCTAGCTTCAGCTATGGTTAATCAGTGTGCCAATATCGGTAATAGTTGTCAAAACTTGTTCTCCGAAATTTTTTACATTATCTCTAATTTGACCAGTTAGCAAGATATTCATCTAGAGTCACGGACTCACCATCTTTATACTCAGCGCGAATTGTTTGAATTTCTGCCAGTGTTTCTGCATCGTCTTCGTACAACGCTTCTTCCGCTTCAAAAATTTGTTGCTCAATTAGTTCTTGAAGTTGACGTTTTTCTGTTAAATCAAGGGAAGATATTGCTTCTGCTAAAGTTTCTAAGGAGAGTTGTAATTTAACAATAGCTGGCATTTTTATCCTTTTGGGTGTATTTTTTTCGCATTTTGACACCATTATGCTGATTTTAACAGTTATATTTTTGTTAAGCCCAAAGTTTTTGGGTTGTGTTTCAGGGCAAATGCATCTAAACTTCAGGCTTGTGGGGTGCAGCGCAGCAATTGGATTTGCCTAACGTGCGATCGCACTTCTACAACACCCTACTAACTATCTCTCATAAACTGCGTAGTTTACCGCCGTAGGCATCGCCTACAATGGTATCAAGCAGGTATCGCATTTACAAACTCTCTCTGGAGTCGATGAGTGGCCGATCGCAATTAGCCATAAAATCATCAGAGAAATTGTCTAGACTCTCGATGAGCGATCGCCAGGGATTATCTTTGGCTTCGTTCTCGTCATCATCGTATATTCTTGCCCTTCAATAGGGAGGTTAGTTACATTTGCTAACACATGCACAACGCCTTCTAACTCTTCTCTGTCAACCTATGTTAGTAATAGTATTTCATTGTTATTGTTGACCACGCTATTAGCTCTCCATAAATAATACTGAATTTATGACTATACAAATTAACATCGAACTTCCAAATGATGTTTTTTCAGCACTCCGCAGTAACCCAGAAACGTTTGTTCAAGAGATGCGTTTAGCGGCTGCTGTCAAATGGTATGAAGTTGGTATGCTTTCCCAATCTAAGGCTGCTGAAATTGCCGGAGTTAGCCGTCACCAATTCCTAGAAGCACTCGATTGCTATAATGTTTCACCTTTTCAAGTAACTCCTGAAGAATTAGCCCAGGAGTTAGCGCGTGACTAGACAATGGGTTGTAAATGCTTCTCCATTGATTGTGCTGACTAAGATTAACCAAGTTCATTTGCTCGATCGCGCCGCCAAAACCGCAGCACTTGCTTTAGAAATTCCGGTGCGGGGAACTCTCGGTGTTATTCTGCTTGCAAAACGGGAAGGTAAGGTAGAAGCCGCTAAACCGATTTTTGAACAACTGATTCAGGTTGGTTTTAGAGCGTCCTAAGCTTGAGCAGCAATTATAACTTTCCGATCAATCTTGCATTCCTGCATATAACAGCCTAACAAATAAGCGTACTCCGTCATCTGCTTTTAATCTTGAATAAGAAGGAACTTCTCTATTGCCGATCGCACGTAAGTCTGATAACAACTCTGGATGAAACTGGCAAGTGAAAGAACGACGAATTTTTTTAGTTTCAAAGTCTTTATAATTGATACAAGTAGCTGAACATTCTGTGACTATCTCTTGATCAACCTCTGTAGAACATAAAATTTCTACAGAGTCAGGTAATTGGATCAGCCATGACAGAGGGCCGCTAGCTACAATGTGTCTATAGGGAACAATAGCATCATGAATACTACGATAAGCCCAGTTAGCAAATAGTATTGCCTCTTCGTTAACTTCATCTGAGTGAAACATTGAAATTGACACTTCGCGCTCATATTGAATTGTCGTATCAATTACACCTTCATGGGCATCTGATGTGACATCATGAGCATGAATCAATTCCCAAGGAATTCCTGCAACTTTACCGTCAAGCGACTGGTAAGGTAACAATACGCGATCGCCAACTTCCTTTGACTCATTAAGTGTCACTGCAAAATGCTCATCATTCCAGCTATCAGCAACTCTTCGTCCATCACGCTTTTTGACTTGAAGTGTTTTACCCATCGTTGCAATCCGTTCTGCAACCTCTTGCAGTGAATTGAGTGCTTTAGCCTCACTGTCACGTTCTAGAGATGTTGTACCCAGGACTTGTTTAACTGCTCGTTGAATCAGCCGTATATGACATTGTGCAGCAAGCTGATGTCCTACACAAATAAAGATAGCAGGAGCGCTAGTAGGCGATCGCGAAATCAATAATTTTTCTACTAACGCAAACATATCTTCTCGTGGGCAAGCTGGGCTTGTCCAAGTCGATGCATCATAAACTGATGGGTCGCCTCCTTCCACCACTACTGCATAACCAGAGCTAATTGCCCCAACGACTAATTCTGGGTCAATAATTCCAGTAGACCAAACTGGAAACAGTATTGAGTCCATATCAGCCACTTTCTGAGCAATATAAGCTACATTTTTGGAAGCGCGAACTTCTTCACCAAGGCTATTAATGCCTACATGTGACCACGGCTCAATAATGACTATTGATTTGCGTAATAAATTAGGATGTAACAGCAAAAAATCCAAATCTGCTCTGGAATTAATCACCTTCTCTAATGGCTTTCCATGTCCCCATTCAAAAATTTCGTCAGGCGCAAAAAGTTCTTTTTCAGAAAGTGGATCAACAGATGTTCTATCTGCTAAAAAGCGACCTAACAGAATATGTGCAGATTCAAAATCTGTATAGCCTGGATGTAAGTAACCAGAAGTTAAGCGCCATTCGGCTCTTAGAGTTTGATTGTGATGAGCTTGAGCAGATTTAATAGATTCAACCATGATTAAATAAATGTTGTTAGTTATGTTTCAGAGGTTATTTTAAAAATGGTTGACTGTGATTCTAAGTACTTATTCAGAATGGAGAGCGTTCAAGGCGATTTCGGATGGATGAACCACTCCGTTACCTGCTAGATTGGCTTTCTCTTGCCTGCGAAGCACGATCATGCCACGAGAGCGATTCGATGAGGAATCTTTATCTACGCAAGCGGCATATAGAAGCTTGATTAGGCATTTCCAAAACCGAGTATACCGTTTAGGATTTGTATCTGCAATGGTTATTTCTTGAGTTTTCGGATCATAGTCTGCTCATAAGGAGAAGTGACCACCTTCTAAACTTGGATTTTCATGGGCAATACGGGTATTGAAGTTAAGAATGTGGACATCAGTTTCATCACAAACGGCGGCTTCAACTTCACGGATGAATGCTTCGAGCGTCATACTCGGTTTATCAAAATGCTCTATCCGAATAGACAGGGGTATTCCTTTTTTTTCAAGGTAAGTTCGACAGGTATCGTAGGTTTCTGCTAACGTCATGCCATCATCTAAAACCGATGCGATCGGCAGTTGGGTTGCATAGAAAATTTCATCAACAGTTGTCAGATATCCCAATGCGGTAAAGGCATAGGCAATTGCAGTGACATTGCAACAGTAAATGGGTTGTTGAAACTGATGTAGTTGAATGATTTCCAAACGAGATTTGGAAATTTTAGCTAGATTATCAAGATCCATTTTTCTGCCTCCCTAGATACATATCAATTAACTCAGGACTTAGTTCATCTTCATATATCGAGCGCAACAATTACATAATTGGCTGTATCATTACCTACACTTGGCACTAGCCGTTGTAAACCCTATGATTGTTACAATCGCTATAAAACTACAAATGATTTGTTTGATTAGTTTTTTCATAAACTCTACCTCCGATTGTTTTATTAATTGGCTGTCAGCTTTTTTGAACAGATGCTTGTATTATCTAGCGATCGCCATTCAAGATGCAAGGACAGTTAAGACAGTTAAGCAAATTTTTGAGACGAGTACATTAATTCCTAACTTTTAAGCTATCTGCTTGTCTTTTGTAATCACAGCATTTACTTGCTCTCCATCAACAAGCCGTTTTGCGTTTACGTTACGCACTCCCCAACAAACTGAAGCGGTCTTCGGGTTCACGGGAGCGGTCTTCGGGTTCACGGGAGCGGTCTTCGGGTTCACGGGAGCGGTCTTCGGGTTCACGGGAGCGGTCTTCGGGTTCACGGGAGCGGTCTTCGGGTTCACGGGAGCGGTCTTCGGGTTCACGGGAGCGGTCTTCGGGTTCACGGGAGCGGTTTCCCTTAAAACTTTTATGAAACTTAAATAAGTATTCCTATAAAAATCAACATCTAGTGGTGAGATACTGGGAAATTACTGGTATCACCTGAAAAGTTTATTAAAAAAATTGTGAGTTACCCTGAGCCGGAATCCGGTTTAACTGAGGCAAGCTAGCTCTAGAAATATCTTAGAGAAATAAATTTATGTCCCGTCTCAAACGCACATCTCGCATTTTAGAAAAAGCTCAGTTAAGATCCGCCGGACTGAAATCTATTGTTCCAAGCATCAAATTTGATGAAAACTATAGTCTGGAAAAACTGATTGAGTCAATTGATCAGTTACGTAACACAATTGATGTTTATAATACTGCTCTGTCTGTGGTTGACTCTTCTAAAACTGAAATTGAAGAGATGGAAAAAAACTTGAGTCAGCTTTCTGAAAAGATGCTGATGGTGGTTGCTATCAAGTACGGCAAAGACAGCCGTGAGTATGAGATGGCGGGTGGTGTTCGCAATAGCGATCGCATCCGCAAAATCAGGTCAAGCCGCTTCAAAAATGTTACAGAGCAAGCATCAGATGAGAATGCTAAAACTGCATGATCGTGGTTAGCGTAACTATCTATGCGGACATGATATTATATGATGTCCGCTTGATTACTTATTAAACGCGAAGAACCCCACCCCGCCAAAGCTGTGCTTTGTCTCCCCTCCCCGCCTGCGGGGAGGGGTTGGGGGTGGGGTGTAATGATCGTGGTTAGCATAACTATCTATGCGGACATGATATTATATGATGTCCGCTTGATTACTTATTAAACGCGAAGAACCCCACCCCGCCAAAGCTGTGCTTTGTCTCCCCTCCCCGCAGGCTCTTAGGGGTTGGGGGTGGGGTGTAATGATCGTGGTTAATCTATGCGGACATAATATTACCGCCGACTGCGAAAACCCTGTCTTCCATTAACTTGGTCAAAAAGTACATCGTATTTATCAAAAAATGCAATACCAGTATTTACAAATATAGGAAGTTCTGCTTGCGGTGAGATACTCAAATTCCAGCGATTAAATCCGTCGCGGGTTCCTGGTGTCAGGCTGTAATCAAAAATGCTATTTATTGTTACTTTCAAAACATTTGTTGAGCGCAATACTCCCGGTTTGAGTTTACCTACTGTAGAAGCTGACTTGAATTGAGTCAAACCATTAATAGTTCCAGTATCAGTGATCATTGTGCCATTACAAGAATTTTTAGCAGAACTTCCAGCAAGAGTTAAACAAACTTTGCTCAGTCGAGAGTCCCATCTGTTACCGGGTACACCATTAATTTCGCTTTGTTTACTCCAAGCAGCCATTTTGAAATCTGCTTGATTATTGGCAGTCAAACCGAGGATTAAACTGCCATTCTTGTTACTACCACCATTTCCAATCACGATAAATCCGTTACTTAGATTTCCTGGTAATTTTCTTAACGGATTATAGAGAAGTGACTTTTCAAAATAGTTGACACCGATAATACCGGAAAATGGCACACCACTCTTTGCTGAACAATTAGGCTTTTGGGCAGTACATTGGCGACTAGTAACAATCTGTACCGGAACGGGTTCTGCGGCGGGAAGCAAACCAAACCGGATGTTAGTATAAACTAATTCTCCCTCTAGGATAGTACCATCACTTAATACTTCCTTGATATTTTGTCCGGTTCTGCGAATAGGGGCATTACCTAAAAACTCTTTGGGAACTCTCAGCCCTGCTGAACCTGTATCTAATAAGATACGCTTTGGTTGACCACCTGCGATCGCTATTTCTAGAAAATAGCCGCGAACCCGTTGACCGAGGGAAGGTTTTGTGTATAAAGGTAGGGATATGGTATCAAAAGTTGGCTTACGGGGTGTATTTTGAGAGATGTCGCGCAACGCTGAATTGGGAAAAAGAGCCGCAAATGCTGACTGTCGTTGCGCTGCTGGTTCAGGCGCGATATCCCAAAGGCTTTCGTAGTAGAAAAAGCCGCTACCTAAACCGCGTTGTTGCGCTGCTTCTACCTGGGATTGGATTTGTGGCATGGAAACTGGGCGATTTCGCAATCCCGCCATAATACCGATACCAGTTGGGATGACTTGTTTTGTTTCTAAAATTTCTGGGCGGGTAATTTGAGCGATAAAACTTTCTAAATCATTACGGTATACTTGCATGACTAACTCATCGACAATACCCAACCGTACCCAGTTGAGCCAGTCTTGCAGTTGCAGCTTGTAGGCGAAATCATAATAATTAGGAGAAACTGAGAAAATAGCATTCGGTTTTCTAGCTTTCACGGTTTGGTGAAGGTCTACCATGAATGCAGTGATTTTATCTGCCCGCCATTTTATCCATGCTTGGGCTTGGGGATTGGGTGGGGGAGGATTGCCAGTTTCTTGAGTATATAGACTAATTGTGTATTTATCGTAACCAAAATCTACAGGTAAACTCATGTGGTCGTCAAATTGAACGCCATCAGCATCGTATTGAGTAATGACTTCCATCACGAGTTCAGTGATAAACTTTTGCACTTCCGGGTGAAACGGATTCAACCACGCTACTTCACCCGCAGCACTAATTGAAGTTTGAGTCCCATCCGGCTTTTGTGTCAGCCAATCTGGATGCTCTGATGCGAGTTCCGAAGTTAGAGGAACCATGAAACCAAATTCAAACCAAGGTATTGCTAGTAACCCTTCTCTGCGGGCTTGGGTGATAATGTCTGCAATCACATCTTGTCCATCTGTTCCCTTGAAGAAAAAGGGAATACCCTTTTTTTGCATGATGGCACTGGGGTAATGTGTATAGCCATCGTTCCACACTACTGGATAAACAGTGTTAAAGTTTAACTGCCGCAGTTGGCTCATGGCTGCTTGCACCTTTGAGCGATTTCGGAAAACGCTAAAATCGTTACCACTCAGCCACACCCCCCGAATTTCTTGACGAGGTTGAGGAGGTAGTTGAGCAACGGTAGGGGCAAAAGTGTTGAGTAGCAATACCGCAACGAATGATATCAGACATAATAATGGCAGCAGACGCTTCCTTAAAAGCCACCAACCTTGATGAATCAAAGGCGATGTCTGGCGACTAGCCGCAACTCTACTAGACGCTTTGCGTAGTAAGAGTAAGCCTCTACGTACAGGTTTAAATAGTAAGTTGGTTAGAGTAGCATTAATTTTTATGCTTTTTTCCCAGAACTGAGTTGTCATTACTTCTGCTTACTAAATGAGGTTAATTGGTTATATTTCATTCCATATCAACGTTAAATTGCTGCATCAGGAAAAGTGATACAGTAATTTAGCTGCAAGATAGTTGACGCAGTTATAGGGTTAGTAGTGCCAAATAGAAATGTTTCAAATGTAAGCCGGGCGTTGCTGAATCAAGGGATGATTCTTGTAGGGTGGGCGTCTCGCCCGCCCTGAAATACAAGGGACGGGCAAGATGCCCATCCCACAAAACTAGCAAAATCATCCCGCAAATATGCAACGACGTAAGCCGTAATATATTTGCGCTGCTCTCATACCAATTTTAAAAATGATTCTGACAGATGGACAGAGAAAACCCAGATACACTAAGCGGTTTCCAATCCAAAATCTAAAATCCAAAATCCAAAATGGTATCACGCCTACGCCTGGTAAATTTTTTGCATATAGCGGTTCTCGCTTACGTGAGGTACACCCGTAGGGGCACGGCATGTTCCCTACACCTTGCGATATAATTTTGTACCGCATCTGAGTGGGAACCGCTATAGCAGCATTTCTCTTTTTGAAATTAAGTCACAATGATAATAGGCAATCATAGAGGGTGCTGTTATGTTTCGTCTAACTCAAACTGTTCGGAACTTGTTCATTCGGATTCAAGGCTTGTTTGGTGTTTTATTCCAAAGTGTTTCTAATTTTTTCGGAAATTTCTTTGGTTTTTTTGGCAACCTGTTTGGATTCAATAGCTCTGGTTATTTCTTGGAATCTGATCAGCAGCAAGGTATAAAACAAGCTTCTGCAAAAGAGCCAAGTGAAACGAATCAGGATAACACTCCTAAAATTTCCGCCACTACCCGCCGTCGTTCTAATGCCAAAATTGACGACTACTTTCTCAATATGGCTCGTGATGTGAAAAAGAATTAACAAAAGCCATCAATTGGAGGGTGATCTTAGTAATGCGTTAGCAAAGCTTGCCGTAGGCATCGCTTTGTCAGGGTAAGATCATCTCAATTAGCGTTGACTGCTGACTCAGGAGGCTACCAATTAATTACTGTTAAAATTGTTACCTTCGCAAACTCTTGATCGGCAGTTACCAAACTTGCTGAATTTTGGATCGCCATTGCTGCAATAATTGCATCTGGTAGTTTCAACCGATATTGCTGGCGAATTTCAATGATTTTCTTAATCAAAACAGCATCACTCGCCACTAAATTGACAACCTCAACTCGCAATACGGTTCGTTTAACGTGTTTATTCCTCGAAGATCCCCCCAACCCCCCGATAAATTGGGGGGCTTTGTTTCCTATTTACCCCCTTTTTAAGGGGGTCGCCGTCGGCGGGGGGATCTTAACCGAACCGTATTGCCTCAACTCGTTGCAAAAACTGCTCAAAAAGCTGACGATCCTCTTGACTCAGCCCAGAAAACGCGATAAATTCAATTTTGCTAATAACTGAAACTCCAATCCAATGAGCATCTTGGAGTAATTGAATAAGCTGAGAACTTCCTTGAAGCAGAGCCGCGATCGCATTCGTATCCAACACGTAGCGATTACCACTCATCGCGTAGATTCCTCTGCATTGCTACCGCATCTCCTTGCCAAGTTAATCGCCCCACCAAATCAGAGAAATCATAACTAGGTTGCTGCTTTGACTCTGACGAAACTGGATTCAAAACAACTACAATTTCTACTTCAACCGCCGCTAACTGCGTTGGAATATTAAGATTTAAATATCCTGATTCATCGATTTTAGTTGTAAGTTTTAAAACTTCCATTACCTAAGAATTAGTAAACCTCATCTTATTCTAAATTTTGTAGAGCGAACATTGCTCAATCACATCCCCAGATCCCCGACTTTTTTGAAAAGTCGAGCTTCTTGTGCCTCACGATAAATCCTATTCTCATTCCCTGCTATCTCTAGGGCCTGTTTTCAAACTACTGCTTTAGCCTCCTAACTTTTTAGATCCCCCTAAATCCCCCTTTTTAAGGGGGACTTTGATAAGTTTTTGCCCCCCTTTTTAAGGGGGGTTGGGGGGATCTAAGACTTTGAAAACACGCCCCAGCCCCTAAAAAAATCTGTTACCAAAACAGAAACCACAGATGAGTCCGCTAGCTGCACTTATAAAATCAACATAAAGTTTCAGGAATATTACTGGCAACAATTAAATAATTTATTAATCATCGGAATTGATGCCGACGGGATAGGGCTGTAAATAATCACTGATTGAGGCTGTGAGGCTAAAGAATGAAGAGAAGTGCAAAGTCTCAACGAGTTTGCTGGTGGTTTCTACCAAAATTGACCCGCTACAGTTTAACTTTATTGCTGAGTGCAGTAATGCTTGCTGATGCTGTGGGGGCGACACCGAAAAACCGAGGGTGGCAGATAGCACAGCAGCCAGCAACCACTCAACAAAATGCCACTCGCGCTGCTGCAAAACGGGTTTTTCAAGAGGGGATGCAGCTTCAGAAACAAGGGACAGGAGAATCACTGCGACAGGCGATTGGCAAATGGCAAGAAGCGCTGAAGCTTTGGCAACAAGTTGATGATAAACGCTGGGAAGCCCTCACCCTTCTTGGTATTGGCTATGTCTACAACTCATTAGGAGAAAAGCAAGAAGCACTCAAATACTTCAACCAAGCTTTACCCATACTCCGTGCGGTGGAGGAAAGGGGAGGGGAAGCCACCACCCTCCTTGGTATTGGCTTAGTCTACGACTCATTAGGGAAAAAGCAGGAAGCGCTCAAATACTTCAACCAAGCTTTACCCATATACCGTGCAGTGGAGGACAAGCAAGGGGAAGTCGCCATCACCCTCGTTCGTATTGGCTTAGTCTACTCCGATTTAGGAGAAAAGCAAGAAGCGCTCAAATACTACAACCAAGCTTTACCTATATACCGTGCAGTGGAGGACAAGCGAGGGGAAGCCTTCACCCTCAACAATATTGGCTTAGTCTACTCCGATTTAGGAGAAAAGCAAGAAGTGCTCAAATACTTAAACCAAGCTTTACCCATACGCCGTGCAGTGGAGGACAAGCAAGGGGAAGCCGTCACCCTCAACAATATTGGCTTAGTCTACTCCGATTTAGGGGAAAAGCAAGAAGCGCTCAAATACTACAACCAAGCTTTACCTATATACCGTGCAGTGGAGGACAAGCGAGGGGAAGCCGGCACCTTCAACAATATTGGCAGTGTCTACTCCGATTTAGGAGAAAAGCAAGAAGCGCTCAAATACTTAAACCAAGCTTTACCCATACTCCGTGCAGTGAGAGACAGGGGAGCTGAAGCCACTACCCTCAACAATATTGGCAGTGTCTACTCCGATTTAGGAGAAAAGCAAGAAGCGCTCAAATACTACAACCAAGCTTTACCCATATTCCGTGCAGTGGAGGACAAGCAAAGGGAAGCCGGCACCCTCAAAAATATTGGCTTAGTCTACTCCCATTTAGGAGAAAAGCAAGAAGCGCTCAAATACTTAAACCAAGCTTTACCCATACTCCGTGCAGTGGGGGACAGGCGAATAGAAGCCACCACCCTCACCGGTATTGGCTCAGTCTACTTCTTATTAGGAGAAAAGCAAGAAGCACTCAAATACTTTAACCAAGCTTTACCCATACACCGTGCAGTGGAGGACAAGGGAGAGGAAGCCATCACCCTTTTTAACATGGCTTTACTAGAACGCGATCGCAGTAATCTACAACAAGCCCAAACACATATTCAAGCAGCTATTGAAATCATTGAAGATTTACGCACCAAAATAGCTAACAAAGAACTACGCGCTTCTTACTTTGCCTCAGTCCAAGGCTACTACAAGTTCTACACCGACCTTTTGATGCAACTGCACAAAAAAGACCCATCAAAAGGATACGATGGATTGGCACTGGAAGTTAGCGATCGCTCTCGTGCCCGTGGTCTAATAGAACTACTAACCGAAGCAAACATAGATATCCGCAAAGCCCCTATTCTTGGTCGGCTTTTACCCTGCTGGGTGAGTGGCGGTGAACTAATTCGTAATTCGTAATTCGTAATTCGTAATTAAGTGAATATCGTAGGTTGGGTTGAGGAACGAAACCCAACAAACCCCGGAAAATGTTGGGTAACACTAAAGTTCAACCCAACCTACTTTGAGACAAAATTTATCA
Source organism: Nostoc mirabile CHAB5784 (assembly GCF_020829645.1). Lineage (GTDB taxonomy): Bacteria > Cyanobacteriota > Cyanobacteriia > Cyanobacteriales > Nostocaceae > Nostoc > Nostoc mirabile. The sequence continues at coordinate 1,024 of NZ_JAIVFS010000023.1, read as the reverse complement.
GCAAAAAAATTGTAGGTTGGGTGGAGGCTTTGCGTAACCCAACATCCTGATATATGTTGGGTTGCGCTCCGCTCCACCCAACCTACGTCTAATGCACTATTTTAAGCTTGACACGCTACTACTTTGAGACAAAATTTATCAGGAGTGATTTTTCATGAAAAGCATATTTACATCCAGACAATTTATTCTTCCCTGCATAGCAACAATTGGGGTAGGAATTTTGGGGATTTGGGCTTCAGTCTCAGCCAAACCACAAACCCCACCCAGGTTTACCAAGGTTGAAAATCCCGGAGAATTTAAACTAGAAGGAAAAGGGGAGCCTTCGGTGCTAAATCAGAAAGAGGAACTCCCTGGAGAACGGGTAATCATTGGTTCAAAGGATGACCGTATTCCCATGACTAGCAGAGACTACCCTTGGTCAGCCTTTGGTAAAATCGAGGGGATAGGTGCTGATGGTGGCGGTTACAGTTGCACGGGAACGTTGATTGCTGAAGACGTTGTTTTGACAAATGCTCACTGTGTCGTTAACTCTGAAACCCGAAAAGTTAGTCAAAAGCTCACATTTAAGCCAAACTTAGTTAATGGTGTCGTCAAAAGTAAAAATGATGTAGCTTACGCAACTAACGTTCATTACGGCACAGACTTTAAAAATGGCAATTTAGCCGATTACGCAAATGATTGGGCGATTTTGAAAATCAACAAGCCTATCGGTAAAAAATATGGTTATTTGGGCTGGAAATCCCTACCATCTTCTACTCTTGTTGGAGATACAAAAAAATTCGCCTTAGTCGGCTACTCTGGCGATTTTCCCAACCCTGAGATAAAAGGTCTTGAAACTTCTTATATAGCTATAGCCATGAAGATTAGGACGTAGACTATAAGAGTTCCAATTGCGTTTACCCCATTTCAATGGCCAAAGCAAGAGAGTGATGATTTCCGGCAAAAAGTCATGCAAGCGATTGAGTTGGACGGTCTCAAGAAGTGTGAGGCAAGCCTTCTGTTCAATATCAGTCGCAACACGATT
>NZ_JAIVFS010000239.1 GCF_020829645.1 Nostoc mirabile CHAB5784 | reverse complement strand
CAGCAGCATTAATCTTTTGGGCTAGGGAATCAATTGTGTAATTTAGTCCATTTGAATTACGTAGAAGTGTGGTTATGTCTCGGAAATAAATTCCAGGTTTGGGAAAGTTGGGGACATCACGAATTAAAGATTTTAAATTCATATGTTTGTTAGGTAATAATTACATAAACATGGTATCAATTAGAGAAGGAAACATAACTAGTTTGCATTGGAATTTGTTCTCTTGTTTAATGATTATTCCTCTAATCATTCACAGTAATTTTTGGAACAAATTATTGAAAAATACTACCCTCAATTAGGCTTGGTTTATCAGCTTAATTTAATTGCTGTCGGAATTGTCTAATACTGAGATACATGAGGAATACAGCGAAAATTAGCAGGATAAGTGCTTGATTCCATAGTATTTCAAACCCAACTCCTTTGAGTAATATTCCGCGACAGGCTTCGACAAAGTAGCGTAATGGATTCAGATAACTTAACCATTGCATATAATCAGGCATTGCAGATATAGGGCTGAAAGGGCCAGCTAAAAAAACTAAAGGTGGGTTAACAAAGGCAGTTGATAGTAATGCCTGTAGTTCACTTTTGGTGAAGCAAGCTAACAAAACGCCAATGCAAATTACTACCCAAAAATAAAGTCCTGCTATGGTGGTATAAACTAGTAAAGCACCATTAAATGGAAGATGAAAGAAAAGTCTACCTATAACAAGAGCAACAAGAGAATTACAAGTGAGTAAAATTAGTAGTGGAAAAATTTTTGCCAAGATAACTTCTGTATCAGAAGCTGGAGTTATCATCAGAGCTTCAATAGTCCCCGCTTCTTTCTCCCTAACTACCAATGATGAGGCAGCCTGAACACCAACTACTGTGAATAAAACACCAATTGCACCCGAAAAGATAAACCAGGAACTTTCTAGCCCTGGATTGTAGAAAACGAAAGTATTAGCTTGGACGTTGCCAGTTGTGAGAGCTATGTTAGCAGTTTGAGAATGGCGGTTCAATTGACGTAAGTTGTAGTCACTGACTAATCGGCTCATGTAATTTGAAGCAATACTTGCTGTATTAGCATCCACAGCGTTGTACAGAACCTGTACTTGGGCAGTATGTTTACGAGCAATGTCATCAGTAAGTTCGGGTGGAATAGTGATGGCAACTGTCAGATTCCCAGCAGCCAAGGCATCTGTCATTTCTTTTTGAGAATTGTAGTATTTACTAATTACAAAGACATCCGTCTGGTTCAAAATCTCAACAAATTGACGAGATGTACTGCTATTACTATAGTCAGTAATACCAACCTTTAGGTTCTGAAAGTTTGGATTTAGGGCAAATCCAAACATTATTAATAATATGTTAGGTGTTATTAGAATTGTGACTAGAAGCTGACGATTGTGTGAAAGTTGTGCAATTTCTTTGTTAAATAATGCCCAGAACCGACTAGTACAAATTTTATCTATTAGTTGTATAAACAGCTTTTTCATTTAATCCTCCAATTGCATACGCCGTAGTTTCCACCAAGCCAGCAAGAAAAAGAAACCTGCCAGAAGTCCCAAAGTTAGAACCGAACTCCAAGCTATAGACCAGCCCATGCCCTGAGAAAAGGCATCACGAGCCAGTAAAATATAGAAGGTAGTTGGTGTAAAATTAGCAAGCCAACGCAAAGCAGTAGGAATGTTAGCAATTGGATAGGTAAAACCAGACATCAGCCAGGGCAACATGAAGGTGGTTGCAACTACTACCTGAACTACAACAGGTAGAGATTTGAAATTACTACCAACAAAGATGCCCCAGAGAACGCCACAAGCTACATATAATGCAGAACCAACTATTAGAGGGGTAGGGTCACCAGCATACCAAAGACCAAAGAAAAACCAGGCCATCACGTTTGTCAGAAATACCTCTGTGATTCCCACTAACCAGTAAGCCATTGTCTTACCTAATAAATACTCAGTGCCAGTGAGGCTAGAGGCATAAACTTGGATAATAGTCCCATGTTCCCACTCTTTGGCTGTAGCTAGACCAGCAAACAATGGGGGAAGTAGTGTCAAAGACATACCCATAGCTCCTGGGCCAACGTAATTTAAACTTTTTAAACCGGGGTTGTACCAAAACTGCGATTGAATGTTTACAGCGATCGCAGTTTTGTGATTCAGATTTCCAACAAAGGCGTTATTAGTTGCGATCGCATAATTGCGAATGAGATTAGCAGTGTTAGCATCAGTACCATCTACTAAGATTTGCACTTGAGCTTCACGTCCATGCCGCAAGTCTCGCGTAAACTCTGGAGGAATAATCAGACCTGCTGCAATTTTTCCTTGATTGAGCATTTGAGGTACATTGACTTTTGAGCCAATGGCAACTATTTTGAATTTGTTTGTACGCTCAAAAGTAGCAATGTACTCGCGGCTAGTATATGTGATATCTAAATCCTGAACAGCGAGATTAATATTGTTCACATCAAGAGATGATGTTAAGCCAAACAGCAGCATTGCAAACACAGGTAAAAGAAATGCTAATGCCAATATTAGTTGGTCACGTTTAAGTTGTACGAGTTCTTTGATTGTCTGGGCAATGACCCGTTTTGGTCGTACCATCACAATTTATCCTTCTACTCTGTTGGCACATATAAACCACGCTGTTGGGCTTGAGCCACAATACTGATAAAAACATCTTCTAGAGAGAACTCAATCTCACGATAGCTATCAACTATAATTCCTGCTTCTTGTAGCCAGGATTGAATTTGCGGTATCTCAGTTTTATGAGTGTCTAAAATTGTGTGCAAACATGAACCAAAAATAGACATTCGCCAAGGCTCAAACTTATCTTTAAGCAGTTTTGCAGCTTTCTGTAAAGGATTGCACCGCCATTCCACTAACTGTCCCGGTTGCTGAGATTTTACTTGGCGGGGAGTTCCTTGAGCAACTATCTCTCCTGCAACCATGAAACCTAAACGGTGACACTGTTCGGCTTCTTCTAAGTAATGCGTAGTAACTAGTATAGCCATGCCTTCACGAGCAAACTCGTTAATCCAACGCCAAAATTCACGTCTTGCTAAGGGATCGACACCAGAGGTTGGCTCATCTAAAAACAAAACTTTAGGTTCGTGCATAACTGCTGCACCAAAAGCCACTCGCTGTTTCCAACCACCTGGTAAGTCAGCAGTTAACATATCCCCTTTGCCGATCAGGTCACTCATCTGTAATACCCAGTTTTTCTTGGCTCGGCGATAGCGATGCGGTATACCATATACACCACAATAAAACTCTAAGTTTTGTTCGATTGTAATGTCATCGTAGAGGGTAAACTTTTGAGACATATAGCCAATTTTCTGCCTCACTACAGAGCTACTTAAGGCATCTGTTTCGCCTGCTAAAGTTACTCTCCCAGAACTGGCTGGAAGTAAGCCGCAGAGCATTTTGATTGTGGTTGTTTTTCCAGCACCATTGGCTCCTAATAAACCAAAGACCTCACCATATTTAATATCTAAGTTGATTTGTTTGACAGCATGAAACTTACCAAAGGTTTTATTGAGGTTTTGTGCGCCGATCGCAGTTCCAAAATCTTGTACTTGGTGGTAAATCTGAGGATAGTTACACCTTGGACTGTCAGCTTTGAACTGTCGGAGACGAGCAACAAAGGTGTTTTCTAGAGTTGGGGTATTAATAACTATGTTTTGCAGGTTTAGCTGTTGCTGTTGTAAAATACACTGCATTTTCTGAATAGTCTGGTGGGGCTGCGCTGTTAACACATCCAGATGATCTCCAAAGCGCTGTGTATCTGAAACCAACTGATGTAAATCAGCGTTCTGCTGGAGAATATCCTCAGCCTGGTCTAGCTGTGCAATTGGTAGGTAAACTTCCAAGCGTTGCACACCTAAGCTCGCTTTTACCTCAGCAACAGTGTCACACTGCTGAATCTTGCCCTCATACATGAGAGCAATTCTTGAACAGCGTTCTGCTTCATCTAGATACGGTGTAGCTACCACTGTAGTCATACCTTCATCAGCAGCTAATTGCGCTAAAATATCCCAAAACTCACGGCGTGAAACTGGGTCTACACCTGTGGTCGGCTCATCTAGTAGCAAAATCTGCGGTTGATGAATCAGCGTACAACATAAACCAAGTTTCTGCTTCATGCCCCCTGACAAGTTCGCCGCTAAACGGTCTTGGAATCGTGCTAAACCTAAAAATTCTAAGAAATATTTG
>NZ_JAIVFS010000238.1 GCF_020829645.1 Nostoc mirabile CHAB5784 | reverse complement strand
CAGATATACTACAGAATTGTTAAAGGTCGCGGATGCTTTGAGGCTGACAAGATAATATTTTTAATCTCTAATTCCATTTGATTTGCGTTCTCTCATATCGCTTTTAGTCTAAACTCCAGTTCCAAAGCCTAGCTTAGATAAAACTAGTACTAATTTAGATTTAGTGATATAATAAAAGATTGTTAATTTTTATTTTTAGCCAATCATGACAGCAACGGGTAAGGCAACCCAATTCGAGTACAAAGCACTGTACAAGCCCAACCAGCTTATTTATGGTCTAGGTCAGACGGCAGTGATTACAGGATGGACGGTAAAGCAGGCGATCGCTAAACACTTGCAACCCGAAGATTATGCTGTAATTGGGCAACTATACTCGCCCACAAGGGGCATAAACTTACTAATTCGCAATTTGCTGTTTAATCCCCACGTCCGCTTTTTGGTTGTTCTCAATGCCACAAGGGAAGATAATAACGCGGGTGCGTGTCAGTGCTTACTGGACTTTTTCCGTAATGGCTTTAAAGAAGGTGTTTGTGATACTGGGTTGCGTTGCTGGGTAATTCGCTCCCCTATCCCTGGATATATTGATCTTGAAGTGAAAGCTAGTGATTTAGAACACCTGCGGCATTCTATAGATTGCAAAGAAGTCAAATCAATTGTTGAGGCAGTTAGTCTAGTTAAATCTTATGCCCAATTAGAAGCACTTTCTCCTTGGGGTTCGCGGTTAGAATTTCCCATGTCTATTGTTGAACCAAGTGTTTTACCAGGGCCACGCTACGGGCATCGAATAGAAGGTAAAACTATAGCCGAAACTTGGGTAAAAATCATTCATCGGATTAAGACAACAGGAACAATTAGACCAACTGGCTATGATGGGCAATGGCAAGAATTAATTGATTTAATGGCAATTGTTACTGATGAACCTCCTAAATTCTACTTTCCTGAGCCTAATTATTTGCCAGTTGACCCTCCCTTTCTTGAAGAATATACTTCACAGATTTTAGATGATGCACCCTATCGAGAAGGGTTGAAATATACGTATGGTCAACGTTTGCGTTCCTGGTTTAAGGATGATCAAATTGACCAGGTAATTAAGAAGTTAATTGGAGAAATTGATGCCGCTAGTGCAGTTATGAATTTATGGGATGTAAAAGACCATGAAAAAGGTGGTAGCCCTTGTCTAAATCATATTTGGTTGAGAGTGGTTGATAATGAATTATCCCTAACTGCAACTTTTAGAAGTAATGATATGTTTGCCGCCTGGCCTGCAAATGCAATGGGATTGAGGGCTTTGCAACAACATATTAGGGATGAAATTGCTCAACGTTCTGAGTATGACTTGAAAATGGGGCCACTCATAACTATTAGTCAGTCTGCTCATATATATGATGATACTTGGGACAATGCAGAGAGGCTAATTGCAAATCAATACGCTGCAATTTTTAATCAGCGTAGCTATTATGACCCCTCCGGCAATTTCCTAATTGAGGTTGATGGCAAAGAGATATTCGTTACCCACACAACTCCTGGTAGTGGTGAGGTGATTAAGTCTTATCGTGGGAAAAAGCCCCTTAGCTTATTAAGAGAGATTTGTGCTACCTCTCCAGCAATTCAGCCTGAACATACTGGTTATTTAGGTATCGAACTGCAAAAGGCTAGTAACTGTATTAAAAGTGGCAAGGCTTATATTCAGGATCAGTAAATTAAAAAACTGTAATTCATATAAATAACTAGCAATGCTAGTGTGGATATCGCCGTACTAAAGACTTGATCTTCTTCGTGGACGACCTAATCGCCACGAAATCGATGATTTTTTTAATCAACACGATCATGAAGATGCTTTGAATCAGCTTAAAAATATTTTGCCGAAGTGGAACCCAGAGCATCCACAGTTTCCGTTGTCAGCAAGGCAGTAGGATAAAGTTTGAAATTGACAGATTATGCAAGATATTTCCTCAATCGACGAACGCTATCAAAGACCAACATGGGATGAATACTTTTTGATGTTGGCTAAACTTGCAGCAACTCGCTCAACGTGTTTAGCTTTTCCCGTGGGTGCTGTGATTGTGAAAAACAAGCAGGTGGTGGCAACAGGTTACAATGGCTCACCATCGGGTTCAGCACATTGTACGACTCAGGGCTACTGTTATCCAGGATTGAGTAGCTGTGATGCTAGTAAAACTTTACCATCAAGGGCTGTACACGCGGAAGCAAATGCGATCGCACAAGCTGCAAAGCATGGGACTTCTACAGATGGTGCAAGTATTTACGTCACTCTAGAACCTTGTCTGTCTTGTTTGAAATTAATTATCTCCGCAGGAATTAAGGAAGTGTTTTATGAAACTTCTTTCAATAGCGGCGATAAAGCATTAGTGAGAGATTCTTTTGTGAATGAAGGTCTAGTCACCCTTAAACAGATTCAGTTATCTCAAGTAACGGCACAACAAGCTTCTCAATTTCTCCTCAATCCCACATCTGTAGCTAGAACAGTAAGGTGTGTTCATGAACTTTAACACACCCTCTTCTTGAAGATTATTAAATCCAAAATCTCAAAGCCTGAGATTATTTAAGGGCGATAACTCCGGCGGATTTCTGTAATTTGATCTGCTACATCAAGAAGAGATTTTGGCATCTCTGGCCCTGTGAGAATGATATCAACGTGGGGAGGGCGTTTTGCCAGAAACGCTAAAACTTCAGTTTCAGGAATTAAACCAAAGTTAATCGCTAAACTTAACTCATCTAAGACAACGAGAGAATACTTACTTTCACACACTACCTGCTGTGTATACTGCCACAGTTTTTGTAAAGCTTGATTTTCAGCATCGTCTAAATGTGGTGTATCAATACAACGAGGCAAATCACAGCGAATCCAATCTAAATTTTGTCCTAGTTGTATAGGTCGATCGTGTCCTTGACGAATGCCTCCTTTGAGGAACTGCACTATTAATACTGGCGTTCCTTGTCCAGCTATTCTCAGTGCTTGAGCCATAACGCTCGTAAAAAAATTGCGATGGGAGCTAGTGAAAACTTGCACTAGTCCTTCCACTGGATATGGTAAGGTAAGGGGTGAATTTATACTTGAAGTTTCTAGCTGGGCAACCATAGGGTAAAGTTCAAAAAATTACAATAAATTAAATGTTTGGGCTGGCGGTACTTATTATAAGTCTGCCTGTATAATCTATCTGTTTTTCCCAAGTGTGGTGAATTTGGCAAATTGCATTCTTAGTCAAACACTAGGTTTGTACTGAAGTCAAGAGTTATGTTGATTTAAATTTTCGTCTTCTCTCGGAAAGGAGTTGTAAAAATGAAAACATTAGAGTTACAGTTCCAATTATTTAAAAAAGCTAGGCATAACGTCTGAAAACTGCTAAATGTTAGATTTATCGGTTGTTTGGGCAAAACAGACTTAGCAAGTAGTGAATTTGACAGGATGAGGAGTAAATTGTTGTGAGATTGGTGATTCTGGGAGGTTCAGGATCGGGTAAAAGCACTCAAGCACAAAGGCTTTGTAGATACTTTGATATTCCGATGATTTCTACAGGTGAGATTTTACGGGAAGCGATATCTGGCGATAAGCTCCTCCCGGAGTTGCAATGGTCGGAAGCTGATCCCCGGACTTCTCTTTCGGTTTACGCTAGCCTGAGTGAACTAGGTTACCACGCACGGCCCTATATGCAAAAAGGGGAATTGGTTCCAGATGAAATGATCGTTGAATTGATCCGAATTCGCCTCAGACAAGCAGATATTAACTGCGATTGGGTCTTAGAGGGCTATCCCCGTACTGCTTTTCAAGCTGAAGAATTAGATTTTTTATTGGATAATTTAGAGCAAAAGCTAGATTGGGCAATTTATCTACAAGTGTCGGAAGCAGTCATGGTTAGCCGCTCTTTGGGGCGATCGCTACCAGATGACCAACCAGAAATCGTCCAACGCCGTGTAGAATTATTCTACGATCGCACCATTCCCATCCTAGAATATTACGACCGTCGTCGCCGCTTATTGACCATCAACGGCGACCAGTCACCAGATATGGTGCAGCAAAATATTTTGACTTTGCTTTCAGTTCCTTAGATAAAAAAGCAGGGGGACAAGGGAGAATTATTGAACAAGTTTCCTTGTCTCTTCCCACTCCCCACTTCTTACTCAGATGATTTGCAATACGAAGTTGACACTCCCCGCTCTAAAGAGACGGGGATTCTTTAATCAAAGACATGACTTGCTCATCCAGGATTACTCCAACATGAGTAGAGGACTCATCTCCTAAAGCGGGGAAGAGCATCAAGTGCAAAAGT
>NZ_JAIVFS010000237.1 GCF_020829645.1 Nostoc mirabile CHAB5784 | reverse complement strand
ATTTGATTACTTCTCAATATTTCCGACATAGCAGCGCCTGTATTGTTCACAGTCTTCAAGGAATTTCAAAAATCTCAGCAAATCAGAGCATTTTTCTCTCACCAGAGACATAAAAGAGCGTTAGTTCGCTCCCTGAGATTAACCGATGAAACTTGGAAGGCTTTGGGCATGGCAGCAGAATGCAACGGCTTAACTAGGGCTGACTATTTAGAATACATTGTCCGCAACAATACCCTGCCAAGTATTACACGGGATGAGTCGTCACTTTACCCATGTAATATACGTGATGATGAATCTCTTCAACCGTGTATTACACCGAATGAGGCGCATCAAAAAAGGTCAGTTGCCTTATTGCCTCGGCTAGAAACACTTGAAACTTTACGCGATCGCATTTTGTCTCAACTGAAGTTAGGGAAGCAAGCTACTGGCTACAAGATGGCACTTAAAGCTCTCAATCTTTTCATTGCTGAAGTAACTACCAGCGCATAAACGTTTTCTGAATTTGCTAACAATTCAATTGTCAGGGGTATTTTTTTATTTTGTAATACATGGCTTGGGGTCATACAACCTCATCGCTTTACTCCTCAAGTCATCCGCCCTGGACAAGCGTTTCCCGAATTCGCCAACAGTGTCTTCGCCAGCTCTTCCCCTGATCGCCGCATTGAGGCGAGGCAGGAGGACTTCTAACTCTTGCAGCAAGCGATCACCACGCGGTGTCCGCTTGTACCCTATGCCACTACGAACGAGCAGGTCGTCGCCCAGTGCTACCCGCAGCCGACTTAGCACGCGGCTCATCGCTGGCTGACTGAGCGAGGCGCGAACGGCGGCGCGAGTGACATGCCTCTCCTCCAGGATGGCTTGCAAAGCCAGAAGTTGATTGAGGTCGATGTGCGAGAGGTTGGGGAACTGTTGAGCCATAGCTTTATACTATATCAATAATGATATAGTGTCTATCCTAAATATGCATTGGACACATTATGTTTCACATGTGATGATCGTCGTAGTTTCATTCGCGTTTGTTATTAGCCGAGGATTCTATGCATTCAGTGGCGACGATTCAAACTTCAGCTTTGACAGTGGCGCAAAAGCGCTCACTTGAAACGTTTTACCGAGCCTTCAGCGATAAAAACCCTAACCTTCTCGACGAAGCCGTGACCTCAGATTGGCAGGACATTCCGCTTGCGCCCGGTCAAGCTCCTGGTCCTGAGGGTATGAAACCGCTGATGCCAATGTTTTTCACTGCGTTCCCCGACTTGCAGATCATCATTGACGAGGTAATTGAACAACCGAATCACGCGGGTGTGCGGGCGCGAATGGTTGCGACTCATCAAGGGGAAATTTTTGGCTTGCAACCGACGGGAAAGCCAGTCTTGATCGCGCTGCATGAGTTTCATCACTTCGATCACGATCGCATTTCGCACACCTGGCATTTAGAGGATTGGTTTGGAATGCTGCATCAAATTGGTGCATGGCCGCTCGCTGCACTGCCTAGCTAGAAACTGACCGATTTTTATCATCAGTCAGCAGCTATCGGAATCAGAAGAAAAACTATGCGAATTCGACCTAACTCTCTGGGATTTACTCTGCTGCTGGGTGCGTTGGCTGCGTTACCGCCCTTAGCGATCGATATGGGATTGCCCGCCCTCGCTGCACTTGGCATATCCTTCAATACATCTTCTGCTGCCACAGGTTTGACTCTCAGTCTCTTCATGGCTGGCTTTGCGATCGCGCAACTCATTTTTGGACCCGTCTCAGATCGATACGGACGCCGCCCGATTCTATTCATCGGTTGTGGAGTCTTTGCCCTCGCGAATGTAATGTGTACGATCGCGCCCTCAATTAACACGCTGATTCTCTGGCGGTTGATCGCGGGTGCAGGTGCGGGTGCTGCCGCAGTTCTAGAGATGGCGATCATGCGTGACTTGTTTGAAGGTGCTGCCGCACGGACACAGTTCTCTTATATCAATTTAGTGATGAGCATTGCGCCGATGATTGCACCAACCATTGGTGGGTTAATTCTGACGATCGCAGACTGGCGAGCGATTTATGGAGTGCTGGCGGTTGGCGGTCTAGTTCTTGTCGGTGCTATCACGATTGGGTTTGGAGAATCTATTGCTGATCAGGCGACGAGGTGCGATCGCACCTCGTCGCCTGATCAGCAACTACCTTCGAGTTCTAAGTAATCGAATCTGTATTGGCTACGCGCTCGTTAACGCCTTGAGCTTTGGCTGTATGTTTGCTTACGTTGCTGGTTCACCGCTCGTATTGGTTCAGGTTTTAGGCATTTCAACGACTCTCTACGGTTGGTTCTTTGCTTCAACTGCTTTCGCAATTATGGCAGGCTCGTTCTTGAATGGGCGCTTGAGTGTTCGCGGTGTGCCGCCGTCGCGCTTGCTCAAAGTCGGACTCACGCTTGCAGTTGTCTCAGCGATCGCACTGGTGCTGGTATCAATCAGTAATTCTGTTCGAGTCATAACGCTGCCGCCGCTTTTGGTTCTCAACACGTTCTGCTTTGGGCTAATTGCCCCCAATGCGAAGCATGGAGCGCTTCAGCCATTGCCAGAAGTTGCTGGAGTCGCTGCTGCTGTATTGGGATTCACGCAGATGGCGATCGGTGGAACACTTGCCAGTGCATTGGTCGCCTTCTTCTACGACGGACGGACTGCGACTGCGATGACTAGCATCATGTCATTGTTCGCGTTAGCCTCCTTTGCCGTCTACGCTACGATCGTCCGTCCTGCTGAACAGCGGATCGCCCTCGCCTCATTCAACCGCTACCCAGACAGTCATAAGACTTGAACAAATTTTCTACTCACTTTCAACACATCACAAAGGAGACACACAATGAAGGCAGTCCGAATCCACCAATACGGAAGTATTAAGAATGCAGTCCTCGAAGAGATCCCAATTCCAAAGATTGGACTAGATGAAGTATTGGTTCAGGTGGAAGCAGCAAGCATCAACCCGCTTGATGTGAAATTGATCAGTGGCAATATGCAGGACTACTTTCCGCTAACGATGCCGTACACAGTCGGTACAGATCTGTCTGGAATCGTCGTCGAAGCTGGTCTACTAGCCACTCGATGGCAGAAGGGAGACCGCGTTATCGCTCGCTTCGAGCCTGGTTCAAGTATGAATCAGCATCGTGGCGGTGCATTTGCCGAATTTGCAGCGGTTCCGGCGCAGCTTCTAATATCAGGCATGTTCTTTCCTATCGCGGTGGGTACCCCGCCGGGATGGATGGCAAAGCATTTCACTCCGTCGTTGCCATGATCGACGTTAACGAATTCGCAAAGGCGGTTGATCGCGTGCTTCGATGTCTGGTAGTCAGATGCCGTCGGAGTCAACAGTTGAGCGCCGATCGAAGAATTGATCGCCTCATCCAGCTCCCCACTGTTGTCATGACCGCACTTACAATCATTAGTTGACCGAAGCGGCGGCGTTTTAACCTAATTCTCATAAATTCGGGGTCGCGATCAAGTTGAGATCTGCGATTGCCAAACTCTAGTGCTTAATGGATTTACTGCCATCATTTGAGGAAGCTGCTTTAGAAAAATCTGAAATAGACAGTTGATATTTTCGACTATTGTTTTTGCAACCCTTTGGTTGTTTGTAGATTGGTGACATCTAAGCGAACGGTTTTGATTGTGTCTGGATACTGTTTGATGAGATCGTCGAGTTGTTCCGGTCTACGAGCCGTGGCAACGACGAGATCGCCATGTTTGAGAACGGCTTCGGTAAGTGACCGACCAAATCCGCTTGAGCTACCTGTAATCAACCAAACTTTAGAATCAGATGTCATGATTGGTCCCGAATGAGTGGACTATGAATGAGAAACGCACAAGTGTTGAAAGAACAACGCCCGCGAGAAGTGGCAATGATGGTTCGCGCTTTCGTGTTCACGCGACTGTAAGCACGATCTTGCCTTGGATGTGCCCACGAGCGGCTCGTTCGTGCGCCCTTCGTGCATCGGCAAGCGGAAATGTGCTATCTATGGCGACGCGAAGAGTGCCATAGATAGCAAACTTCCAAGTTCCGCGAGCTGTGGGCCGTTTGAGCGCACTTGGGTCATCGAGACCGTGATGCCCAGCTTCGCGGCTTCCTCGGGTTCGGAGAAGCCTAAGAACACGGGGAACAACGCGCCGCCACGCTTAAGCGTACGCAAGAAGCGACCAGTGGTGGGACCGCCTAGGGTATCAAGAACGAGATCAATGTCATGCGCGACTTCCTCGGGAGATATCTTGGTGTAGTCGATGAATTCATCAGTGCCGAGTTCGCGCAGGAACGACTCATGCGTACCCGATGCCACCGCGATCACACGTGCACCCTTCCATTTTGCCAACTGCACCGCGAGGTGACCTACGCCGCCCGCAGCACCATTGATCTGACTTTTCCCGTTAAGTCTTGAAAGGCTTACTGATAAAGGATTTAACAAACAGCACAGCATATACGGTAGAGTAATTGAAATCGGGTGCTAAAGGTAACAAGCAATGCTGGACTGGTGGGAGA
>NZ_JAIVFS010000236.1 GCF_020829645.1 Nostoc mirabile CHAB5784 | reverse complement strand
AAAGTGTTGGGCGACTTTAAAAAGCAGAATTCGCAAGCTATTACTTAAATCTGATAATTTACGTGATGCTATGGAAATCGTTCTCAAGCAAGCTGCGTCCTAATTAAAATGGCTACGGCTATAACTGACTACTAGCTCGAAAGCCAAAAACCAGAATATTGAAGATTTAAAAATGTGTTTTTAGAGAGCAAAATAAAAAGGCAAAAGAAAATCTTCTTTTGCCTTTTTAGTTTTTACGTTTTAATAGAGACGGTAAATTTCAAGTCTCTATTCATCGTCGAAATCATCTTCGTCGTCTTCCTCTTCTTCCTCGTAATCGTCGTCGTCTGCTACTTCATCGGCGATTAATTCATCTTCGTCATCTAGAACTGACCTTTCTGCACGTCTGCTACCAAAACCAGATTCCCCAAGAGTAGGAGAATCTAAATTATAGGTGCGAGCTGTGCGGTCATCTAAGACCATATCTAGGGGATCATCAACTTCATCCAAGACACTACTGGTAATCTCAGCAGCATAATCATCGATCGCACCGGGTTCATCATAGGTATTGTAGCCAGTACCAGCCGGAATCAATCGCCCGATAATCACGTTTTCCTTTAAGCCGCGCAGCCAATCGGATTTGCCTTCGATAGCTGCTTCGGTAAGTACCCGTGTTGTCTCTTGGAAGGATGCGGCGGAAATAAAGCTGTCGGTGTTCAACGATGCTTTGGTGATCCCCAACAATACTGGGGTATACTGTGCCCTAGCACCGCCTGTAATTGCCATAGCTTCGTTCACCTGCTCAACTTGGCGCAGTTCTACCAATTCACCAGGAAGCATTGTGGTGTCACCACCGTCATCAATCCTGACTTTGTTGGTCATTTGGCGAACAATGACTTCAATGTGCTTATCGGAAATATCAATCCCTTGAGATTGATACACCATTTGCACTTCATTCACCAAGAATGACTGTACCTTCTGCAAAGCATGGCTAGCACAAGCATAGATTCCGTCTTCGGAACCCAGGCTAAAGAAGATTTCCAAAATTTCGTGGGGATTGGATGGACCATCGGTTAATGGTTGTCCCGCTAACACAATCGATCCATCTGGCACAATCAAATTTTGTCCTGGGCCTAGAGGATAATCTGTGACCACGCCATTTGATTCTACGACCTTGATAGCGATCGCTTCATCACCACTTTCAGCGTAAACTACCTTAACTTCACCCCCCCGGCGACATAAAATGCACGCTTCTTTCGGTTTACGAGCTTCAAGTAGTTCCTCAATCCGGGGCAAACCTTGAATAATATCTCCGGTTTTGGCGCGTTCAAACACCAACAACACCAAGTTATCACCCCGTTGTACCAAATCGCCGTCTTCTATCTGCAACACAGCACCAGGGCTGACTCGATAAGGGCGACCGATACGGGTAGTAACAACGTAGTTTTTAGTACTTAGGGCTGATTCCTCACCAGATGCCGCAGTGGCACTTCTCTTGGAAAGTTGCTCCTCTTGGGGAGACCCCAAGACCGCACTTTCCGCTTTGATATCCACTACTTGTCCTGATTCTGGGGCAAAAACTCCAGGAGCAACTTCTGTACCTTCTACTAGCAAGTCACCCACTTTTACCTTTGGCTGAGTACTAGTATTAATGGTCAGCCTGTCAGCGTCACGCAACACTAAGCAGCGACGCACGTTTTCGGTTCCTTTGCGGACGCCTCGCACTTCCCCGCCTTCTTTACACAAGATTTGGGTACGTGCGACCACAGATCCAGGGGCGATGGTAAGCCCATCGTGTACCTCAAGTGTGGTTTGGGTACTTCCTTGGGTGGCATCGGCGGTAATGTCTCGACGAATTACCAAGGATTCCAAAATTACCAGTTGTAAACGTTGAACTTCTGGGTTTTCAGTATCCTCTACTAATTCAATATCTGCTGCAAGGGGTGAAGCATTATGGTCTTGTTCCCCTTCTTGCTCAATTTCCAGCACTAGCTGGGTTCGCAGCAGTTCCACGCCTTCAACAGATTTGACGCGTTCTGAATCTTTGTAAGGTAGTCGCTGCACAGCCCGCAACTGAATTGATCGTCCGGTTTGTTGACTCACAGATGTAGTTGATGGCACATCTGGATTATCGGGTACGGCAAACTCAACTACTGGACGACTCAACAGGGCGGGCCCTTCTGGTGTCTCCACATACTGGATATAACGCAATTCCGTGGCGACATTACCTTGGAATTCCTCACCTGGTTGGATGAAGGTGTTATCTCGTCCGATAACTGATTCTGGATCGTCCACCATCAGCAGTTCCCCAGGTTTAACCACAACTTCCCGCAGGATGTCGTTTTTCTGGGTAACTTCTATCACACCACTGTTTTGGCAGAAGATATCTTTTACTATCTCGGTGCCAGCTTCTACAAACTGACCGTCTTCTACCAACAGCAAGGAGATATCTTTATTAACTTCGTGGCTTTCTTCGGGAATCCACAAAAGGGTACCACCCTGCACGACTTCATAACCCAGCTTGGCTTTGCCTTTTTTCTGGACTTCTACACCCGCAAATTTCAGGAATCCACCAGTGGTTGTGCGATAGCGGTCATCAATTAACTCAGCTACTACTTGACCATTTTGCACTTTTGTGCCTGGTGTAGCTCGGAGGTTAAATACTTGGTTGTTACCAGTGGAGACTAAGTAATTATTCCGCCCTTGGGAACTTTGGACTGTCACCGAAGCCTTGTCTAGTACCACAGAAGCAGTGATAATTTCAATTTCCCTGGTACTCTTACCTGGGGTAGCTTCTGGCAACCGCACCACACCGCCGTGCAAACTGGCTAACTTGGTTTCTGCTAAAACTCCGTTAGAAGCGATCGCATCACCATTTTTCACCACCAATTCTGCACCAGGCGGCAAGTTATAAACTTCCCCAGACAAAATCCAAATCAAGCCACCGCGTGCGGCTGTGGTTGTGGTATTACCTTGACGGTCAGTTTTTTGTTCTGGAACAACTTCGGCAAATTGCACTTCTCCTGCTAAGTCAGAGGCAACATCTTTAACTGCTTTTTCTGTATTAGTCCGAGTTGTGCGTCCACCAAGGGCAACCTCTGCCAACAACTGACCTTGTTTTACCTTATTTCCATCAAATACATATAGTGTTGAACCTTGGGTAAGATGAACCTCTTGGTTCTCTGGGGTAACATCACCTACTTTTGTTGGCTCCAAAAGCATGATGCCATTAGCCTCAACATAGAGGGCATCTTCCCCGTGGCGGGTACGATATGTTCTAGTCTTCAGTTTGCGGGGAAGTTTGACAGTCCCATCGATTTTAGAACGAACTTGTTGCGCCACTTCTCCAGTAAACACCCCACCTGTGTGGAATGTCCGCATGGTTAGCTGAGTACCAGGTTCGCCGATACTTTGGGCGGCAATAATCCCTACAGCTTCGCCCAAGTCCACCATCTTGGCGTGGGCTAAACTCCAGCCGTAGCAGTGTTGACAAACGGAACGTGCGGCTTCACAAGTTAGGGGACTCCGCAGCACAACTTCTGCCACCCCAGATTTTTCGATTTTCTTCGCCAAGTCCTCAGAAACTGGGGTATTGCGTGGTGCAATTACTTCTTTTGTCACCGGATGCACCACATCTTCGGCAACTACCCGTCCCATCAAGCGGGTTCCTAGAGGGATCAAGGTTTTGGCACCTTCTGTCATTGGTCGAATGGGAATTCCTCTGGTGGTGCCACAGTCAAATTCCCGAATAATCACATCCTGAGATACGTCCACCAAACGCCGGGTGAGATAACCAGAGTCAGCCGTCCGCAAGGCAGTATCTACCAATCCTTTTCTGGCACCGTAAGACGAAATAATGTATTCCGTTACAGTGAGTCCTTCACGGAAGTTGGTTTTGATGGGCAAATCGATAATTTCCCCTTGAGGATCTGCCATCAGTCCCCGCATTCCCACCAATTGCCGCACTTGAGAGATGTTACCTCGTGCCCCGGAGAATGCCATCATGTATACGGAGTTCAAGGGATTAGTCTTCTTGAAGTGAACGACTACTTCATCTTTCAAGGCTTCACTAGTACCATTCCAAGTATCGATTACCTTTTGGAAGCGTTCTACCTCAGTGATTTCTCCCCGTTGATAACGGGTTTCAGTAGCGCGAATTTCTTCCTCGGCTGCCTCTAAGAGCAATCGCTTAGTTGGTGGTATCATCAAGTCATCTACACTGATGGAAACCCCTGCTTTGGTAGCGTAGCGAAATCCCAAATCTTTCAGTTTGTCCGCCATCACTGCGGTTCGCGCCGTACCATAATGTGTAAAGGCCCAAGAAATTAAATTTCTCAGTTGACCCTTATCAACCACCCGATTGCGAAAAATCATTTTTTCGTTAGTCATTAGTCATTAGTCCTAAGTCATCAATAATTAATAATTCGTAATTCGTAATTCGTAATTCGTAATTAATTCTTCAATTACGAATTACGAATTAGAAATTACGAATTAACTAGCAAGTGCTTCCTGAATGGCATTGTTATAAATAACGCGACCAGGAGTTGTGTATATATACTGATAAAGTACATTGCCTTTAGCGTCAAGTCTTACTCGACGGAACTTATAGAGTAACGTGCGGGTAC
>NZ_JAIVFS010000235.1 GCF_020829645.1 Nostoc mirabile CHAB5784 | reverse complement strand
GCTCACCCTTGTCTCATTAATAAAGAGAATGGGAAGAAGCTGCCTACGGCAGCTTCTTCCCCCACCCGCATGATTATCATTCTTATGTCGTTGACTGTGATTCATGCCCAATAGTGTCTCGCTTGGGTTTGCGTTGTCCAACCCGTGTGCCTGACTTTTTCTCACGGCTCTTATCTGTTTGCTGTTGCGTGTCCTGGGTTATCGCCTGAAGGTCAGTACTAGAATTACTAAGTGGCGTTTCAGTAATTTCAAGTGTTTGAGTAGATGTAGTTTTCTTGCTAGTCTGCTTTTTCTTCGGGGCTGGCTCTACGGGGATATCGTTTGCTGTTGTGGTCGTAAATTCTTTTGGTGCAGGTACGTTTGGCTTTTTCCGAGTCCGCTTTGTTTTAGGTGGTGACTCTGTTTTCGATGAAGTGATTTCACTACCGACGAACGGAGTTTCAGGGGGGACTGCATTAGTCGGTACATCGGTTGAACCCATTCCTATTTGTAGCAAATGCCATAAGTGTTCGCGGCGGCTCTCCATATAGCTAAGTTTTTGTTCGCCCTCAGTTGCTTCTATTGCCATGCGTTCACACTGCGCTAGCGTTAGGGTATGTTCGTGTAATTGTTTTAAAGTTAAAGCAACATTGCCATCATCTAATGCCGCCGCCACAGTTCGGATAAGCCAGTCTTTTAGTACTCCAAGGCAGCCAATAGAATGTTCATAGAAGTAAAGCCAATGCTGCATTAATTCGGGAATATTAGTAGATAGAGGTACTTGCTTGAGGAGTGCTAATAACGCTGCCTGAAAATCCAAACGGTCTTGTTCATTTTGGTACAAATATCGTGGAAAGTGGATATCCAGACCGCGCCGGGATGCTTGACCACTTAAATTCCGAAAATTTAACAGTTCGTAAGTACCAATCAGGATGTGTAAAACACCCGTAACATTGGTCATGGATTTAATCCAGTCCAACTGATCTAAAAGCTTGCCAGCATTACTTCCAGTTCCAATCTTCATTAAATGTTGCGCTTCATCCAGAATAACCGCACGTACACCACGTTTGGTCATCGCTTCTTCTAATGCGTGGCGCAGTTCTGGAGAATCATTAAACTGGGAAGTTTTGCTACTACGTCCACGCCCTTTTTTCTCCCATGCCTCCGACGTATCAATGTCTACAATGCTACGACGCTCGTAGAATGGCTCGTTCAAAAGCTTGAGCGCAGTCCGGTAATAGTCAGTTCGATTAAACACCCCACCGTCAGGTGGACGTGTCTCTATCAGCAAAAGAGGTAATTGAGGTACATAACCGTTGCGGTAACTTGAGTCATTTGATACAGAATCCTCACTGTGAGAAGCATTTAAACGTTGGGCAATTTGCCGTATCATCGTCGTCTTGCCCACACCGCTTGGCCCATACACCAACACATGAGCAAATCCAGCAGGTTCTCGAATCGCACGCATGAGCAGCATATCTACCCGTGCTAACTGTGGATGTAAAACTGCATACTCCTTAAATTGAGCAAGTAAGTTGATGTCATCGCGAGCGTTCCTGTTTAAATCCATCTATTTGTATTCCCCTAATATTGGCAGTGAACTTACATCCAACGGTTCAACGTTTCGAGATGGTACGTGCTGCGATGCAACATCTTCACTTTGTTGTGCCAATACAGTCAACGTTGAATGAACTTGGTTTACTGATGGAAGAGAAGAATGACTCGACGTTAAATTGTCTAGTAAGGGTTTACTTTCTAAATCACGCAATCTTTGCAGCAACAGGGCTTCATGTTCTTGGACATTGGCAATGAAGTCAGCTAAATGTTTAGCGTTCAAATTTGTCGCAATAGCGCTACGTTTGTTCAATTGCCTAATTTCTTGTGCGGCTAACAACACTTCTTTTTCAGTGCGTCCAACGAAAGTACTGTAATACTGAGAGATACATCTCACCCAACGCCCGTCAACATAGGCGTAAGCAACTCCCATATCAAAAGGGTCGTAGCGTACTGGTACTAATGTTTTTTCAACATTTGGATTGCGGAAAGCATCACTCCAATAGTAGAGATAATTGACTTTAACCCCTTGTCCCGGCTGAACTTTCGCCTGACCTTTGGGGGTGGAAGGACGTGTTGCCATGAGGAACTCTTCGTTATAAGCAATTCTTCGGTGCAAGCGTTCTCCTGCAATTGACAACCCTTCGTTATAAACAACGCCTGGAGACGCACCTAATGAGTCATGATGATTTGAGTCGTAAATGGAGTAAGCCCACTGGGTCAGGTAAGTATATAAATCTCCCAAATTCCAAACAGCTAACTGTTTTGGGTCAACAGTTTTGGTGAGTTGGCGGGGCTGTTTACTTGCTTGGGTATTACCTAGTAGGTTATAGATAAACTCAGTATTTGTCGTCCCAAATAATCGTTCAATTACCGACCCAAAGCGGGGTTTGCCACCAGGTCTTGTTTTCTTGGTGCAGTGGTAGCGTGCCAGCAAGGTGTCAAAGTATATACTGTGAAATTCTTTGCCACCATCTACAACCAATGTTGAGGGAAAACGACCTTGGCGCTGGACTAAAATACGTAGCCCCATCATGCAAGACCTGTAAGAAGGTGCATCAAAAGTCAGATAAACTGCCAAGATTCGCCGGGAATAGGCATCGGTCAGTAATGTTAGCCAAGGTCGCCCAAGTAGCCGACCTGTAGCTTGTGAGCGTAATTCAATATCGAGTTCGGTATGGTCGATATGGACTATCTCCAGAGGCCGGTTTCCGTGAGGACGTGTATTTAAAGCTAGTTCCCAGACAAAAGGCTCTGTTGCGTATGCGGCTTTTGCTCCCTGACGCTTTAATGTCTGCTCATGGGTTGGGCGCTTTTTTAAACGCTGGTAGAAAGTGCGGTTACTAAGGGGTTGTATATTTAATGCTGTACAGGCTCTGACATACGCCCGATATACTGAAGCACCTGTCGCTTGTCTTGGTGTTTCAAAATGCTCTTTAATAAATTTATCTAATAATTCACTTGAATCTGTGGGCGATTTTGGTTGACGATTCCCTTGCTGATGTGTCCGTGGTAGCAACCCAACATAACCACAACCTAAACTTGCTTCTGCTTCACGGAACTGTTGTACCCATCTACGCAAAGTACGCTCTTTGATGTCTTGATAGATATCTGTATGGCGCTGGAAATATGCTTGTACTATATTAAATTTTCGGTTCGCTTCTTTTAAGGAAGCCGGACTGGCAGTATCCATTAAAGTACGTACTGTTTCATTTATTGTTACATCTGTAACTCCGTTATGGATTTTAATGGTGCCACTGTCGAATAACTGGAGAAAAAATGCTGTAGGCAACTGTATTGGGAAGCCTGACTCTGGTAATAGCGTGGTTGTGGTCTCGCCATAGTTAACTAAAGTCCATAGCGCCGAATCCCACTCAAGGGCTGTGTTAGGTAGGAGTGTTGTAGGACTATTGGGAGCGTTCTTTGTAGTCACAGATACAACAGATGCGTGTGTATAAGCGTTATGAGTTTGTTGACTTACCCATAGTCGCGTCCGCCAATGTTCCACTAAGGGGACAGCAGACAAATCCACGTACAGAAGCTCAGTTGCAATCATGATGTATATGTCATTGGCACATACATCATTTAATTCTTGTAGCAATGCCGCAATCGTTATTCCTGGATTTGCTTCCAAGTAAGCCAGAACTGTCGAGTGTACATCTGTTGTCAAATTTGATTTAAATCCCAAGTAATCTGACAAAAACATTAAGTTCTGGGTAAAAACGGGATTCAATTCGGCATCAGTACGAACGCAGTATTTTAGACCAAATTGTGATGCGTGTGCTTCTCCTGGTGGGCAACGCCAATGACCGGATGCTGTTTTTTGATAACGCCCAGGATATTTTTGTGCTAATTTCTCTAGTTCCTTAACTGTTTTCCACTCCTCCCAGCAAGCACCATCATCACGTAATACAAAAAAGTCAGGGGTATGATAATGACCGATATTACGCCCTGCTTGATTTTTATACTGGATTTTGAATGGTGGTGGCTGGTCGTAGAACTCTAAAACTTGTGGGTCGTGTTCCATCAGGTAAATCGCCCACAATTCCACTGTATGGCTCTCGAATTGAATTGTGACCCCCATTTTAGAACTAGGATACACGCCACAAACGTTCTTGGTTCGTCCTTGCACCCGACGTGAGGGTGGGGATTTCCTTATCTGTGCAATCAAATCAATGGTGTGGGTTGCTAGTTGCTGTTGCCTACACCAATCTTCAAACTCGAATTCGTTCATTTGAGCCTCACCTCCTTGGCGTGATCTATGTGATACAAGGACGGCTTTGTTGCTTCACTACAGTCTCCTAAAAATACTTATCAACGCGCATTGAATCATATCTTAGTCATTTTGAACCATATTTTGTCATCTAAGTTGTATCTAAGAGTGATTTTTAGAGAATTATTCGGGAGAAGTTTTCTCTTTTTAGTTATGACAACTCTAGGCTTTATTATGATTCACAATCAGGACACGCGGCCATAATTTTATGCAAACTTTTATGTGATGTTTAGGCTATAACCCTTGAAATGTCGTTAATTTTTGGTCAGGGTATGATTCACAATTTGGTCATCCAGGGGGTAAAAGCACA
>NZ_JAIVFS010000234.1 GCF_020829645.1 Nostoc mirabile CHAB5784 | reverse complement strand
AATCAGGACACGCGGCCATAATTTTATGCAAACTTTTATGTGATGTTTAGGCTATAACCCTTGAAATGTCGTTAATTTTTGGTCAGGGTATGATTCACAATTTGGTCATCCAGGGGGTAAAAGCACAAGACCCTTTAGAAGATCCATTTATTACCAAAGCACGTCAAATTCTGAGTACGCCTATTCTGTATGACTTACACAATGCTAAGTTTGCTGATCCTCGTCAGTCGATGGCAGTTTTCTTAGGTGAAGAGACAACAGCCGAAAGAATACCGATTAGCCCTATTGCTGCCCCTATTGCTGCTCGTCGTAAACATTCCCTCAACCGCCTACCAAGAGGCAATATCCGCATTCCTCTAAGTGAACTGCGCGATTTGGCTATTGAGATGGATGAGCGCGATTCCCAAAATCCTGAGCGGCGACCTGGCAATTGGGCAAAACGCTTTGAACGCTTTGAGCTGATGATTTCGGAACTTGGAGAGGAATTGCGGAAAGAAAATGATGTTTTGGAATTGGAAGGTATAAAGCACTTAATTGGTTTGCCAGGGTCAGGTAAAACCACCATTCTCATGTTGATAGCTGTCTGGCTGGGAAAACATGGTTATAAAGCGATGTTTGTGTTTCCCTCCATTGAAGTTGCTAGACAATACATGGCTGAACTGGCATTTCATCAGGTTAAGGTGGGGATGCTTGTTGGCCAAAGTGATGAAACTCGTCGTCGTCATGCAGATAATATTGCTGAAGCGATCGCCGCTTCCGGTGGTAGTGGTGGCTTTGCCCATACTCTAGATCAGGCAGAAGTTTTCGGCATGAACTGTGTCTTGCCAGCTTTTGCAACAGGTGATACCTCAATGTGGGGTTTTGGTTCTGCTCCCTGTGAAAAAGTATTCCAAGGCAGAGATAAAAAAGGGCGAATGAAGCAATGTCTTTGTCCTTTGTGGACAATGTGTGGTCGTAACAAAGCACCACGAGATTTACTTGATGCTGATATTTGGGTTGGACACGTACTATCCTTAGACACACGAGTATCATCTCATGCAATTGATGAACAAGTACGGTATTTTGAATTAATTGCTCGCACTTTCGACGTAGTTATTTTTGACGAAGCCGACATGGTGCAGTCAGTGCTGGATGCTTATGGAGCAGCAACTTTAAGCATTTCTGGCACAGAGCGATCTATTCACCGAGTGATTTTAGAACAAATTCACAATCGCATTGCTCGTGGTGAGAATTATCTCTTATTTGATCGGGATTTGGAACTCTATAGCCGTAACTTGGCAGAATTTGGTGCTTACAATACCTCCCTGATAACTGTCGTTCAAAATATGTCTGAGTCGCGATCGCGGGTTGGAAAACGCTACGAAAATCAATTGCTGACGGTATTACGAATTGTTAGTGAACTATTGAATGGTCTAGATAAACCATCCAGAAACGAGACTGTTGATGAGCAAGAAGTCAAACTAGGCTTTAGCAAAAGTCATGCACTGGCTGAATTTTGGGAGAGAGCAGCATACAATGCCTTCTACGATCGCACAGGTGTTGAGAAACCCGAATGGTTTAAAGCAGATTTGTGCGCTCGAACTCTAGCTCAACACCGTGCCACACTCAAAAAACAATGGAAGGATCTGATTCTTCTTTTTCGTCGGTATCTAGCTGAAAATCTCATTCAGCGACGCGATGCAATTGTAGAAGACATTGCTAAATTATTTCTCAACCTCTGCTTTTCGGATCGTTCTCCACCGATAGAAGCAGAGGATTTAGTTAAATTACTTGTGACTGTTACCTTCGTTATCTTCGGTTATCAGCGAATTATCCCAGGAACTAGAACGATGGTTGCAGAAGGGTTGATCCGTGAACCCATTGTAGAGTCAACTGCAACACCAGAACTCCGAAAAATTATTCCAGAAAGCATTTTAGGTTCATTTTCTGGTGTGAAGTACAGCTTTTCCAAAGCACAAACAACTGTTACTAGTGCCAGGAATGTTCAACTGTCTTATATTGCATTTGTTGGTGCGCCTCGGATGTTGATGCACCGTTTTCATCGGTTGTTTGAAGCAGATAGTGAGCATCCAGGACCAGCTATTTTAATGACATCGGCAACCTCATTTTTAGAAGCGAGTCCTGCTTATCACATTAACGCTGGCCCCCATTATTTACTAAAACCAAAACCGCTTCCACCAGAGGAGAATCGAGAACCCAGCGTTTATCGCTTTAAATGGTTTTCTGATCGCGAACGTGGTGATGAACCCTTAAGATACAGTGGTGCTGGCGATCTTCGAGGCCGTAATCTTTTGCGAATGGTCGATGCTCTTGTACGGGGAGGAACTAAATCTGAAATTTACAAGGCCATGCGAAAATTTGATGTCAAGTCTGGTATCTGTCGCAAAGCAGCCTTAATAGTTAATAGTTATGAACAGGCTCGTACTATTAAAAAACATATCAATGACTACTATCCTGAAGTTGGACGATATACAAAAAGCAATTGTTCGCTCACTCAGAGATGGAGAACAACCGACGGATTTTGTCACTGCTGCTCAATGCGAGGCTTTAGGAGATGACGAAAACTATTCAAAAACAAATTCATAGCAAAAATCTGCCTTATGCATCACTGCGAGGGTATCTAGAAGTAGAGCTAAAAAATGCAGCGCGAATTGAGTCAAGTTTAGGTTTTAGTAAGCGTGCCTTGAATAGGGCAGACAGTAAATATGATCCAGAACCTTTTGTATATATAGACGGTGGAAGTGAACAAGAAATTAATAAGACTCTTCGCCCAATCCTCAATGATTGGATAACAAAATATCTCAAGCCTTTTGCAGAAAAAGAAGAGGTATCAACAAAAATCATTGAACGTTTGGAAGAATTACAGGATAAAAATGATTTACTAAAAATTACTCCTTTAAAATCTCAAGTGCTGCCTTGGATTTGGTCTCAAGAAACAGGAACAACTCAGCATAGAAATCAATATGATTATCGAGTACTAGCAGATTATGTTGCTCGTCAAATTGCTGGACAGGAAATATTTCAAGGGTTAGGCCCAATGAAACGTATTATTTCCAGCAATGGAACATTTACCTCTGGTAGGGCAGAACTGATTACCGATCCAAGATCCTTAAAAGATACAAAAGGAAAATTTAGCTTAGTCTTGCGATTGGAAGTTATAACATTTCCCTCTTTGCATCAACCTTTACTGAAAGTCGATATTTCCAAACGTCGTTGGCTTACTCAGCTTAAATCTCCCAGATACAACAGTCATGATAACGGGCCACAAGAAGATATATTAGTTGGTAAAGATTTGAAAGCTAAAAAACGATCAGGTGAGCGACTTAAAGCATGGGAGCCTATTGCAAAACAAATTAAAGAGCGCAATACCAGACCCTAGCCAAAAAGGCTGATGCTTCCAAAGAGCAAATTTATAACAAAGCTGGGTTAAAAGTACATCAACTCTCTATACAAGCTCCATTTGTGGATCGCTGGCCTACTCCTAACCCCCTTGAGATTGTCGTTACCTTGCGACAACCTGAAGATAATCCTGATGACCTAGCAGCCTTTGTAGAATCATTGCGCTACGGCTTTGGTCACTACAGCGATTGGACAGCCTTACCCGGCCTCTTATTTTTTGAGCGTGTTGTACGGGACTACATCAGTGATTTTGCGATCGCAGATGAGGATATTGAATCGGAGCAAGATTAAATATCCTGCCAGTGTAGAAAGAGGCTACTAATAAATTTACAACTTGAAGCAGGTATTATTTACAATCAAACTCGCAGAAAGATGACTGTTACAATGCATCCCGACGCATTGGCATTGTAAGGGGACGCATTAACAGTGCGGCCGACGCATTGGTATTGTAAGGAGACGCATTAACAATGCATCCCGACGCATTAGCATTGCAAGGGGACGCATTAACAATGCGGCCGACGTATTGGCATTGTAAGGAGACGCATTAACAATGCATCCCGACGCATTAGCATTGCAAGGGGACGCATTGGCATTGCAAGGGATTGCCAAATTTAATTCGCTACGAATTAATGAAATGCTGTACTTAACAAGCCAAGGTTAGGACTGCAACCTAAAACTTGAGTTTATTGAGCTTAGTGAAACCCCAGAACAAGCCCGAAAGCTGGTAAAAATAGTGTGATTGACATAGAGATATGAAGCAGCAATTGGGAAAGGAAACTACTACCTTGAATTGGGTATAACCCGTATGTTCTATAGCTTTAAGTCACTTTTCTAGATTTTACAATATAAGTAAGACATAAAAATAAAGCTTCAATTATATGAAAATACTCTCATCAGAACTAGTCCATTTGGGATTTGGCAAATATGTGCGTTCTGACCAAGTAACAGCAGTTATACCAATAGAAGAGGAGCGAGGCCCAGGGCGACGAACCTTTGTTCACGTTCAAGGGCAAAACGATCCAATTATCGCCTCTCGCGCTGAAGATACCATCGTGCGTGATTTAGTACAGGAACCACGCGAAGTTACCCAAGCACGTCAGCAGCAGGAAATTCTTCAAGATTTATTGGTTAATTTAACGTGAGTTCGATGGAACTAAAAAATCGCAGGAGGTAGAGCAGGTAAATCTTTCGGGGAAATGTCAATACCAGGTTTTTTGGGTAAATAGGTGTAGGCGGTTAAACCAGCTATCAAGTT
>NZ_JAIVFS010000233.1 GCF_020829645.1 Nostoc mirabile CHAB5784 | reverse complement strand
CTCGAGCATTTTTTGTTTCAGTTTTTTTGGCTTGTACCTGTTTTGAAGCCAGATATTTTTCGTAATAAACTTCCCAGCGATTCCTTCCGGCTTTGTTCTTGTGAGCTAACCAAGCCTCAATGTCATTTACTGGCTGGCTAAGATTTTTGGTTTTTTCCTCACAAAATTCTAGAAAATTCGCTCGCTCGTCTTCTGAGAGAGTCTTTATAAGGTCTAAATAATTCTTATTGATCTTAGGGTTTTGAAATTCTCTCTCCACAAGACTTTCAGCCTCTGCGTGGTGCGTGGCGATCGCGCATGGTGCGTCACGATCCATCGTGGTGCGTGGTGATCCAGCGTGGTGCGTGGCGATCGCGCTCGGTGCGTCATTACACCTTGGGTGCATGATCACACCATCGGTGTCTTCACACACCATTGGTGCGTCATCACACCTTGGGTGCATCATTACACCATCGGTGTCTTCAATAAATTCAGGTGTGTCATTGCACCATAATCCCTTTGGTTTCACCTTGGTTCTGACTTGCAATAGCTCTAGATCAATGAATCCCTTTGCGTCTAATTCCTTAAGAGCGCGGCTTACAGTTTGCCTGTGGACTATCCGCTCTGGTGCTGACAGCTGACGAGCTACCTCAGCGGCATTGATGTCAATCCCTTGGTTATAAGGGTCAATGGTTCGGATGTAGTATAGGACATCCCTCTGTGCTGGTGTGAGTTCACGGCAGGCTTTCAGCCATTCTTCATGCTTAAGTGGATAGAAACGTCCCTGAATTTTTGAATTTGGTTGTGTCACAATTTTGCTAATACAAATGAAAAGATAAAATTTCACCTCGATCCGTTGGGATAGAGACTAATTTTTTAGGTGTCCATCATTAACACTTAGTCAACGAATTTTTATATTCAATCGCGACAAGGTATTTATTTGATGGCTATGCTAGTAATGTGAAGTTAAAGATATGTCTGGGAAAAAGCACTCCTAGCAAGAGTTTGGTAAGATTAGGGTATACATCATCGTTGTCGTTTAATCAAACATCAAATAGTATAACCGTTAAACTTAAGTATAATTAGCAAAGCAATGCAAAGTTTTGTATCAGAAAAAACACAAAGTTATCAGCAGTTATTCGATGAGATGATGAATCGCTTCAATTTGGAAGCGAAGAAAACTGCTGAACAGGCTAAAGTGTCAGAAGTAATGTTATCCCGCTTTCGTCGCGGGAAGGCGGATCTAGGAGCATCAAAACTAATAGCGCTACTTTTGGCTATTCCGGTAGAAGCTAGGGTGTGGTATTTATCTGAGTTATTTGGTCAGAGGCCAGGAATTAGCCTGCGATCGCTAATTGCTGAAGCACCTCCAGAAGAACAGGCTGAAGTTTTACGACTAATTGCTGATATTTTTGTGAATAACAGCCGTGAGGCTACAGAACCAGTGCAGTTCCTTAAAGCTTTATAACTCACCATTGGCAATAGAATTTGACTAAAACTCGTAAGTGTAGTTTCCTGCACTCTCACGGACATTTGTGCAATTACCTTAACCTCTCACGGATAGATTAGGGTTAACTTAATCGTTAACGTTGATTTTCTTAGCCAATGTCTGAAATTTGCGTTGTTCACCAGCTTGTTTACGCTGTTGATAACGTTTTCTAGCTTGGTTTAGTACCTCTTGCAATAATTCCTCATTTTCTGAGCAGACGATAAATGCAGCTTCTAGGAAAGTATCTCTAGTAATTTTATTTACATTGCAAAACGTATCTAGCTTGGTATCAATGTCCTGTTCTAACCTGATTGTTCGCCTGATGATCTGGGTTAACTCTAACTGCTGTTCTTGATTAGAAGTGCTTACCTTATCGTTTATTACTTCCTCACTATCTAAATCCGGTTTTGGTTTCTCAGATAAATGACTAAATTCAGTAATTTGGTCATTTAGTAAGTTATCATGTTGTACTTTTACAAGTGTTGTATCCCGTGCTGGAACACTTGGACGTGTCTTTTTCTTAAGGCGCTCAAAAACATCAGACATTCTTTTGTAACCTCTCGATAATTTGTTGGAAGGGAGTTTCGAGTTGTTCAAAGCCTAGAGAGGACAAACTTACACCTTTATCTATGGCCTTTTTAAATTGTTCAGATTCTAAAATTGAAGGTAAAACGACTATTTCTTCGGCAATTGTTCGCATTGCACTGATACTCGCCTTACTTTGTGCGACTTGGTTATTACCTACCCATTTATCTCTGAATGGCAAGATGCCAAGCACTATCCCTGAAAAAGCATCAATTTCTTGAAGTTCCTCAACTAAACTCAGAGTTCGGATGAGAGAATTTACACCTTTGGATGATGCTTCTACAGGAATGATGATATGGTCAGCTGCCCCCAACGATGTAAGGCAGATTTGCGATCGCTGAGGTGGCGCATCAACAATGCAGTATTGGAATAAATCTGATACCTCTTTTAAGCGTTTGCTCAAAACAATAGCTCCCATACCGCTCCCGGACAAAAATTCTTGAGCATTATCTAATCCATCATCAGCAGGAATTAACCATAGGTTTTCTCCGATTTCGTAAATACCGTCTTCAGTATTGATCTGTTTTTTGAGAACTTCTAGAAGCGTGGGTTGATTCTGCTGAACTTCGTGCCCCAGGTAAAAAGTTAGGTTCGCTTGGGGATCGGCATCAATCATCAGTACACGCTGTCCTGTTTGAGCAAGCATTCTACCCAACAAGATTGCAACAGTTGTTTTTCCCTGGGCACCGGACAAGGATGCACAAGTAAGAATTAACATTTTACTGACTACCAGCAGCATTGTGTAAATTAGTCAATATCATAATGCATAATGTTGTTTTTAAATTATTTAGTCATTATGTAATTTAGTCATTTACAAATGACTAAATTGTAATTAACGCTATTTAGTCATTTCTTTAGCTCTCAAAAAGTCCTACTCTTCGAGAAGATAGTTGTAAAAATAGATTTTTGTCCCGTTTAGTTGTTGCTGATTTTAGTCAAGACTGAATTTCGTCATTCAAAAATAACTAAATTGCATAATAGTGCAATCTAGTAAACCAGTTTTATTTTATTCAGAAAATAAAACTTCATAAATGCTCATGGGGGCTTTATAGGAGCTATATGTACCCCAAAGATGATTCAGGACTTCGATGAATATTTGACGCCTGTATAGGGTATATATGGGTGTTTTGTGGGGTATATTTGACTATTGGACACTTTATGCCCCACTTAGCCCCCAAGGGGGTATGATAAGCTCTTGAGGCTGGAGAAAAAAGAGGTAGTCATTTTATTCTTCTCTCCTCTGCTCCCCCATATCTCCTCATCTGATAACTTTTACAAATTGAACCGTATTACCTTTCCCCCAATGCCGAACATTCATACCTTACAAAAAATTTTTCCTGCTGGCTTTGATAACGGTTATGGAAGCCTAAAACTTTTAGTCGATGGCTTTAAAGTAGTTCGTGTCCCCAGCTATATAACCAATGCCGAGATGAAAGATGTACCCGGACGAGTAGTTTTTAATGGTACTGCTTACACTGTTGGAGAATCAGCCTTCCGCACAGGTTATCATTTTGACCGGAATACAGACAACAATGAAAATAAAGTCAATAATGCGTTGTTGACATTATTCGGTGCGTTGGCACATCTGCCACACCGTAAGGCTTGGCACTTAAAATTAGTTGTCAGCTTACATGATGTTGGTCTGGCTGAAGAATTGCAAAAAGTACTAAATGGAGAATATCAGCCGATACTTGCTGGTAAACAATCAGAGGTGAAAGTAGAAGTGCTGAAAGTTGTGCTAGAGGGAATGGGTGCATTATTTGGGCATCAACTGCCGAAAAAATTAACCATTTTAGACTTTGGCAATGGAACGACTCTGTATTCTCGTTACAACCAGGGGAAACGAGAAGTTCACACCGCCTATCCCATCGGTGTAGAAGTTCTCATCGATGATATCTCCCAAAAAATGAAACATCTAAATGGGGGAAAAATCGGGGATGCCTCCAAGATCCGGTTTTGTTTGGAAATGGGACATACCAAGTACAGCCGTGACATCGATATCAAAGATATATACAGTGCTTGTTTGAAAGATTGGTATGAAAAATACTTGAAGAAAGTGGTGAATTTGACACTTGATGCCAAGCACCAAGGGGATGAAATCTGGGCTATAGGTGGAGGTTGCCTCTTACCTGGATTTAAGAAGCTCTTAGAAAAGAACGGTTTCAAAATTCTGGATAATCCAGTGGAAGCTAATGTTTTTGGGCTTCTAGAAAGCTCCAAGGTGAGTGATTATCTTGAAATACTGGAAAATACTTAGCTAGATGTAGATTGAAAACTTCATATCTTGCCCCTTCATGGGGTAAATCCACAAAAAAGATATCATCAAAGCGACGCACTAATTCCGCAGGTAGCATTGACAAGCGATTGACAGTAGCAATGGTATAAACTGGCTCTTGATGCTCTTGCATCCAAGTAAGTAAAGTAGCAGATAAACGCCGTGCCACACCTCCATCTGCATTGGAATCCCAGCCAGCAAAGCCTTTATCAAAGTCATCCCAGTAGAGTACACAGGGAGAAAGGGAAGTCACCAAAGCAATAAACTCCTTTAATGCTCTGTCGGGATGACGATCGCCCAGTAGTACACCCCAATTAGCTGCTAACAATGGCAATCCCATTTTCTTAGCTGCTAACTTGGCAGAGAGA
>NZ_JAIVFS010000232.1 GCF_020829645.1 Nostoc mirabile CHAB5784 | reverse complement strand
GTCGCGTCAAAATAGTTTCTTCCATTCATAGCGGGTGGCGATCGCCGCCAGTGGGGCTGCTCCTAAGAAAACAGAATGGTTTCTTTCAGCCATAATGGGCGATCGCTCATGAACAGCTTCTGTCACTCTCCGGGAGGGCAATCTCTAGAAGCTTTATCAGTCAATCAATACAAGCTATACTATTACAAAAACTTGGTTATTGTATTTGTTATTAGAAAAAAATCTTGCGATCGCTTTGTATACAAAAGCTCTAGAATTTAGAAATGGCAAAACT
Source organism: Nostoc mirabile CHAB5784 (assembly GCF_020829645.1). Lineage (GTDB taxonomy): Bacteria > Cyanobacteriota > Cyanobacteriia > Cyanobacteriales > Nostocaceae > Nostoc > Nostoc mirabile. The sequence goes on along the minus strand of NZ_JAIVFS010000232.1, from coordinate 4,442 downwards.
TTTCGGAGAGTGACAAAAGAGGGTTATGAAAACATAAATTTAGCGTTAGCAAAGCTTAATGAAGTTATCGCTCTCATCCAAACTTCGCAACATCGCCAAACGTTGATCTAACCACTCATCTGTAAACCAACCATAAGGCAAAACATCGCCAACTACATTTGTGCTAATTCCCATCACCCAAATATGAGCAGCTTTCACAAACACAGGAATTGATGCCAGTTCAGCCTCACTCAGTTTACGAATAGCTTGATATCCTTCAATAAAACTATTTCTAACCGCAATATCTATCTTCATCCTTAGCGCTATGTGCCAGAACTTCGCTATGTCAAAAGCACGCCACCCATAACCGCACTGGTCAAAGTCAAACAAAGTAGGTTCATTCTGTTTTGTAAAATGAGCATTTCCTGAATGTACATCTCCAACACAAATTCCATATTCAGGCGCTGTTAGATGTAGTTGAAATCCTGCAAGTTGGCTTTTGATTTTTTTTATTTCTTTTTGAAGATAATCAATATCATTTTTTCGATGTTGGTAGAGATGTGTAATTGCTCTCATTGACCAATCAAGCAAGTATTCGTTGTTTAATCCAGGACGGCTAAAACTACTTTTAAAATTGTCTAGTTTCTGGTGAATTTTTGCCAGCACCTCTCCCAAAATATAACTTTGTTTACCATCAAGTTTGTCATCAACTGCGTGCCCAGGTGCGTAGTTAAATACTGCTACATAGCGCACGCCTTCCGGTGCTAAAATATTTGTAGTAAAGCTACCATTTTTTCTAGCAATCGGGTATGCAACTGGCTGTTTTTCTTCATACAAAAATACTAGTAATTCCAGTTCAAAATCAATTTCTTCTTTATTCCTCCACCCACGCCGATAAACTCGCAAAATATAGTTTTCTCTCTCGGTTGTCACTAGGTAAGTATCGTTTAGACCTAGTTTGTATAACTTACAGCTATGAGGCTTGGGAATTGGATACTCACAGAGTACAGTTGTAATTAAAGCCGCACCATCAGGAATTGAGTGAATTACAGGTATTGCAGGTTCGGTCATAGAATTATCCTGATATTAGTAGTATTTATAACTCGGTAAAAGAGCGATCGCTACTCAAGCGACTCAGTTAAAAGAATTTTTCAGCAATATGTCTTTATAAATGAGCAAAACCTTTGAATTGCTCTTTATTTCTTTGCCTGTCTTATTTTCCTTTTTTTCTATATTAATCGTCCAAAAGAGCCACCACCTGTGGCAATCTGGGAAACAGAGATTTATTAAATCTGATATTTTAGCGACAGCAAATTTACCTAATCAGGTTATGCAAACTCTGCCCATAGTAGATACTTCAAATACTACATCCAGTCAACCTACCTTTGATACAACTATCAAGCGGCGTAAAACCCGTCCCGTAAAGGTGGGAAATGTCACCATTGGCGGTGGCTACCCCGTTGTAGTGCAGTCAATGATTAACGAAGACACCCTTGATATTGATGGTTCCGTGGCTGGTATTCGTCGTCTGCACGAAATAGGCTGCGAAATTGTCCGTGTCACAGTGCCGAGTATGGCTCATGCTAAAGCTTTAGCAGAAATTAAACAAAAATTAATAAAAACTTACCAAGACGTGCCAATTGTGGCTGATGTCCATCACAATGGGCTAAAAATCGCTCTGGAAGTCTCCAAGCACATAGAAAAAGTGCGGATTAATCCGGGGTTATATGTCTTTGAAAAGCCCAACGTCAATCGAACCGAGTATACTAAAACCGAATTTGACGAAATTGGCGAAAAAATCCGCGAAACCTTAGAACCTCTAGTAGTTTCTTTGCGCGATCAAGGTAAATCGATGCGAATTGGGGTAAATCACGGTTCCCTCGCTGAAAGGATGCTATTTACCTACGGTGACACCCCAGAAGGCATGGTGGAATCTGCCATAGAATTCATTCGCATCTGTGAATCCTTGGATTTCCGCAACTTGGTAATTTCCATGAAAGCCTCACGAGTACCAGTGATGCTAGCCGCCTATCGCCTCATCGCCAAGCGCATGGATGAACTGGGTATGGATTATCCCCTACATTTAGGCGTTACCGAAGCCGGTGATGGCGAATACGGGCGAATTAAATCCACGGCTGGTATTGCTACCTTACTTGCTGATGGCATTGGTGATACAATTCGCGTCTCACTTACAGAAGCACCAGAAAAAGAAATTCCCGTCTGTTACAGCATTCTCCAAGCTTTGGGATTGCGAAAAACGATGGTGGAATACGTTGCTTGTCCTTCCTGTGGACGCACTTTGTTTAACTTAGAGGAAGTGTTGCACAAAGTTCGGGAAGCCACTAAACACTTAACTGGTCTTGATATAGCGGTTATGGGTTGTATTGTCAATGGCCCCGGAGAAATGGCGGATGCCGACTATGGTTATGTTGGCAAAACACCTGGTTACATTTCTTTGTATCGTGGCAGAGAGGAAATTAAAAAAGTCCCAGAAGATAAAGGTGTAGAGGAATTAATTAACCTGATTAAGGGAGATGAACGCTGGGTAGAACCGTAAGGGGTTAGGGGAGTGGGGAGTAGGGAGTAGGGAGTGGGAAGAGAAATCGATTCAAAATTCAAACAAAATTAAAGAACTTTTGCCTCCTGCCTCCTTTGCCCAATCCCGATTTCTCACTCCCCACTCCCAAAAATTTTGTATAAACCATCAAGTTCGCCGGATTGTCAAGTATTTTGTTTAAATTAAGGATACATACTCGGTCTGTACAGTGGTAGCCTGTGTTAGATTGAGCATACTGACTATATATTTTCCCTCTGACGCAGCTGTCATTATGGTGATTACAAAAAGTAGGCTTGTTTTGGGTGCTACGGCAGTGACACTCTCCACGATCGCTGTTACTAGCCTTGGCATTCACTCCCGAGGTCAGGCTTTATTTAAAGCAAGTCCCAAAGAATTAGTAGATGAAGTTTGGCAAATTGTTCAACGCCAATATGTAGACGGTACTTTTAATCAGGTAGATTGGCAGGCTGTTCGTAAGGAGTATTTAAGCAAGTCCTACAGTAATCCGCAGGAAGCGTATAAGTCCATTCGGGAAATGCTCAAAAAGCTAGAAGACCCATACACCCGGTTTATGGACCCGGCGGAATTCAAGAATATGCAAGTGGATACCTCTGGAGAATTGACAGGGATTGGGATCACGATCAGCCAGGATGAAAAAACCAAGCAATTGGTTGTAATTGCGCCAATCGAAGATACACCAGCTTTTAAAGCTGGTGTTTTGGCAAAAGATATCATCCTCAAAATCGACGGCAAAAATACCAAGGGGATGGATACTAATCAGGCAGTATCCCTAATCCGAGGTGAAGCAGGATCGAAAGTCAGCTTAACGATTCAGCGCAATGGTCAGACAAAACAGTTTGACATCAAAAGGGCGCGGATTGAAATTCATCCAGTTAAATTTTCCCAAAAGAAAACTCCAGCAGGTAATCTTGGCTACATTCGCCTGAACCAGTTCAGCGCCAATGCTGGTAAAGAAATGCAAACCGCTATCAAAGATTTAGAAAGCAAACGGGTAGCTGGATATATCCTTGATCTGCGTGGTAATCCAGGTGGCTTACTCTTCTCCAGTGTAGACATTGCCCGGATGTGGCTGAATAAAGGCACAATTGTTTCTACCATTGATCGCCAAGGTGAGCGAGAGCGAGAAGTGGCAAACGGACGCGCTCTGACAAATAAACCGTTGGTAATATTAGTGGATAAAGGTTCAGCCAGTGCCAGCGAAATCCTTTCAGGAGCGTTGCAGGACAACAAACGTGCTACTTTGGTGGGAACTCAAACCTTTGGTAAGGGATTAGTGCAATCGGTACGTCCCCTAGAAGATGGCTCAGGATTAGCGGTGACAATTGCTAAATACCATACGCCCAATGATAGAGATATTAATAAGCATGGTATTGATCCAGATGTGAAAGTGGATTTGACAGATGCCCAGCGACAAGATTTGTGGCTCAACGAACGTGACAAACTCGCTACCCTAAAAGACCCTCAATTTGCTAAAGCAGTGGATGTGATAGGTAAAAAAATTGCTGCTCAGGGCGCAGCCACAGCAGAAAAATGAAGAGTTAAGAATAAAGTTAGGAGTGAATAGTGAGGAGTTAAGAATAAAGTTAGGAGTGAATAGTGAGGAGTTAAGAATAAAAACAATCATTGTGAACTCCTAACTCCTGTACAGACGCGATTAATCGCGTCTGTACTCCAAACTCCTAACTTAAACTGGTTGGCACTTTCCAGCCCTAATAAGTCCGACACGCCGAGCGATCGCTTCTTCTTGCGAACTAGTTAGAGTCGATGGCGGGTATTATCCCGCGCACCTCTCTGTTAAATCTGGGCGTGCGGTAGGGTAGGTAGCCAGCGAGTTACCATTTTTGGCACTTTTCCAACCACCCCCCTCCAAACTACGCATGACCGT
>NZ_JAIVFS010000231.1 GCF_020829645.1 Nostoc mirabile CHAB5784 | reverse complement strand
TGTCTCCCCCTAACTATACGATTATCATTCTTACAACTCATTTCTCAAGTATGAAGTATATCTTGTCCTAAGTGTTTTTGAAGTATTTCGTGACCGTTTGGCTAAATTATCGTTCAAATCACAATATTCTTGGTGATTGGGGCCCGATGGTCGGCTTTGAAATTCATCGTTGGGAAGATGACCGCATTGTAGAGCACTGGGATAATCTTTGCCCTACTCCTACTCAAAAGAACGTGAGCGGACGCTCTATGACTGATGGCGCAAACGAGGTCATCGATTTGGAGCGCACCCAAAGCAACAAAGCTCTAGTCTACGAATTTACCAAGAAGATTCTTGTTGACAGAGAACTTTCCTTTCTCTCCAACTATTTCACGGATGGCGCATTAGTTCAACACAGCCCACATTATGGCGATGGTGTGCAGTCCTTCGAGGCGATGATGAAGGCTTGGCAAGCTGATGGCGAAACGGCTTACCATCGTATGCATCTGTTGCTGGGCGAAGGCAATATGGTGCTGGTCATTAGTGAGGGCATTTTCAAGAACAAACCTGCTGCTTTTTATGATCTATATCGTCTTGCAAACGATAAAATCGCTGAACATTGGGAAGTTTTTGAAACAATACCCCCTCGCGATACATGGAAGAACTCCAATGGCAAGTTCTAGAGCGTGTCGTCTGAGGCAATCGATGCAAAATTTCGGTCTGTTGCTGTTGTTGTTGGAGTAAATGCTGTTCTTGCTCTGCCATTTGTTGTGCTAGAGCAGCAAGTAACTGTACTTGAGTCATCGATTGCTGTTGTACAGACTCTTGAGCCATCATCGCTTTTATTAAGGTTCTGTTGACCCAGATGGGGAATTCGACAGAAACCCACTGAGCTAAATCAATCGCTATTTCTGGATGAATCCATTAGAAAATTTGTAGCGACAGTGTTGTCGATTACTTGTACCATGATTATTCACCTCAATCATTACTTTTCACTTTCAATTCAGCGAAGCTTTCTTTGTGGCTATTTCTCAATTTATGAATGTCTGTGATAGCTCTATAGATTACTTTTGTAGAACTACTTTGTAGTCGAATATGTCTTTTAATGACTGGTGGTTTATGTATTGACAGAACAATTCGCAATTCGCAGTTCGCAATTCGCAATTAGTAAACCATGCCATTGATGCTGGAGCTTGAGAATTGATGTTATGTATTCTTTCATCTTCTATCAATAAATTAAAGAAGCTTGCATTCCAACGGCTCAATTATTTAATTACTCCGCAATTGCGAATTGCGAATTGCGAATTGCGAATTGGAAAAACCATGCCTTCGACCTCATAACAACGAGTCATAAGTTTGTTTCGATTTAGCCGAAAACTGGCTTTTTTCTTTTGATTTGGCAGAGGTAAAAATAGATGCTGTGGATGTTTTATAGTACCTTCATCACCCAAATATCGAGAAAGCGTACCGTTGATTTGGTAAACCTTCGATGAGCTTAACAGCGTTGTATCGTAAACTTTAATCAAATTTAATTCCATCTCAGTAGCAGTGAAGTGTGCCATAATTTATCGTGGAATCGATTTTTCTCTACAGTCAGATTTAATTAGTCTGACTGTAGAGTTTTTCACGAATAACCTGATTCTTCTTTCGTCAACATTTTCGTTATCTCTGCGTTAATTGTTGATTGAGAATGACAGAAGATTACAGATAGAAATGCTCAAAGATTTGATTGAGTTTTTCCTTTGATTCATCAGGCAGAGCCTTAAAGTCAAACTCGTCTGATTCCCAAACTTCATCCAGACTTGTAGACTCATCAACGATATTTGCAATCAAACAAGATTCATCGTCGTACTTCCAACCATTTGCTAAAAGCCACGGCAGAACTCCCTCAGATTGCAATAGTTTCTCAATGTCGAATGAGTCAGAAAACTGTTGTAAGTTTTCGATACTAGGGTGAACGATTGTTGTTGTCATTTCTTGTTATTGCTAGTAGTGAATACACAGCACAGCAAGCTGTAGATAAGGCTTAAGCAACTGATGGTATTGTTAGCTACAAGTCCTGTTTACAATTAACTGGATTGATCATACTTAAGACATAACTTTAAAGAAGCTTGTCACTTAAGCTGCAATAATTTATCTGTCTTGGTAAGCATGGCAGGATTAATAGACATCTTGGCATTTGTGAGGGAAGGTGGAACCCCCTCTGGGGATAAGGGGCGGGGATAATGGGGAAAGGATGGGATTTTCTCAAACCCAGTAATATGCAAATATGCACCCCAACATCTTGGCGAAAGTTACAAATACCAAGATGTCTACTGATTACCTGCCTTTTCTCATCTCTACCTTTGAACTAAAACGCCATCTCAAGAGCAGCTTTTGTTACAGCAATTGCTTGTTTACTGACCTCACGCCAGTTCGTTTCCTCGTTGTAGGATGCCATGACTAATTCCGACTCTACCCATACGCGACAGAACAATACATTTTCATCTGTCGTCCCTGGCTGCGGCTGTAGTGTGATGGGAGAATATAATTGTTGCGGAGTAAGAGTAGCGATCGCGGCTAATACAGATTTAGCAAAGTGAGTATCATGCCCACTTTCTAATATATAGGTTCTGTCTGCTTGAATTGTAATCAGCAACTTGTAAACTTCTTTTCCTCTGCGCTCACACTTCTCGAATTTAAGTTCTTTTAGATATCCAGTTAAGGCAGTTTGGGTAATCGCACTTGCTTCACTGTTGTTTAGGGTATACCACAGTGAACCATTGTGACGATTGCAGTAGATTTTGCAACTGCCAGCATCAGAATGCAATCCCAGTTTCGGTTTATTGATTGCTGCGACTAACAGATGCAGTAGTTCCTCTTGGCGCATTAAGGCAGCAAGTAATTCAGAATTTTCTTGAGGGTTCATTGTTCAATACCAATACATTTCACTTCGCATTGGCGCAGCCGTTTAATTGTGATATATGAAGCATAGAGCCAATAAAACAGCGCTCTTGATTTTACAAAAGCGCTTTTAACTAATAATTATTTGTAGTTACAGATTATTTGTGTGAATTAAATCTCGCTAACAACTCTTCACGGGATAAAGTAGATAATTCCAGTAAAACTCTAGCAAAGTCATCTGGTGTTAACTGCAATAAACTATCGACTACTGTTGAGAGTTCTTCATCCACAGAACCAAACCGGAATCTTAACAAGTTTTCTACTACTTGACGTTGCCCTTGCTGTACTCCTTGCTCCACACCTTCTTGTACTGCTGCTGCTCTAGCTTCTTCGTAAGCTTGAGTTAAGTTCATGATCAACTCCTGGTCATCTCTGGTTAATTCTGTCTGTGTCATTACACTGATACGCCACCTATAAATTATTTCCAGTACGTTCCGGCGTACAAGATCGGATGGTGGTATTGCAACCAGTTCTCCTACTGCCTCCCTTTGTACTTTTCCCCTCCCCAAGAGCCGAAACCATAGTGTTTCTGGAGTTGGCGGTAGCTTGTTAATCGCTACTATTGCTGCTCTTAAACCAAGAGGCAGAAAGTACACTCCGCTCATCCAATTGTCTAAATCTAGTTTAGCTTCAAAAGCCTTGAGCAAAGCTTTTGAAGCACTAGGCGCTAAGATCCACAGTCTTGCTAAATCGTTCTCAGCTATTGTTGTGTCTTCCCTGTTGGCTCTGCGTTGCGCGTCTGCAATCACAGTGAACAATTTTTGAAGACAATTGCGTACTTCCGTTCTACTCGGCTGATTGCGAAATGGCTCTAATAAAGTAGTATTTAATACCGCTATTCTACCCAATAATCCTAAAGTTTCTGCATTAGTAGCGGATGTTGGTGTTGGTGAAAATAACACATCAACAAATCTTGTTTCATCAGTTACTTCTCTGTTAGTTTTTACTTCCCCAAAGGGAGAAAGTAACTCTTCTAAAAACTGCTTGGCAAATTTATCATGAGGTTGTTGGGTCATGTTATCAGTAATAATCGTGTTGTATCATACTGCTATTTCTGATTAGAGTTTGGTACAAAAGCGATCGCCCTGCCTTGTCGTCAGCCAGCAATCGCCTTTTCCCTTTAACTACGCCGCTATTAACTCCCGTTCTACCACTGGCTGATATTCCCGTAGCCGCTCCCATTCCTGTGGCGTGAGTTCATCAAACGGCTTATCCAGCAGTTCCTTACAAGATGGTTGCGTCAGTTCTACCATCGACAATACCCACACCGCATCAAATGCAGAATCACACGGAATTTTCTGCTGATGCACTGAAGTTGCTGGAATAACCCACCATCTGCTATTAGTACAGCCTACTTCACCAAGCTTTTGATCCTGGTTGTAGATACCATCGTTTAGGATTTCAAACCCGTACTTTTCGCATTCATCAGCAATCTGTACCATGATTTCGTTCCCCGTTGTAACGACTGGGGTTTCTTGTTCTTGTATGGGCAGTGTTCCGCGCTGGTAATGCCATGTGATGTAGCTATGGCATCTTTTAAAAGTGTTCGCGCGATGGATCTCCTCACCATTGACCATCACTATCCAAGGTTGCGTTAGGTCATCGTCGTGGGTAATGCTAGCTACGAGCTTTTGACCTGCATAGAATTCGTGATCTTCAAACGAAATCTCTACTGATCTCAATTCTTCAACTGGTTTAACACAAGAGGTTAAAGTTGCTGTTGTTTGTGGCATAATTTTAAAACCTTTGATTGGGTGATAACGGGACTTAAACAAAAGACAAGAGTAAAAAAGGGTATAATGCTATCTCAGCGTAGCTTTCACGTTGAAAAAGGTCATGAAAGAAACTACCCCCGCAGCCATGCCGCCATGCTTTGAAAGATGG
>NZ_JAIVFS010000230.1:1727-4815 GCF_020829645.1 Nostoc mirabile CHAB5784 | reverse complement strand
GCAAGTGCTTCCTGAATGGCATTGTTATAAATAACGCGACCAGGAGTTGTGTATATATACTGATAAAGTACATTGCCTTTAGCGTCAAGTCTTACTCGACGGAACTTATAGAGTAACGTGCGGGTACCATCCTCGTTTTCCGTCACTTTCACGGGTTCTGTATCCGGCTGGTCTGATTCTATTTCACCGTCAAACCGCACATAGATATAGGCGTGCAAGTCAATTTGATCTTGCTGGAAAGCCATAATTACATCCTCTAGCGAAGAAAAGTAATTTCCTGCCCCTTTTGTCGCACCGGGATTTTCTGCTGTTAAATAATAGGCTCCCAACACCATATCTTGGCTAGGCGTGATGATCGGTTTACCCGTGGCTGGTGACAAAATATTGTTAGAAGCCAACATCAACAACCGCGCTTCAGCCTGACTTTCTAACGACAGAGGGACGTGTACCGCCATTTGGTCGCCGTCAAAGTCGGCGTTAAATGCTGGACACACCAGAGGATGCAGTTGAATCGCTCTACCTTCTACCAAAATCGGTTCAAAAGACTGAATACCCAAACGGTGCAACGTTGGTGCCCGATTTAGCATTACAGGGTGTCCTTCAATCACCTCTTCCAGTACATCCCAAACACTGGGATCATTACGTGATATCAGCTTTTTCGCAGCTTTGATATTATTTACCATGCCGCTACGAATTAGGCGGTTAATCACAAATGGTTGAAATAGCTCAATCGCCATTTCTCTAGGCAAACCGCACTGGTGAATTTTCAGCTTTGGCCCAACAACAATTACAGAACGTCCAGAGTAGTCAACCCGTTTACCTAACAAGTTTTGTCGGAAACGTCCTTGCTTACCCTCAATAATGTCGGACAAAGATTTTAGGGGTCGGTTATTTGCCCCTACCACAGTGCGTCCCCGACGACCATTGTCAATCAAAGCATCCACTGCTTCTTGCAGCATCCGCTTTTCGTTCCGCACAATAATCTCTGGTGCCAAAATTTCTTGCAAGCGTGCCAAACGATTGTTGCGGTTAATTACCCGCCGATACAAATCATTTAAATCACTCGTGGCAAACCGTCCGCCATCTAGCTGCACCATTGGGCGCAAGTCGGGGGGAATCACGGGAATAACTGCCATTACCATCCACTCTGGTTTGGAACCAGTAGCGATGAAGTTGTCAATCACCCGCAGTCGCTTAATTAGTTTGGCCCGCTTTTGTCCCTTAGCGTTGCCAATTTCTTCGCGTAGGCTTTCCGCTTCTTGTTCTAAATTGATATCGGCAAGCAAGCGCAACAGTGCTTCAGCACCAATACCTACCTCTACGCCTTGCAGCACAGAATCTTCGCTATAAATTTGGTCTTCTATTTCCAACCACTGATCTTCACTCAGTAGCTGTTTGTAAGTTAAAGTTTCGGCATTACCAGGACTCAGGACAACATAAGAGTTGAAATAGACAATCTGCTCGACATCCCGCAAGGGCATATCCAGTAGGATGGAAATATAGCTAGGAATGCCTTTGAGATACCAGACGTGAGCTACTGGTGCGGCGAGTTTAATATAGCCCATGCGGTGGCGACGCACCCGTGACTCGGTGACTTCTACCCCACAGCGCTCACATACAATACCTCTGTGACGAACTCTTTTATACTTACCACAATGGCATTCCCAATCTTTCGCGGGGCCAAAGATGCGCTCACAAAAAAGCCCGTCCATCTCTGGCTTGAGAGTTCGGTAATTAATCGTTTCTGGCTTGGTAACTTCACCGACTACTTGACCATTAGGCAATGTTCTCTCGCCCCATTGGCGAATGCGTTCAGGGGAAGCCAAGCCGATTTTTACGTAGTCAAACTGATTAGTTTGGGCAGGTCTCATAATTAATTCGTAATTCGTAATGCGTAATTCGTAATTAACAATTTCTAATTCGTAATAGTGGCGATCACTCTTCCTTCGCCAACGTAATTTGTAATTCGTAGTTAAGAAGTAGTAATTTGTAGTTCGGAATTCTCGATTTTTCTTCAATTACGAACTACAGATTATTAAATTTATCTTCAATTACGAATTACGAATTACGAATTACGAATTATTCGTCGTCTTCCAGCGATTCGCGGGAAAGAGATTCATAGGTTGGTCGAGGAGGTGTGCGGCGGGCTGATTGGTCTGCCATCAAATCGACTTCTACATCTAGGGAACTGCCGTCTGTTTGGGTTTCTACCTTGTGTACGGCAATGTCTAACCCCAATGATTGCAACTCGCGCATTAGCACCTTAAAGGATTCTGGGGTTCCAGGTCGAGGAATTGCCTTACCTTTAACGATCGCATTTAACGCTTCATTCCGTCCTTGCATATCGTCAGATTTAACTGTGAGCAATTCCTGTAAGGTATAAGCTGCACCAAAGGCTTCCAATGCCCACACTTCCATTTCCCCAAATCTCTGACCACCTTGTTGTGCTTTACCACCCAAGGGTTGCTGAGTCACTAGTGAGTATGGGCCTGTGGAACGGGCGTGGATCTTATCATCCACCAAATGCACCAGTTTCAGCATATAAGCCACACCGATAGTGATTGCTCGGTCAAAGGGTTCGCCTGTACGACCGTCATACACCATGATTTTGCCTGGGTTATCTGGGTTATATACCCAGTCTTTCCCTGTTTCGTCTCGTGCTTCTTGTAATTTGCCATGCACGATTCGGCGAGATGACTCTTCCCCGTACATTTCATCAAAAGGAGTAATCTTAAATCGCACTCCCAAGGTTTGACCAGCCCAACCTAATAAGCACTCAAATACTTGTCCGACGTTCATCCGACTGGGTACACCCAAGGGGTTAAGTACAATGTCCACAGGTGTTCCATCGGGCAAATAAGGCATATCTTCCGCTGGTAATATCCGAGAAATAATCCCTTTATTACCGTGGCGTCCTGCCATTTTGTCCCCAACTTGGATTTTGCGTTTTTGGGCAACATATACTCGGACTACCATATTGGCTCCTGGTGGCAGTTCATCGCCTTGTTCACGAGTAAACAAGCGCACATCAACTACGCGACCTTTTTCACCGTTTGGTACTCGCAGAGAATTGTCCCGCACATCCCGT
>NZ_JAIVFS010000230.1:0-1631 GCF_020829645.1 Nostoc mirabile CHAB5784 | reverse complement strand
TAGGCAACGACGATATTTTGTCCTAGCGCCAATTCACCGCCTTCGGTGGAGGAACCATCAGCCAATACCTGACCAGCAACAACCCGTTCCCCAATGCGGACGAGAGGTTTCTGATTTAAACAGGTGTCTTGATTGGAACGTTGGTACTTGGAAAGGGTGTACTTAATTTCTGGAGTTGCCGGTTTCGGACGGACGCGAATTTCTGTAGCATCCACATAAGTGACATCGCCATCAGTACGCGATACAACCACCATCCCGGAGTCTCTGGCTCCTTGGGCTTCCAAACCAGTACCCACCAGAGGACGTTCTGGCTTGAGCAGGGGTACTGCTTGCCGTTGCATGTTCGACCCCATTAGCGCTCGGTTAGCGTCATCATGCTCCAAGAAGGGAATCATGCTGGTTGCTACCGACACAATCTGTACGGGAGATACTGCTACGTAGTCCACCTGTTCTGGTGTTGTGGTGGAAAATTCTTGACGATACCGGACTGGCACTAGTGGCCCAATAATGTGCCCGGTTTCATCTACAGGAATATCTCCCGGAGCAACCCGCAGGTCATCTTCTTCATCGGCTGTCATGTAGGCTGGAGGCAGATCAAATCTGACTCGCCCATTTTCTACAGGTCTAAATGGTGTTTCGAGGAAGCCATACAGGTTAACCCGCGCATGGGTTGCTAAGGAGCCAATCAATCCGGCGTTGGGGCCTTCTGGTGTTTCAATGGGGCAAATGCGTCCATAGTGACTAGGATGAATATCCCGCACGGCAAACCCAGCGCGTTCGCGGGTTAAACCACCAGGGCCAAGGGCACTCAGACGGCGTTTGTGGGTCAGTTCTGCCAGAGGATTGGTTTGATCCATGAACTGACTTAATTGGCTGGAACCAAAGAATTCTTTAATTGCTGCTACTAATGGTTTGGGGTTCACCAAGGAAGCGGGAGTTAGCACTTCGGCATCGGATACGGTCATCCGTTCCCGAATAATTCTCTCTAAGCGGTTTAAGCCCACCCGCACTTGGTTTTGTAGCAATTCACCGACGCTTCTCACCCGACGATTGCCTAAGTGGTCAATGTCATCTATGTTACCAATGTCATATTCTAGGTTGATCAGGTAATCTACGGCTGCCAAGATATCGCCAGCAGTCAACACGCGCATTGTGTCTGGGACAGAAAGGCGCAATTTCTTGTTGAGTTTGTACCGTCCAACGCGACCAAGGTCATAACGTTTCGGGTCAAAGAAACGAGAGTCTAGGAGTTGTTGTCCACCTAACACCGTAGGTGGTTCACCAGGACGGAGTTTGCGATATAACTCCATCAAGGCTTCTTCTTCAGAGAATTGCCCTTCTTTTTCAATGGTTTTTTGGAAATACTCTGGGTGGCGTAAGGCGTCAAAGATTTCGTTGTCTGATAACCCTAAAGCTTTTAGAAGTACCTGCGCTGACAGTTTGCGGGTTTTGTCGATCCGTACCCAGACCAAATCGTTACGGTCTGTTTCAAATTTCAGCCATGCTCCCCGGTTAGGAATTAAGCTAGCTGAATAAGTACGTCGCCCGTTTTTGTCGATTTCTGATTTGTAATAAACGCCTGGCGATCGCACTATTTGGTTGACAATTACCCGCTCGGCTCCGTTAATAAT